>CBFHVI010000010.1:0-70236 GCA_965658995.1 Flavobacteriales bacterium | reverse complement strand
TTTAATTCAACTTTATCGTCTACAATAGTTGCTTGGTGAACCCCGTCTATTGCCAAGAATGAAGTGGTTTGAGTAATAATTCCGAGTTTTTTCGCAAATGCCACTGCACATCGGCTTCCGTTCCCACAAAAACTTTGCGTACCATCAGCATTAAAATATATCATTTCAAAATCTAACTCTGGATGATTTTCTATTAAAATTAATCCGTCTGCACCAATCCCAAACTTTCTGTCGCAAAGTCTTTTTACTAAAGAAAGATCAGTTTTATCTATTAATAAATTGCGGTTGTCGATCATCACAAAATCATTTCCCGTTCCCTGGTACTTATAAAAATTCACCTTCATTCACTTTTATTTTGATTGCGAGTCCAAAAACTCTTTTTCCTTTCTTGTCAAACTATCGATTCCTTTCGCTGAAATTTTTTCAAGAATGGCATCCATTTTATTCTCTTTATACTTTCGTAATTCATTGTACTCAAAATCATCTCTGGGTACCGATTTGTCTAACTGTACTTTTGGTTTGGTTCCAAACCCAAAAAAACTCACTAAAACTCTAAAAAAATTCATGTTACTTTTTTGTTTGAGAAAAAAACAACTCTTTTTCCTCTTTGGTTAAACTACTATAGCCAGATTGTTTTACTTTATTCAAAATCGCCTCTAGCTGATTCTCTTTGTTTCCTTCTGCGCGTTTTTCGCGTTCTACCTTCCCTCCTTTCTTTACTTTCATTTTAGGAGTTCTTTTTTTCTTGTCGAAAACTTTTCCAACTTTCAGCGAAAACAAAGAATCCAATACTTTTTCAAATCCTTTGAGAATATTTGTGCCTTCTTTTATCTTATGTCCATAAAAAGCTCCGAAAGCTGCTCCGCCCAAATGAGCCAACCAACCTCCTACATTTCCACCTTCCACTCCTATGCTTGACTGGAGTCTCATAAGATCCAACACCACAAAAATAGCCACAACATAAATTAGTTTCACAGGTTGAGGTACAAACATTATTTTTAATTCCATAGTAGGTTTTGCAACGCCAATGGCAACAAATATTGCTAAAACTGCCGCTGAAGCTCCTACTAACATTCCGTTTCCTTCGAAAGCAGGAATAAAATTATACCCCAGAAAAAAGAATAAATACCCAAACAATCCTCCAGCGAGATAAACGCTCAACACTTTTTTATTTCCTAAATAATGTCTGAATATATTTCCCGAAAAATAAAGCAACACCATATTCCATACAATGTGCCAAATACTCGTAAGCGAATGCGAAAACATATACGTGATAAGTGACCAAGGCTGACGGAGCAACTGCGAAAATTCTGAAGGGGCATTAAAATATTTTGCCAAATCAAAATTTGGCGATACTGAACGGGTAACAATGACACCAATGAGGAGAATCAAAAAAACAGCCACATTTACCATTACCAGTCGCACATGCATTTCGCTTTGGTAAAATTTCGATTTTAAAGTCAAAAAAAATTCATTCATAAGGTTAGTTAGAGTCCAAAAATACAAATATTAGTTTGGATTCGATAGGTTTTGAACAAGGTTCTTCTAGTTAACGATTCATAAACAAAATCCATTACTTCATTAGAAAAAACTCTCTTTCTCTGAGATTTTACTTATTTTTAACTAACCGTTAAAAACATACTTTATGTCCTTCAGAACTATCCTAAAAACACCACTTTTATTGTTGTTTCTTTCCACTAGCTTATTGAGTCAAGTTACATTTTTACCAAATTCAGAATTTACAGTAACGAAAAACTCTCAAGTTATGGAAATGCCCTGGTGTGGTGGATTTAATGCTCCTCAATTCTCGCGCGTGGATTTAAATTTAGACGGAAAAGAGGACTTGATAGCTTTTGACAGAGCCGACAAACAAGTAACACCATTAGTAAATATGGGAGGTACAGGAATTGTCTTCTACAAATATGCTCCTGTTTACAAACAAAAATTTCCCGAATCAAGAGGCTGGATGTTGATGAGAGACTATAACAATGACGGAAAGAAAGACGTGTTTTATTGTTTATCTGGTGGAAACTTGAGTGTCTCAACCAATATTTCGAGTTCATCATTGGAGTTTTCACTCTATTCGAATGCTGTGGCTGGACCCCAATATCCGGGAGGTATTATTCCTTTGTATATACCAAATGAAGACATTCCTGCCATTTATGATGTCAATGGAGATGGAGATCTAGATATATTGACTTTCGGAGTATTGGGGGTTTCTATCGAATATCACAAAAACTTGGCGGTAGAAAGAACAGGAAACAGTGATTCTTTGGATTTTGAACTAAGAAATTATTGCTGGGGATGTTTCTTAGAAATTGGGATCAGTACCAACAAGCTAGAATTATTTGACACTTGCAATTTCAACGTTCCAGGAGCAGAACTAGGAACCCAACCAGCAATAGGAACAGGGAGCAGACCTATGGGGGGAAATTCAAGACATATTGGTTCTACAATTACCGCTTTTGACAACAATGGTGATAGCGTGACAGATTTGCTATTAGGTGACGTAACGTTTAACAATCTTGTATTGGCTCAAAATGGCGGGATATTGCCAGATCAAAATTCTTGTATCACCCTTCAGGACACAGCCTATCCCTCTTACGACACGTCTGTTGATGTGATGTTATTTCCCGCTTCCTACATAGAAGATGTAGACAATGATGGACTGAATGATTTAATAGTTGCGCCCAACACAACAGAGCTTGCCGAGAACTATAACCAAATTTGGTTTTATAAGAATTCCGGAACCAATCGATCTCCAATCTTTAACTTTCAGCGAAAAAATCTTTTTCAAGATCAGTATATTGACTTGGGAGACAAAGCAATTCCTGAGTTTTTTGATTACAATTCCGATGGATTGATGGATATTATCGTTTCCAATTACGGCTACTTCAATAGAGATAGTATTGTGTATGATTGTAAAATTTCTCTGTACAAAAATATTGGTACGGCTACCGCCCCAAGTTTTGAGTTTGTGACAGATAACTATCATTCTTTGGATACATTGAGACTAGGAAAATCTCTAGAACCAACTTTTGGAGACATAGATAATGATGGAGATCAAGATATGATTTTGGGAAACAGTGAAGGTTACCTTCATTTTTTTACGAACACAGCAGGTGCCGGAAATGTAGCCAACTTCGTATTGACAAGTGCTAGATTCCAAGACCATCTGGGCGATACCATTGATGTTGGTCAGTTTTCGTCCCCGCAACTCTTCGATTATGACAATGATTCAGATTTAGATTTAATCATTGGAAAAGTAAATGGTGGCATTCGTTATTACGAAAATATAGGGACTCCCTCATCTTATAGCTTCAAGAAAATTACTGACACGATGGGACGAGTAGAAATTCATGAAATTTGGGATATTTATGGTGCCTCGACCGGATATGCAACTCCAAAATTTTATAGAGAAAGCGGAACAACCTATTTATACTGCGGTGGACAATCAGGTGGGATTTTTAAATTTACCGGAATAAATCCTGCCAATCCGAGACAAACCTTTATTATTGATACAGTTATTGATAATTACACCTATGGGTTGTTTTCATCTCCTACCGTGTATGATTATAAAAATGATGGGAAATTAGATTTGCTAATTGGTAACCTCAAAGGAGGACTAACGTTTTTTACGGAAGGAATTGGAACATTGTCCCTTGGCGAAGAAAAAGTTGATATTGATTTTCACTTATATCCCAACCCTGCCGACCAACTAGTGACTGTGCAAACAAACGAAATAGAAAATCCAAGTAGAATTGTAGTTTCTGATATATTTGGAAAAATTGTCCAAGATATTGTATCGGACTCCTACTCCACTTCGCTTGATGTCTCAAATTTCAAAAAAGGAGTTTATTTCGTTACTGTTATTTCAAAAAAAGGAAAGAAAACTCGTAAATTGGTCCTACAATAAAAAACCTTTTACTCTGAAACTTCAACCACTCAACTATTACAAAGAAGGAATTGACCAAGGTAATACAATTGTTCTGAGCCAAGCTATCACATTGATAGAGAGTAGCAAGACGGAACATCAAAGCCTAGGCCAACAAATCATTAATGAATGTTTACCAAAGAGTGGTCAATCCGTTCGTATTGGGATTACTGGGGTTCCAGGTGTTGGAAAGAGCACATTCATTGAAACTTTTGGGACTTTCCTCACTTCTCTTGGAAAGAAAGTAGCAGTATTAGCTATAGATCCTACCTCGCAACAATCTCGTGGAAGCATCTTAGGAGACAAGACAAGAATGGCTAAGTTGGCGGTAAATAACCAGGCATACATTCGCCCTTCTGCCTCAGGCAAAACTTTGGGTGGCGTGGGACAAAAAACACAAGAAACCATTATTTTGTGTGAAGCTGCTGGTTTTGATATTATTCTAGTAGAGACTGTGGGGGTTGGCCAATCTGAAACAGAAGTATATTCCATGACAGACTTTTTCTTGCTCTTGATGATTGCTGGAGCAGGCGATGAATTGCAAGGAATAAAAAGGGGAATCATGGAAATGGCGGATGCCATCCTCATCAACAAAGCGGAAGGAGACAATTTGGTGAAAGCCAAACAAGCCAAAAGAGAGTATGCAAATGCGCTTCATTTATTTCCTGCCAAAGAAAGTGACTGGATCCCGAAAGTTGAACTATGTTCTGCTCTAGAAGAAACTGGGATAAAAGAGGCTTGGGATATTATTAATTCTTACGTAATTAAAACCAAAACTACTGGTTATTTTGACCGTAATAGAAAGAGACAAACCAAGGATTGGTTCTACAAATTCCTACATCATCAGATTCTTACCTCCTTTTACCAAGGAAAAGAAACAAGCAATAAATTGAAAGAGTTAGAGGAATTAGTTCTGAATGGGGAAATTTCGCCTTTTGAAGCAAGTCGAATAATGCTTACTCAAACCTCTTAACGATAGGATTTTATCCCTACTTTAATGGTATAAAATATAGAAAGGGAAATAAACCAAAGAAAAATAGCATTCTCTGGATACTCGTATTTATCTGTAAGCAAATCTATCAGGCTTTCGACAGAATAACCTGAAATAAAAATCAAACAGACGAAAGACAATAATCCGCAGCAAAGCAGATAAAAAGTAAGTCGTAGGTACTTTTCGCTTGGATAAAAGAATAACAAGGCAATTCCACCGAAGCCCATTATTCCAAGTGTTGAAACCAATAAAAACATGGTCGCTTTCCATGTATCGATCAATAATACAGATACACTGAGATAGGCACCCAATACAGCAAAAGCAAATAAATACAGGCCAATAATAGCAATCGAACTATTGGTAATATAGTCTAGAGCTTTTTTCAAACTTAAAAAGTTCGTTTACCAATCGTATCTGTAAAGTGAATTAAATCCTCTGAATTAGGCATTTTTTTGAGTTCATCTATAGCTTTATTCAGATAGGTAACTTGAAGATTCTCCGCTAATTGCAAACCACCTTTTTTCTCCAAAAATGATTCAATTTCTTGGATATTTGATTCAAAATTTTCCTTATCCCTTATCAATCCCAACATATGCTCTGCTTCACGCTCATCAGCTTCTTCGAGTGCCAATGCCATTGGGATGTTCACTTTTCCTTCCTTGATATCCTTGTATCGTTCTTTTCCGTTCTCAACATAATCGATAATGTCATCTTTTATCTGATAAGAAACTCCCAAATACTCCGCGTAGTCATTCCAAACAGATATTTTATTTTGCACCAATCCAGCCGAATAGGCACCAGCCAGACAGCTTGCTTTCAACAAACTACCCGTCTTGAGTGCGGCAATTTTTGTGAGTTGAGAAACCGAAAACTCATTGTCTTTGGTGGCATTTAGCTGAATCAACTCCCCTTTAGAGAGCGACACCAAAGTGGTTGAAATAATCTCTAATAACTTAAATTCCTGTTGCTTGGTACACACTTCAATCATTTTGGACAATAAATAATCACCCATCAATACGGTGGCTTTGTTTCCAAAAACCACATTAGCCGAGGTGGCACCTCTTCTCAATTCGGCCGCATCTACGACATCATCATGCAGTAATGTTGCTTCATGTAAAATATCTATTAAGATAGCTGATAGATAAGTAGAGCGGTTTGTTTCTCCCACCACTTTGGACGAGAGCAACGTTAATTTGGGTCGTAAATTTTTACCCTGTTTATTGAAAACGAACTCCAAAAAAGTAGCAATTAAAGGTGATGTTTCCTTTTTATCTTGAAAAAATATTTCTCTTTTTAGGGCATCAATTTGCTTTAAATCTTCAGCCAGTACTTCTGTTATATTATTTGTTACATCCATTGCTATCATAGCTTTTGGGTTTTTGTAGTTTGATCTAATTAAGGGAATGTTGGAAACTTCGAGAAATCTGGATCTCTTTTCTCCAAAAATGCATTTTTACCTTCGTGTGCCTCGTCCATGAGGTAGTACATAAGAGTTGCGTCTCCCGCAAACTCCATGATACCGGTTTGTCCATCCAATTCGGCATTCAATCCCCTCTTGATCATTCTAAGGGCTAGCGGACTTCTCTTCATCATTGTTTCTGCCCACTGAATGGTGGTGGATTCTAACTCATCAAGCGAAACCACTTTGTTCACCATACCCATTTCTTCTGCTTCTTTCGCGGTATATTGCTCACACAAAAACCAAATTTCTCTCGCCTTCTTCTGACCAACATGTCGTGCGAGGTAAGAAGATCCAAATCCAGCATCAAAACTTCCTACTTTAGGTCCGGTTTGTCCAAATTTGGCATTGTCAGAAGCAATCGTAATGTCACAAACCACATGTAGTACATGACCTCCTCCAATTGCATATCCATTTACCATGGCAATTACAGGTTTGGGAATAGAACGAATCTTCTTGTGCAAGTCCAAAATATTTAGTCTAGGCACTCCATCTTCTCCAATATATCCTCCTTTTCCTTTTACGTTTTGATCTCCCCCAGCGCAAAATGCTTTGTCTCCAATTCCTGTAAGAACCAATACTTTTATTCTCGCCTCTTCTCTGCACAAATCTATTGCCTCCAGCATTTGAATAGTTGTTTCAGGTCTAAATGCGTTATACACTTCTGGACGATTAATCGTTATTTTTGCAATTCCATTGTAAAACTCAAAGTTTATGTCAGAAAACTGCTTCATAGTTTCCCATTTTACTGTCTTATTTTCCATGTTTATAGTGGTTTATATAAGTGAAATAATTTGTTAGTATTGTATCGTTTTCTTCTTTACTTGTGTCTATTTCAAGCACGGAAGGTTGGTTGTTTTCTTCTATAAATGGAGCGAAATTATCACTCAATTCTTTTAAATTGGTTGCTTTGTAATGCTTGAGGTTATAAAGGTCGCAAAATTTTCTTATTGATGTTTTGTGAGGAGTGGTAAAGTATGGCAAAGAAACCTCATCTTTCTTTGGGTGAGGAATTATCTTAAAAATGTTTCCCTCCCCGTTGCTGAGCACAATCACCTTGAAATTTGGTAATACATGTCCATTCCAAAAAGCATTAGAATCATAAAAAAAACTAATATCACCAGAAATTAAGATAGAGTTGTTTGTTACAATGTGCGCCCCCAAAGCGGTAGAAGTACACCCTTCAATTCCGCTTACTCCTCTATTTCCATTGTAGCGAATATCCTTTCGTTGATTGAATAATTGAATGTAGCGCACCACCGAACTATTTCCCATCTGCAAGTTGCAACTAGGCAAATTCTCGGTCAAAAACTCAAAGGTCTTTAGGTCTGAAAACGGTGCTGTTCGTAAAAATTCAGTGTGCGCATCCTCTGCCAATTGATTGATTCTGAGCCAATTAATTGCAAAATCATTCTCGGAAACAGGAGTAACACCTTGTGAACTAATCAATGCCAAAAACTCCTTTTCGTCCTTCATTTTTTCGTAAGAATCTAGGTCAAAAAGATTTTCATTTTTACCCTCAGAAACATTCCAAAACTCCTTAGGCTTATGAGCTCTAAATAAGTGTTTTATTTTTTTCGAAATTACTGAGTGACCTATCGCCACAACTAGGTCAGGAACAAAATCAACCGGATTATTTTTGTCGATTAACTCGAGGGTTCTATCAATACATGAGACAAATCCATCAGCAACTATGTCGCCCGTAGTCTCAGTAAGCACCACCGTGTTTTTATCTATTTCCAGCAGTTTTTCTATGCCTGCTTGTAAATTCTCATAATTATGCTGAGAAACCAAAATAAGTTTCTTATTGTGCGAATTCCAGGAAGAAATCAAGCTTTTAGATTTTTTAGAAATACGTAAGAACGACTCTGACCCTTGCTGAATCTTTACTTCCTTAGGGCGAACTGCCTCAATAGTATCGTAGAGTGGTTCAGACAACTGTACATTGAAGTGAACCAAAATTTTATTTTTAATTAATTCGTAGAATCCTTCTTGAATAAGAGCCAAATTTATTTGCTGACCATCCTTTTCATCTTCGATAAGGTTGTAATTATTATGGCAATAATTTTGATAAACTCCCTGTTGGTTAATCGCTTGTCCGTCTCCAATGGATAATCCATTGCTTTGCCTATCGGCTGTAATTACTAAGAGCGGAATAGACTGCATGTGAGCCTCAGCAATTGCTGGTGCGTAATTCAAAACGGCCGTTCCAGAAGTTGATACCAAGGCTACAGGACTACTTTTTTGCTGAGCCATTCCTAGAGCAAAATGAGCGGCAGACCTTTCATCTACGATGCTGTAGCACTTAAAAAAAGGATTATTTGTAAACGAAAGAGTAAATGGAGCATTTCGAGATCCTGGAGAAATAACAATATTCGAAATTCCATTAAGCTCGCATTGCTCAACGATTTTCTGCACAGATATTTTGTTACTTATTTTCATAAAAACAACCCTACTTTTCTTTCCTTAGTTCTTTGTCGCTACATGGATTGCAGCAATTCCGCCCGATACGTTTTCGTAAGTCACATCTTCAAAACCACTTTCCTCTATAATCTTAGCAAACTTATCTTCTGTGGGAAAGGCTTGAACAGACTCCGGAAGATAAGAATACGCTCTGCTATCTTTTGAAACTAACTTACCTACCGAAGGCATTAACTTGCGCGAATAAAAATTAAATAATTGTTTGATTGGAAACTTTATTGGATTTGAAAATTCCAACACAATAATCTTTCCGTTTGGTTTCAAGACACGACTAATTTCACTTAATCCCTGGCGGATGTTTTCGAAGTTCCTCACCCCAAAAGCTACTGTAACTAAATCGAATTGGTTCTCATCAAAAGGCAATCGCAAAGAATCTCCGTTTCTTAAGTCTACTCTTCCTTCCAATTTTTTCCTCAACACTTTTTGCCTTCCTACTTCCAACATTTTGTTCGAAATATCAACACCTATTATGTTCGTTCCTGGAATTTTGGATAATGCTATCGCCAAATCTCCAGTCCCGGTTGCGACATCTAAAATTTGACTATTCGGAATATTCTTGACAATGTTTCTTACTTTGTTTCTCCAAATTTTATCAATTCCCAAAGAGAAAAAGTGGTTCAAAAAATCATATTTCCCCGAAATATTATCGAACATTTCGGCTACTTGCTCTGTCTTTGGAGCCTCTTTTTCTTTGTAGGGGTTTATTTTTTCGCTACTCATTTTCAGAAATGATTGAAAGTTTAATATTTTTTGTAAATATACGGTTATTTTAGTAATATTGGGACAAACCAACGGATAATTGACACACTTGAATAGGTGAATTGGTAGATGTGGATAGGATTATTTTTTCGGCAAAAAAATCTCAGTCAATTTCAACCAAAGCACCTCACCTTCTTCGCTCATTGAATAGGAAGCCTGATAGTTCTAGCTTATTTCATCATCAAACAAGGATTTGTGTTAACTTTACGTAAATAACAAGCAAGAGAGTATAGAAACAGATCAACTAGACGTGCCTTTTCAACTCAAGAGAAAATTTTGATATACAAAAAAACAAACAACTCAAATTGAATATAGATAATGAAATGGATTAAAGCTGCTCGACTAAGAACACTGCCACTTTCCCTTGCCGGAATTATCATGGGAGGTGCCTTAAGTAATACCAATGAATTTAATCCGCTTATTTTCTGGTTATGTATAGCAACAGCCACCTCTTTTCAGGTATTATCAAACTTTGCAAATGATTACGGAGATTTTGCAAAAGGCACCGACAACGACAACCGAATTGGCCCAACAAGAACGATGCAAGCCGGATTGATTTCGAAAAACGAAATGCTCACTGCACTTGTTATTGCTTCTATTATTTCTTTAGCTTTGGGAGGTTACCTATCGTATCTCGGAACACAGTTGATGGAAACAAAGTACCTCGTGTTATTTATTGTTCTGGGAATGGCGAGTGTGATTGCAGCAATCAACTACACGGTAGGAAAAAATGCCTATGGTTACTCGGGTCTTGGCGATATATTCGTTTTTGTTTTTTTCGGTTTAGTAGGTGTATTGGGTTCAAAATTTCTTATTGCGGGAGGTTTGAACTGGATTGAAATTCTCCCCGCACTAAGCATCGGGTTGTTCTCGGTGGGAGTGCTGAATTTGAATAACATGAGAGACGAACAAAACGACAAAGCCAACAACAAAAACACGTTGGTGGTAAAAATTGGGTTGAACAAAGCAAAAACATATCATTACTTTCTCATTTCTTCCGGAGTGTCATTCTTATTGATTCACACGTTATTTACTTTTTGCTCTTATTGGCAGTTATTGTTTTTACTACCCATTTCTTTTCTTATCAAACACCTGAAAATAGTTCAACAAACTACAGTAAATAAAGAGCTTGATTCTGAACTAAAAAAAGTTGCGTTAGCTACTTTCTTTTGTTCTTTGTTGTACTTTTTAGGAATCTATCTATCATGTTAAAAGCAAGTTACACCAAATACACCCTTCAATTTACCGAAGAACGAGGTACTTCGAGAGGCTGGTTGCAAACCAAAGATTCTTGGTTTATTAAAGTATGGAATGTAAAGAACCCCGAGATTGTAGGGATAGGCGAATGCAGTTATTTAACCGGTTTGAATCCAGAAAAATTGGAAACCTACGAATCTCGAGTAGCCGAAGTTTGCAGCAGAATCAATGAAACAGAATTTTGGCTCAACACAGGTCTGACGGAATATCCTTCCATACATTTCGGGCTGGAAGTAGCTTTGCTTGATTTGGAAAACAAGGGATCAAAAATTTTGTTTGATTCGCCTTTTTCCTTAGCAGAGCAACCAACTCCAATCAATGGGTTGATATGGATGGGAACTTTTGAAAACATGATGCAACAAGTGGACGAAAAAATAGCTTTAGGCTTTCGGTGCATCAAACTAAAAATTGGAGCTATTGATTTTGAGAAAGAGCTCCATATTTTACAATCCATTCGAGAAAAAAGCGATAAAATAGAAATACGAGTGGATGCCAATGGAGCCTTTGCGCCAGCTGAAGCGCTAGAAAAATTAAAAAAACTCGCTGAATTTAACCTGCACTCGATAGAACAACCAATAAAACAAGGAATGCCCGCCACCATGAATCAATTGTGCAAGGAAAGTCCCTTGCCAATAGCGCTTGATGAAGAACTGATAGGAAAATTCACCAGAGAAGAAAAAATCGAAACATTGGAAACAATACAACCTCCTTACATTATCCTCAAACCTTCTTTGATTGGAGGAATAAAAGGAAGTAAAGAGTGGATAGAACTTGCCGAAGAAAGAGGAATCAACTGGTGGATAACCTCAGCTTTGGAGTCTAATATAGGGCTCAACGCAATTTCTCAATTTGTCGCGACCACCAGCAACACAATGTTTCAGGGATTGGGAACAGGAAAATTATACACGAATAACATAGATTCTCCATTAAGTGTAGAGGGAGACAAAATTTTTTATAAGCAAGACTTAATTTGGAACCTAAGTGGAGTATAACTCATTGACACATATCTGGATAAACGAACAAAAAATCACGAAAAAGGATGTTCTCGCTCAACTAGATTTGCCTAACAATCACTTGGGAGAAGTTTTGGCATTTCTGAAAGAATGGTTTTCTAGCTCCAAGGAAGTGGTTGTGCAAACTTCGGGATCTACGGGAACTCCCAAACAAATTCCTATACCAAAACAAAGCTTTGTAGAAAGTGCAAAAAACACATGCGAGTATCTTTCGCTTGAGCCAGAAACGAATGCTCTACTGTGTATTCCTGTCAAATACATTGGTGGAAAAATGATGGTTATTCGTGCTATGGTAGGCGGTTATAACTTGTGGGTAGATGATCCTTCTTCCTCACCTCTCAAAAACAACACAAGACACATCGACTTTGTTGCCATTACTCCTATGCAAGCCACCAATTGTTTGAATGATTCGCCCCAAGAAGTAGAACAAATAAAACACATTCTTATTGGTGGTGGTGCGGTAAAACAATCTTTTGTCAATCAAATTCAATCATTTTCAACTCAATTTTATTCTACTTATGGAATGACCGAAACTGTGAGTCATATTGCGTTAAAAAAACTAAATGGTCCAGAAAATTCAACTCTGTTCGAAACCTTACCCGCTTACTCTATTCATGTAAATGACGACAATTGTCTCGTTATTCACTGTCCCACTCTATTCACTCAACTTATCGAAACAAATGATATTGTAAGACTTGGTAAGGGCGGTTTTGAATGGCTCGGTAGAAAAGACAACGTAATAAACTCTGGAGGAGTCAAAGTATCTCCCGAAAGAATTGAAGAACAAATAGCCAAACTCTTTCCTTCCACTCTTTTTTATATCACTTCGCAACAAGACGAACAACTGGGTGAAAAAGTAATACTTGTGAGCCAAGAAAAGATGGAAATTGAATGGGAAAAGATAGCGGTAGAAAAATACGAAATACCCAAAGAACAACTCGTTCGCAAAATAGAATTGACTCAAACAGGAAAGATAAAAAGAGAAAAATTCTAGAACCCTTTTATAATCGAAACCAAGGCATGAAAGAAAGACACTATGCTGGTAACAACGGTTAAGATTCCAAATGTTACCGCGAGACCAATACTACTGACTGTAGCAGCACCTCCAGCAAACACTGTAATGTACAAGATTGTCATGACAAAAATCAAAGCAAAAAACAAAAAGGCTACATAAAGTAGAACACTCATTTTAAGAGAGGGCCCGGGACCATTGGCAATCCATACCGCCAATGGGGCAATTCCGGTAAATAGAAGTACCAAAATGGCAAAAATGGCAAGTAATATATTCACCACTTTATCACTTAGCCAAGGATCTTGAAATCTAACATTTTCACTCTGAGAGGTAGGATAAATTGACGTTTTTTCCTTAGAGGATTTGAATACAGGATCGATTGTCGTTTCATCGATGTAGCGTGGAATTGAAGACTCAGCTCGTTCTGTTTTCAACAAAGTAGAACGAATACTTGGCATCCTTTCCTTCCTTTTCTGTACGAGTGAATTGGAAGCGCTCACCGTGGACGAAGTTGCAGTTGTAGTGGTCCTAACAAGTGAAGTTGAATCCGAAAATGAGATGTCTTTATTGACAATAACTGATTTTTGTTGAGCAACTTGAGCTCTATCTTCTATACTCCTAGATACACTAGAATACCATCCTTTGGTGTACTTTCTTTTTTGAAAAAGTTTGTTAGAAGCAACTTGATTGAATGTAGAACACGACAAAAGAAGAGACAAACAAATCAGAACACTGACACTATTTTTAAGCAACCTTCTTTCCATACTACGAGTTGTTATTTTTTATTTCTAGGAACAAATTCTGAGCCACTTTATACCAAATATACACTAAAAAGGGTAAAACAAGAACAATCAACTTATTGAAACGCCAGGAATTTTCAAAATCAAAATGAATAGCATGCTGTACACTTCTAGTAATACCACAACCAGGACATTCTCTTCCCAATAGCAATTGCGAAGGACAAATAGAAGTCCCTGAATCAAAAAAATCTGCGGGCAGAATGAGCAACAAAAAAGGAATGCTCAACCACAGTACTAATTTTACTTTGTTGAACATTCCTTAAAAATTCGATGAATTGTAAAACGGTTAGTAATAATCTCGGATGATAATAAAAGCATAAATTACTCCAGGAATCCAACACAAGAATGACAAGAGAACAGCAATTAGCACTTTATCTAATTCCCAATCTGTTGCGATTCCTACTGCCACAAAAGGAATAAAAATTGCACACAAATAAAGAAGAAGAAGCATGTCGTCATCAGTCGAATTTGACTCGGTATTGGATGGCGAAATTTGTTGATTACTTGGTTCAATCTCGACCTCATTCAATTCAATTGGCTCAATCTCCAGAGCAGTTGAAGGAAGGTCAAGTTTTGTTACGTTTTCGGTGTTCTCGCTCTGAAATTTCTGGAAAAAAATTACATTCATTTCTTCCACCAATTCCTCAGAAAACTCAATCGTCTCGTTTTGAGAAGCATTAATGCTCTGACTCGCAACAAGAACTTTTTCTTCTTTTTCCGTTTCTACAAGCACTTCTCTAGCCTCAACTAATTCTTCCTCTGTATGAACCGAATTCTTATCAAATCGTGGCGAAGCATTTACATGCCAACCTTTTTGATATTTTCTTTTTTGAAATAATTTGTTTGACGCTACTTCATTCGAAGTAGAACATCCTGCAATCAATAGAGCACCAAGTGCTACACTTACCAGTTTTTTCATGTGAATAAATTAAGGTTTATAATAGATAAATTTACACATAAAGTTTGAAATCCAAAAGGATTTACACCAAGGTAGAATTCATCGCTTCTGATATTTTGGAAGTTATATCAGATTCCACTACATCGTGGGATAATTTTATCATGTTACAAATCGCTTTCGCATTAGATATACCGTGGGCGATTATCACGTTCGAATTGATTCCTAATACGGGAGTACCCCCATAATTTTCGTAATTGAATCGGTCAAAATACTCATCTTTTATCCCTCTTCTTTCGATAATCTCGTAAAACGATTCCGCTTGCTTCAGGATGACATTCCCTGTGAAACCATCACACACAATTACGTCCGCTCCTTCGTTCAAAATACCTCTACTTTCTATGTTTCCTAGGAAATTAATTCGCTTGTTTTCTTTCAGAAGTTTGTGAGCAGCTTTCGTCAAGATACTTCCTTTCTCTTCCTCTTCTCCAATATTAAGAAGACCTACTTTTGGTGACTCGATGCGGTACACATACTCTGCGTAAATCGAACCGATTACAGCAAATTTGTCGAGCATTTCGGGTTTACAATCCGCATTGATTCCCACATCCATAATAATGCCGTCATTTCCGCTTTCTCGCGGCAACACACTTGCGATTACTGGTCTCGAAATACCTTCCACAACTCCAATAGCTTGGGTTGCTCCTACCATCATGGCTCCCGTATTTCCGGCCGAAGCAAAAACGTCAATTTTTCCTTCTTTCAAATAGTGAAACCCTTTGGTAATGCTTGATTCTGTTTTTTGTAAAAAAGATTTAACAGGATGGTCGTTATATTCAATTACCTCCTGACAATCAATCAACTGGATATATTTTTTTGCACAAAGTTCCTCTCCCAAATGCTCAGAAATAGACACACTATCTCCAAACAAAAAAAGAGACACAGAATCTAGTAAATCAGGGTGATTTTCTATAAAACTTTGTACTCCATCTAAGTTACATGCGGGAGAATTATCTCCTCCCCACATATCAATCCCAATGTTAAAGGGTGCTTTAGCCAAAATTAAGCTTCAGCTATTTCAGTTTTGTCAATTACGACTTGTCCTTTCCAGTATAATTTTTCCTCGTGCCAGTAAGCTCTGTGAGTTAAGTGAAACTCTCCAGTAGTAGGACATTGAGTTAATTGTTGACTTGCAGCCTTGTAATGCGTCCTTCTCTTTCTCTGTCTTTGTTTTGACTGTCTTCTCTTTGGATGTGCCATTTTATTGTATTATTATTTTAATTCTTTTAATTTATCCCACATTGGGTTGGTTTCTTCGGGAGTTCCATTCACCTTGTAGGTCTCAAGCTTGGCCAATACTTCTTGGTTACACTCACCTGCTGGATGTCTGTGCTTGGCAGGTACTGAAGTGACAAAAAATTCGAAAAGCAATTCTGCAACGTCAATTTCATACTCCGATTGATCCAACAACAGAATATTTTCATCTGTGCTTTCACCCTCGCCAAACTTAATAAACAACTTATTTTCGGAGTTTGCCACGGACTCGATATCGTCTCCGCACATATCACACTGAGTGGTGTAATGTGCCTCGGTTTTGATTACCATTACCATCATGGTCGATAGCTTCTCCAACTCCACTGTAGCCTCCAAACTTACGTTGTCTACTAATATATATTGATACTCTTCAAAGAACGCTTTCCCGGCGGAAAACTCAAACTTGTGTTTCCCTTCTTTTAGCCCAACAAAAGGAATCTTGTACTGATGTTTCGTTTCCATAGTTAAGGGTTTAAGGACTGCAAAATTAATAAATATTCCCGAATTTCTACTTTTTTTGAAGAAAAAATAAATGGTTTTACACTTTCTCTCCTATTCACTCCGCCAAACCCTCGTATTCGTTCGAGAAGGAAAGAGATTTCGCATCCAATTTTATTCCTCTAATGTACAACATTCATTAATCCTAACAATCACTTGCAGCCTATCTTTACTACCTCATTCGCTCTCGTATCAGTAAAAAAAATCAATCTATTTACCTCTACAACTAACCTAAAAATGTCTTGTCAGATTCATCGTTCTATTTCTTTTACTAAATTTGACTTTATTACAACTCTTTTTTTCATTCACTGTACATTCTTATTCCTAAGTTACTTTTGAAAAATTACTATCACATACTAGGCTTATCAGAGGGAGCAACTGACGAAGAGATTAAAAGAGCTTACAGAAAACTTGCTCTGCGGTACCATCCAGATACCAATGAGAAAGATACGAGCGACAAATTTATCGAAATAAAAGAGGCTTATCAGGTTTTGATCAATCAAGAAAGCAATGCCGCTGCCTCCTACTCCAGTCAAAAAGAAAAAGTGTTTAGTCGCAGACACAATAGATGGATGACAAGAGAGGAATTATCTCAATTAAAAAAGCAAACAACGGAATATCGAAAGAAAAAAGAGGAACAAGAAGAAATGGAAGCCCTGAGAGATTTTGAAAACCTGAAAAAATCTTGGGTGTACAAAGCTTTTCCAGTGGTGGCTATTTTCGGACTTCTTTTTTCCATTTTGCTCTTTCTTGACTTTCACCTAAATCCACAACACAACTCAGTAGAATACCTGGAAACCAACAGAATAAGTTTAGTAGAGGGAATGTTAGTTGGTACCGCCCAGCCGGGATACATCCTTTCAGAAATTATCACAAAAGACAAAAACGGAAAAGAACATACCGCCTTTGTTCAGGGCGAATTGGCGGGTTATTTTTACACGAGCGACCACATAGAAGTAGTCTCAACTTTCATTTTTGATATTGATTTGGGCTACCAAATCGAAGATTTATATTTCCGAGATATCAATCAAAAAAGAGCCTTCCACTACCCTATCGGTCTTTTTTTTATCATACTGGTTGTACTAACTGTAGCATTCAAAAATCCAACGCCCTTTTATTACGCTGTGCTAAATACTGCGGTAATTGGCATTCCTCTGCTGGCTCTGTTATTTGTAACGGGTTCTATATTAGATTAACTAGAGCGCGAGGCTAATCTCAAATCTCTTTCTACAAAAGAATTATATTTCTCATCAATGGGGTAAGCCAAAACCGAATAGGTAATGGTTTCGTCCTCCTCTTTGAGGCGAGTTATTTTGGGTAAAATAACCGAAGACACCCAGGGCTGAGAGAGCAGAGAATTCTTAAGAGTTGATTCATTGATTGAGCTACTAGTTGTAATCACAAATTTATGAGAAGAGAAATCTGCCGAAAAATCCTTTTTCACAATCTCCATACTCGCCATATTGCTGTAGGGAATTAGAATTATTTCTCCTTCTTCGTTCTGAATCGCCACATCAAAGGTATTTAGCTCTACTACTTCGCCAGCATAATTTTTCATGGCAATTTTTTGCCCGATAGAGATGTCTCCTTTGAGTCGGAAGAATAATCCGTGGATTAAATTGACAAAATATCCTTTGCCTAGATAGATAAAGACGGCTGACAAAATAATCCCCATAAATGGAAACGGTACAATCAAGGTATAAAAACAATACAACCCAAACACTATCCATCCAATGGTAAATACAGCTGGTAGAAGTGAACTGACTCGTTTTCTTTTTACGGGAGATTTTACCAATAAAATCAACCCATACTGCTGGATAAACCAAGTGAGGAAATAAATTACCACTCCCAAAACTCCCATTCCTACTAAGGAAAAAATGGAGATGAGTGATAAATCGATAGTGAAAAAATCGTTCATTATTGGATTATTTTTTTGTCTTTTAAATAGTGTTTTACAGCAAAGTACGCTTCGTCCGAAAGTTCAAATACGTTACTTTTTGTTTCTTGAATTAGTCGAATTCGTTTCATTTGACTCAAGACCGATTGAAAATTAAAATCACTCGACAACAACGTAGTAAAATCTTTTTTACTCACCTCTTTGAACAGTGCAAATGCCTTCAGCATGACCATCCATTCTGGATTTGAAATATCGGGAAAGAAAACATTTTTTGGCTCTCTTATGACGAGTTCATTCCCGTCAATAGATTCTATATTATTGATCCATCCAGAAAAGGCTCGACCTAAATTGCCCTTGTACACCGAGTGATATTTTTGATACAAATACTCTTGTTTTCTATCCGTCAAATCCACTTCTCTCTTGCCGTTGAGGATATATTTCATTCCTCCCGCTTGGTGTTTTAAGCGAAGCGTTTCAACAAATCCCTCCTTGCGGATGGGTAAGAGCAAAATAGAGGAAATTACACAGTTATCCAGGTGAGTAATTGGTTGCTGATAGTTGTAAAATGTGGTGGAGCTTGTCAAAATAAAATGATGTTTTTTTCCAAACTGTTCTACCGCTTTCTTGATAAGTAAAATCACCTCGGTATTCACTCCCCATTTCTCAATATTGTTGAGCACAATGGTAGAGGCTTTGTGGTGTTTTAGATTTTCTTCCAACGACAACTCATTCCCAAATGCATTGGAAACAGTTTTTCTAAAAGAATCCAAAACAGATCGATTTTCAATAATGGGATCAATGGTCACCACCGTTCTTTTCAACATTCGAGATGCCAAGTAATCAGAAAAATATTTTTTTCCAGAAAGTTGCTCTCCTAGAATCAGAATAGCTCCACCTGACTTTCTGTTCAACAATCGAATAGCAGTATTGGCTTGCTCAATTTCGTCCTCTCGGTGTTCTATTTTTACCGGGGAAGAATGACCTCCTAAGAACAGTTTTTTGTAAAAAAACGGAAGTTTTTCTTTGGTAGATTTTGGCATCTTCACTTTCTCTACAAACCCTGAAACCACCGAACTCAGGTTCTCAATCCCTTTGTTTTTCAGTTTGTACTCGGTTACCAAGTATTCATCTCTTTGCTGATCTACAAAAGATAAGGTTTGTGAAATTCGCTTTTTTATTTCTCTTTTGGTTTGATTGAATACTCGTTTAAAACGAGACGTGGCTACACCAGTTTTGTTAATGTATTGATTGATTACCGCGCTATTTCCAGCGATAAAATCGTAATCCAATAATTTGTAAGTCTCCTCCAGTTCGTCATTTATTTTAGAGATATATTTCTTGAATCGAGTCTCGATATCGTCTTCAAGCCGTAGGCTAGATTTTAGTAATTCACTTCTAATTTCTTTAGCCGTTTCTTGCTCTTTTTCAAAATCAATGGTTTCAATCGTCAGCGTTTTGTTTTTGAATTGAGTAATCAAATCATTCAATTCTTTTTCGAGCGTATCTGTCTCCGAGTTTAGGGCTTTTATCAGTTTGTTTTCCACCGAGAACAGAATCAATCGTTGCAACTGAATAGTATTGGTTTTTACCCCAGACTGCTGCTCCTCGTTCAAATTATTGACCGAATCAATGTCCATAATTTCGAGTGAGCTTTTTAGTTTGTACACAATCTTTTCTACCTTGCGAATAGTGGTGTTGATTAACTCTTCTATATCAAAAGAAAACAGGGGCAAACGATTGAGGTAACGGATCAATTCCATTTTGGTTAGGCCATCATTCTCTACCAAAGATTTATCAATTTCTTTTAATTGTTTCACCTTATTTAGCTCAGGTTTTATGCTCAATCGACTGATAGAGGAAATAGTCTCACGAATAACCGAGTCTATTTCTGGATGAATCTCATGGAGCGAAATATCAAGAAGTATCGCGTTGTGAATCAACCTATTGTTTCTCACAAAAAAACTAGGATACGCTTTCAATTCTTTCACTTGTTTCTTGAATTGCCGTGTTCCTTTTTCTTCGATAGCTTCTTCCACTTCCGCGTTTATCGAGACCAGTTCCAGTTTTTTGCTCAACGAGTACACGTAATCCTTGTTCATTTTACCAAAATGAATGAGTAACTCTTTGTAGTTGCATTCCAACTGATTTCGTTGAGAAGCAATCTCAGCAGACATTTGGTTTATCATGGATTGAATCCCCTCTTTGCTCATGTGTTGCTTTTGCCGCAGTTCAGAATATTTATTTTTAATCTCATCCGCTATTTCATTGATAAGCGTAGTGTTTTGGTAGACAAATATCCCTGATTTCATCAAGGTATTCATAAATGCTTTCAGGTAAAAATTTTGATAATAATACGTGACATTTTCCCGGTAATTTACCGACCGTTTGGGCCTCAATCCTAGCCTATTATTTATAAATCTCAACCATTTCTTTGCCCTTTTTTCAGCTTTCGAATCAGTGGCTTGTATTGCCAAGTCTTCTTCCTGAATCACCCGTTTTAATCGTTTTGGAAGACGCGACAAATAGGTTTCATTTTGAATCAAAATCATTTCAATACCAGAATAAAAACTGTTTTCTGTCTTTGGCAAAAACTCCGAATTGTACCGATTTAAGTGCTGAGACATTCCTTGAACATACTCAATAAAGGAAAGATTCAGAGCTTCTTTGTTTTGATCCTTATTAGAAGAAAACTGCTTGGTCAAGTTCTCTCCGTTCTCAATCAGCAATCGCTCCATTTCATCTAGCAAAAACTGGTAATTCGCGTATACTTTCGAAAACACTGTTTCGGTTAAATGAGTCGTGTTTCTTGCATTAAAGACAAATAGGTTATTCAAAAGCGGGTACGCATAAAATTCTTGCGACAATTCCAATTCTTCTTCCTCTTCTTCTGTTACGGTCGGCAAACCTATTTCCGTTTCGGTGGTGAGCACTACCTCAGTTTTTTCGAAATGGGAAGAAGCTCGAACCAATAGTGTAGTTCCCAATATACCCACAAGTTCATCGGTATTTCGTACAAAATCCGATTCATTTTCCAACTCATCGGGTATTCCCACAATCACCAAATCTGATTGATAAGACTCTACTTTCATTATTTCGTAGAGATCTTTGTTTTCTATTTCATTATTAATGATTTTTGATTTGGCAGTTATTCGGTAGTTAGCCAATAATTCATCTATTACTTCTTCCAGCTGGGGCTTGTGGTCATTGTTGTCATTTACGTACAACACTCGTATTTCTGCATGCCTCCAGTCCATGGAAGTATTCATGAATTTGGCAAGATTCAAGGTAAGTTCCGTTGTGTTGCTAAAATCATTCCACCAAATATCAATTGATTTTTTTCTTCCAAATCCTCTTTGTTGGTCATAGTCGAGGTACAACACGTTGTAGTCGAGCTGACACAGTTTATTGGTTAGCTTTGCAAATCTTGTGGGCTCATCCGAACTTTGCTCCCAACTCATTAGGATGGTATTGGGTTCTACTCCCGAAAACCCGTAAGTACTAGATATCACTTCTATTCCTTCATACACATCTTTACATTCTTGTTTTCGTGCAAAAATCCCTTGGCTAAACAACTCCTCGTCTTTGATGGATTGTTTGTGTTTTGGGAATAAGACTTGGGCAGTTTTATTTTCAATCAAATCAAAATTCGAAATCATCCCCTTGGCTCCAGCTACTGTTTTACTGAACTCAATTAATTTATTCCGTGTGGAAGTTCCTCCACTAAACAGCAAAATATTTGGGTTCCAATTTCTTTTGTGAGTCGATTTCTTATCCAAATTCTTCAAGCCCACTTTCACGATAGAAGACCAAACGCTTTGCCATACATCTCCCGAACCTAAGACCAATTGTTTCCTTGTGAGCCAAATAAAGATTAACATCATCACCAAAATTGCCACTACTGCAGCAAGAAGATTGAGCTGAATCATGAGAACAAAAGTCACAATGGCACCGACTAACGAAACAGGTAACGGAATCTTGAAACTCGGCCTGAAATCTGGACTCGCCCACTGCTCCAAAAAACACGAAACATTGATAAACAAATAAGCCGAAAGGTAAAACATAGCAACCACCTCAGCAATAACATCTAATTCTCCAATTAATATTCCTGCTTCCGCAATTAAGAAAGTGAGAATGAGTGCATTTCTTGGTTCGTTGTCCTCCCCTTTTCCTTTGGCAAACAATTTTGGCGTTATGCTATCAACAGACATTGCTTGTAAAATCCTAGGTGCTCCCAATATTCCACCCAAGGCAGAAGAAAGCGTTGCTCCCCAAATTCCTGCAATGACTAACACGGGAACAAATCCAAATTTTATTAAGGCGTTTTTATCGGAAATTAGGATATCTAAATCAATGGAATAATAAATAAAAACCGCCAACCCAAGATATACCAAAAGCCCTACACCAACGGCCAACATCGTTCCCCAAGGAATAGATCTTTTTGGATCTTTTAAATCGCCCGACATGGCAACGCCCGCTGTAAATCCAGTAACTGCTGGGAAAAATATTCCAAATAACACAAAAAAACTAGATTCTATTTCTCCTGTCCGAGACACATCAAAGGTCTTTCCCTCTTGCGTTCCCAACAAAATGGAAAGAACAGACAAAATAATGGCACCGAGAATAAAAAACTGAGACTTGATAGCGATACTGGTACTGATATAGGCAAGCGTAACAATAAGGAACAGCGCAATAGACCCAAACAACCTGATGTGATTGATGCCCACTTCTTGAAGACCCAAGGGTTCTTGGAGAACCACCAAAGCACTCTCAGCAAAACCAATTAAATAGAGAGCAATACTTAGGGCAGTTGCCACAAACAGGGTAATTCCGATGGAACCTCCAATTGGCAACCCCAGACTCCTTGATAGCATGTAATAAATTCCACCTGCTTTTATTTTTCTGTCGGTAGCGACAGACGAGACACTGAGCCCGGTGGAAATAGACACTACGTGAGCAATAAGTATGATGGCAATTGCCAAACCTAGCCCAGCATTTCCCACTACCCAACTCAAACGCATGTACATGATTACCCCCAAAATCGTGAGGATGGAGGGAGTAAATACACCAGCAAATGTTCCAAATTTTTTTCCTTGAGCCATAGGGTTGGTTTAGGATACTAAGATAGGATTAATTAGGAAATATGACAATGGGAGATTTTTCGTTGGAGTGAAAATAAGAACTCCCCTTTTTATTCACAAAGGGTGCGACCTGCATCTCAAGCCTTTAAACCTGCATTTAAATAAAAGTAAATTTTCAATTGATTCTTTTTGAGCGAGTTGAGAAAGTGAAATAGAACTGAGAATTGTGGTGGATTTTGACTCTTTTCACCATTATAAAACAACTCTAAAAAGCTTGGTTTCCATGATCTAAATTCTACTATGTACCCAGGTGACCATTTTGTTTTATTTTGATGTTTGTACCTAGTTGGAAATGAAATAAGAGTCCAACTTAAGCACTCGTTCTTAATCTCGAAACTCTATTCCTTGAATTTGAACAGTAGAGATTTAGATTTATGTTGATGTGGATTTATACCTATTGAAAGAGATACTTACTGTTTTCAACAAAGAATATAAAAAATAACGATTTCATCGCTAAATCGAAAGAACATGAATAAATAAAAGGTTTGTTACAAAGCTAAAAGTTAGTGAGTAAATTCATAAAGAAATAAAACAAGGGAGCTAACCCATGCTCCCATTACTTTTTTGGTGGTCGACTTATCGATTCATCAATTTCGCAACGTATTTCCCTACGATATCAAATTCTAGGTTTACTTTGTCGCCTACTTTCAAGTATTTGAAAAAGGTATTGTTGTATGTGTAAGGAATAATAGCCACAGAGAAATTATTCTCTCCCGATTCGCACACGGTAAGGCTTGTTCCGTTTACGGTAATAGACCCTTTTTCTACCGTTACATCATCCGAATTGTAAGTAAAATAATACTCCCAGCTTCCGTCCAACTCAACAATTTTGGTGCAATTACCCAGTGTGTCTACATGGCCTTGTACAATGTGTCCATCGAGCCTTGCGCCAATTTGTGTACAACGTTCAAGATTAATAAAATCACCCGATTTTAGTTGCCCGATATTGGTTCGATTTAGTGTTTCTTCGATAGCAGTCACGGTGTACGTATCGTTTTCTATTTCTACCACAGTGAGGCACACTCCATTGTGAGCTACACTTTGGTCTATCTTTAGTTCTTTGGTAAGGTTCGATTTTACTGTTAAATCTACATTTCCACCTTTGGGAGTAACGGCTACTACCTCTGCTAATTCTTCTATAATTCCTGTGAACATTGTTAACTATTTCTAAGTATTCTGTTTTTTATTTAATTCTAAATTGTCATAGTCAAATCTCTGAGCTTATTCTCCTTGTCCCTTTGTCTTGATACAAAAGAACAAAAAAATCAAGAAGCTTTTTGGGAAATTTTGTCCTGAAGAAGGACAAACCACAATAAGTTTTTACCCATACTCGCTCCTGCCACAACTCCGCACCTTATTGCTAATTCTTAAAAACCTTCAGTCCTCATTTCTGCAAAAAGTATGTATTTGAAAAAAAAGGTTTTACAAATTTACGTTTTCTATAATGGTTGCGTACCCCTGTCCTACTCCAATGCACATCGTGCACAAGGCGTATTTCTTGCCAGTTTTATTCAATTCGATGGAGGCAGTTTGTAGCAATCTTGCTCCAGTCATTCCTAATGGATGACCTATGGCAATCGCTCCTCCGTTTGGGTTAATTCTTGGGTCGTTATCAGCAAGTCCTAGCTCGCGTGTGCAAGCCAAAGCTTGTGCTGCAAATGCTTCGTTTAGCTCTATAATATCCATATCCTCTAAGGTTAGTCCAGCTCTTTTTAGTGCTTTGTGGGTTGCGCCCACAGGACCAATCCCCATGATTCTTGGTTCTACCCCAACTACTGCTGAAGAAACAATTCTTGTCAAGGGTTTTAGGTTATTCTTTTTTACATACTCCTCCGAAACAACTAACAAAGCCGCAGCTCCATCATTCAATCCAGACGAGTTTCCGGCAGTAACCGAACCTCCTTCTTTTTTGAAAGCAGGTCTCAGTTTTGCCAATACCTCAGCCGAAGAATTTGGTTTTACAAATTCATCTTTCGCAAATTGGATAGGGTCTTTTTTTCTTTGAGGAATTTCAACTGTCACAATCTCTTGTGCAAATCTACCATTTTCTTGTGCTTTAGTTGCTTTCTGTTGCGACCACAAGGCAAATTTATCTTGGTCTTCACGAGAAATGTTGTATTTCTCTACCAAGTTTTCGGCAGTTTCACCCATTCCGTGAGTTCCATATAGTTCTTTCATTTTTGGATTTACAAATCTCCATCCAAAACTAGAATCGTGCATTTGTGCATCTCTTCCAAAGGGTTGCGATACTTTGGAAATTACCCAAGGTCCTCGAGTCATGTTTTCTACTCCACCTGTTACATACAAATCTCCTTCTCCGTTGTTTATGGCTCTTTGGGCATGGACAACCGCACTCATTCCTGAGGCACACAATCTATTCACAGTTTCGCCTGGCACCGAAAAAGGCAAGCCAGCCAACAAACCGCTCATTCGAGCTACATTTCGGTTGTCTTCTCCTGCTTGGTTGGCACAGCCAAAAATTACGTCTTCCACATCTTCTTTGGGGATAGAAGAATTTCTGTTCATTAATTCTTCAATCACCAAAGCTCCCATATCGTCTGGGCGAATGGTAGAAAGTGTTCCTGTAAAATTTCCAATTGGAGTACGTATTGCGTCTAGTATGTATGCGTTCATTTTATTTCTTTTTGTTGTGCGAATTTACGATTTATTTAATTAAACACCTCTATTTTGTCATTCCTGCGAAGGCAGGAGTCTTCACTAAAGAATCATTCCAACTCGCAGATTCCTGCCTTCGCAGGAATGATATTCTTTCATAACTTATCCTCTCAAATTCTCAATAGGCTTCTTTAAAAAACCGGCCAAGGGTTCGGCAATTTTATACGCTTCCACTATCTTCTTTTCAAAACCTTCTTTCAACATTTCCTCTGGTTCAAAAGTGGTGTACACATAAAATTGTTTGTTGTAGATCAACGGTTGTTTCTCGGCTGCTTCGTGAAATTTCTTGGGGATTCTTGCATTTTTATCTCCCAAAATGTCACCAAAGGTTTTCTTGAATTTTTTCTCAGAAATGATCGTTTGAAATTTCTTTAGATTTTCTGCTATTTCTTCGCGAACTGCATACAATTGATCTTTGTCGGGCTGATAAACGCCTGTGTAAACTCTGGCGTGTTCTGGGGTTAATTCAAAATACAATCCTGGCACAGCTTTTTCTTTTTTCCCTTTGTTAGAAATAAAGGCCGAACGGTTTAATTTATAGGGCGATTTGTCTTTCGAAAATCGGATATCCCGATTAATTCTGAAAATACAGTCTTTGTAAGTGATAGTTAACGAATTATCCATTTTGCGCATTTCGTTAATCACCGCAGTTACGAAATCTTCAAAAGGTTTTTTTACGCTTTCGTGGTAGCGCGCTCGGTTTTCATCAAACCAATCTTTGTTGTTGTTTGGAGCTAATTCCTTAAAGAATTCTAAAAAATCTGGAGATAAATGTGGCATAATGTCTTGAATTTCATGAATGGGTCTTCAAGGCAATTTTATTTTGTAAAATTCCTCAGACCGCAATTTGTACTCTTATATCTGTACCCTAAGTATTCCGATTTTTTATCGGATTGTTTCGCAGGGTTAATTTCTTTCTAATCTTTTAATTCTACTTTTACCTCAGATTCAATTCCTCGCTCTTTCAATTGTTTTGCCAAACTGGTTCCAAGCTCTTCTTGCAGAGCCAAATAGATTTCTTGCTCTACCTTTTCTCTTCTTTTTTCTTTCGAAAACAATTTGGAGGCAAACCCAATAAGAGCCCCTTTTTCTTTTGCAATTATCTCATCTGGGTTCTGTACATCAATAGAGATTTCTAGTTTTGGCATTCCTAAAAGTTTATTTCAAGGTTGTAACCCGTATATTTTCTGATGTTAATCACCGAATTGTCATCAAACAAAAAGTATTGTCCCTTCACACCCATCAGCTTTTTTCTAAATTGAGGAACTTTCTCGAGGTTTATGCTCGTTACCTTCGTAGGATATTTCAATACAGGATAGTTAATCTTCGTGACTTCATCTTCTTCGGATAAATATTGGCTCAAATCACTCGGCAATGACTCTTCTAATTCCCATTTTATCTCTTCTAAATCTATGTCCGTTATCACTTGGTTGGTCAGCATTTTTCGCCAATTTGTTTTGTCGGTAAAATGCTCCTTGAGTGCTACCTCCATTTCTCCTGCCAATCTTCGGTAAGGAACCTCAGCCAAAATAATTCCCGAACTGGCTCCTTGGTCAATCCATCGGTAAGGTAAATTTTTACCATTGGTAATTCCTACTTTTACTGCACTCGAAACCGCCAAATACACATAATGCGGCACATTGTGATGTTTTTCTTCCCATTCTGCATCTCTTCCTTTTCCTAAGTGAGCTTCGCACAATTCTGGACGAATAATACACGGAGATGCTTGTGGAGCGTTCATGAAATGGTTGTAACAAAATCCCTGACCAAAACTTGTTTTAGTTCGCTTACCGCAAACGATGCAATTAATCTCGCCCAAATAATTGAATTCTACTTCCCTTCCAATCATCTCATTTACATGAAGTTGCTCTTCTCCTAAGTAATAATCTACCACCTCATTTTGGTATGAGGTATTCATTTTTTTTATGTGAAAATTCATGTAATGTTGTTTTTCTTTTGGACGAATTATGATTCATGAAATTACAATTAATGACTTTTAAAACCAACATTATCCGCACTGATTGACTACCCGATTACTAATTCCTTAATAAAAATCCACGTCCACTACAATCCTCACAGATTTGAAATGAGGTTGATTGGAGAATTTACCCACCGTTTCGCGGATAAACTCTTTGAGTTTTACCGGGGAAATCTTCCTTTCAAACTTGACCATAAGCTGATTGATGTATAAGTTTTTTATTCGGGAAATTGCTGGAGTTTCTGGTCCCAACACCCTTCCGCCAAGTTGCTTTCTCAGTAGCTTACCTAACTCTTTGGCAGCTTCGGCAGAACGATTGCGTTCTCTGTGTTTCACGGTGAGTTTTATTAATCTATAAAACGGAGGGTACCCATATTTCTCCCTTTCTTCAATTTCTTGATGGTACATTCCTACATAGTCGTTTTCGATTACCCGTTCAATTACTGGGTGATCTGTCGAATAAGTTTGAATGATTACTTTTCCTTGCTTCGTCTTTCTTCCTGCTCTCCCCGCAACTTGAGTAAGCAACTGAAATGAACGCTCAAACGATCTGAAATCAGGGTAATGCAACAAACTATCTGCATTAAGCACTCCAACCATCCCTACATTATCAAAGTCAAGACCTTTGGTTACCATTTGGGTTCCAACCAAAATATCGATTGCTCCTTGTTCAAAGTCGTCAATTATGTGCTGGTAGCCATTTTTGTTACGTGTGGTATCATAATCCATCCTTTTGACAGCACTTGTTGGAAAATAAAGCGACAAATCTTCCTCAATTTTCTCTGTCCCAAAACCTTGCATTTTTAACGTATTGCTTCCACAAGCTTTGCATTTGGTAATGGGTTTTTCTGTATATCCGCAGTAATGACATTTTTGGTAGTGGGTATATTTATGATACGTCAAACTTATGTCGCAATTCTTGCACTGAGGTACCCACCCACAACTCTCGCACAACCACGAAGGATTATACCCTCTTCTATTTTGAAACAGAATGATTTGTTCTTTGTTAGTCAAATAATGTTGCATTTGATCGATAAGGAATTGAGAAAAATGAGATTTCATCTTTTTTTTCTTGGTCGCCTCTTTCAAGTCCGATAGCATAATCTCTGGAAGTTTCACCTCTCCAAATCGCTCTGTCACTTCTACTAATCCGAATTTGTCTTCGGTTGCGTTCCAGTAGGACTCGATAGATGGAGTAGCCGAACCGAGCAATACCCGAGCCCCATGAATACTCGATAAGTACAAAGAAGC
Organism: Flavobacteriales bacterium; assembly: GCA_965658995.1. Taxonomy (GTDB): domain Bacteria; phylum Bacteroidota; class Bacteroidia; order Flavobacteriales_D; family CAJJDF01; genus CAJJDF01. The sequence continues at coordinate 40,883 of CBFHVI010000010.1, read as the reverse complement.
ATCACGACCTTGATATCGAGGAGCAGGATCTTGCTGCTTGTAAGAAGCATCATGCTCTTCATCTACTATCGTAAGCCCTAATCGATAAAATGGCAGAAAAATGGCAGAACGTGCTCCAATAATGATCTGAAATCTGCTCTTTTCTTTTTTCAATAATTCATTCCAGACTTCCACTCGTTCTTGAGAATTGTATTTCGAATGATAGATTCCAACTTTGTCTCCAAATTTCTTTCTTAACCTGGAGATAATTTGGGTTGTCAAAGCAATTTCTGGCAACAAATACAGGACTTGATTTCCTTTTTCAAGTTCCTCTTGGATTAGTTGAATGTATATTTCAGTTTTTCCGCTTCCTGTCACTCCGTGAAGCAACACTGTTTTGTCCTTTTCAAAAAAACTTTTTATTTCTCTCAATGCTACTTCTTGTGCTGACGAAAGCGAATCTATTTCTTCTTCAATTAGTTTCGACTCGATTCTGGATTCCTCTTTAGATACTTCATCCAAAAACCCCTTCAAGATGAGTTGTTTTACGATAGAGGAACTTGTGTTGGCCAATCGAATAAGTTTTTTTTTGGGGATACTATCTGACTCTTTCTTTAGCTGCAAAAAGATCATAAAAGCCTCCAACTGCTTAGGGGCTTTTTCTAAAGAGTCAAAAGCTTCTCTCACCTTGTGATCTGTAAAATGAGAAGGAAGTTGAACATACTTTTCTACCTTCGGCTTGTATTTTTCTTTGAGCTGCTCAGCTACAATTACTGCATTTTTCTCCAGCAACGATTTAATCACTGTATAACTCGAACTACTTGAGACAATAGAATCTACCTCGCTCATTTCCAGTATGTTTCTAATATCAAGGGCTTCTAGAACCAAGTACTCTATGTCGGTCAGTTCTTCGGGTGAAATGGAAATCTCCTCGTTTCTAATTATTTTAGTTTTACTCACCAATTTTAAACCCGTAGGAAGAGCAGCATTCATTACCTCACCTATCGTACACAGATAATAATTGCTTATCCAGTCCCAAAATGTTAATTGTGAGTTATTCACAACTGGCTCGTCATCCAAAATGGAGTCAAGATATTTTGCCTGATATGCTTGAGGAGGGGTAGAATGAATTGCCGAAATGAGACCTGAATATAATTTTTTCTTACCAAATTGAACAACAGCCCTTTTCCCCACCTCAACCTTTTCATTCAGTTTTACCGGAACTCGGTAGGTAAACAAATAAGGTATGGGCAACGGTAAAATTACATCCACAAATAAGGTTAAACGTGTTGTCATAGGAATTCAAAGGTACATTTTTTAACAATTATTTTAAATTCCATTTTGGAATTAGTATTTATTTATCACCATCTTCTTGAGAATACATAGAGAAAATTAGTTCTTCAGAATAAAATATACTCATTGTAAGACAATTTGCTGCAGATAGATTTATTGAATTATTTTGAAATATTTGGGTGATTATTAAATTCTAACTAACTTTAACAAACCTTAAATTAAAATAAATGAAAGCATTAAAACTAACAACACTGTTATTAGCAGTAGTAATGGTCTTGGGATCTACATCATGTAAATATGAAGAAGGACCAGCAATATCATTATTAACCAAAAAAGCAAGAATCACAGGAGAATGGACGATAGAAAAAACAATTGAACCTGATGGAACAATTGACACCGATTACGATCTGGTTTATACTTTTGAAAAGGATAATACCGGAAAGATTTCATCTTCTTCTTTCACTGGTGATATTCAATTTTCATGGGAATTGATCGATAATAAAGAGAAAATTCAGATTTCTATTGATGGATTTGATACACAAGCTGAAACAATCTTAAAATTAAAGAACAAAGAAATGTGGGTGAAAGATTCTGATAATTACCAAACTCATTTTCAAAAGAAATAATTAATTACTTCTAATTCTTAAAACAAACCGATGCTTGATATCGGTTTGTTTTATTTATACACCCTTATAAAATCAATCGGAATAAATTGATTTTTGTATTAAAATACCCGTAATTCTAAAAACCTTCGAAAACACCTAATCCAAATAAGGCAAAATCATATTTTGCTGGATCGTTAGGGTCCATTTTTCTTAAAATTTTGTCCAATTCTCTTACGGCTTTCCAGTCATTTTGAGTTCTTGACAGTAGACCTAGTTTTCTTGCAACATTTCCAGAGTGAACATCAAGAGGGCACGACAGTATGCCAGGCGAAATGGATTTCCATAATCCAAAATCTACTCCGCAATTGTCTTTTCGTGTCATCCATCTCAAATACATAACCAACCGCTTGGAAGCAGATCCTTTTTTAGGGCTAGACACATGTTTCTGGGTTCGATGATTTTTTTCTAAAGCGAGTTCAAAAAATAGTAATCGAAAATGTTCGATAGCTCCTGAACAATCTGTGGAGTGCTCCGTCAACCCTTTAGAAAATCCTTTTTCTATTCCTCCATGAATTAAGTAAATATGCCGCAGAGCGGTGATAAAATATATTAAATCATCGGAATTAAATGTTCTGTGCTTAAATGAATCAAAACGAACTAAATCAGATTTCTCATGATTCATGACAAATTCATGAGGGGAAAAATCCATTAGCTCAATCATTTTATTCGCATTAGTTATGATTGTTTTTCTTTGTCCCCAAGCGATAGTTGCTGCCAAAAGCCCAGCTATTTCAATATCTTCTTTTTTGGAAAATTGATGCGGAATACTAATAGGGTCACTTTCGATAAAACGAGGATTGTTGTATTCCATCGTTTTGGCATTCAAAAAATCGGACAATTCATTTTCGTTCATCTACAAACTTAAAACGATTATTTCAGTTCTTCTGTTTATTTGCCTGTTTTCGTCCGAATTATTGGGAACTTTGGGTGTGGATTCACCCTTTCCCATTGAAGAAATTCGTAAGGAGCTGATTCCTCCTTTTTCTAAAAATTGTTTTACTGCATTGGCTCTGTTTGCAGACAAAACTCGATTTTTTTTCGCATCACCTATATCATCGGTATGACCCACAACACGGAACGAGATACTTGGATTTTTTTTTAAATAAGCTAAAAAATTGGTAAGAATAAATTGAGCATCTTCGTTCAATTCAAAAGAGTTGGTCGCAAACACAATGTCCTTAATATCGAAGCTCTGACCTTTTGTAAGAGACTTCACCTCAATGTTACGACCCTTAATCACTCCTCCTTTGGCTTCCTCGCTTCTTATTAGTCTGGATTGATAGGCCGTTCCTTCCTTTTCTAAAGTCACCACTACTTTTTCTTCCTCTTCCATGTTTATCGCTACTGCAAAACTTCCATCATCGGTCACGATATCTATTTCTTTATTTTTTGACTCATCCTGGTAATTCAATGATAATGTTGCCTCGTTCACTATTCCTCCTTTTTCATTTTCTAGGTTACCTTTCATCAATACTACTTTGTCTGGCTTGGCTTGTTTGGGTAATTCAAAGGAATAAATGTCTTTTCCTCCAGCTCCATTTTTTATTCTCCCCGAAGAAAAATAAGCGGTCGAACCCGTGATATTTACAATAAGACCATCTTCTGCTTGAGCGGTATTTATAGGATAACCCAGATTCTTTGGTTCGCTCCAAGTTCCATTTTCATCTTGTTTAGAAAAGAAAATATCGTAATCCCCTGCTCCTCTTCTGTCTCCCGAAATTTGAGAGGCAAAGTAAATCGTTCTACTGTCGGTATGCATAAAGGGCGCTTTGTCATTTCCTGGTGTATTGATAATACTCCCTATGGTTTTGGCCTTTCCCCATTCTCCATTTTCTTGTTTTTCAGAGTAATAAATATCAATCCCCTCAGAAGTGGGTCGGCTCGTGGCAAAGTAAAGTGTTTTTCCGTCAGCCGAGATAGAGGGTTGAGCCTCCCAAGTAGTTTCACCATTTATCTCCTCTCCCAAATTCTGTAACTCACTCCAGTGATATTCATATTTTCCGGTCTTCTCATTTTTTTTGTACTCATAATTGGAAACAAAAATATCGCAATTGTTGTAGTTATTAACTTGGCTACAAGCACACAAGTACAATTCTTTGTTGTTTAGCGAAATAGAAACTCCCCCGTAATTTTGCCCTACATTGAATGGCTTGGGCAATGCCTCTCCACCATCAAAACTTTCATCCGGTGCATTTCTTGTTGCTACAACTAATTCCTCGATGCGTGTAGAAACGATATCACCGAGTCCTTTTTTTGAATAAACTCTAGTAAAAAACAAATTTTCATCATCGGCCGAAATCATTGGTAAATATTCCTCACCGGACGTTGAAACATTTTCAACTATTGCAGGAGAAAACGGAACAGGATTGTTGAAAAATGTATTGTTGAAATTAAGCTCTGGAAGGACTCTTTCCGCAGCTTTCTTTTTGTCTAGGTAGTATTTATCAAACTTTCTGTCATCTTTATCTTTGAATTCAACAAACTTCTTGAAATACTTTTCAGCCTCTTTTGAATTTGACTCCTGATAATTCATCAGTCCGAGATAGTAATAAATATCCGAATGAAAATTCGGACACAACTCCTCAACTTCCTTGTAATACTCTATTGCTTTGACGTACGAAGTCTTGTTGTATTTCGCCTCAGAATAGCTCCGTTTTGCCAATTCCCAATAGCAAGGTACACAGGTTTCTTCCTCCTCAATTGCCTCTTTTATGAGCTCCAGTCTTTTCTTTGGGTCTTTTGTTTTTTTTCTATCTAATGCCTTTTCGTACAATTTTTTCACTTTCCCATTATCGGGAAGTTCACACTGTTCTTGAGCAAGAAGTGAAAAGGATAAAAAAGGAAAAAGTAGTATTACATATTTTGTCATAATAGTCTCTCTACAAACGAGTATTGTTTTTATTTTTTCAAGGCGTCTACCTTATTTTGTGCCGACTCTAATAGTCTCTGAGCTTGTTTGTCAGCCTCTTCTTCAATTTTATCGGCTTTATCCTTCGCTTGATTCGTAAGGGTTTCGGATTGAGAATAGGCCTTTTGTTTAGTTTTTTCAATTTGTTCAAAAGCCTTTTTCTGTCCTGATTCGGCAATTTTTTTGTTTGCCAGTTTTTCAAATGGAGTCGCTCCTTTGTTCGCCAATTTCTCTGCCTCTTCTTTCGCTTTTTTCCTTGCCTCTTCAGCAATTTCATCTGCTTTCTTTTTTGCTTCTAAAGTTGCTTTTTCTCCTTCTTTTCTCAGTTTATCTGCTTGTATTTTAGCCTCTTGTTTTAATTTATCTCCCTGCTCTCTTGCCTCCTTCATTATTTTATCTATTTGGGCATTGTATGTTTTCTTCACCGTATCTACCACCTTATCTTTGAGGCCGGTTACTAAGCTGGTTGCTTTGTTTTTCAAACCTCCCGATACTTGAGGAGAAGTTACCGTACCACCAATCTTAAACTTAACTGGAATCACATCAGGGATGGTAAGTTGCTGACCTGCAATTTTTGCTTTTCCAAGCAGCGATTCTGCTACTTCGTTGGCTTTATTTCCCAGTTTTGCTTTAGGTACTTGCATGGTCACATCATACGCAATGGTTTGGTCAAAACCTGTAGAACCAGAAATTGTTGAATTTATGCCGGATAATTTAATATCGAAAGGATTGACAAAAGCTCTTCCTTCTTTAAATTCAAACGCAAATTTAAGTTTATCCACGCTCTGAGTGGCAAGTTCTTGCAATTTTAAAATAGTTGCAATTTTTTGGAGCGATTTTACTCCTTCCACAGTCAGGTTATTTGCAAACAAACCTCCTTTTCCGTTCATGGTAGTGTAAATTGGTTCCATATTTTGATCCAATTCTGTCTTTACTTTTAAATTAGTAGAAATTTTCCCTTTGCAATTTTTTACAATGGGCGCAATGGTTTCTACCGCTCCAAAAAATGTGGCTGTTTGCTCAATGTCTACTCCTTTCACTTCATAATCAAAGTTCACAACTGGATTTGTGGTTTGAGTATTATAACTTCCATTAAGTACCACGTTTCCATCTAACATATCTAAATTCACAGAATTGAACTTTGCTATTTCTTCTTTCACGCTTAATCCTCCTCTAATGTTTTTGATAGAAGTGCCGTCATAAATCATTTCTTTGATGTCTGTCGTCAGATTCAAATTGTACATCGTAGGGACTTTAATCACTTCGTAAGCCACAGATGAGTCTTGCTCCGCAGTTTCAGTTGTGGTTTCCTCCTCTACAGTTCTCATCAGGTCGTCTACATCTAGTAAAGTCGAGGTTACGTGCATGTCTGCTTTCAGAATTTCATTGTTGAACAAATAAGGGAGAATATTATCTATTTTTCCTTTTGCCTGAAGATCACTTTTTCCAATTTTTGTATCCATTTTTTTTAAGTCCACATATTGTGGTGAAAACTTCATTTCCATAGCATTAACAAAAATCTCGTAAGGCAACTCTTTCGAAGCATATTGCATACCAGCAACTACGACATTTCCTTCGGCTTTAAAGTTTTGATACTCCTCTTTCTCAATGGAAGACATTCTTCCTGCCAAAACGATGTCCGCTGAGATTGTTCCATTCAACTTTTCGTTCTCCTCCATGGGTATTACCGTTCCTAGATTAGCTAAATCTAGTTCTACCAGTATTTCAGAAGAAATAAGTGGATCGGTCATGGGGTTCGAAATTTTCAAATTTCCATTTATGGGGTTTTCTGCCAATTTCATCGAAAACTTACTCAAATTAATCACCATCAGATCTAACTCTCCTTGTGGATGAGTAATTTTTGTTTTCAGCCCAATATTTGTTGCGGAATTTGGCAAATCGGGATATTTAAAATACCCTTCCTCTATGGCCATAGAAATATCAAATTGAGGGTAGTCCTCTCCTTTCATTTCTCCCTTCATCATTCCATTCAAGGCAAATTTTCCTTTGGTTTTTACAGATTCAAAATCAGTCATGTAAACGGCAGGAATAAGTGATAAAATATGTTTGAATTCAGTTTGCTTGGATCCAAATGTTAAATCCATTGTCATTCTATCGGCTAACATTTCTAAAAATCCATCACACTCTACCTCCAGTTCATTCAGCTTCAGCACATTTTCTTTCAATGTATATTTTTCAAATTTATCAATGGTTATCCCTGCATCTAAAGATACGTGGGTCTTACTCAAATAGGATACTGGACCATCAGTCACAGTTAACTCATCAATGGACGAAGCAATTAATACATCAAAGACATCTTGTGTGAAATCACCAGACAATTCAAAATCCATATTCTTTATCTGGGAACCCATATTGGCAACTTCATCTTTGTAGGTAAGATTAGCTCCAGAGATGATTAGTTTTTTGAGCCCAATTTCATACTGTGTAGCAGATGTATCAATTGATTCCTCCAATTTTTCTTCAGAAGTCTTGGCAATATCATAATTGGCCATAGTATCTTTATTTACCCATATATTTATTTCAGGTTCTTTAATCAAAATACTGTTAATCTTAATTTTGCCACCACTAATTACGCTCATCACATCCAATTCTATGGCCGTGTGTTTGATGTCTGCCAAGGTTACTCCCTCAAACTCCTCCACTCCCAAGACTTTTACATCGTCTATTTCAAAAGTAAAATTTGGAAACGAACTGAAAATAGTGAGATCAAAATCGCCCCAATCTACTTGAGCATTTACGGAATTATTTACTTCTTCTTTTACTACCTCGATTAATTTTCCTTTGAAAATAAACGGCAGAGAAACCAGGGCGATAAGTAAGAGAAGAAAAGTAATTCCTACCCATTTTAATATTTTCTTCATTATACTCTTCTTTTTTACTTTTGATTCGTGAAATTTACGTGACATAACAGTTAGATTTGTTAAAACGAATTTACTTTAAAGTTAGTATGTTGCCAAGTGTTTTTGATTTTTTAAAGAAGTCTTAACAGAGTTTAAAATTGATCTGTGTAAGAAGTTCTTGTTTTTACCGTTTAACTAAAAAAACAGCATTATGTATTACCTAGTAAAAGCCTTACAAAATAGTTACTCATACAGTGAATACAGAAAATTAGTGGAAGATTTGTTAGCCGAAAACAAATCGACAACTGCCAATGGACCTGAATCTTTGGTTGGGTACAGCAAACTAAATCATAGTAGGATGAAAAGATTGGATAAAACGACCGAAATTCCCGAAAACGTGGTTGCTGAAATCCTATCTATTGATGAGCCCACTACTTGGACAGTGATTAGCGAAGGATGGTGTGGCGATGCCGCTCAAAACTTGCCTGCAATCAATAAAATGGCTGAACTAAATCCAACCATCACCTTGAGAATTGTTTTGAGAGATCAACAACCAGAACTTATGAATGAATACTTGACCAATGGGGCTCAAGCTATTCCTAAATTGATTCAAATTCAGAGCAATAAAGTGACTGGAACTTGGGGACCAAGACCAAGTATTGCCACACAAATGGTACAAGAATACAAAGCCAAACATGGATCTGTGGATGCAGAATTCAAAAAAGAGTTGCAAATTTGGTACAATAAAAACAAAAACGAGAACTTGTTCGAAGATTTTATGAATTTAGCGCATTCTTCCTCTTCGGTTGAAGCATAAGTTGAACTAATTTTGGGTCTAACTTTGTTTCATCAAAGCTAGCTCCTAATTTTCTATGGCTTCTCGCCACTCATCAAATACTTCCACGGATTCATTGAGTTCAAAATCATAACAAACCAAAATACTACGTCCTTTCGTGCACAGGAGTTTTACCCCGTCTTTTTCTTTAAAGATTTTATACTCCAGCGTTATGCTTTTTTTACCTAAATCTTCGCAGGAAGTTTCTACAAAAAGCTCATCATAAAAATGAGTAGCTTGCACGTAATCTAGCTCATTTCGGGCCACCAAAACCCCTCTTTTCTTCCAGTCCCACTCTGGAGCAATTACTTTATTGAAAAAGTCGATTCTTCCAATTTCGAAGTAATTCAAATATTCTGAATTATGAACATGACCTGCCATGTCTAAATCATTAAATCGTACTTGTAATTTAGTTTGACTTCTTTTCGTCTCCTTTTTCATGATATTGGGTTTAATACAACACTAAATACAACGGTGGAATTTACGTCTCGTTCAAAGTAAAATTTTTCTATAGCTGAAAGCAAATTTGAGGCTCTAAAATACGAAGTATTTAATTCGGTACTTTCTTTTAGCGACCATTGAATAGTATAGGAACTCTCTTTTTCTTTGTAATTCTTTAGGTAATCGAGCATTTTATACAACGCATCTATTTTTCCAAAACCTATTACCGAATGAAACAAAAAAGACTGGTTATGTTTGGGGTTGAAAGTAATTAAATCCAGTTTTACCTCTTTTTCTAGTTCTAGATACTGAAACTTAAGCTCAATATTACTGGCAGCACCGATGTAATTTTCTATTTTCTTTTCTAATTCTTCTACTTCTTGATTCATTCTGACTATGGATTTGGATTAATCTAATTTATTGAAAACAGAATTGTTACTCAAAAATTCAGGGATGATCTTTTTCATCTCTTTTACTGCTTCTTCGTTTTGCTGATCTCCAGCTAATTGAATAAGTCGAGATATCTGGTCATCTACCTCAGGATTTATCTCTCTTATTTTTCCAATCAAAATTTGAGGGTGATGAGTAGGCAAACTTGATTCTAAATCGCTCAATACTTCTTCGTACAATTTTTCACCTGGCCGCAATCCGGTAATTTTTATCTTTATTTCTTTCTCGGGTTCAAAACCTGATAACTTAATCATTCTTCGAGCCAAATCAATAATTTTAACAGATTCTCCCATATCAAACACAAAAATCTCACCTCCTTTTCCTAATGTTCCCGCCTCCAAAACCAATTGACAAGCTTCTGGAATTGTCATAAAAAACCGAGTCACTTCCTCGTGAGTTACAGTGATAGGACCTCCTTTTTCAATCTGTCTTTTAAAGAGTGGAATTACGGAGCCATTGGATCCTAATACATTTCCAAAACGAGTGGTGATAAAGGCTGTGGTTGAAGTTTCACTCTTTTTTTGAGCGATAATCTCAGCTATTCGCTTAGAAGCACCCATTACATTAGTTGGATTTACTGCCTTGTCTGTAGAAATCATGACAAACTTCTCAACTTTGTAAGAATCCGCAAGATTCACTAAGTTTCTGGTTCCTTGCACATTGGTTTCTATGGCCTCACAAGGATTGTCCTCCATCAGAGGTACATGTTTGTAGGCGGCCGCATGAAAAACCATAGAAGGCCTAAAATGAGAAAAAACCCGCTCTAAACGGTGATGATTAGAAATATCGCCAACCACCATTTCTAATTTTTCAGAAAAGTCAATTAATTCTTGTTCCAAATCGTACAACCCCGACTCGGCTTGATCGAGCAAAATAATTTTTTTTGGAGAAAAATGTAAGAGTTGGCGCACCATTTCACTTCCTATTGAACCGGCAGCTCCAGTCACCAGCACAATTTTGTTTTCAATATCTTGCGCAATCTTCTTTCGATCTAGTTCTATCTCTTTCCTGCCCAGTAAATCCTCAATGTTTATCTTTTTTATTTGATTTACATTCAGCCTTCCATCAATCCAGTTTTCTACTCTCGGTGTATTCAAGATTTCTAAAGACAGATTAAGCGCGGTATCGAGCAACTGATTTTTCTTTTCAATATCCGGAGATTGAAAGGCAACTAACAAAATTTTTACTTGTTGCTTTTCCACAATTTCTTTCAGTTTACTGGAATGAAATACTTTTATTCCCAACAGCGTGTTGCCCGATTTTTTAGGGTTATCATCAATAAATGCCACAACTCGTTGTCTTATATTGGCGGACTCCGTGAGAGTTCGACATACAATACTTCCCATCTCACCGGCTCCGTAAATAATGACATTATCCATGTCCTCGGTATCTTTTCGTCCTTCGTGGTAACTCAATTTTACTGCAATTCTTGCTGCCACCATGAAGAACAAAGTGAGCAGATATTCGATCGCAATAATAGGCCGAGGAAGAAAGAATTTTTCATCCAATAGGTAATACCTCAGCACACTAAACAAGATGAAAGCCAGCGTTCCGCCAGTAACCACATAGAAAATTCGTTTTGCGTCTTCTGTGCTGGTATATCGAATTATTCCAACATAGGTTTTTCCAAAGTAAAAAAACAAGGCTCTCACCAAGACAAAAAACGGCAATGCCGACCACAGAACTTTAAATTCCTCATCGAATCCTTGCTGAGCGCTAAAAAAATCGAACCGTAATGCATAAGCTAAAAACAACGCAAAAAGCGAAGCCAGCAAGTCAAAAGCAAAAATCGCCCATCTTTTTATATTATTCTCAGGAAACTTCAATTCGCGTGGTAATTTATTTTTTTTGTGGAACTAAGGTATTAAAAATAGTCATATCCACCGCCAAAACTATTTTCCGATTCATCCGCTCTCGGATGATCTTTTACTCGTATTTCCTTCATTTTTTCCTCTATCATCTCTCTCACATCTTTGTCTTTTCCAATTTTTACACCTTTCTTTTTAAAGAGATTCAATACATTCACTTGACTTGAATCCATAGGCTGAAGTCCAATATAATCTAACTCCCAATTGTCGTCATTTTCACCTTTTGATTGAAAAAAATACACGTATCCTTTCTCTCCTTTAACTTCTGCCTCTTCTTTGGCAAGAAATAATAAAGAATCCTTCTCGAAGTTAAATCCCCTTTCATACAACAAAGATTTACATATCCCCTCTTGAGTCAACTCATCGGGAGGAAACAACTCAAGTCTTCCTATTTTTTTGAGAGACTTATACAAATGCTCTTTGTTAATGATGTCAGCTGCCAATCTCTCCCATTTTTCTTGAGGAACTTCCAAGTTGTGCCTCAGGAGTAGGCAAGCCACGTCTGTTTGAATTTGGTAATCTTGTACTTTCTCCAATTTGACAAAAAACTCCTTCACTTCCGTTTTGGAGTAGTATGGAAGTAACATTCTGCAGTATCGAATAAGTTTATAATTCCCTTGATTTTTATAACTTCTGTAGTAATACCTCCTCTTTTCCTCCTTGGCTTTTGCCGTTTGCTCCGAACTAATTTGTGATTTCAATTCAATTTTTGCCTCTCTCAAAATCTGTTTGTACTCTTTCTTCAGAATAGTTGTTTTGAGTTCATTACTATCGATGGCCTTTAACATCAACTCGTAGATAGGTCGTTGATATTCCTCCACAAATGTGAAGTTAAACAACTCTGGATATAAATATTTTGTGAGCTCCAACGAATCGTAATAGGAGTAAAAAACTGCCGAAGTTCCCCACCCTGAGGAACTTAATGGAATGTCTTTCTCTATCAGCTCCACCAAGGTTTTAGAAGATTCCTTTGTTTGTTGCGCAGATAAGGCTCTCAATATTGCCAATTGAAACATAGCCGTATCCTCTACTCTTTCATACAACTCTGTCAAAAAAGGAAGTATTTTAGGGCTTTTTAACCCCCCTAATGCTTCTATTAATTTTGCTTTTGCTTCAATATGTTTGGTTGGAAAAGCATAAGAATCAATCACCTCTATTATTTTATTCACATCTTTCTCCTCAAACTCTATTGTGGTCACAACGGACTTTAGTGCTCGTTCTTTCTCTGTGCTATCCTGAGTAAATATTGCCTCAAAAAACAGAGCGGATTTACTTTCTGTCAATGCCAATTGACTGGAAGAGTCGTAAGGTGTGAAGGTTGAGAAAAATGACTCGATAAATTGTGAGTTGTTTCCTGTCGAGTCCAAATTTGCCGTGAGCGTGTACAGAGTTCCTTTGTTTACAAGGTATTTCTTTCTTATTACACGGCTTGTATTAGTATCGGTAAACAGTGCCTCTACAAAAGAAATAGAACCGGTTTTTCCATTTGTTTGGGAAGACAGTACGAGTTTTTCTTTTCGTAAAAAATAACGAATCTCGCGATTAAAAACTGTATCAAGATGCTTGAACGATTGATACCTATGAAACTTATCGTATTCTACCAAAATTCTCTCATAATTCTCAGAGTAATAAGTTTGTTTCATTTTACTTGAGAGATAGGATTTATCCTCTTTCTGTTTTCGCTCCCTTTTCCGTTCGTATCCTTTTCGTATCATTTGTGTATAAGGATTAGGAGATACGTAATTTGAATTCACCGTAAAATGCAAAGAAGAGTCTACTCTATTTTCAAACTCAAATCCATACTCTTGTTCGGTAAATTGAAAAGAATCAAAGAATTCTTTAAACTTCTGTTGATTAGTACTCGTAGTGGCCATGAGGTAGTAAAAAGCCCCTTTGATGATTATTTTTACCCTTAACTCACTTCCATCTTTGGTTTTAGCTTGACTCATATTTGAGGGATAATCTCCTTTAATTTCCTTGCCTATCTGTACTGAGTCGGCATCCAGTTCTGAGAAAAACTTCTCTGCCAGCCTCTTCAATTCAAAAGAATCTTCCTCAATGAATTCAAAATCATGCAGGGAAGCTCTTTTGAGCAAATAATAGGCGGAGTCGGTCAAGTCAAATGCTTCTATCTCAGGATGTGTGTACATCGAAGTAGCTTTCGTATTCCCTTTTATGTGAAAATAGGAAGGTATTCGAACGATAAAATCTTTTTTAATAGTTGAAACCTCTTGCCAGTCTTTTGAGGGTTTTGCTAACTCTACCGTTCGGAAGAATTGATCACTTTCTTTTTGCACAAAATCGTGCTTTCCTCCCATCTTTATAATCATTACTTGCAAAGGAGTCTCTATTATTTGGTACCTCTGAACATCTCCAGTTTTTGTTCTATTAACGATATCTAACCCTGGGTAGCCGTGTAACACAATCTGCTTTTTAGATTCTATTTTTCCCGGAATATTCTCAAATAATAAACTATCGATTTTCATTAAGTAACTTCGATGAGCGTTCCCATTCAAGTGATTGTATTTGCTCAAAACTTTCACCGTATAAAATGTACCGTTGGTTAATTCAGGAGAAAAAAATTGTCTTTCAAAGTTTCGTGCCGGAGTTTCATATACTTTCCCTGGTGTTTTTATAGAAAATAACTCTGTAGAATAAGAATAAGAAAAAGGAACCGATTTTTTTGATTTACTTAGTTTTTCTTTCTGAAGTTTTGCTTGTTGGGAGAACGTGCGCGATACAGGCTTAACTTGATACCCTTTTGCACGCAGTAAACCTATAACACCCTTTTCTTTCGCTAAATGAGCTGCCCCAATTCCAATAAATAAACTTGTACCCGACTGAATGATTGAATCAATATTTTGAGCCATAATTTTATTTCTCAAGTACAACATATACTTCATGTTGTTTCGCGATGAGGTTTCTTTTTGCAACGAATCCAACATATCCAAATCTTGATTCCTGTACGAATCTTCTAAAATTTCATAGTAACTCTTTTCTTTGGTTAGTTTTCTGTACCATTCGGAGGTTTCTTTAGGTTCAGAATCCGGAATCCGAGCCATCATGGAAAAGGCACTGGTTTGAGTAAAGTTTTCTAAACTATATACGGGTTTATTTTGCTTGCTGCCAGCTTGATAAATAAACATGTCGAGAAAAGTATCCTCCTCAAACTCTTTGTTTTGAGCGCTTTCTCGGTACAACATCCAATTGGCCAAAAAGTGATTTGCCGAAAGTGCCTGTGCAAAATCTTTATTCTCAGGTGGCTCTATTTTAAATGCTTCTTGATAAAACCCCTTGTACACTTGACTTTCAATTGCATAGCGTCCTAAATAATTATTGGCAAAAGGAGATTCTACAATCTCATCTAGCCAAATAATAGGGTTCGATTCCAACGCTACCGCATCTACCGAAGACAAGCCATTAAAAAACTCTTCTCCTAAATGAAAGGCAATTCGACCGCTAACATGCATTGTACCATACAAGTAAGAAGTTTTGGTGAGTCCGTTTCCAGTTATTTCCCAAAGCAAACCTTTGTGTACATTCTGTTTAGTATCAGTTTGTGCGGTTATGTGCACAGACCAGATTAAAGTAACTAGAATAAAAAAATGCTTCATGTAATAAATGGATTTGATAGATGGATTATTCCAATATTGATTCTAGGTAGATTCAACTCTCACTATTTATTGGCTATATCCCATTAAGGCATCCATTGTGTTGGTGGACACAAAATGATAGTTCGGCCTCGCTTTTTGATAAATCTTTTTTGCCATATTTTTCTTTCCTGATTCGATCATGGCTCTGTAAAGCGGTGTCAAGAATTTTCTTCTTCCCAC
The DNA here is from genome assembly GCA_965658995.1 of Flavobacteriales bacterium. Classification (GTDB taxonomy): domain Bacteria; phylum Bacteroidota; class Bacteroidia; order Flavobacteriales_D; family CAJJDF01; genus CAJJDF01. The sequence continues at coordinate 25,750 of CBFHVI010000010.1, read as the reverse complement.
TTTGATTAAAAAAGCTTCAAGAGCCTCATAGGCCTGCTGATAGGAAGCTCTAATAGATTTCTCGAACCACACTGCGGCAATTTCTGAGTTGGTGGAAGTGGTGAATGAAAACAATTCATCCGCTTTGGCATAATTCTCTAAAGTCCAAGAAGTATCAATCCCTCTTAAAAAGTGAAGCCACTCGTGCGTAGTCCAATCATTTGTCACAGCAGGGTTTATGACATATGTATACGAAATCCTCACTTCATCCACTTTTTCGAATTTATTGGAAACCACAACAGGACAATTTTCTGGCAAACCGGGTTTGTAAATCCAATCTTTGAGATTCATGTTTTGCGTAGCGGGCAGCTCTGCATGTATGTAGTCTAAAAATACTTCGGTAGTGAGGTTTTTAAACTTAAATTGTTCAAAATAAGTCTTAAGAAAAGAATCAAATTTGTCTCTACCCACAGTCTCTTCTATCATTCTCAACATAAAATAGCCTTTTTCGTAGGCAATGTCAGACATTCCATCATCGGGACTTCTTCCTTCCAAATCTAGTTTTAATCGCGTATCTTCTGCGGGCAAATCAGCCAAAGTATGAGTCAAATCCTGAAATCCTAACAAAGCCAGCATTTCTGAATAGTCTCTACCATAGAGCGCTTCGGCAATTCTTCGTTCAAAATATACGGTAAACCCTTCATTGAGCCAAAAATCATCCCAAGTAGCATTGGTGGCCAAATTTCCCGACCAAGAGTGAGCCAATTCGTGAGCAATGAGTGAAGTAAGAGATTTATCTCCCGCAATAATGGTGGGGGTTGCAAAAGTTAATCGAGGGTTTTCCATTCCACCAAATGGAAAACTTGGAGGAAGAACAATCACGTCATACTGTTCCCATGCGTAGGGTCCGTACAAGTTCTCCGCTGCATCAATCATAGCTTCCAATTCTTCAAACTCGTTGTAACAAGCCTGCATCATGCTTGGTTCTGCGTACACACCCGATCTCTTTCCTAAAGATTTGTACTCCAACTTTCCTATCGCCAAGGCTATTAAGTAACTAGGTATGGGTTGTTTCATTTCAAATTCAAACAATCCATTTTTGGATACAGTGGTGTTTGCACTCATTACGGCAGTCAACGAATCGGGCACTTTTATTCTTGCAGAATAAGTAATTTTATTACCCGGAGAATCCTGAGTTGGAATCCAAGAACGGGTTAATATTGCTTCTCCTTGAGTAAAAAGAAATGGATCTGTTTTATCTGCTGTTTGTTGAGGAGAAAGCCATTGAACTGCCTCAGAATGTGGGCTTGTGGAGTAATGAATTTCTACTCTGGTAGTGTTGGGAGTAATTGCCACTTTTAGCGGTGTTCCTTTAAATTCATCTTCCTCTCCCAAGGAAAACTCTACTTCTTCTCCCTTGTCGTTTGTAACTACTTTGAGAATTGTCAATTCTTTGGTATCAAAGATAATTTCATTAGCCTTATTATTTTGAATGGTGTGAGCTGCAATCCCCGACAATATTTTTTTGTCAAAATCAGCTGTCAAATCTAAAAATAAATGGGTGGTATACGCTTTACTGAAATCAGCATATGAATGAACATCTAGCATAGTAGATACCTCTGAGTTTTGTTTTTCCATAGTATTGGATTCATATTGGTTTGTACACCCAACTAACAGTGAGCAACAAGCGAGTAAGTATTTGAATTTTTTCATATTTTAAAAATACAAGATTATTTATGTTTATGGAATAGAAACTTTATTTATTTCAGTATTCATCTTCCGAAATTAAAAAATTGTCTTAATTTAGGGACTTAACAAAAAAATATCTAAAAACTATGGCAGATAGAATGGAAGAAATTATTGACCAAGCGGATGAATGGCAAGGTCAGGAAACTATGTTAGGTCACCCGAAAGGACTTTTTTATTTATTTTTCGCAGAACTATGGGAACGATTTAGTTTCTATGGAATGAGAGCCCTTCTTACTCTTTATTTGATAAACGAGTTATTTTCTGACATTGCTGATGGAAAAGAAGTTGCATACGGAATTTATGCAGCTTATGGTTCTTTAGTCTATTTCACCCCTGCAATAGGAGGTATGATAGCGGATAGACTAATTGGTCATAAAAATTCAATTATGTTGGGCGCAATTCTTATGACTTTAGGACATTTTACGATGGCATTTGAAAACCAAACAGTTTTCTTTTTATCTCTAGGATTATTGATTATTGGAAATGGTTTTTTCAAACCAAATATATCATCTCTTGTGGGAGGTTTATATAAACAAGGTGATCCGAAAAGAGATGGTGGTTTCACAATCTTTTACATGGGAATTAACATTGGTGCTTTCCTAGCTCCATTGATTTGTGGATGGCTAGGAGAAACATACGGATGGCATTATGGTTTTGGAGCCGCAGGGGTAGGTATGTTAGCAGGGCTATTGGTGTTTTGGAATGGAAGTAAGAATAATATTTATGGAAACCAAGGAAATCAACCTGCTGAATTTCAGGATAAAAAATATTTTGGTTTGTTAAATATCAAGCACGTTATTTACATTTTGGCCTTTGCTTCTGCTCCGCTTTTCGCATTTTTGGTAAAACAAAATAGTTACATTATTTTTCCTGGTTCAATTTTAGAAAACGGACTTATGTCATTTTTACTTTTTTCATTATTGATCTTGGTGATTATTTATCTAGTCTACGTCTGTATAATTTCTGATAAAGTAACCAGAGAAAGACTTATAGTAATTGCAATACTTACCTTCTTTATCACTATTTTCTGGTCATTTTTTGAACAAGCTGGAAGTTCGCTTACAGTTTTTGCTCAAGATCATGTTAACCTCGTTGGTCTTAATGCTTCTCAAACAAATGCAATTAACCCAGGATATATTATGCTTTTCGCAATTCCGTTTTCAATGATGTGGGTGTGGCTAGATAAAAAAAGGTTAAATCCAAACACGCCTATGAAATTTGGATTGGGTATTGCTCAACTTGGTTTAGGATTTTTAATCTTCGCAATAAGTAGTAGATACATGGATGCAAATGGAATGGTAGGCATGATTTTCTTAATGGGAGGTTATCTGTTCATTACAACAGGGGAACTATTTGTTTCGCCAGTTGGATTATCAAAAGTAACTGAATTATCTCCAGCTAAACTTGTTTCATTTATGATGGGTGTATGGTTTTTATCTTCTGCTTTTGCTCACCACATATCTGGAATTATTTCTAAGTTAACCATTGGAGGTGACAGTCATTCTGTCGAAGGTTCAGAAACAGTTGCAGAGCCAACAAAAAACTGGTTAACAAGTGCTGCCGAATCCCTTTCTGGAACACCAGCTGAAGGAGCTAGCGATAGTGCACTAGCCTTATTTAACTATACTACTATATTTGGTCAAATTGCAATTATTTCTTTCATATTTGCGGCCATTGCTATTATATTATCTCCATTAATTAAAAAGATGATGCACGGAATTAAATAAATTCTAAACTCAACAATTATAAACCTCATTAGATATCTAATGAGGTTTTTTATATTTTACCCTATGCCAATCATTCAAAATCAGCCAAAAATTGATAATTCACCATGGTATGATCTTATGGAAGAAAAAGCAATGGCTTGGAACATGTTTGCCTCTCAAAATAATATCAATGTTAGTGGATTCTACAATGCTACAATTCTAACCTTTAAAATAAGAAATCGAAAACTAAAAATTTCTGGAATTAGACAGAATAGTAATGTTGGTTCAATTTTTCCAACTATGAATCAAGTTTCTGAAAAATTAACCGTCATTTTTGAAACTCCGATTAATTCGCAGGCACATTATTTAAGGATAAGAAAAAACCGTTTTTGGAATAGATTAATCAAGCTCTTAAAATTTAATAAAGAGTTACATAACTATCTCATCAGTTACAATGATGAAAAAACATTCACAATACTAAATAAAATGAAGATTTTTGAATTTGACGAATTGATTAGATTAAGAATAAATTAAAAAGGAATAAAACTTATTCTTTTTGAAGTTCCTGCCAAAACTAAAATAATCCAGTCTTTTTTAGATTATAGCAAGACTTTCATCTAAATACTAAACACTATATGGATTTAACTATTATTCAAAAATCTTTAGATCTTACTTACCCTTACTCCTAGCCTCCCATTTTCTTTGGGCTAGAGCTTGCAAATCTGCAACGATATCAGTTTCATCAACGATTTCAATTCCGAGTAGAGTTTCTATTAAATCCTCCAGTGAAACAACTCCTACTAAACTTCCATGTTTGTCATTAACTAATGCCAAATGAGCATTATTTGCTAAGAGTTTTTTCATACAAGCTCTTAAGTGAATACCATTATCAACGGAAATTATTTCTCTTTTAAGATCAGCTAGTTTTACTTCTGTTTGGTTATTTGCTAATTGCGCTAAAATCTCATCTTTCAAAACAAAACCTGTTACAAAATCTTTGTCCTTGCTGAAAACTGGAATTCTCGAAAAAGTATTTTCTTTGTGTTTATTATAAAATTCTTGAACCGTTAATACCTCTGAAACCAAAAACATAACGGACCTAGGAGTCATTACGTCTTCTACTTTAAACTGGTTAAGTTTAAGCAGGTTTTCAATGATTAAATGTTCGTTTTCCTCGATGCTTCCGCCTTCTGCAGTTTTTCTAGCCATCAAACTAAAATCCGAACGAGACAAAACACTCTCACCTTTGTTCTTTTTAAGTTTTTTTGTAATCAGCTGACTTAACCAAACAAAGGGCATTAAAATCTTTAGCAAAATACTTAGTGAAGTAATCGTAAATGGAGCCAATTTTCTCCAATTATTCGCTCCAATTGTTTTAGGAATAATTTCTGATAGAATTAATATTGCTAAAGTCATCACTGTAGCAATTACTGATTCATAACTTAATTGAAACCCAAAAACAGAAAAATAATTCTGACCAAACACTTCACCTGCTTGTGCTCCCACACCTATCGCCCCTACCGTATGTGCAATCGTATTTAACGTTAATATCGCTGAAAGTGGTCTGTCGATATTGAGTTTAAACTGTACTAGATTTTCTGCCATTGCTCCTCCTCTTTCTTCTGTAGCAGCCACAAAACTCGGAGTAATGCTTAACAACACAGCTTCCCATATAGAACACAGAAAAGAAAACAAAATGGATAAAAGGAAAAATGCGATAAGTAAAGTCATATTTTTAGATTTTGATTGAAAGTATAAATTTAAAGTAAGATTTTGAAAATAAAAAAGCCGATTAATACTTTAATCGGCTCATGAAACTAGTCTTTGATTCTTCTATTTACCTGCCTCCTGCATAGGATTCTTTCTAGTAGGTTTCTTCTTTTTACCTTCCGTAAACAACTTAAACTTTGAAGGTATGGTTCTGTGTGGCCAGTAGTTGTTGCTTACATCGCAATCCGCTGTTTCGAGATTAGGATCTAACACTATATTTGCAACTTCCTTCTTTTTAATAAACACCTTAGTGACGGATTGATTTTCACCACCTTCAGACGTCATTTTCCAAATTTCGGCAGGAATATGAATTTTTTCTTTCGTTCCATCTTTATATTGAAACTCTAAAATGATAGGCATTACGAGTCCTCCTACATTTGTGAACGTAATTTCATAAAAATTAGTTTCACCTTCTATCAATTCCTTTTCCTTCTCAGTTAAGTTCGACAAGTATTTCTGATAGTTTTCTTTATCAAAGTCAGTTACTACAAACTCATCGTAAGAGGTGTAAAAATCATTCAGGCTTTTATCTCTTTCGTTGTAAGTAGTTTCAATAGCAGTTTTATTTCTTATGTTTCCAATAAATCTATTTTCCTCTGCTTCTTTATTCTTTTTTACTATGGCTTTTTCAATTTCTGGATTCTTCGTATCAATTTTTAACCACTTTACCTCGTCCATTGATATATCTACGTGATCCGTGGTATAAAACCAACCTCTCCAAAACCAATCTAAATCTACCCCTGAGGCATCTTCCATAGTTCTAAAAAAGTCTGCAGGCGTTGGGTGTTTGAAAGCCCATCTTTCCGCGTAAGTCTTAAACGCATAGTCAAACAATTCTCGTCCCATTACAGTTTCTCTCAATATATTAAGGGCTGTGGCTGGCTTTCCATAGGCATTATTTCCAAACTGAAAGATAGATTCCGAGTTTGTCATAATTGGAGAAATTCTCGATTTCTCTCCCTTCATGTACTCTGTAATTTTGTATGCAGGACCTCGTCTTGAAGGAAATCCACGTTCAAACTCTTGCTCGGTTAAATACTGGAGAAATGTATTAAGTCCCTCATCCATCCATGTCCACTGGCGCTCATCAGAATTAATAATCATTGGAAAATAGTTGTGACCTACTTCATGAATAATAACACCAATCATTCCGTATTTAGTTCTATCTGAGTAGGTTCCGTCTTTCTCCGGACGTCCAAAATTGAAACAAATCATTGGATATTCCATTCCAATACTTTTGGAATGAACTGAAATTGCTTTAGAATAAGGGTAAGGAATAGTGAATTTAGAGTACGTTCTTAAAGTTTGAGCAACCGCTTTGGTTGAATATTGTTCCCACAAGGGGTTTCCTTCTTTAGGATAATAACTCATCGCCAAAACATCGGGAGCTCCTTCTTGTTTTACTGCCATTACATCCCAAATAAATTTTCTGGAGCTCGCAAAAGCAAAGTCTCTTACATTTTTTGCATGAAATTTCCACGTTTTTGTTCCTGTGGCTTTATTTTTTTCGGCTTCTTCCGCTTCCTTTTGTGTAACGACAATTACTGGAGAATCATACGACTTTTTTGCTTGTTTAAATCTATTGTATTGAGCTCCCGTTAGTACTTCCTTAATATTTGTCAACTCTCCTGTAGCGCCCACCACGTGATCACTTGGAATGGTAATATTTACTTTGTAATCTCCAAATACTAAGGCAAATTCCCCTCTTCCAAGGAATTGTTTGTTTTGCCAGCCTTCTACATCATTGTACACACACATTCTTGGGTAAAACTGTGCGATGGTGTATAAATAGTTATCTTCCTCAGGAAAATACTCCATTCCTGATCTTCCTCCAACTTTATCTCTGTCGTTAATGTTATAATGCCATTTCATTTTGAAACTAAATGATTTTCCTGGAGCCAATGGAGTTTCTAAATTGATACGAAGCATGGTTTTGTTAATGGTGAAAGATTGATCTTTTCCGTCCATTTTTGTTAAGTACTCAATTTTAAAACCTCCATCAAAATCACTCAACAAAGAATTCATAGCCCACATTCCGGTACCTCCTGAAATAGAACTTGTTGCAATTTTCTTTGAATCCGAATCCAATGCCCTCACATTTTGATCCAGCTGGACCCACAAATACTCCAACTTATCTGGTGAATTATTGTAGTAGGTTACAGTACCTTCACCAAACAATTTTTGATTTTCATCATTCAAGGTAATGTCCAGAAAATAATCAGCCTTTTGCTGATAATACTCATGTCCTGGAGCACCTGAGGCAGTTCTATATACATTAGGTGTAGGCAATTCTTGTTTCAATTGCCTAAACTTGTTTTTGTTGTATTCCTGTGCAACAACAGAAACCGAAATAAGACCCGCTAGAGCCAATAAGATTATATTCTTCATGTTTATTCTGAAATAAAAGTATGCGTGTTAGTTATTTTATTGATTGATTTGGTATGCTGTTGGCTCCCAATTTTTACGTGTGTAATATTCGATTGAGCTGGAAAAACCTCTGTAAGGCTTGTGTTTTTAACTGTTATTTTCTCGGGGCTCTTCATCTCATAAGATTGAAGATAAATGAGTAGTGACTCATCCAACTTCACCTCTCTACCCACCCAATTCAAATGAATTGCCGAATCTACAGACAATTCAAAATTATCGCGAAAATAAACTTCGAGAATACTATCGGCCTTAGGATGTTCATTAGGCTCCGCCAAATGAAGATTTACATTGTGTTTAGTAAAAATAGCCTTCTCCACATCATGCGCGATGTATTGTTGAGAAATCTCGATGGTTTTGGATAATGAGTTGTACTCTATATTGGTAATTGAAATATAGTACTCGTGCAATGCCTCAAAACTATAAAACAGAGTCAACACACACACTGAGAGCAGAATGAAAAGGTTATTTTTTTTCATAGCTCTAAAGATAGTATTTTTTGGAAAGAAAATCGGGATGTTAAAACCCAAAAACTAAACCCACTTGAAAAAAAGATTTAGCAATTCCCACTTCGGTATAAAATCCAAGTGAAGGGATTACGTAATATCTACAACCAAAACTACCTCTACAGAAATAGGTGGTCCTAATTCACTTTTGTTTACTCCATACAATTCTTCGTCAACAATGTTCTCTGAAATATTTTCAATCCTGCATCCTGCACCAGCTCCTACATAAACCTCTACTTTCTCCTTTTTCATCAAACTCCAATTAAATCGACCTACTATGGAAGTGGAGTAAACCGAAAAACTACCAGAATTTGGATCTGCCACAGAACCCAATTGATAAATATAGTTCGCTTCTGTTCCCGTCCAACTTCCCTGAACTTCCATATAACCGTAAGTTATTCCCATCGAGAATTTCTCGCTCAACTGATATTCTTATTTAAGATGAAATACACCATCAATAAGAACCTCAAAATTCTCGGTTTGATTTAAATTAGAGTAATAAGTAGCACCCGCCAAAGAAAAAAGCCCTGTTCCGATACTTACAGAGTGATTGTGATCAAACCTTGATTGCGAATGTAGGTTCTCGCATCCAACAAGAAACAAAAGAAAGACACAAAATGTAGAAACTAGTTTGAGGTAATTATTCATGGCATTTGGAATTTGATTTATCAAAGATGACCATTCAACAGTATTTTTACTTATGAAATAAGACAAACTTGACAAAAATTACACTTAAAATGTGTGTAATTTATTTATTGAAAGATAATTACAAAATTAAAAACTGACATTATTATCTCGATCAATAAAAATAAAAGAGTAAAAAAAATCCTTGTTAATTGCTTAACAAGGATTTAGATAAAATTAACTTCCTATAACTTAGATGAATTTAAAATCCTTTCCAGGAAAATGAGCTTTTTCGCCCAATTCTTCTTCAATTCGTAACAATTGATTGTATTTGGCAATACGATCACTTCGAGAAGCAGAGCCCGTTTTGATTTGACCTGTGTTCAATGCCACCGCTAAATCTGCAATAATTGAATCTTCGGTTTCGCCACTTCGGTGACTCATTACCGAAGTATAACCCGCTTTATTAGCCATTTGAATTGCTTCAATGGTTTCTGTCAAAGTTCCTATTTGGTTTACTTTTATCAGGATTGAGTTGGCAATACCTTCTTCTATTCCTCTTGCTAGTCTCTTTGTATTGGTTACAAACAAATCATCTCCTACCAGTTGGACTTTCTTTCCTAACTCTTCAGTAAGTAATTTCCATCCTTTCCAGTCGTCTTCGTCCAATCCATCTTCAATAGAAGCAATTGGGTACTTTTCGCACCAATCTGCCCAAAACTCAACCATTTGCTCTGAAGTTAATTTATCTCCTGTAGATTCCAAGTGATACACATTTTCTTCTTTGTTGTAAAACTCAGAAGCTGCAGCATCCAAAGCAATCCAGATGTCTTTGCCTGGAACATATCCAGCTTTTTTTATCGCCTCCATCACCACCTTTATACCTTCTTCGTTAGATTGTAAATTTGGCGCAAAACCACCTTCATCTCCCACGTTGGTCGACAATCCTTTCTCTTTCAATACGGCTTTTAGGTGATGAAACACCTCTGTACCCATTCTCAATGCTTCGCTAAATGAAGAAGCACCAAATGGCATGACCATAAACTCTTGAACATCAATTTTATTATCGGCATGAGAACCCCCGTTCAAAATATTCATCATAGGCACTGGCAAAGTTGTTCCCAACATTCCGCCTAAGTATGAATACAAAGAAATTCCCAAAGAATCGGAAGCAGCTCTTGCACAAGCCAATGAAACTCCAAGAATTGCATTAGCACCTATTTTTCCTTTATTTTCTGTTCCATCGGCTGTTCTCATAATTGTATCAATAGCTAATTGATCGGTGATGAGAGTTCCGTGTAATTCTTCGTCTAATATATTGTTGACATTTTCGACTGCTTGAAGCACTCCTTTTCCCAAATAACGAGTAGTATCTCCATCTCGTAATTCAACCGCTTCGTGAACTCCCGTGGATGCACCAGAAGGAACTGCAGCTCTTCCCATGCTCCCATCACTGGTCAATACATCAACCTCAATGGTTGGGTTTCCTCTTGAATCTAATATTTCTCTTGCGTGAACATTTACAATGTAACTCATATTTTTTGATTATTCTTTGACTTATACTTATACTAATTGTGCTTTGGATTCTTTGATGTTTTCAACGAAATCATCGAATAAATATCTAGAATCGTTAGGTCCTGGTGACGACTCAGGGTGGTATTGAACCGAGAATATTTTTCTATCTAGTAATTTCATTCCGGCCAATGTGTTGTCATTTAAATGGACATGAGTAATTTCTATATTTGAATGAGCCTCAGCTTCTTCTCTATTCACAACAAAACCATGGTTTTGAGAGGTTATTTCTCCTTTACCTGTTTTCAAATTCTTTACTGGATGATTGACTCCTCTGTGTCCATTGTGCATCTTAGAAGTGGAAAGACCTTGACTCAAAGCCAATATTTGATGACCTAAACAAATTCCGAAAATCGGAATACCAGCTTCTGACAATTCTTGTACCGTTTTTATTTCATTGGGCATAGCCGAAGGGTCACCGGGACCATTGGACAACATAATTCCATCTGGACTAAATGCCAATATTTCCTCTGCACTTGTGTTATATGGAAAGACCTTAACATAACACCCTCTATCAACCAAACATCTTACAATATTCTTTTTTACTCCATAATCTAGCAAAGCAACTTTGTGAGTTGAGTTTTCTTCTCCTACCGTAAAAGCCACTTCTGTTGATACTTTTGACGACAACTCAAGTCCATCCATCGAAGGTGTTTTCGATAAAAGTTCATTTAACTGATCGATATCATGTATCTCAGAGGAAATTATTACATTCATCGCTCCCTTACTTCTAATATGTCTTACCAGGGCTCTGGTATCAATGTCACTAATACCCCCTCTCTTATTCTCAATTAATAAATCATTGAGTGAAGTAACTTCTCCATCACGCGAATGAGTTTCCGAAAATTTCTTCACTATCAAACCTGCAATTTTTATTGAGTCACTCTCGATTTCCGATTGTATCGTTCCGTAATTCCCAATATGAGCTGTTGTCATCACTAATATTTGCTCGTAATAAGAAGGATCTGTAAAAATTTCTTGGTATCCCGTCATCCCCGTATTAAATGCAATTTCACCTGAATAAGTTCCAGGTTTCCCAATTGCATTTCCTTCAAAAACAGTTCCATCTGCTAGCAATAAGATTGCTTTTTTCTTTTCTGTCATGTTTAAATCGGTTTAAAATTGATTGATTTATGCAAAAATAAGTTAAAAAAAAAGGATGTAATTCTTAAATTACATCCTTTTTATAAATAATTAATAACAATTCATTTATTCTTCTTCAGAGTCTGCTGGTTTAGGATCCTCAGCTTTTGGCTCTTCTTTTGGTTTAGCCTCCACAGCTTTGTCTGCTACAGCTTCAGTAGTCTCAGCAGCTTTTTTAGCTCCTCCTCTTCTACTTCTTCTTGTAGTTTTCTTTTCTGTAGTTCCTTCTGATGAGTACAACTCGTTGTAGTCTACCAACTCGATATAACACATAGGTGCATTATCTCCTTGTCTTGGTGGCAACTTAATAATTCTTGTATATCCCCCTGGTCTGTCCATGATTTTTGGAGCAACTTCTCTAAACAATTCAGTAACTAATCCTTTCGCTTGTTCATTGTTCAACAAAGCTTTAAAGACTAATCTTCTGTTGTGAGTAGTATCTTCTTTACACTTAGTCAAAACTGGCTCAATGTATTTTCTTAGCTCCTTTCCTTTAGTTAAAGTAGTTTTAATTCTCTTGTGCTTAACCAACTCAGAAGCAAGGTTACCCATTAGTGCTTTTCTGTGTGATTTAGTTCTACTTAAACTTTTAAACTTTTTTCCGTGTTTCATTTCTTCCTATTATCTCTCGTGATATAAATTTTAGCTCTCTAGATTGTATTTTGAAACATCCATCCCAAATGCCAATCCTTTTGACTCGATCAATTCTTCCAATTCAGTAAGAGATTTCTTTCCGAAGTTTCTGAATTTTAATAAGTCACTTTTGTGGTAAGATACTAGCTCACCTAGTGTTTCTACGTCTGCAGATTTCAAGCAATTAAGTGCTCTCACTGACAACTCCATGTCTACAAGTTTGTTTTTCAACAACTGTCTCATGTGTAACGAAGTCTCATCAAACTCTTCCTCACTCTTCTTCTCATCAACATCTAGCGTGATTCTTTCATCAGAAAACAACATAAAATGGTGAATCAATATTTTCGCAGCCTCTTTCAAAGCCGACTTTGGGTCGATTGATCCATCAGTAGTTATTTCAAAGTTGAGTTGCTCGTAATCCGTTCTTTGTTCTACACGGTAATCTTCCACCGTATATTTTACATTTTTGATTGGTGTAAATATAGAATCAATTGCGATAGTTCCGATTTTAGAGTTTTCATCTTTGTTCTCTTCAGAAGGTCTGTATCCTCTACCTTTTCCAATGTTTAGCTCTACTTCAAGAGTTACACCTTTATCCAATTCACAGATTACCATATCTGTATTGATCACTTGGAATGCCGAGGTTGCTTTACCTATATCCGCAGCTGTAAACTTAGTTTGGTTGCTAATTTTGAATTTTACAGTTTCTGTCTCAGTATCTTCAATTTGTCTCTTGAATCTAACTTGCTTCAAGTTAAGAATGATTTCAGTTACATCTTGAACAACTCCTTTAATAGAAGAAAATTCGTGATCTACACCTTCGATGTGAAGAGAAGTAATCGCAAAACCTTCTAATGAAGACAAAAGAATTCTTCTTAATGAATTACCAACAGTAATACCATAACCCGGCTCCAACGGTCTGAATTCGAATTTTCCTACGAATTCGTCAGAGTCAAGCATGATTACCTTATCTGGTTTTTGAAAATCTAATATTGCCATTTTTTAACTATTTTTTTGTTCTAGTTATTATTTAGAGTATAACTCGACTATTAATTGTTCTTTGATGTTCTCAGGAATCTGAACTCTTTCTGGAACTTTGATAAACTTACCGCTCATCTCACTTGGGTTCCATTCCATCCAATCAAAAGATTTATTGTTTGAAGCAATAGACGAAGTGATACCAGGAATCGATTTTGATTTCTCTCTTACTCCAATCACATCTCCTTCTTTTACTTGGTAAGAAGGAATGTTTAACACTTCTCCGTTTACCGTAATGTGACGGTGAGACACAAATTGTCTCGCTCCACTTCTAGTTGGAGAAATTCCCAATCTATACACTACGTTGTCGAGTCTTTGCTCACACAACTGAAGCAACACTTCACCTGTAATTCCGTTACTAGCTTTCGCTTTTTTGTATAAGTTTCTGAATTGCTTTTCCAAAATACCGTAAGTATATTTTGCTTTTTGCTTTTCCATCAATTGGATTCCGTATTCAGACTGCTTTGGTCTTCTTTTATTTGGACCATGCTGACCTGGACCATAATTTCTTTTCTCCAAACTTTTGTCTGGTCCAAAGATTGGTTCTTTAAATCTTCTTGCAATTCTCGATTTTGGGCCTGTATATCTTGCCATAATGCTCTTTTATATCTTTTGTTAGATAACTCTATTAATGATTAAACTCTTCTTCTTTTTGGTGGACGACATCCATTGTGTGGAATTGGAGTTACATCAACGATTTCTGTAACGGTAATTCCTGCATTGTGAATTGTTCTGATTGCTGATTCTCTTCCTTGACCAGGACCTTTTACAAAAACCTTTACTTTTCTCAATCCATATTCAAAAGCCTCTTTTGAACAATCTTCAGCTGCCATTTGTGCAGCGTAAGGAGTATTCTTTTTAGATCCTCTAAATCCCATCTTTCCAGCAGATGACCAAGAAATTACTTGACCACTATTGTTTGTTAAAGAAATGATGATGTTATTGAACGAAGCTTGGATATGAGCTTGTCCAGTTGATTCTACAACAACTTTCTTTTTTTTCTTTGCATTTGTCTTTGCCATAATAAACTACTTATTATTTAGTTGCTTTCTTTTTGTTTGCAACAGTTTTCTTTCTTCCTTTTCTTGTTCTTGAATTGTTCTTGGTTCTTTGTCCTCTCAACGGAAGTCCACTTCTGTGTCTTATTCCTCTGTAACAACCAATATCCATCAATCTTTTAATGTTCAATTGTACTTCTGAACGCAACGCACCTTCCACTTTGTAAGTTTCCGTAATTGCTGTTCTGATTTTACTTAACTGATCATCATCCCAATCTTGAACTTTGATGTTTTCATCAACACCAGCAGTCTTCAATATTTCCTTAGCTCTTCCTCTACCTATTCCGAAGATGTAAGTTAATCCTACTACCCCTCTTTTGTTCTTTGGTAGATCTATTCCTGAAATTCTTGCCATAATATATAGTTTATCCTTGTCTTTGTTTGAATTTTGGATTCTTCTTGTTAATCACGTACAACCTGCCTTTTCTTCTTACGATTTTGCAATCTGCAGATCTCTTTTTTACTGATGCTCTTGTTTTCATCTCTGATGTTACTAACTGTTTATTTATATCTTAAAGTAATTCTACCTTGAGTCAAATCATAAGGTGACATTACTACTTTTACTTTATCTCCTGGAAGAATCTTAATGTAGTGCATTCTCATCTTTCCAGATATATGAGCAGTTATTACGTGCCCATTTTCAAGTTCAACTTTAAACTTAGCATTGGATAATGATTCTATGATTAATCCATCTTGTTCTATTGACGCTTGTTTTACCATGTATTATTTTATCTTTAATGCTTCTTCTATGTATTCAAATGTCGACAAAACTTCTGGTTTCCCATCTACTATAGCTACATCGTGTTCAAAGTGAGCTGAAGGTTTTCTGTCTTGTGTCACAATTGACCAACCGTCATTCAATTGATCAATTTCTTTTGTTCCCATGTTTATCATTGGCTCTATCGCCAACACTAATCCTTCTCGCAACTTTAATCCTCTACCTGGTTTTCCGTAATTTGGAACTTCAGGACTTTCATGTAGATTCCTTCCTAAACCATGACCTACTAATTCTCTCACTACACCGTATCCGTAGCTTTCGGCATGCTTTTGACAAGCATGACCTATATCGCCTATCCGGTTTCCAACTCTGCAAGCTTCGATTGCCTTTTCTAGACATTCATGAGTTACTCGCAACAATTGCTGTGTTTCTCTTTCCACTTCTCCTACCTGAAAAGTATATGCTGAATCTCCATTGAACCCATTCTTATAAACTCCACAATCCACACTAATAATGTCTCCATTTTCAAGTGGTTTTGCATTTGGAATTCCGTGAACTACGCATTCATTAATTGAAATGCAAAGGGAACCTGGAAAACCATTATACCCCAAGAAAGTTGGAACACCTCCATTATCTCTAATGAATTCTTCTGCCACTTTATCTAGCTCAAGTGAACTAACACCTGGCTTAATTAGCTTAGCTACTTCCGCTAAAGTTTTACCAACAAGTAAAGAACTCTGTCTTATTAATTCTATCTCCTCCTTCGTCTTATAGTGCACTCCCATTAGTACCTAATTATATTGAGCTCGTGTTGTTTCCAGCACTTTGAAATGCCGTAGCTCCTCCTCTTCCTTTTAATCTTCCATTCTTCATTAAACCATCGTAATGACGACTCAACAAATGTGATTCTATCTGCTGCAAAGTGTCCAACATAACTCCTACTAATATCAAGAGAGATGTTCCACCATAGAACAAAGCAAATTCTTGCTTTATTCCTGCCTGGTATGCAAATACCGGCAAAATTGCAATTAATGCCAAGAAAACAGAACCTGGAAAGGTAATTCTTGACAATAATGTATCGATGAAGTCAGCAGTTTTTTCACCCGGCTTAACTCCAGGAATAAAGCTACCACTTCTATTTAAATCTTCAGCTATCTTTTTTGGATTAACTGTAATTGCTGTGTAAAAATACGTAAAGATAATAATCATTAACGCAAATAAGAAATTATACCAGAAACCATTTATGTTACTAAAGGTTGCTGAGTTTGGTGAAAGCAAAGCTGGAATAAACATCAATGCTTGGGCAAAGATAATTGGCATTACTCCCGCAGCGTTCACTTTCAACGGAATGTAAGACCTAGAACCTCCTTCTACCATATTCGAATTTCCTCTTGCACCTACTACTCTCTTGGTAGACTGAATTGGAATCCTTCTTGTACCTTGAACAAGTAAGATAGAAAAAATAGTTACTGCAACTAGGAACACAATTTCTAGTAGTAAAATGACAAAACCACCATTCCCAAGCTTACCAAAGACTTCGGTTACGAAAGCTCCAGGTAATCCAGCGATAATTCCAATCATAATTAAAATTGAAATTCCATTTCCAATCCCTTTGTCTGTTATTTTTTCACCTAACCACATGGCAAATACACATCCTGCAATCAATAAAATTACCGAAGTCAACCACCAGATAAAAGTGGCACCCTGACCTCCCATGATTGCCTCAGAAGGCACATAAGAAGTAAGGTATCCTGGTGCTTGTAGCGCACAGATGGCTATGGTCAATATTCTTGTAAATTGATTTATTTTCTTTCTACCACTTTCCCCTTCACTTTGCATTTTTTGAATTGCTGGAATTGCAATACCCGCTAACTGCATAATAATAGATGCAGAGATATAAGGCATTATTCCAAGTGCCATAATTGAAGCTCTTGAAAACGCACCCCCTGCAAATATGTTAATCAAATTAAAAATTCCATCAGCATCTTGAATTTTGTCTGGATCAACTCCTGGCAAAACAATAAATGAACCAATACGGTACACCAATATCAAGGATAAAGTCAGAACTATTCTATTCCTTAGTTCTTCGATACTCCAGATTTGTTTTATTTTATCAATTAATGCTTTCATAAAAATGTTAAAAGGTGATTATTGAGATTAAGCCAATTCTACAGCAGTTCCTCCATTTGCCACTATTCCTTCTTTAGCGGATTTAGTAAATTTATGAACTGTGACATCCAATTTCGCTTTCAACTCACCTCTTCCTAAAATCTTGATTCTATCATTCTTGTGTGCATACCCGTTCTCTACCAAATACGCCAAATCAATAACTTTCGCATCTTTGTCAGCATCCGCAATACTTTGCAACACATCTAAATTAATCCCTAAATATTCTACTCTGTTGATGTTTTTAAAACCAAACTTTGGCACACGTCTTTGAAGAGGCATTTGCCCTCCTTCAAATCCAATTTTTCTTGAATAACCAGATCTTGATTTAGCTCCTTTATGACCTCTTGCAGCAGTTCCTCCTTTTCCAGAACCCTGACCTCTACCAATTCTTACTTTCTTGTTCTTGTTTGAACCTTCCGCAGGTGTTAAATTATGTAATTCCATTATATAAAAAATTCTTTCTGAGTAATTAATCTACTACTTGAATCAAATGATTCACTTTTCTAATCATTCCCAAGATTTGAGGAGTCGCCTCTTTCTCAATCACTTGGTTTAACCTTTTAAAACCTAAGGCTTTAATTGTTCTTTTTTGTCTCAAAGGTTTTTTGATTGTACTTCTAACTTGTTTTATTTTAATAGTTGCCATCTTCGACTTTATTTTTATCCGTTAAATACTACATCTAAGCTTACGCCTCTTTGCTTTGCAACTTCTTTCGCGCTTCTCATTCCTGCCAAAGCATTGATAGTAGCTTTAACCAAGTTGTGTGGGTTTGAAGAACCTTGAGACTTTGCAAGTACATCATGTACACCAACACTTTCAAGAACAGCACGCATTGCACCTCCTGCAATAACTCCTGTACCATTTGACGCTGGCTTTAGAAGAACTCTAGCCCCTCCAAATTTCTCGAATTGAGAATGAGGAATAGTTCCGTTGATAATTGGAACCCTAATTAGGTTCTTTTTCGCATTATCTATCGCTTTCGTGATAGCTTCTGTTACTTCATTCGCTTTTCCTAATCCGTGCCCTACAATTCCATTCTCATCCCCTACCACAACGATAGCAGAAAAACTGAAGTGTCGTCCACCTTTCGTTACTTTTGTTACTCTGTTAATAGCAACAACTTTATCCTTTAATTCTAAATCTCCCGATCTTAATAACTTAGACATATAATCTTTTTTAAAATTTTAATCCGTTTTCTCTAGCTCCATCCGCTAAAGCTTTTACTCTACCGTGGTATACATAACCATTACGGTCAAATACTACAGTCTCGATTCCTGCTTCAATTGCTTTTTTAGCTATTTGTGCACCAACCTCTTTTGCTTTTTCAGTTTTTGTTCCTGTCACAAACCCCTTTACATAGGAAGTGGCAGAGGCTAACGTAACATTATTTTCGTCATCAATTATTTGAGCGTAAATTTCCTTGTTACTTCTGAAAACAGATAGTCTAGGTTTAGTAGGCGTCCCAGAAAATTTCTTTCTGATTCTTCTCTTTATTTTGGTTCTTCTTTGGTCCTTTGTTAATGGCATCTTTTGTTGACTTTAACTAATATCTATTATTTAGCTGCTGACTTACCAGCTTTTCTTCTTAATTGTTCTCCCACATATCTTACACCTTTTCCTTTGTATGGCTCAGGTTTTCTGAAAGATCTAATTTTTGCGGCTACCTGCCCTACTAATTGTTTGTCATGAGACTCCAATGTAATAACTGGTGGCTTTCCTTTCACTGTTTCAGCAGATACTTTCACTTCTTTTGGAATTTCCATAATGATCGGGTGAGAGAATCCAAGTGCCAAATCCAACATCTGACCACTTGTGCTTGCTCTAAATCCTACTCCTACTAATTCCAATTGCAATTTATACCCTTCTGTTACTCCAATAATCATGTTGTTTACCAAAGATCTATATAAACCGTGGGCAGCTCTAACTTCTTTCTGATCCGAAGCTCGCTCAAAAGTCAATACTCCCTCTTCATTCCTCATTGTAATATCAGGGTGCATCGTTTGAGTTAACTCACCGTTCTTCCCTTTAACAGTAACAACGTTTGCCTCATCTAATGAGATTGTTACACCTTCCGGTACTGTAATTATTGCGTTTCCTATTCTTGACATAATTTTCTATTAATATACGTGACACAATACTTCTCCACCAACATTTAAATCAGCAGCTTCTTTATTGGTAATTACCCCTTTTGAAGTTGATAGAATTGCAATTCCTAAACCATTTAATACTCTTGGCATATTTTCTGCCCCCGTGTATTTTCTTAAACCTGGCTTACTAACTCTAATTAGTTTCGAAATTGAATTCAAGTTTGTTCTTGGATCGTATTTCAACGCTATTTTAATAATTCCTTGTTTATTATCTTCTACTACCTTATAGTTCAAGATATATCCTTTTTCTAACAAAATTTTAGAAATTGCTACTTTCATGTTAGATGCTGGCACTTCAACTACTCTGTGCTTCGCCATGATTCCGTTTCTAATTCTCGTTAAGTAATCTGCTATTGGATCTGTTACCATTTTATTTTTTCTTAAAAATATTTATTAATTACCAACTTGCTTTCTTAACACCTGGTATCTTTCCTTCCAAAGCCATTTCTCTGAAAGTCACACGAGAAATACCGAATTGTCTCATGTATCCTCTTGGTCTTCCAGTTAATTGACATCTATTATGTAATCTTACTGGATTCGCATTTCTTGGTAGTTTTTGTAAACCATCGAAATCTCCTGCTTCAATTAATTCTTTTCTTTTCTGAGCATATTTAGCAACCATTGCTTCTCTTTTACGCTCCCTAGCTTTCATTGATTCTTTTGCCATCTTTCTTTTATTTTTTAAAAGGGAATCCTAATTGGGTTAACAATTCTCTCGCCTCTTCATCCGTTTTTGCTGTTGTAACAAAAGTGATGTCCATTCCAGTAATATTCTTTATTTTATCGATATCGATTTCTGGAAAAATAATCTGCTCTTTGATTCCTAACGTGTAGTTTCCTCTTCCATCAAATCCTTTTGATTCAATTCCTCTAAAATCTCTTGTTCTTGGCAAAGATATCGAAACAAATCTATCCGTAAATTCCCACATTTTCTCTCCTCTCAATGTTACTTTCGCTCCAATTGGCATCCCTTTTCTTAATTTAAAGTTTGAGATATCCTTTTTAGAGTATGTAGCCATAGCTTTCTGCCCAGAAATGATTGTCATTTCCTCTACGGCCGAATCCACTAATTTCTTATCTGAAACTGCCTTTCCAATACCTTGGCTCAAACAAACTTTAGTTAGTTTTGGCACTTCCATTACATTCTTGTAACCGAATTTTTCAGTCAAAGCTGCAATTACTCTTTCTGAGTATTCTTGTCTTAATCTTGGTCTATATTCCATTACTTGCTAATTTCTTCTTGTGATTTTTTAGAAAACCGAACAGAAACTGTTTTTTTCTTTCCTTTGATCTCAACTTCCTTTCTTTTTCTTCCAATTTTTGTTGGTTCTCCTGATTTAGGATCTAACAACATCAAGTTAGAGATATGAATCGTAGGATCTTTCTCAATAATCCCTCCTTCTGGGAAGTTCTTGTCAGCATTAGGCTTTACGTGTTTCTTTATTGGGTGTAAAGTATCTCCTTCAATTCCTCTGATTGTAACTCTCGAAGTTTTCTTGTTGATGGAAATAACTTCAGCCTTTTTCCCTTTAGAAACACCTGTATTTACAAACACTGAATCTCCTACTTGGATATGTAATTTCTTATTTGTCATAATTCTATTCAATTAAAGCACTTCTGGTGCCAATGAAACAATCTTCATGAACTGCTTATCTCTTAACTCTCTCGCTACAGGACCAAAAATTCTTGTTCCTCTCATTTCCCCTCCTTCGTTGAGCATTACAGCCGCGTTATCATCAAATCTTATGTAAGATCCATCTGGTCTTCTGATTTCCTTTTTGGTTCTCACAACTACAGCTTTTGAAACGGATCCTTTCTTGATGTTTCCATTTGGAGCAGCAGATTTCACCGCCACGACAATTTTGTCTCCAATCGATGCATATCTCTTTCCAGAACCACCTAGAACTCTAATTACTAGAACTTCTTTGGCTCCGCTGTTGTCTGCAACCTTTAATCTTGATTCTTGTTGTACCATTATCTAAAATATTATTTTGCTCTTTCAATGATTTCTGCCAATCTCCATCTCTTTCTTTTACTAAGAGGTCTCGTTTCCATTATTCTTACAACATCCCCTTCTTTACACTCATTGTTCTCATCATGAGCTAGGAATTTGTTCGACTTTTTTAGAAACTTTCCGTACATGGCATGCTTCTCTCTTCTTTCTACAAGAACCGTGATAGATTTATCCATCTTTTGGCTCGTTACGATTCCGATTCTTTCTTTTCTTAAATTTCTTTCCATTGAAAAATTTATTTAGCTGCGTTTTTTCTAGCCGTCAACTCTGTTTTAATCCTTGCTAAAGTTCTTCTGTTCGATCTGATCAGCATTGGATTCTCAATATCAGATACCTTGTGATTTAGTTTCATTTTGTTCAGGTGAGCTCTTCTCTCCTTCAACTCTTGAACTAGTTCTTTATCACTTAATTCAACTATTTGTTTATTATCCATCTTTACAAGTTGTTTTTTATTCAGCAAAGTCTCTTCTCAAGACAAATTTTGTTTTTACTGGTAATTTTTGTGCTGCAAGCCTCATTGCTTCTTTTGCTACATCCAAAGGTACACCGTCTGCCTCAAACATGATTCTACCTGGTTTGATTGCTGCTACGTAGTGGCTCAAAGAACCTTTTCCTTTTCCTTGTCTTACTTCCGCAGGCTTACTCGTCACCGGTTTGTCTGGAAAAATTCTGATCCAAACTTTTCCTTCTCTCTTCATGTATCTTGTCACCGCGATTCTGGCAGCTTCAATCTGTCTTGAAGTAATCCATCCTTCTTCCAACGTTTTTAATCCATATGAACCAAAAGCAACGTGGTTTCCTCTATAAGCTAAACCCTTAAGTTTACCTTTCTGCGTGTTTCTAAATTTTACTCTTTTAGGTTGTAACATTATTACAGAGTTTTTTTCTAATTATTAAATATTATCTTCTTCTTGGCTTTCTTGCTCCTCCTTTATTATCTCTCGGTCCTTTCGCTCCACCTTTCACAAAGTTAGGAGATAAATCTCTCCTACCAAATACTTCTCCTTTACAAATCCAAACTTTCACTCCTATTCTTCCATATTGAGTGTGAGCCTCTGAAATAGCATAATCTATATCCGCTCTAAAAGTATGTAAAGGTGTTCTTCCTTCCTTGTACATCTCACTTCTCGCCATTTCAGCTCCGTTCAATCTTCCACTGATCTTAACTTTAATTCCTTCTGCACCCATTCTCATGGTTGAAGCAATTGACATTTTAATTGCTCTTCGGTAAGAAATTCTTGCTTCAATCTGTCTAGCGATTCCTTCTCCAACTAATACAGCATCCAACTCAGGTCTTTTTACTTCAAAGATGTTAATTTGAATTTCATTTCCTGTAAGTTTTTTTAACTCCTCTTTCAACTTATCTACTTCCGCTCCACCTTTTCCGATGATTACTCCCGGTCTTGCAGTATGAATTGTTACTGTTACAAACTTTAATGTTCTTTCAATAACTACTTTAGCTACACTAGCTTTTCTTAATCTTGCGTTGATGTAGGTTCTGATTTTGTTGTCTTGAACTATTTTGTCCTTGTAATCATTCCCACCGTACCAGTTGGAATCCCAACCTTTGATATAACCTAATCTATTTCCTATTGGATTTGTCTTTTGTCCCATATTATAAAGTGTCTACTAAAATAGTTACGTGATTTGATCTTTTTCTTATTCTGTGTGCTCTTCCTTGCGGTGCTGGCTTAATTCTTTTAAGAGTTGGACCAGGACCTACAGTAATTTCTTTCACGTACAAGTTGTCAGGCTGTTCACCTTCGTTTTTCGTTTGCCAGTTTGCTACTGCTGATAACAACAATTTTTCCAAATAACCTGAAGCATCCTTTGGATTGTGCTTCAAGATAATCAATGATTTTGCAACCTCTTCTCCTCTAATGAGGTCAGCTACCAATCTCATCTTTCTCGCTGGTATAGGACATTTATTAAGTTTAGCAATAGCTAAGCTTTTTCTTTCCTCTTTTATGTTTTCGGCCATTAGCCTTTTTCTAGCTCCCATTTTTTAAAATAATTTACTTATTTACTTTTTTCCTTTCTTACCTCCGTGTCCTCTAAAGTTTCTTGTCGGTGAGAATTCTCCTAATTTATGTCCTACCATGTTTTCTGTTACATATACAGGGATAAATTTATTTCCATTGTGCACAGCAAATGTATGTCCAACAAAATCTGGTGTAATTGTCGAAGCTCTTGACCAAGTTTTGATTACAGTCTTTTTACCAGACTCGTTCACTTTATCTAACTTCTTGTATAACTTATAGTATACAAATGGCGGTTTTTTTAAGGATCTACTCATTTTTTATATTATTTCTTCCTTCTTTCAATTATCAATCTATTCGACTTTTTCGTCTTACTTCTAGTTTTGTACCCTTTGGCAGGTATACCATTTCTTGATCTTGGGTGACCTCCAGAGGACTTTCCTTCTCCTCCTCCCATTGGATGATCTACTGGGTTCATCACAACTCCTCTTACTCTAGGTCTTCTTCCTAACCATCTACTTCTCCCCGCTTTTCCTGATCTTACTAGGTTATGAGTTGGATTAGAAACTGATCCAATAGTTGCTAAACAAGTCAACAATATCATTCTCGTTTCACCGGAAGGTAGTTTAATGATTGCATATTTCCCCTCTCTCGCATTCAACTGAGCATATGTTCCTGCACCTCTTGCAAGGATTCCTCCTCTTCCTGGGTGTAATTCAATGTTGTGGATAATAGTTCCCAAAGGAATCTCTTTCAAAAACATTGCGTTTCCTACATTTGGTTCAACTCCTTCTCCAGAATTAATCTTGTCCCCTACTTTCAATTTAGAAGGAGCAACGATATATCTCTTCTCACCATCAGTGTATTGAATCAATGCAATTCTAGCAGATCTATTTGGATCGTACTCAATTGTCATTACTTCTCCCTCTACTCCAAACTTGTCTCTTTTGAAGTCAATTACTCTATACCTTCTTTTGTGACCACCACCTCGGTAACGCATGGTCATTTTTCCTTGATTATTTCTTCCTCCAGACTTCTTGATAGGTCTTAATAGACTTTTCTCAGGATTATTTGAAGTAGTAATATCCGAAAAATCATCAGCAATTTTGTGCCTCTGACCTGGTGTTGTTGGTTTTAACTTTCTTACTCCCATTGTGTATTAAATATTGCTGTAAAAATCTATTTCTTCTCCTTCTTCGAGAGTAATCATAGCTTTTTTAATAGCTTTTGTTCTTTGAAAAATCAATCCTTTGTTAGTGTGCTTCATTTCCTTCTTTCCACCTCCTAGGTTCATTGTGTTTACCTTCTTCACTTTCACACCGTACATACTCTCAACTGCTTTCTTGATATCTACCTTCGTAGCTTTCTTTTCTACCTCAAAAGTATATGTGTTATTATGCTCGATTGCATGTTCCGTTTTTTCGGAAATTATCGGTCTTTTTAAAATCTCGGTCATCTTTTTGCGTATTAAGCTAAGTAAGTATCTATCGTTTTTAATGCACTTTCCGTAACAACTAACTTGTTCGCATTCATTACATCGTAACTACTAATTGAGTCTGCTGTAGCGATTTTGGCCTTTTGAATATTACGTGCAGCCAAATAAATATTGTCGTTTTTTTCGGGCAACAAAAATAGCGATTTTTGCGAGTCAATTCCTAATTTTTCAAGAATTATTTTAAACTCCTTTGTTTTCGCAGCTTCCATTACGAAATCTTCTACCACAATAATATCAGATCCTTTCGCTTTGTAAGACAAGGCAGATTTTCTAGCTACCTTTTTCAATTTCTTATTCAATTTGAAGTCGTAATCTCTAGGAGTAGGCCCGAATACTGTTCCTCCACCTTTGAATAACGGAGATTTGATACTTCCCGCTCTGGCAGTTCCTGTTCCTTTTTGCTTTTTAATCTTCTTAGTAGAACCTGTTACTTCAGCTCTTTCTTTCGCCTTACTCGTTCCTTGTCTTCTTCTAGCCAAATACCATTTTACGTCTAAGTAAATTGCGTGATCGTTAGGTTCAACAGCAAAAATATCTTTATTTAAAGTAACCTTCTTTCCTGAAGATTTTCCCTCAATGTTTTGAATTTCTATGCTCATTACTTTTCTACTATTACGAAGTTTCCATTAAATCCTGGAACCGCTCCTTTTATCAATATCAAATTCTTGTCTGCAAGTACTTTCACAATCTGTAAGTTCTGAGTTTTCACTCTTACATTACCAGTTTGTCCTGCCATTCTCATACCTTTGAATACTCTTGCTGGGTATGAAGCCGCTCCTATTGAACCTGGAGCTCTCAATCTGTTATGCTGACCGTGAGTAGCTTGTCCAACTCCCGCAAAGTTGTGTCTTTTCACTACCCCTTGAAATCCCTTTCCCTTTGAAGTTCCAACTACATCTACAAATTCACCTTCAACAAACACATCTGCCGCTGTTATTGTATCTCCTAACTTCACTTCATTTGGAAACGATTCAAACTCAACTAACTTTCTCAATGGTGCAGTCTTTGCCTTGTTGAAATGTCCT
>CBFHVI010000009.1:60963-80380 GCA_965658995.1 Flavobacteriales bacterium | reverse complement strand
ACCGTAGGCGGTTTTTCCTTTCAAAATAGTTCCTTTTTTGCATTTAGGACAAGCAATTTTGTCGGCATTAGCTTTTGATTTTACGGCTTTTGGTTCTAATTTAAGATTAAAATTTTCATCAAATTTTATTACTCCCTCTACTTTTCCAGAATCCGTAATAAATCCTTTCAAATTAGAGGTACTACCTTTGTCAACCAACCTAATTAATTGGTTTTCGGAAATCTTTTTCTCATGAATTTTAAAAGGAAGCAAAAATTTACACCCATTTTTATATGCTGAGCAACCATAAGCCGTTCCGCCTTTTATCAACGAACCTCTTTCACACTTTGGACATGTTTTTCCTACGAGTTGTTTTTTTACTTTTGCTGTCGCTTTTTTGCTTCCAGGTGCAGAAACTGTTTTAGGTGTAGTTTTAGGAATATTCGAGGTTATTCGCTTTATGGTTGTGTCTGCTTTTACTTCTTGCACTAATTCATACACCATTTTCTTCATGTTGTGTATGAACTTTCCAGCTTGAAACTCCCCACGTTCTATTTCTTTCAACCGTTTTTCCCATCTCCCGGTAAGCTCTGCCGATTTCAATAATTCATTGTCTATCAATTCAATCAAGGCTATTCCAGTTTCGGTGGGGAGAACTTGTTTTTTGTTTCGTTCAATGTATTTTCTTCGAAACAAAGTCTCAATAATACTTGCTCGCGTAGAAGGTCTTCCAATTCCGTTTTCTTTCATCAATTCCCTCATTTCGTCATCATCTACTTGTTTTCCAGCGGTTTCCATTGCTCTCAACAAACTTGCTTCGGTGAAGTTTCTGGGAGGTTTGGTTTCTTTTTCTATAAAAGACGGTTCGTGTGGCCCTTTTTCTCCTTTTACAAAATTAGGTAAAACGGCTTCTTCTTTGGTTTTACTTGTTTCGGTTTCAAATACAACTCGCCAACCCTTGGTAAGAATTTGTTTCCCAGTGGTTTTAAAAGGAACATCAGCTGCTTTCCCCATCACAGCGGAGTTAGATACTTCCGAATCGGGATAAAAAACACCTAAAAATCTCCTGACAATAATGTTGTACACCTTCTGCTGATTGTGCTGCAAGTGGTTTTGAATTCCTGTGGGAATGATTGCATGGTGATCTGTTACTTTTTTATCGTCAAAAACCTTTTTAGATTTTCTGATTTTATCTTTAAGAAGCGGAGCAGTCAAAGAACCGTAATTAGTCAATTTTGCCAGTATTCCTGATACTTTGGGATACAAATCGTTTGGTAAAAAAGTAGTATCAACTCTTGGGTAAGTTACCACTTTCATTTCGTAGAGTTTCTGAACCGTTTTGAGTGTTTCGTCTGCCGAAAAGCCAAATTTGGTATTGCAATAAACTTGCAATCCCGTTAAATCAAACAATTTAGGAGCATATTCCTTTCCTTTCTTTTTGGTTACAGAAACAATTTCAAAATCGGACACTTTGACTTTATCAGCCAATTGTTGCCCATCTTCTTGTTTTTCAAATCTACCTTCTTCGTAATGAAACAAAGTTTCGCGATACGTAGTTTGTAATTCCCAATATGGCTGTGGTTTAAAATCTCGAATTTCTTTAAATCGATTCACCAACATGGCTAGAGTAGGAGTTTGCACTCTTCCTAAGGAAAGCACCTGTTTGTAGCCCCCGTATTTTACTGTAAACAATCGGGTTGCGTTAAGCCCTAATAACCAATCTCCAATAGCTCGAGAAAAACCAGCGTAGTATAAATTATCGTAATTAGAAGCAGGTTTCAGATTGTTAAATCCTTCTTTTATAGCTTCTTCGGTTAGGGATGAAATCCATAATCGCTGAACTTCACCTTTGTATTCGCACTGATTTATAACCCACCTTTGAATAAGTTCTCCCTCGGTTCCGGCATCCCCGCAATTTATCACAACTGATGCTTTGTCGAATAAAGATTTAATAACATCAAATTGTTTTCTAACTCCTTCGTTCGAGTTAACTTTCGTATCAAATCGTTCGGGGAGCATCGGGAGTAGGTTCAAATCCCAGCTTTTCCATTGGGGAAAATAATCACTCGGTTCAAGAAGCGTGCACAAATGTCCAAAAGTATAAGTTACCGCATAGCCATTGCCTTCGTAGTAGCCATTCTTTTTAGAATCAGCCCCTAAAATGGCAGCAATTTCTCTGGCAACACTTGGTTTTTCGGCAATGCAGACTTTCACGTTTTAGTTAATTGTATGTACTAGAATAATCACAAAAAAAGCTCATTCAGTAGATTCTGAATGAGCTTCAAATATAAGTATTAATAGAAGTTTACTCTTCAGCAGACTTCTTTTTTCTTCCTTTTTTTGGCTTGATCACGATTTCTTCTTTTTTAGAATCATAATCGACTACAAGTTTATCTCCATCACCAATTTCGTGCTGGATAATTTGCTCGGCCAATGGATCTTCCAAATACTTTTGAATAGAACGCTTCAATGGTCTTGCTCCGTATTTGGAGTCGTAGCCTTTGACCGCTATGAAATCTTTGGCTTTGTCAGTCAATTCGATGTTAAATCCTAACTCATCAATTCTTTTGTATAGTTTTGACAATTCAATATCAATGATTTCGTGAATATGTTCTTTGCTCAATGAATTAAAGAGAATCAAGTCATCAATTCTGTTTAGAAATTCAGGAGCAAAGGCTTTTTTCAGTGCAGATTGTATTACTGCTTGCGTGTCTTTGTCGATACTATCTTGCTTTGCTTTTGTTCCAAATCCAACTCCCGTTCCAAAATCTTGCAGTTGTCTGGCTCCAATATTTGAAGTCATGATGATTACGGTATTACGGAAATCAATTTTTCTACCTAAACTATCAGTCAATTGACCATCGTCAAGAGCTTGCAGTAATAAATTGAAAACATCTGGATGTGCTTTTTCTATTTCATCGAGCAAAATAATAGAGTAGGGCTTTCGTCTTACTTTCTCTGTAAGTTGACCACCTTCTTCATATCCAACGTATCCTGGAGGCGCTCCAACCAATCGCGACACAGAGAATTTCTCCATATATTCACTCATGTCTATTCTGATTAAGGATTCCTCAGTATCGAAAAGATACTTCGCTAATTCTTTTGCTAATTGTGTTTTACCCACACCAGTTGGACCCAAAAAGATAAACGAACCAATTGGTTTGTTTGGGTCTTTAAGCCCTGCTCGGTTTCTTTGAATAGCTTTCACAATCTTCTTTATCGCATCATCTTGACCAATTACCGTTCCCTTCAAGTTCTGAGCCATCTCTTTCAATCTACCAGTTTCCTTTTCAGCAACTCGCTGAACAGGAATCCCTGTCATCATAGAAACAACTTCTGCCACGTTGTCTTCATTTACAATTTCTCGATCATTTTCTGTTTCTTCCTCCCATTTCTTTTTCTCAATTTCAAGTTTTTCTTGTAATTGTCTTTCTTCATCTCTTAATTGAGCTGCTTCCTCATACTTCTGTCTTTTCACCACAGAAGACTTTTTTTCTTTCACCTCTTCAATCGCTTTTTCTACATCAATAATTGCTTTTGGCACATTGATGTTTGTAATATGCACTCTCGAACCAACTTCATCCATCGCATCAATAGCTTTGTCTGGCAAAAACCTATCTGTCATGTACCGTGCGGTTAGCTTTACACAAGCCTCTATTGCCTCTGGGGTGTATGTTACTAAGTGATGATCTTCGTATCTATTTTTAATATTGTTCAATATCTCAATAGTTTCCTCTACAGAAGTAGGCTCAACCAATACTTTTTGGAACCTTCTTTCTAATGCTCCATCTTTTTCGATGTACTGTCTGTACTCGTCTAAAGTGGTTGCTCCGATTACTTGTATTTCTCCTCTTGCCAAAGAAGGTTTGAACATATTAGAAGCATCCATCGAGCCCGAAGCACCACCAGCTCCAATAATCGTATGGATTTCATCAATAAATAAAATAACATCCGGAGATTTTTCCAATTCATTCATCAATGCCTTCATTCTTTCTTCAAATTGTCCTCTATATTTGGTTCCAGCAACCAAAGATGTTAAATCAAGAGAGACAATTCGTTTGTCAAAAAGAACTCTCGACACTTTTCTTTGAACAATTCTTAATGCCAGACCTTCTGCAATTGCTGATTTACCAACTCCAGGCTCCCCAATAAGAATGGGATTATTTTTCTTTCTTCTGCTTAATATTTGAGAGACTCTCTCAATTTCGTCTTGTCTACCTACTACAGGATCTAACTTTCCTTCTTCTGCAAATTTGGTAAGATCTCTACCAAAGTTATCCAACACCGGAGTTTTAGATTTGGAGGCCGAGCCAGATTTTCTGCTCGCAGAACTTCCACTTCCCGAAAAATCTCCACTTTCCTCGTCTCCCGAGCCATCACCCGAATCGGGAAAACTCGCTTGAATATCTTCTGCCGCATCGACCTCTTTGTCTTCTTCAAATTGTTGTTTTATTATGTCGTATTCAATGTCATTGTTCTCCAATACCTTTGCTGCAATATTGTCATTATTTTTTAAAATTGACAGCAACAAATGCTCCGTACCAATTTTTTCACTTCTCATCACCTTGGCTTCCAAGTACATCATTTTGAGAATTTTCTCCGCTTGCTTTAATAAAGGAATGTTTCCTAAGGATACGGACATTACAGAGGTAGGTTTTGCAATTTTTTCAATTTCGTTTCTTAATGCTGTTAATTCAACACCAAGGCGTTTAATTGCTTTAATCGCAGATCCTTCGCCTTCTCTAATGAGGCCAAGTAATAAATGTTCTGCTCCTATATAATCGTGACCTAGTCTTAATGCTTCTTCTCTCGAAAAAGAAATTACATCATTGACTCTCGGTGAAAAGTTTGCTTCCATAATAATTGTATATTTTGAGGATTTTGTCCTTTAATAAAAGTAGTTTTTTATTCTTTGTAGCAAATAATATTCCAATTCCATTATCAACATATTTTTGTTAGTAATTAGGGGTTCTGTTATTAAGGTTAAAAGGTTTCAAAATTGTACTTTCGAGAGGTTAAAGAACTGCTAGAATGTACTTCCTAAAGATACATTCATAATTGTTCCTTTAATCTAAGTTAAACCGATTATAAATAAAATTCAAGTCTAAATGGCAGGAGGGAAAATTATACAAATAAATATTGACGAAGAAATGAAGTCAGCTTACATTGATTATTCAATGTCTGTAATTGTTTCGAGAGCACTACCAGATGTGAGAGATGGGTTAAAGCCAGTTCACAGAAGAGTTCTTTACGGGATGTTAGATTTAGGAGTAACTGCGGGAAAAGCGCATAAAAAGTCTGCAAGAATTGTAGGGGAAGTTTTGGGTAAATATCATCCACACGGAGATACTTCAGTATATGACACCATGGTGCGTATGGCCCAAGATTGGTCGTTGAGATATCCGCTCGTAGATGGTCAAGGAAACTTTGGTTCGATTGATGGAGATAATCCAGCTGCAATGAGGTATACCGAGGCAAGACTGAGAAAGATTGCGGAAGAAATGCTGAATGATATTGACAAAGAAACGGTAGATTTTTCACCAAACTTTGACGATTCATTGATGGAGCCAACTGTTCTTCCAACAAAAATACCTGGGTTATTGGTAAACGGAGGAAGTGGAATTGCAGTAGGAATGGCAACCAATATGGCGCCTCATAACTTGTCGGAGACTATTGATGCAACCATCGCATACATAGATAACAGAGAAATGGAAGTCTCTGAATTAATGGAACATATCAAAGCACCAGATTTTCCGACTGGAGGAATTATCTACGGTTATGAAGGTGTAAAACAAGCTTTTGAAACAGGAAGAGGAAGGATTGTGATGCGAGCAAAGGCATCGATAGAAGAAATTAGAGAAGGTAGAGAAGCTATTATAGTAACTGAAATCCCTTATCAAGTGAACAAGGGAGACATGATTAAGAAAACTGCTGACTTAGTTAATGACGAAAAAATCACGGGTATCTCAGATATCAGGGATGAATCAGATAGAAATGGGATGCGTGTTGTTTATGAATTGAAAAAAGACGCAATTCCAAACGTTGTCTTAAATAAGTTATTCAAATACACTGCCTTACAGACTTCATTTTCAGTAAATAATATTTGCCTTGTAGACGGTAGACCAGAATTGTTGAATCTCAAGCAATTGATTCATTATTTTGTTGAGCACAGACATGAAGTAATCATCAGAAGAACAAAATTTGAATTAAGAAAGGCAGAAGAAAGAGCTCATATATTGGAAGGATTAATTATTGCATCCGACAATATTGATGAGGTTATAAAACTTATTAGAGCTTCAAAAAGTCCAGACGAAGCAAGAGACAAATTAATCGAAAGATTCAACCTTTCTGAAATACAATCTCGAGCAATTGTAGAAATGAGGTTGAGACAGCTCACTGGACTTGAGCAAGATAAATTGAGAGCGGAGTTCGAGGAGTTGATGAAAACCATTGCAGACTTAAAAGAAATTCTTGAAAATGAAGACAGAAGAATGTCCATTATCAAGGAAGAACTACTTGAGATAAAGAGTAAATACGGAGATGATCGTAGATCTGTAATTGAATATTCTGCCAACGAAATGAGAATTGAAGACTTGATACCAGATAATGAGGTAGTCGTTACAATTTCGCATGCAGGTTATATTAAACGAACGTCTTTGTCCGAATATAGAGTCCAAAACAGAGGAGGAGTTGGATCGAAGGGAAGTCAAACAAGAGACAAAGATTTTATTCAAGAGTTGTTTGTGGCAACGAACCATAACTACCTGTTAGTCTTTACTGAAAAAGGAAAATGTTTTTGGATGAGGGTGTTTGAAATTCCAGAAGGAGGCAAAACATCGAAAGGAAGAGCTATTCAAAACCTGATAAATATCGAGCAAGATGACAAGGTGATGGCGTATATTAATACACAAGATTTGAAAGATGAAGAGTATATTAAAAACAACTTCATCATCATGTGTACTAAAAAAGGTGTGATAAAGAAAACAACACTGGAATCATACTCCAGACCAAGAACCAACGGAATAAATGCCATAACCATTCGAGAAGATGATCAGTTACTAGAAGCAAAAATTACCAATGGTACCAATGAAATAATGATGGCTCTTAAGTCTGGAAAAGCGATTCGATTCAACGAACAAGATGTTCGTTCGATGGGAAGAACAGCTTCTGGAGTTCGAGGAATTAGGCTCACTGATGAAAAGAAAGATGAAGTAGTGGGAATGATTTGCGTAGAGAATGAAACAGCAAATGTTATGGTAGTTTCTGAAAATGGATATGGAAAACGTTCGGTAATTTCCGATTACAGAATTACAAAAAGAGGGGGGAAAGGAGTGAAGACAATCAATATTAGTGAGAAAACTGGTCAGTTGATTTCTATCAAAAACGTGGTAGATGAAGATGACTTGATGATTATTAATAAATCAGGAATTGTGATTCGACTGAAGATATCAGGACTTAGAGTAATGGGGAGAGCCACACAAGGAGTGAGACTCATTAATTTGAAAGGCAATGATACGATAGCGGCTGTAGCAAAAATAGTAGGTGGAGGTGAAAACGAAGAAGAGGCAGACGAAGTTGTGGACTTGTCAGGAACGAAACTAGAAGGTGACGATTCTCCTGTGATAGATGATTCGGAAGAGTAAGAAACTACCAACTAAATATATCAAATGGACTTGTTTTAAAAAGCAGGTCCTTTTTTTTGAGGGATTCAATTCTTGTATGTAATTTACAACATTACTATATTTGTTGAGTATAAGAACTGTTAAAATAATCTTAAGAAAGAATTTTAATCGAATTTGGCAATATTCTTGACTGAAGATTTATGAAATTTTATTAAAACAGCATCTTAAATACTAATAATATAAAACAACCATGAAAAAAAACTTAGTAATTGTATCAATGATACTGGGATCGGCTTTCGCAGGTTTCTCACAAAAGAAAAATGTGACTTCAGCCATTATGTGTGCGAAGAAAAATCAATTTATAAAAGCGAAACCATATATAGATAAGGCAATAAAAAATGAGGACACAAGAACACAGGCTAAGACTTGGAGCTGGAAAGCTGCAATATATGCAGGGATTGCTGGGATGAAAACAGAGGAAGCCATGAAAATTAAGGAGTCGATGGATGTGTCGGCCGAAATAGTACATGCTTTGCAAAAAACAAAAGAGTATGACAAAAAAGGATACTATCAAAATGACTTAAGAAATATTGCAGGTCCTATGTATAATGCAAGTCTTAATGGAGGAATTGAAGCGTACAATAATCAAAATTACAAGAAAGCTTTTGATAATTTTACTGCTTCACAAGTTTATGGAGACATTATTGGGTTGGTAGATACAATAGGTGCATACAACGCAGGAATGTCTGCTGTATTGATTGAAAATTACGAAGCCGCAGAATTGAACTACAAGAAATGTATAAAGCATGGTTATGGGGGTGCAGATGTCTACCTAAAACTTTCTGATGTGTATAAGAAAATGGGAGCAACAGAAAAGGCAAACACTACTATTTTGGAAGCAAAATCGAAATTTAAAGGAGATCCGGCTGTAATTTTGAACGAAGCACAAATTTTTGCTGACAACAAAGAATACGACAAAGCAAAAGCCTCTTTGGAGGATGCATTGAAGAATAACCCAAGCAACTTTCAGTTACAATACGCAGCTGCTATCATCTATTCGAACATGGAGTTGTTTGATGCGGCAATAGTTGCATACAAAAAAGCTTTGGCTCTGAAGCCAGAAATGGAAGAATTGAAAAGTGATATGGCTATCGTGCATTACAACAAAATAGTAATCATGAATGAAGAAATGAATAAGATTGATTACACAGAAACTGCTAAGTACGACAAAGCAAAGGCAGAAAGAGATGCCTACATCACGGAGATATTACCAATGATTGAGGCAAGGTACAAAGACGATAGTTCGGAATCAATGAAGAGAATACTGAACAACTTGTATGGATTGACAGGACAAACTGACAAATGAATAAAATAAACGACTTGTAAGGAGTTGGAAAGTAAAGAGTGATTAACGATAGTGAATCGCTCTTTTTTATGCTAAAAATTCCTCACATCTACAATTTCTCCACTCTCTATCTGATTGTTGGTATCAATCAGGTAAATAGATTCGGCTATTTCTTGTGGAGAGGATAGTTCATTGTTTTTCTTCAGGTTTTTGAATCGTTGTACCTCACTAAATTCTGATTCAGTACTAGTTCGAATTTGTTCTTGCATTCCTGTATCAATTATTCCGGGATAAATAGAAAGCACATGAACAGGCGATGTGGAAGAATGTTCTTCCACTGCCAGGGTTTTTGAAAAACTATCCAAAGCTGATTTTGTACTGCAATAAACTGACCACCCATGGTAGCTTCCATTTGCCGCTCCAGAAGAAATGTTTCTTATTT
Source organism: Flavobacteriales bacterium (assembly GCA_965658995.1). GTDB lineage: Bacteria > Bacteroidota > Bacteroidia > Flavobacteriales_D > CAJJDF01 > CAJJDF01. The sequence goes on along the minus strand of CBFHVI010000009.1, from coordinate 70,992 downwards.
TTTTTGTTCCCTTGAATCCGGAAAGAATACTGACAAAGAGAGAGCACAAAACAAGTGGACTCGTGTAATTTAGTGTTACAGATGATTCAATATTCTCGAGAGGGATTTTTGCTAATGTGTCAATTTTTCCAAGTGTTCCAGCGTTGTTTATTAAAGTTATTGAATTTGGACTCTTCTTGATACAATTCTCTAATAAATTTCTAAAAACAGGAATTGTTTTCGTCAAATTGCTTAAGTCTATTTCAATAGAAAAAAAAGAGTTGGTTTCCTTTTGAAGAGTTCTGGCTAAAGAATATACTTCATATCCTTGTTCGATATATTTTTCCACAAGCGCTTTTCCAAGTCCCTTACTGCCTCCAGTTATAATAATTATGTTCATTTTATTAGGCGATTGTTGAATGATAAATATAAGAAGAAAAAATCATCTATTATTGAACGAAAGATAGTGGAATAATAAAAAAGAAAAAGGTATTTTTGACTAACAATATAGAGAAATGACAAAACAAAACGAAGATAAGAAACCCGACCAAGTAGTTTTTGATAAAGAAACGGGGCGTTATGATGCTGCAATCAAAGAATATGGTACCAATGTGGGTGCGCCAAGTATTTCTACCACCAATGTAAAAACTTGGAAGAATGTAGGTATCTCGAAGGTGAATCATATGCTCAAACAAAAATTCAACGAATTACAAGCTGAGTACGAACAAATGATGGAGGAGTACAAGTGGAATGAACTCATATACAACACCGAATACAATTTTGAACCAATTATAGGAGAGGTCTATTATCTGTATCATAGAGAAGATGAATCTACATTTTTAAGTGTAATTCCTCCTAGTAGTTTTAAAAAATATTCATTTATTGGAGCCTTTCAATTGAATTTTGAAAAAATGTGGATTAAAATAGAAATAGAAGAATAAAAAAAAGCCCTCAAATGGAGGGCTTTTTTTATTCTTAAACGTTGGATTAAAAAGTGGTAGTGATTCCTACTTGGGCAATTGCACGGGCCAATCCTACTTCAATGTAGGCGCCAAGATAATCGGTAATAAAGAATCTTGCTCCAAATGTAGCTTCCAATCCAAGAGGGAAAATCGTTTCAATTTTTAAATCTTCGAGGTCAGGATCTCCAAAATCACTTTCCCAATTGTTATTTCTGAAACCAGCTGCAATTCCAAAATAGGGATCCACAAAATCATTTTCTCCAAAATGCCAATTAAATCGAAGCATAATGTTGTAACCCGTTCTTGAAATCTCATTGTAATAGGTTGTTCCATTTAATTCTGAATTAAATCCAGCGACTCCGGTTAGGTAAGAAAAGTTCAGGCCAATTCCAAATTTCTCTGAAATCCCATATTCGTATTTAAGAAACAAAGGTCCGGTAGAAGAGTAGCTATAGTTTGCATTGGATTCGTAGGTATTTAGTACGGCATTACCAAAATTTCCGAATCCATAGCCAAAACTAACGTTATGAGATTCTATTTGATAAGCTTGGCTCACAGCATTACCCGAAAAAAGTAGGGTAGAGGCTGTCGTAACAATGAGCATTCCTGTTTTGAAGTGTTTAAACATAATCGTAAATTAATTGGTTTGAATGAATATAGGAATTATCTGTCAATTCTACTCTTCTTTTTTTACTTTATTCTTGAAAGATAAATCTGTTTTTGCTGTATCAACTAGAAAATTACCCATCAATAACTTTCTTCCGATCAGAATAGGAAATCGCATTTCGCCTCTTTCTGTCAAGGATAATTCTATTTTGTATTTTTCATCAAAAATTATAACGTCTGAGTTAATAACATATCTTTTTTCAGAGATACCATTCGAACTTTTTACCATTTTTTCTTTAAAGGTGGTAGAAGTGAATTTTTTTCCGTGGTATTTTGGATGGGAAGGATCCAGTAAAACAAATGAAATCGCTTCTTTTCCATTTCTAGTAACGACTTTAATGTCTCTGCAGTGAATGGAAGAGGAGTACGCACCTGTGTCTAATTTCACATCAATTTCCTCTAATTTTAGTCGAGGAAAATCAAGCACATCTTTTCTACCTAAAATTTTCTTTTTCATAGCTCTTACACAGAAAATGAACTTATTGTTTGTTGAGCTTCTTGGAATTCTTGGATTATTTCTCGTACAATTTCAGCCGCAGGTTTTATGTCATGAATCAATCCTGATATTTGTCCAATTTCTAATTCGCCCTCAATTAAATCTCCCTCAAACATTCCTTTCTTTGCCCTTCCTTTGCCTAATAAATTTTCCAATTCTTCAGTTGACGCATTATTCTGATACGCTTGAGCAACTTTTTTGTAAAATTCATTTTTTACGAGCCTCACAGGTGTAAGTTCTTTTAAGGTTAATTGAGTGTCGCCTTCTTTTGCGTCTACTACAGTTTGCTTAAAGGCTTGATGAGCAGAAGATTCGGGAGTTGCTACAAATCTACTTCCTATTTGTACCGCATCAGCTCCCAGGGTTATGGCGGCTAACATTCCTCTACCTGTTCCAATACCACCAGCAGCAATCAAAGGAATAGATATTTTTTCTTTAACCATCGGAATTAAACAAAAGGTAGTTGTTTCGTCTCTTCCGTTGTGCCCACCAGCCTCAAATCCCTCTGCCACAATAGCATCTACACCTGCTTCCTGGGCTTTCAAGGCAAACTTTACACTAGAAACCACATGAACGACAATAATTCCTTGTTCTTGAAGATGTTTTGTCCAGGTTTTAGGGTTTCCAGCAGAAGTAAACACGATTGGAACATTTAGCTCTATAATCGTTTGAATGTGTTTGTCTATATCTGGATAGAGCATAGGGAGATTTACAGCAAATGGTTTGTCGGTTGCTGCTTTGCATTTTTTAATTTGATCTCTCAGTACATCGGGATACATAGATCCAGACCCTATAATTCCCAATCCGCCTGCATTGCTAACTGCTGAGGCAAGTTCCCATCCGCTACACCAAATCATACCCGCCTGGATGAGAGGATAACTTATTCCAAATAATTCTTTTATTCTATTCATGCTCACTGTTGTTGCAATTTGTAAGTACGTAAAGTTATCTCTTCTTCGTGGTACTTTACAAATAAAGTGCGGAAATTTAGAGAAAATTAGGCTTTATGACGGGAGTCATGGTTTAGGAGATTGGAAAGATTTTCCTTTGTGGTGTAATTACGAGGTTCTTATTTAGAATCATTTTAACTTATGATAGGAGTCATATTTTATAACAAACCAAACTAATAATTTTGTCAAACAACTAACAAAACAACTAACAACATGTTAAAACAACTAGTACTTATTTCGGCTTTGGCCATCTCGACTATTTCAGGTACGGCCCAATTGGTGTCGGACTCAGTAACAATGGGAGCGGGATACTCAAATCAGGTATTTTATCAATTATCAACAGGAAACAAGACTGTGGCAAGTGCTACTGATTGGGATCTACAGTTTTTCTCAAGTCTTTTTTCAGCTTCGATAAGAGTGAATAGTGGATTTGATGTAGAATTGTATGAAGCAGCAAGTTCGGACACGACTAATTTTGCAACTTCTACATTGGATACTTCCACTTTGACTATCTTAAGAGATGGTTATGCTACTTGGGAAACTGATGCATTTACTTCTCAATCAATAGGACATCCTAACTATGGATGGGGGAAATACCAAGGTCTTGGAAATTTAGTAGGATTTAAAGTCTACGCAATTAAATTAACTTCAGGGGTTTTTAAGAAAATTTGGATCAAAGAATTCAAAACTAGTGGGCAGCTTACTTTTACTGTGGCTGATTTAGATGGATCTAATATGTTCACCAAAACATTGAACAGAGCAAGTTACAGCACAAAAAGACATTTCTATTATGACATAGAATACGATTCTGTCTATGATTCGGAGCCATTAAAAACAGAATGGGAATTGGTTTTCAGAAAATATTCTGACCAAGCAGGTCCAGGGTTTTACAATGTAACAGGTGCTTTAACCAACCACGGTTTGGCAATTGCACAAGTGAATAATACAATCATTTCGGATGCAAAAGCGAACTGGAATACGCATACTTACGATAGTACGATTAATATTATTGGTTACGACTGGAAGAGTTTTAACATGGGTACTTTCAGTTGGGATATTACGGATTCTCTTTCATTTATCATGAAAGATTACAATGGAGATGTATATCAATTAGTATTTACAGGAACTACAGGAGCTGGAACTGGGAAAATGTATTTCACAAAAGAGTTGTTTTCAACTGTAAGTTTAGAAGAAAATTCACCCGTACTTAATGTAGGTTTATTTCCAAATCCTGCAAACTCCTTCTTGACTATTAACTTCGAATTAGAAAACACAAACATTCCCACTCAGATAAGACTGATGGATATGAACGGACGTCAAGTAAAGTCTATTTCAACTAATTTCATGAGCACGGGAGTAAACCAAATAAACACGGATATTTCAGATTTGAATGAGGGAGTATATTTGTTGCAAATAGTGGCAGGAAATAAATCAATTACAAAAAGAGTAGTAAAACAATAAAACTATAAATGGACGAGGATAATTTCTCGCCCTTTTTATCATGAAGCATTTCATTCACATATTGATGTTTTTAGTTTTGTCCGCTTCTGGCTTTACCCAGATGTATTCTGTATTTGTTGTGGATGAACAAAATGAAGCATTACCTTTTGTAAGTTGTGAAATTAATTACTCCCTGAACGGAGAGAAACTCTCGAAACAGACTATTTCCTCAGGGAATGGAGAGATTCTGCTACACAAGAACTGGGAAAGTATCAGACTGAAATTAAGACATATTGGTTTTCAAACTAAGTTTACTTCGCTAAACCCGGATGAAACCAGAATCATGATGTATCGCGACAATTTGGAATTAACAACCTTTGTGGTAACTGGGCAATACTCAGAAAGTTCTGTGGACAATTCCGTTCACAAAGTAAAAGTGATAGACTCTAAACGAATAGAGGCACAAGGGGCGGTGAATTTGCAAGAACTTATGGAACAAGAAATGAATATTCGTGTTTCGCAAGACAATGTGTTGGGTTCTTCCATGAGTATTCAAGGGTTATCGGGTGAGAATGTAAAAATTTTGATTGATGGAGTTCCCGTAGTGGGAAGAATGAACGGAAATGTTGATTTGTCTCAGATTAACCTAAACAATATTGAGCGAGTTGAAATTGTAGAAGGGCCATTGTCAGTGAATTATGGAACAAATGCCTTGGCCGGAACAATAAACCTGATTACCAAAAAGAATAAAAAGCGATTTGGTGCAAGGGCGGAAGGGTATTATGAAACTGTGGGGCAATACAACTTTAATGGAAGTGTGGATTTTGCCAAGAAATCACATGCCTTTACACTTTCTGCAGGAAGGAACTTTTTTGATGGATTTTCCTTTGAGGATACTTCCCGTGTGCAACAATGGAGACCAAAAGAGCAGATATTTGGTTCTTTTAAATATTCAAATACTTTCAAAAAACTCACCTATCAATTCACTACAGATGTATTTGAAGAGAATTTAGTGGCCAGAGGCGCACCCAGATCGCCTTACAAAGAAACTGCATTTGACGATTATTTTACCACCCACAGATTGTCCAATGCCTTAAACTTCACATACAAAATTAAGGAAGGGCAGGAGCTATCTGTGTTAGGCGGATACAATTATTACCAGCGAACAAAAGCCAAATACCTGAAAGATCTAGTAAACATAGAATATACGTTAATCGATGATCCTGCATCGAGCGATACTTCCATGTTTGATTTAATTTTTTCGAGAGGAACCTATTCCTATTCAAAAGACAGCGCAAAAATAAACTACCAATTGGGGTACGATATCAACGTGGAGTCTAACAGAGGAGCAAGAATAGCCGAAGGGCAAAAACAAATTGGAGACTATGCAGTATTTGGAAGTATGGAGTATCGTCCAACTTCTAAACTTGTTATTCGTCCTGGATTGAGATATAGCTACAACACATCTTACGAAACTCCATTAATTCCCTCCTTGAATGTGAAGTATCAAGTAACTCGACATTTGACCTCAAGAGTCTCATGGGGACGAGGATTTAGAGCTCCTTCCTTGAAAGAATTGCACTTCTTGTTTGTAGATTTAAACCACAATATTTTAGGAAACCAAAATTTGCAGGCAGAAAGTTCGGATAACTTGATGTTGCAGTTTGTGTACAAACGAGGAATCAAAAGAGGTGTTTACAATTTTGGGTTGAGTGGATTTTACAATACGGTGAGAAATCAAATAAGTTTAGTTCTTCAAGACCAAGAAGAACAACTCTACACATACAGAAACATTGGCAAGTTTTACAGCCAAGGGTTGAATTTTAACTCTGGTTTCAAGTACAAAACCTACCGCACCGATTTTGGTTTTTCTTGGGTGGGAAGGTACAACTTAGAATCTGCGAATAATCCTGCAATAGATAAGTTTTCTTACACGCCAGAAATTATGGCAAGTTTTGGATACGAGGTAGAATCTTGGAATACCACCTTTAATTTGTTTTACAAATACACAGGAAAAGTATTGGGATATTTTGACGATGAACTCAATGGGGTGTCTCAATTTGAAATAGATGACTATAGCATGATGGACGTATCGGTGATTCGGTATTTTTTCAAAAAGAAAATGAATCTGACTGTAGGAGCCAAAAACTTATTTGACGTGGGCAATATAGTGTCAGGTCAATTTACTGGAGGAGTTCATAGTGGTGGTGGAGGAAACATTCCGGTAGCATGGGGTCGAACTTATTTTACCAAATTGGTATTTAATTTTTAAATTTAAGCAATGAGGTATTTATTCTATTTAGTTGGTTTGATTTTGTTAACTTCTTGTTTAAAAGAAGAAGAACCTATCGCTCCTTTTGATCGAGGAGTAGTTCAGTTGGGCGGGATTGATATCAATGACAATTCTGATTACTCTAAGCAAATATATTACGACATAGAAAAAAATGAGGTTGTTCGAACCGTGGAGAGATCTTCATGGGATCTTGCATTTGAATCCGCTCCAGGAGGCATTCATGTTATAACAAATACGGCAAGTAAAGTAACAGTTGCCAAAACTGGTGAGACTGATTTTGCCAATGTAACCGATTTAAGTGCGATGTCTCTTAATTTTAAATGGGATGACGCATCTGGAAATGAAGATTCGTTGGCCTTGAAAGATTGGATATCGGGTGGAGTTCCTACAAACGAGGTGTTTGTGGTGGATAGAGGTGAAAAACCAAACTTAGTAGCAAGAGGAGTGAAAAAATTAAAAATCATTTCGGTTTCGTCTACTGAATTTGTTATTCAATTTGCCAATATGAATGGTACTGATTTTCAAACCATGACAATTCCAAAAAATCAGAATAAGCACTACACAGCCTTTTCTTTCGACAATGGTGGACAGCTGGTAGAAGTAGAACCCGATAAATCGAAGTGGGATTTCGTTTTTACTCAGTATCTAGCTACGTTTTATGACCTATCTCCACAGTTGAGTTATTCTGTAAATGGAATTTTGATTAATCACAACGAATGCAAAGGAGTAAAAGTTTTTGACAAAGAGTTTAGTGAGATAAGTAGTGCAGATATTGGCACTTATCCTCTTAATGACTCAGCTAATGTCATTGGTTTTGAGTGGAAACAATACGATTTTGATGAAGCAACCTATGTCGTTGTTCCTGGAATGAATTATATCTTACAATCCAAAAGTGGCTTGTATTACAAAATGCGCATGATAGATTTTTATAGCACTACTGGACTTAAAGGAAGTCCAAGATTTGAGTTTGAACTATTGTAAACAAACACTAAGGAGTGTAATTTTCATACCACTCAAAATTCTTTTTGATTATTTCAGCTTTGTTTTCTTTGAGGTATTCCACAAATTTTGATGCAATAGGACTGAGCTGTTTTTCTTTTTGCCAAATTAAGTTCCACTGTGTATTAATGGGTAATCCATCAAAGGGAATAATCTCGAGTTCGTCATTGCTCAGCTCACTTTTTAATCCAATTATTGGCATAAGTGAATATCCCAATCCAGCCAAAACTCCCTGTTTTACAGCTTCATTAGAGGTAAGTACAAGGGTTTGAATAGGAGTAATCTCGTATTTGTTTATAAAGTTTTCGGAAGTGATTCGTGTGGCAGAACCTTCTTCTCTCAGAATTAATGGAAGTTTATTTAGGTCTTCTAACGAAGTTATTTTTTCATCTGTTTTCTTTTTTATTAAGTACAAGTCATTGCCCATTACATTTCCTTTTAATATTACCATCGGAATTCCAGTATATTTGTATATAATTCAGTATTTTGCGTAAGAATTACTTTTTAGGTATGTTTACAAACATTTCAGACGGCATCGGTCAAGCGGCACATTTTTTAAAACTTGGACAAGCTGTGGCTATTCCCACAGAGACTGTCTATGGGTTGGCGGCTAATATATACAATGAATCTGCAATCAGGTCTATTTTTGAATTAAAACAAAGACCTTTGAACAACCCTTTAATTGTTCACATTCATTCCTTTGATCAACTTAATGAAATTGCCGTTAATATTCCGGAAGTGGCCTATCAGTTGGCCCGAAAATTTTGGCCAGGACCTCTAACTTTGATATTGGAAAAACAACAAGGTATTTCTGATCTAATTACAGCCAACAAACCTACTGTAGGAATAAGAATGCCAAATCATCCTTTGACTCTCGAGCTCCTAAAATCGCTCGACTTTCCTTTAGCAGCTCCAAGTGCCAATCCATTTAAACGTATTAGTCCAACCAATCCAGAAAGAGTTTTCGAATATTTTGAAAACAAACTGTCTTTTATTCTCGATGGGGGTGAATGCCACAGTGGTATAGAATCTACCATTGTGGGGTTTCGGGAAGGAAATCCAGTAATATATCGATTGGGTGCATTGGCCAAAGAAAAAATTGAGGAGATTACTGGGACAATTGAAATAGCCAACACGGAAAATAAAGCGCCAGTAGCCCCCGGAATGTTGGACAAGCACTATTCTCCTCGCACTGAGTTAATTGTGACAGAAAACATAGAACAAGAAGTTCAGAAAAATAGAGATCGAAATATCGGTTTACTCTCTTTTCATCCTCTTCCATCACAAGAAAATGTAGTTTTGCAAAAATTTTTGACGGAAAACTCAGATTTAGAGGAAGCTGCTCACAATTTGTATGAGTATTTACAAGAATTGGATGAATCGAACCTCGATGTGATTATAGCCGAATTCATTCAAGAAAAAGGTTTAGGAGATTCGATAAACGACAGGTTGAAAAGAGCTTCGCATAAGTGACGATTACAACAACTTTTCTATTTCAGTTGTTAATTCTTCCGGTGTTGTTTGCGGTGAAAATCGGGCTATTACTTTTCCATTTTTATCAATCAAGAATTTTTCAAAATTCCATCTAATTTCGTTGTCACCTGCAATGGTTTGTTGCGATTTGAGATAGTTATAGAGAGCATTCGCATTTTCTCCGTTTACTTCAGTTTTTTTGGCAAGTTCAAAAGTTACTCCATGATTTACTTTACATGTTTCTACCATTTCTTCATTCGTTAAAGGCTCTTGTCCTCCAAACTGATTACAAGGAAAACCAATAATTTTTAGTCCTTTCTCTCCGTAGTTTTGGTGAAGCTCTTCTAGCCCCGAAAATTGCGGAGTAAGTCCACATTTTGTGGCAGTATTCACAATAAGAACCACCTTTCCTTTGTATTGCTCCATTGATTTTTCTTCACCGCTGGGTGTTGAATAAGTGAAATCGTAAAAATTCATTGTGTTCATAGTCATTTCGTTTATTTCAGTTTGTTCTATTGATTTATTAGTTTCAGTTTTTCTCTCAGCAGGAGAACAGGAAAAAATGACTAGACCTGCCGTAAAAATGAATAGTGTTTTCATGAATTAATTTGTTTTAGTGCTTTTATTATTTCTCCTTCAAAAGAGGAAGGCTTTGCTTTGGGTGAAAATCGTTTGATCGGTTTTCCATTCGCATCTATCAAGAATTTCTCGAAATTCCATTTAATTCGGCTACTGAAGATTCCCGATTTAATCTTACTCTTCAGAAATTTA
>CBFHVI010000009.1:0-60864 GCA_965658995.1 Flavobacteriales bacterium | reverse complement strand
TAGAGGGGATGAGCTTTGCTTCCGTTAACGTCTATTTTTTCCATCAATTGAAACGTTACACCATGATTTATTTGACAAGTCTCCTCCATTTTTTCATTGGATACAGGCTCTTGTCCCAAAAACTGGTTGCAAGGAAATCCAAGAACAACAAGTCCATTTTCTTTGTAATCTTGGTGAAGTTTTTCGAGACCGGCAAATTGAGGAGTAAGTCCACACTTAGTGGCCGTATTCACTACAAGAACTACTTTTCCCCTGTAGGTTTCCATATCCATGGACTCTCCGTTTGGTTTGTTTGCTGAATATTTATAAAATGACATAGTTTTTATTTCTTCTTATTCAAAAGTAGGGAATAACCTATTGGATTTCCATTTTTAATAGGTTTATCTGAACTTTAATTTTAAGAATGTGTTTGCTTAATTGTTTAATCTCTTTTTATTGAATTGGTAATTTGTATTCAAAATTATTAAATAATTGTTATACAAAGTTTTAATTTGTTTTATTTCATGTATTAATTGATCTTTCTACTTTCCATTTGTCTCATTTATATCGACAATGTGAGGATTTCGCTTTTACCAGTTTATTTCTAATCCATCATAAGCTAACTCTATTGAGTCGGGTAGTTCTTCCATGATAGAATCGTGCAAACCAAGTGTGTGGCTCATATGAGTAAAATAGGCCTTTTCCGGATTTATTTTTTTTACCAATTCAATAGCTTCATCTAAGGTAAAGTGAGAAATGTGTGGCTTTTTTTGAAGGGCATTAAGGACAAGTATTTTCGTTCCTTTTACCTTTTTTAGTTCATCTTCCGAGATGAAATTCATATCCGTAATGTAGGTGAAATCGGCTATTCGATAACCAAATACGGGCAATTTATAATGTAAACCTTCTATTGGTGTAACCAAGTCATTGTTTATTGCGAAGGGCTTGTTTTCAATTTCGTTCGCGTTAATTCTTGGAATACCGGGGTAATTGAATTGCTCATCAAACACATAATGAAACTCTTGCTTTAGTTGCTTTAGAACACGTTTGTGTGCGAAAATTGCTATCTCTTTTTTATGTTTGAAACAAAAAGGACGCACATCGTCCATACCAGCAACATGATCTTTGTGTTCGTGAGTATAAAGAATCCCGTCAATATTCTTTACTTGTGCCCTCAGCATTTGGGTTCTAAAATCGGGTCCAGAGTCAATAACTAGCGTGTTATTATTTGTCTCAACCAGCACAGATACTCTCAGTCTTTTGTCTTTTTCATTTCTAGAATTACAGACTATACAATCGCAAGTAATAACTGGTATTCCTTGAGAAGTTCCTGTACCTAAAAATGTTACTTTCATTTGTTTTTTTATTACATCGATACGGTAGTTTCTACCAATTCTTTCAAGGCATTTACGCAAAAATCGACTTCCTCTTTGGTGTTATATTTGCTAAACGAAAACCTTAGTGGTATGTAGTCTGAGGCATTTGGATAAATTCCTCTAATAACATGTGATCCTTGGTCAGCTCCAGAGTTACAAGCACTTCCACCAGATAACCCAATTCCTTTCATATCTAATTTGAACAGAAGAAGGCTGTTGTTGTCATTTTTTGGGAAAGAAACGGATAAAACTGTGTACAAAGAATTATCAGGACAGCCATTAATCCGTATTTGGTCACCAAAATAAGCTAATAACTCATTCTTCATGTGATTCTTCAATTGAGAAATATGTTGTTTGTCCTTTTCTAAATTAGAGTAGGAGATAGATAGGGCTTTGTGTAACCCACAGATTCCGATTAAGTTTTCGGTACCTGCTCTTAACCCTCTTTCTTGTCCTCCTCCAATAATCATTGATTTTGGGGATATTGACTTATTAATGTAGGCAAAACCAACTCCCTTTGGACCGTGAATTTTGTGACCTGCGCAGGCCGCAAAATGAACACCCATTTCCTCAAAATTAAGCTGAAAGTGTCCTACAGTTTGAACCGTATCAGAATGAAAGTAGGCTTTATATTCTTTACACAAATCGCCTACTTTTTTGATTGGCAACAAAGTGCCTATCTCATTGTTTGCGTGCATGAGCGAAACCAGAGTCTTTTTATTAGAGTTTGACAAAAGTTCTTCTAAATGAGTTAAGTCCACTTCGCCCTTTTCATTTACTGATACATACTCCACCTCAATATGATGCAATTTGGCAATATTTTTTACCATGCTCAATACCGCTTTATGTTCTATTTCGGTAGAAATAATCCGAGTAACTCCCAATTCTTCTACGGCACACTTTATTGCAAGATTATCTGCTTCCGTTCCGCAAGAGGTAAAAGTGATTTCGGAAGGCTGAGCTCCAAAATATTCAGCTATTTCTCTTCGGCAAGTTTCTAATGTGTTTTTTGCTATTCTACCAAAAGAGTGGGTAGAAGAGGGGTTTCCATAATTGTCTTTCATACAATCGTGCATTACCTCAATTACTTGCTCGTCCAATTGAGTTGTGGCTGCACTATCAAAATATATTGCCATTTTCTTCTTTCTTAGTTTTTTATTATTTCGTGGATATTCTCCATAACTTTTTGTGCAATACGGGCTGCACTTTCTTTCGTTTTACTTTCAGAATAAACACGTATTATTGGTTCGGTATTTGACTTTCGTAAATGAACCCATTCATCTGCGAAATCTATTTTAACCCCATCAATGTCGTTTACCCGTTCATTTTTGTACTTTTCTTTCATTTGTACCAAGATATCGTCCACATCGATATCGGGCGTGAGCTCAATCTTATTTTTACTCATCTCATAATTAGGATAAGAATCGCGAAGTTTCTTAGAACTTATTTTCTCGCAGGCAAGATGAGTTAAAAACAATCCAATACCAACAAGAGCATCTCTTCCGTAATGAGATTCAGGATAAATAATCCCTCCATTTCCTTCACCCCCAATAACCGCCTTTGCGGCTTTCATTTTTTCTACCACATTTACTTCTCCAACGGCAGAGGCAAAATAATTCCCTCCGTTGGCAACGGTAACATCACTCAAAGCACGAGTAGAAGAAAGATTAGAAACTGTGTTTCCGGGAGTATGTTTCAAAACAAAATCGGCTACAGCCACTAAGGTGTATTCCTCACCAAACATAGAGCCATCGTTACATACAAAAGCAAGTCGATCTACATCTGGGTCTACCACTATGCCAAGATCTGCTTTTTCCTCTATTACCAAAGAAGATATTTCGGTTAAGTTCTCAGCCAGTGGTTCTGGGTTGTGAGGAAAATGACCAGTAGGGTCACAGTACAATTTTATTACTTCTACGCCAAGTTTTTCTAACAAGAAAGGAATAAAAATTCCTCCAGTTGAATTTACGGCATCTACCACCACTTTAAAACCAGCTTGTTTTATTGCTTCCTTGTCTACCAATTTTAAATCGATGATAGATTGAATATGTTTTTGAAGATAAGTGTCATCTGTTGTTACGCTTCCTAGCTCATCCACAGGAGCATAGGTGTAGGTTCCAGCATCAGCAATAGAAATTAATTCTTCGCCTTCTTTTTCCGAGATGAATTCTCCTTTTTCGTTCAATAATTTGAGTGCATTCCATTGTTTTGGATTATGGCTGGCAGTTATGATGATTCCACCATCTGCCTTTTCCATCGGAACGGCAAGTTCTACAGTTGGAGTAGTGGATAATCCTAAATCAATCACATCAACTCCCATCCCTGTAAGAGTTCCATTCACCAAGTTGGTAACCATTTGCCCAGATAACCTGGCATCTCGACCAATTACTAATTTGATGTTTTTTTTATGAGTGCTATTTTTTATAAATTGTGCATATGCGGAAGCAAATTTCACAACATCTATGGGAGTAAGATTTTCGGAGATAGCTCCCCCAATGGTTCCTCTTATTCCAGAGATTGATTTGATTAAAGTCATGTGTCTCTTCTAATTTTGACAAAGATAACAAAAAATGACCTTAATTTATGTGAGCAAATGAAGTGAGATATGAACCTTATTTTGGGGATAAATCATTTGGAAAAAGCGCAGATTGAATGAAGTCTTTTATTTTTTTTGTTTGTGAAGAGGCTTTTGTTTTTCCAAATTGTGCAGCTAGGTAGGTCGCAACAAAAATACACAAAAACAGTGGAGAAATATACAGAAGAAGACCACTTTTATTTAGTGAAAGCATGCCAGTGCCAATAACAGCAGTCGTAATAAAACTAGCTAGAGAAAATACATACAGAACCATAAAGCTTGCCCACAAATTTGGGCGAGGCCCTACAATTCCTCTCACTATTGTTCCGTTTTTAGTTTTTTCTACATTAAAAGTGGCGTAGGGTGACCAATAGTGTTCATCACTAGGATGTATCTCTATGGTACAATGGCTGTGCTTCTTTGAGAATTGTAGTTCTTTCAAATAAAACTGTTCATGAGCAATGAGCATTTCTCTTACTTTTTCGGGTTCCTTTGAGAGTTCAAATTTTATTATTGGGACGTACATTAATTTCAGACATAGCTAAATCCTTTAATTAAATTTACTCACAGTAAGAGAATTCTCCCAAAATAATGACAATAATCAAATTTTGCTTGTTCAAAGCAATGAAGCGATTAAGAAAAACTTGAAAATATCCTTAACTTCGACTTATGATTGCACATAAAATCATTAGACTTTTATCGAGATTTGACAACCTTGTTTGGCTTATTGCTCTCATCATGGGATTTATTTACATTTCGGTTGTCCCGCCCTTTCAGGTACCCGATTCACCTAATCATTTTTTTCGAACCTATCAGCTGGCAACTGGAAATATTTCTCCTCTCACCGAAAACAGTTCTGTAGGAGGATATGTTCCTGAATCATTTCATCACTTTCAAGAGACTTTTACCCCATTTCGGTATAATCCATATCACAAAATGGAAAAATCAGTGTTGGATAGTGCTAAGAAGATTGAATTAAATCAAGAAAAGAAAGTGTTTATGCATTTTCCTAACACAGCTGTATACTCCCCAGTATCTTATATTCCCCAGGTAATTGGTATGAGATTAGGACTTTGGTTTCAGTTGAATCCCTATTCACTATTCTACTTCATGAAGAGTGTTTCTTTCCTGTGCTGGATGAGTATGATGCGAGTTGTGTTTTATTTTCTTCCTATCAAGAAAAAACTCTTTGCCGTTTTGCTACTGTTACCCATGTCGCTCTTTATCAATTCATCTTTTAGTGCCGATATGATGAGCAATGGTCTTAGTTGGATGTTCCTAGCAATTGTCTTGAATCTGGCATTGCGAAAAGACTTTCTTTCAACCAAGAAAAAGATTTTGTTGATTGTTCTCGTTGTGCTACTTGGGCTTGCAAAATTAGTGTACATTCCTCTCGTGTTTTTGCTGTTTCTGATTCCTTTTTCTAGTTTTGGTTCTAAGGTAAAAAAAGGAGTTTTTATTGGATTATCACTATTGATGGGCTTTGGCGCTGCCAGTACATGGAAATCTCACATTGATTCGTTTTATACTTCCTATCTCGATTACAACGAGCAGCACAGAGATCACGTTACGTTAGGATACCAAGCAGATATGAATTTGCAAAAGGAATTTATTCTAGAGAACAAACTTTTTGTTGTTGGAGTATTTGCTTCTTCGTATGTTCGAGAATTTGGAGATATGATGACAGGCTACATCGGAAACTTGGGTTGGAACCGGTTTAGAATGCCTTATTGGTTTGTTTTTTTTGCCTATGGAGTAATTCTATTTTTTGCAATTGGTGATACAGGTGAGACCTATTATCTTAGTATAAAACAAAAGCTACTTCTTCTATTAGTAGTAGGAATCACGACTATACTCGTTATGCTTTCTCAATACCTCACATGGAATCCTGTGGGAAATGACAAGATTTGGCCTCTCATGGGTAGGTATTTTACTCCCGTTTATCCTCTGTTGTTTTTGGTCTTTTCCTCCAAAAGAATCGTAGTGCCAAAGTGGAATACTTTGATCTTTGTATTGTATGCTATTCTTGCGACAGGCTATACCGCACAAAAAATGTCCGATTCTTTTTACTCCACAAAACCGTTAAAAGAAGTATGGAGAAAAGATTTTTCTTCCACCAACACGAAAGCCAACGGAATTGAGCAGAAATTTGAATTTGGAGTGATTAACGGGAATACCAATCCAATTCTCACAACAGATTCAACGAAAGCAATTGGAATAGAACTTAGTTCTGAGAGTCCTTTTGGGTTTCCTGTTACCCTTAAATCATTGAAAAAAGGGGATAAAGTAATGGTAGCAGGATGGAGAAGCAATGAGGATATTCAATTTGTATTTGATGACAAACCTTTTAGCAACTATTACACCGCAACTTGTCATTCCACAAAAAAAAGAAAGGATGGATTTGAATTTGTGAAAGAAACCTATTTTTGTCAGGAAGACTTTGAGGAATTGAAGGTTTATCTCTACTACACAGGACAAAAAATTGGTGTTTTTAACAATTATTCAATTTCATATTACCAAACACAATAAGAGAAATAAAAGGAAGAGAAGAAGTGAAAGAATTGGTTACAACATTATATTCATCCATAAAAAAAGATAAACTTTTAGGTCCAATTTTTTTGTCCATGCATATTACCAAAGGGAGCTGGGACATTCATCTTGATAAGTTGACTGATTTTTGGGAAACAAATTTATTTCAGGTGATAAAGTTTCACGGCAATCCGATGAAAGCTCATCAAAAAACTGACAAACAAACATGGTTTGAGATTACTCAAGACCATTTTTATCAATAGATAATGCTCTGGAACAAAACGGTAGATGAACTATTTGAAGGTGACAAAGCACAACTTGCTATAGAAAAAGCCAGAAGAATGAGCACTCATCTTTATGTAAACATTTGGAAACGTAAACCAAAATCTACTGAATAGACAGTTCGTAGTTAGCGAGCTGTTTGGCAATGTTTTTCAGAATTTCATATTTTTCGTCTTCTTTTGGATTTTCCGAAAAATATGATTTTAATACTAGTTGAGCCTCCATAATGGGTTCTTCAGTAAAAGGACCTTCTAAATTGTCGATAATCGTATACGCTTCGAACGCCTCCATAAAAGAACCTTTGATAGCGGCTCTCACAAATTTATCCATGTGTTCGTGCGCATTGAATCCAGTTTGCCAAAAAGAATTTAAGACTAATTCTCTCATGGCCGAACTTTTGTTCGTTTCCAACTCTTTTAATAAATAGGGGATTGCTGCAGTTGATTTTAATTCCAATATTATTTTCTTTGACTCTTCCACGATACTTTCGTCTTGGTTCTCCTCAATCAACTTAAACAAAGCTGGAATCACTTTTTCATTCCCTTTGGATCTTACTCGTTTAAGTGCCGAGGTAAGTCGTTTGGAATCATTTGAGGCTAAATCGAGAAGTAGATCTTCTACCAGTTTATTGTTTTTTTCGTTTGTCGTCATTAGGGAACATTCTATTTTGGACTACAAAGATAAGGGATTTTATGAATCTCAAAGAGTTTCGCAGGTAGAGAAAGATATTTTAACTACTTTTGGAACCATGAGTGAAAATGTGTATAAACTAGCTAACAACAGCAGGTTCCAATGGGGATTTATGTTGGTATTTGTTGGGTTGATAACAGCTCAGCGAATGCTTGTGGAGAACGTTGGATACTCACATACGTTATACAACAACTACCTTATTTTTCAGCAATCATTTTTTCATTTATTGAATAATCAGGATTTATATGCGGCTTATCCTGATGCCTATTACGACTTATTTAAATACAGTCCAAGCTTTGCTCTAGCAATGGGGGTAATTGCTTATTTTCCTACTTGGCTGGGATTGTTTTTGTGGAATTTCCTCAACGTTTTTGTCTTATTTGCAGGATTAAAACGATTACAATTCATTCATAAAAACGGATTTGTACTTGCCTCATTATTTGTACTTTTAGAGCTGATTACATCTACTCAAAACTCTCAAAGCAACGCTTTAATTGCTGGATTGATTTTGCTCGCTTTTGATTCGATTGAGAAACAAAAAAAAATTCCGAGGAGTGCATGGATGTTAGTTTCAACAGTATTTATCAAACTTTTTGGATTAGTTGCCTTTGTTTTTTATCTCTTTCATCCCCAAAAGTGGAGAGCGCTGTTTTGGGTGATTGGAGTCACTATTTTTCTAATTTTACTTCCGCTCCTAGTGTTGGATGTTTCATCTTTGTATGAGCAATACGTGAGTTGGTTTCACTTACTCGGAAATGATCATTCCAATGAATTAAAGTTTTCTGTAATGGGTTTTTTACATTCTTGGTTTGGTGTTCCTGCCTCTGTAAAAAATTATGTACTGCTTTTGGGTGTACTTTCTTTTATTGCACCACTTGTAAAGTACAAGCAATATGGTAATTTACGATACCGACAATTATTTCTCTCGAGTGTTTTATTGTGGGTGGTGCTGTTCAATCATATGGCTGAGTCTGCAACTTTTATTCTGGCGGTTTCGGGAGTAGCAGTTTGGTTTTTTACCAAGCAGAGAATAACTAATTTAGACAAAGTTTTACTCACGTTTACCGTTTTATTTACGCTTCTTTCGCCTTCTGATATCTACCCTGAATTTATAAGGAAACTCTATTTTATTCCTTACACAGTAAAGGTTATTCCTTGCATTTTGATTTGGATTAAAATAAACTTTGAACTATTCATTGTGAATGAAAAAACATCAAAATCCTCATAGAATTTTCTGAGGGTTGTGTATCTTCGATAAAATTTAAGAATTATGGCTATTTATTTAGATTTCGAGAAAAAGATAGAAGAGCTTGACGAGCAATTGGCAAAGCTAAAAGAAATAGAAAACAAAGGAGAAGTTGATGCTTCTGCCACTGTTCAAGAATTAGAGCAGAAAATAATTGATACTAAAAAGGAGATATATGACAATTTAACTCCTTGGCAAAGAGTGCAAGTATCGCGGCACCCTGAGAGACCTTATACATTAGCTTATATTGAATCTATAACCGATGGAAATTTTATTGAGTTTCACGGTGACAGAGGAGTGAAAGATGATAAAGCCATGGTAGGTGGATTTGGACTATTGGACGGTCAATCCGTGATGTTTATCGGACAACAAAAAGGAATTAACACCAAGCAAAGACAATATAGAAATTTTGGAATGCCAAACCCAGAAGGGTATAGAAAGGCATTGCGACTTATGAAAATGGCCGAAAAATTTAATAAGCCGATTGTTTGTTTGATTGATACTCCAGGAGCTTTTCCTGGATTGGAAGCAGAGGAGAGAGGACAAGGAGAAGCGATTGCAAGAAATTTATACGAAATGATGAACTTGACAGTTCCTGTAATCAATATTGTGATTGGCGAAGGTGCGTCTGGTGGTGCATTGGGAATTGGAATTGGAGACAAAGTACTGATGTTAGAAAATACATGGTACTCTGTAATTTCGCCAGAATCTTGTTCTTCCATTTTGTGGAGAAATTGGGAGCACAAAGAAGAAGCTGCGTCTGCCTTAAAATTGACAGCAAAGGACATGAAAAAGAACAAATTAATTGACGGTATTATAAAAGAACCGGTGGGAGGGGCCCATTCAGATAGAGAAGCAACTTTCAAAAAAGTAAAGTCCGAGATTAAAAAACATATAAAAGCACTCAGCGCATTGAAACCCCAAGAGCTAATTGACGCTAGAATTGAGAAGTTTACAGCTATGGGTGTAGTTCAGGATTAAGAAGATAGATGCATGAAATTTATTCTAGGAACTATTATTTCTCTGCTATCATTTTTCATTCTTTATTTTTTTGTTGCCATTTTTTCTCCAGAATCCTATGAGGTTGAGAGAGTTCAAGACTTTTCTCAACCCAAGCAAGTCGTTTGGCACAAATTTTCTCGTTTCAGAAATTGGGAATCTTGGTTTCCTTGGAATTCTTCTTTGAACACTATTCGATTTAACTATGTTGGTGTTCCAGGAAGAACTGGAGCTAAATTGGAATGGAAAACAGTAGAAAGTGAAACTGGAAGTATGATTGTCACACGAATAGAGCCTTTTGTAGAATTAGAATACGTTTGGCAATCTGGAAAGGTCAATCGAGTTTCGGAAGCTCTAGTTCGTTTGGATGACTTCAATTCAGGCACATTGGTAACATGGAAAACAAGGACAGATCTTACTTTCTGGGAAAAACCTTTGGGGGCTCTTGGTTTTTATCAGTCTCAGATTGGAGCCAAACTTGAACAAGGATTGTCAGCGATTGAAACAGAATTAAATTTCGATTAAGTAAAACTTCTCAAACGTTTTTTCTCTCGTACTTTCCAATAAAAACGATAGTTTTAGATTGGTAGCCGCATGATGGTTGAATTCATACACCGACTTCTCATCATACGCATTCAACACATCTGTGAGTTGAGTTTCATTCACAAAAATATAGTTTCCTTTGTTGGTGTATTCTTGGAGCTGAAAAACATCTTTGTATGTTACTTTCACATTTCCATAAATATCAAATGAAAGGCTTTGTACGTTATTCGAAAATATTTGGTTAGCTCCGAGTTCTTTGCTTTTTACTGCTGCTTGGTAAGGCCCATCAAAACTTAATACTTGAGGTAAAAAATGAAAGCTAAAAATAAACATAACCATCCCGAAGCCTAAAAAAGTAGTAGAAGCGAGCTGAATTTTTCCTTTTTGATTTTTGTACAAATACACCATACCTCCCAACCCAATAAGGATTGGTAGCCATAAAAACAACGATTTCGAGGGAAAAAAGAGAGTGATAACAACAAGGGAGACTAAAACAAAACCCAAATTCAGGACAACCTGTATCCATCGTAATAATTGATACCAAACACTTGTTTCTTTTGATTTATATAAATACCACCCTGCGAGAATAAACCACATTGGAAAAAACACATAAATATAATGAGGCAATTGAAATTGTGATTTGGATAAAGCCAAATAAGGGATAACTATTGCGCCTAAAGTAAAGAATTCATGTTTAGTTCGATGCAGTACGGATTCTTTAATTTTTTTAAATAACCCTAAGATTCCCAAGAAGGACCAAGGCAAAAAAGACCAAAGAAATGTATGGACAAAAAAGAAAATCGAAGAATCGTTTTTCCACTCTTTATTACTTCCTGTGATTCTTCCAAATGATTGATCCCAGAAATAAAATTTGATCCCAGAAGTTCCTTTTCCTTCTATGCCAGACGCCAAGTTAAATTCTTTGTTTGGTTGCAGATCAAATTGAGTGTACAGTCCCCAAAGCATTGGGGAAATTACGATAAGCGAAATGAAAATACCCACCAACCATTGCCACTTTAGAATGTGATTCCATTCTTTCTTTACAAGAAAATGAACTCCTAAACTTAATACTGGTACCATCAATCCAATAGGACCTTTTGCGAGCATGGCAAACCCAATTCCAACAAATCCAAGAATAAGGTTGAGCCAGTTTGCTGTTTGCACATAGGTGATTAATTGCCATAAAGAGAACACAACGATTCCTACTAAAATTGTGTCTGTTCTCACATCTTGGTTTATTAAAATAACAGCAAAAGAGGTGTAGAACAGTATAGAGGCAATTTTTCCTATTTGACTGTTGTAAAGCAGTTTACCTAACTTGAAAGTGGAATAGGTCCCGAATAAGGTAAACAGAAAAGAAGGGAGTTTGTAGGCAAAGCTATTTATTCCAAATAGTGAGAATGATCCTGCTGATAACCAAAAGTGAAGAGGAGGCTTATCGAGGTAGTCATTTCCTTTATGGAATATTTGTAACCAACTTTTTGTTTCCATCATTTCTGCGCTTAATGAGGCATAAATTGTGGCATCAGTTCCATAAATGAGCGAAAAAAGTCCCTTGAAATAAAAGACGCTAAAACAAGCAAAAATAATCCAAAAAAGACGATTGGATAGAAGATGTTGAGTATTTTTCATCTTTTATTTTGAGAATGAATGAGGTTGGTTTTAGAGTTAGGTCGCTCTTCTATTTTCCATAGAAACCCTTTTAATTGTTGGTCTTTGAGGGTCGTTTCTTGAATAGGCATCAATACTCCATCTGGTTTGTCAAGAAAAGAAATTTGTCTGATGGTTCCCTTTTCAAATTTTATCTTCATTTCGCTACAATATATTTTGTTGAGACCCTGAGCTGGCTCCTTTTCTTCTTGAGTAAAATAAATACTTTGTCCGTTACCCGATACAAAAACTGTCCTAATTGTATCTTGAGTAAAAATGGCTCTCACGTATTTTCCTTTTATTTGATTGTATTGTCCCGAGAGAATAGTATCCATTGTGATAGTATCTATAATATATACCGCATCAATGATAAAGGAATTATCTCTTAATTTCAATTCTTTTATTCGTTTTGCTGAGAGAAAGATCAAAATGGTGTCCCCATTCATTTGGCTGTTTTCTGACCAAATAAAAGGGGAAGAGAAGAGCTGTATCAAAGAATCGGATTGGAGGTATACCATTGAATCGCAGATTCCTTGCAGGTCTGTTTTATATATTTTTACATCATGAAAACAAAATAATTGATTATTCTTTGTAGAGTCAATCTTGATGACTTTTATCGTATCCGCTGATAAGAACAAAGTATCTTCTTTCTCAAACCATTTACTGACCAAAGTGTGGCCTGTTACAAAAGACTCATTATTGGTTTCATTCCGTGTTCCGTAATCTCCGGTTACTAGGATTTGATTCACCGAATCTTGGAGGATAATGTTTCCAATAGCTCTTCCTAAGCCTATGTTTCTGTCATAGTATAATTTATCGCCTTTTATGGTATGACCGTCAGAAATTAAATAAGCATCTTCATTAAATTCAGAAATATCATTTCTGGTGTCATAAAATCCATTTTTACAAAAGATCAAGTTTCCCTTTCCTTTGATGAATGTATTTCCAGAAAAATAGGCAATCTCCGATAACTCATTATAGTCTAGAGTATCCGACGTCATCACATAGTCTGGGTTTACTAACTTTACATTTCCTTTGAAGGAAAGCGTTTTGAAATCTGAAAAGTAATACCCCAAATTGCTCGTAAGGGTGTTTTGATTTTTTTTACTAATTACGGTTCCACCTTCGGTGTAATAGGCAGTATTTGTTGTTAAATTATAACGAATGGATGGAGCAGTTAAAAGAAGGTCATTTTCTATTAATCTTACATTTCCTCGAACGATAGCAATCCTAGTATCTCCATCGTAATTCAAGGAGTCTCCATAAAGAAAAAGAGAATCGCCTTGATTGATTCTCACATTACCAACTGCCTTAAGAAATTGTAGTTTAGAATCGAGTATGGCAAAATCACTCCGCATAAATACGCTGTCTTGCATAAATCTGGCATTTCCCACGATCTTTGCCACATTGATATTCCCATTCATAGGAATGATGGAGTCTGCCCCAATAAAGTGAATTAAATTCTTCGAAGTATCTTGAAGTAGGGGATCTCCTTTTATTTGACCTATTACGAAAAATGGAGCCAAAATAAAAAAAACAATTGCAAGAAATATTCTAGCAGCTGTTTTTGAGTTATGTAGTGAATTGTTTTTCAACGTAAGCTTTTGGTTAGTGAAAGGGTAACGATAAAAAAACAAGTATATTTTAGTTTCTGATTAGCGTTTGATTTCTGTTTGGGCCTACAGAGACGATCGTGATAGGAGTTTCTAATTCTCTTTCCAAAAAT
The DNA here is from genome assembly GCA_965658995.1 of Flavobacteriales bacterium. Classification (GTDB taxonomy): domain Bacteria; phylum Bacteroidota; class Bacteroidia; order Flavobacteriales_D; family CAJJDF01; genus CAJJDF01. The sequence goes on along the minus strand of CBFHVI010000009.1, from coordinate 47,269 downwards.
TCAATGTAATCGTTCAATTGTGAAGGAATTTTATCAATCGATTCAAGTTGAGTTAAATCTTCAGTCCATCCTTTCAATTCAATATAAACCGGTTCTATTTCTTCTTCACAAATGTCGTAAGGGAAATAGTCATACAATTCGTCACCAATTTTGTAATGTGTGCATACTTTAATTGGATCAAACCCAGATAATACATCTGCTTTCATCATGCTAAGTTCTGTTACACCATTTACCATTATGGCATATTTCAATGCAGGTAAATCTAGCCATCCACATCTTCTTGGTCTTCCGGTGGTTGCTCCAAACTCATGACCTGCTTTTTGCATGTCTTCTCCGGTTTGGTCCAGTAATTCAGTAGGAAATGGTCCACCTCCTACACGTGTAACGTAAGCTTTGAAAATTCCATTTACCCCTTTTATTTTGTTGGGGGCAATTCCCAGGCCTGTGGCAGTTCCGGCCGTTACGGTATTAGAAGAAGTAACAAATGGATAAGTTCCAAAATCTATATCGAGAAGTGTTCCTTGCGCTCCTTCTGCTAGTATAGATAATCCTTCTTTCAATTGTGAATTCAGGAAATGTTCGCTATCAATGATATTTAATCCTCTCAGGAATTCAATGCTTTTAAACCATTCAGTTTCCATTTCGGATAAGTCGTATTCAAAATCTTGAAAATCTAACATTTTACAATGTTTAGACTTCAGCTGTTCATATTTTTCCTGAAAATTTGGGCTTAAGATATCTCCAACTCGCAATCCATTTCTACCTGTTTTGTCCATGTAAGTTGGTCCAATTCCTTTGAGGGTTGATCCAATTTTCTCTTTCCCTTTTGCTTTTTCAGAGGCGGCATCAAGCAATCGGTGAGTAGGTAAAATCAAATGGGCTTTTTTTGATACAAATAACTTGTCGTTGATCACAACATCCATTTTTGTCAAAGCATCAATTTCCTTTTGAAAAATAATAGGGTCAATGACTACTCCATTTCCAATTACATTGAGCACGTTGTCTCTAAAAATTCCTGATGGAATAGTGTGTAACACGTGTTTTATTCCATTGAATTCGAGTGTGTGTCCTGCATTTGGTCCACCTTGAAATCTTGCGATAATGTCATATTTTGGGGTAAGAACATCTACAATTTTTCCTTTCCCTTCATCTCCCCATTGGAGTCCTAATAATACATCTAATGCCATGTAAATTTTGTTGTTTTTATTGTTTAATAGTTTTTATATCAGTGCTTTGTATTGCTTCTTGCATTGTTCCGTAGTTTGGTTGCGAAAAACAACAAGCAATTGAGTCCAGAACTTGTCATGTAAATAATTTCGCTGAGAACAAAAATTACGTTTTCTAGCTCAGTAGTATGTGCAAGTGTTTGTATTTCTTCTTTGATATGTTTTGCATCCCAGGAGTTTAATATTTTGCCCGAATGGCGAAAAACTGCAAGTTTCTCAGAAATTGATTCTTTATTGTATGTCAGATTTTGCTCAATCATTTTTTTGTGCATACAAGTACAAGGAGTGGTGCATTACTTTAATTCCGTATTTCTTTTCCACCATTTCTTTGATATCGTTTATCAACGGATTAGAAAACTCAATCACTTCCTCCGTATCAGTAATGATTATATGATCGTGTTTTTTGTACTGATAAGACTTTTCATACTGAGCAAGATTTTTACCGAATTGGTGTTTTCTAATTAGGTTACACGCCAATAATAAGTCTATCGTGTTGTAAATGGTAGCTTTACTTACTCGGTAATTCTTTTCCTTCATGAGTGAATATAATTCTTCCACATCAAAATGCTCTGGATGGTCAAATATTTCGCTCAAGATAGCAAAACGTTCGGGAGTTTTACGGTGTCCGTTTTGTTCCAAATACTTTGTAAATATCTCTTTTACTGATTCTTGTACGGTTTTGCAAGTCATGTTTTTATGTTTTATGTTTCTTGAATTATCAAGTCAATAAACGTAAGCTATAAAGGTACTAATAGTTTCTTTTATCTAAAACTTAAACCAAAGTATTTCTATCTTTGGACACCCATAAAATATTAACAATGTTTGATAACCCTATTGAAATTTACAAAATGATTAACCGTTTTGCTCAAGAAAATGGAATGAAACTCACGGTAAAAACTCCAGGAAAGTCCTTGTATCAAATGACTGTTTTGGAAAAGCATTTGAGTTCGCCAAATGTATGCCACGGTGGGGTAGTAGCTGGGTTCATGGATTCGGTTATGGGATCTGCTGCCTTGTCTGTTTCGTTTCAGTCACAAGCGCTTGTTTCTACTGTCGAGTTCAAAATTAATTATTTTAAACCTGTGTATCTTCATGACCAACTAGAGGGAATTGGGGAAGTAGATTTTGAAGGAAAAAAGCTAATTTCGTCCACAGGGACTATTTATAGAATAAATGGGGAGCAAAAAGAATTAATTGCCAAAGCGATTGGGACGTTTAATAAATATCCTTTACACAAAACCGAGTTCAGCAATCTTTTTAAGATCTAGAAGTAATCCATTGGCTATTTGTTCGTTTATCCCTATTTTTAACCCCATTATGAAAAGGATTGTCACTCTTCTTGTTGTGTTGGTTTCTACCAGTGTTTTCGGACAAGTGGAAGATACAACGAAGTCTATCTTCGAAAACTCTTCTGTATACCGAGACTACAGAGAAGTCTATTTGTCGAATTTGGGTCAGGCCAAGTATCACTTACTTTCTCCTTTCGAGTCCAATAACAGACAATTCATTAATTTGTTCCCTGACTCTTCTAATTCTCCCACATTCACTGATATTTTTTATGTTTCGGGTTCGGGAAGAGAAAATTACGTGGAAGTAATTCATCACCAACAATTAGGAAAATACCTTAAAGGTGAGGCTAACATTTTAAAAACAAGCTCGGAAGGAATTTATGTGAGCAACGAAGCTCAATTGTCAAATTTTGAGGTAGGACTGAGCTATTCGCCCGAGAAGAAAAACTACCAGTTCGAGGCAAATTTTTCCAACTACAAAAGATTTGCTTTTTTAAATGGCGGAATTGCCGACTCAACTTTTTTCTCTTTATTGGATTCGAGTAATGGAAATTTAAAATCTACTTTTCCGAATCAATTCAATGTAGGAACTGGTTCAAATTCTAATCGGTTGGATTTGAAGGTGATGAACATTAATTTTGACCATTCTTTTCGTCTTGGAAACATTAAGTCAGATACGAATACATTTCTTGCTTTGAGACAAACACTTCTTTATTCTCGAACCCAACGGAATATAGAGTTGATAAATTCGAGTGATTTTTTTCAAAATTATTACCTAGATTCTATTACCACCAACGACAGTTTGAGGCTAGAACAAGTTTCTCATCGAATTCAACTAGAAAAAATTTCGAAAAACTCAATCATGGCTATTGGGCTAGGGCAAAACTACTACGAATATTCAAGTTTAGCTCCTTTTGAGGTGCATTTAGAAAACTTGATTTTTGGTCAATTTCAGTTGAAAAAAGACAGTGTTGAGTTTCATTCTTACGGTGAGTTCATGATTTCTGACGGGAGCTATGAATCTTTTGAATGGAGGAACAAAGTAACAGTTACGAATTCAACCAGTTCGGTGTTTTCAAATTTTTCTCTTGAAGCCAACTATTTCACAGATCTTCCCGAATTATATGTGAATCGGTATGCATCCAATCATTTTGTTTGGAACAAGGTCAATAAGCGAAACTCTATTCTTCAGGTATCTGCAAATGCGACCAACGACACCAAAAGATATGCGGCTAGTTTGCACTTCGAGAACCAAAACAATGCTGTATTTTTTGATGAGAATTCTCAACCTATTCAAGCTCAAATAGCGTATCTAAATTTATCGCTAAAGAAAGAGTTTAAATTTACCAACTGGTTTTATTTAAGTTCGAATCTTCATGTTCAGGATCTTCTTACAGACGCTAACATTGAAGTCCCGAACCTACTTTTGCAGAACTCACTTTTCTTTCGAGGAAGATTGATAAAGAAAGTATTGCGGTTCAAAGCAGGAGTAAATGTATTGTACTATTCACAGTTTACACCTCGAAACTATAATCCAGCCTTGGATGAGTTCATTCTTCAATCTTCTCAAAAAGTTGGTAATTACCCAATTATGGATGTTTTTGCAGAGTTTTACATTAAGAGAAACTTTTCTTTCTTTGCTTTGGTAACTCACGTAAATAGCAATGTGTTTACTGGCAAAAACTTAAATGGTATTAATCCAAACTGGAATCTTCCTTCTAATTTTGGTAAGAATTATTTGGCAATAAGCCAATATCCCATTCAAGATAGAGCCTTTAAGTTTGGAATTAAATGGAGATTATTTGATTAATCGCAATAGGTACAATATTCTGCGTCCTCATTGTGTTCGAATCGGATATCAGGATTGAACAACTCAGCCAAAATATTCCCTACTTCCTGGCAAAACTCTTCTCTATCTTCTTCAGTTGGCTTTTGTTTGTTTACTGATAATTCCATAAATCCTTGAGAAACAGATTTTGTCGAAAAAATTCCGGCAATGGAGTCATTCATAGAGTTTTCTTCAGTTCCCAATAAAAAATCGTAAATCATTAATTGAAATACTTTTTCTTTTAATTTTTTGTTTGTGAATAAGGCCGAAATACTCGTTGTCTGCACATGGGTAGGTTGAACAGCCCCAGACTTGTAATCAATTATCCTTTTGCGTCCGTTGAGTAGATCTATCCTGTCTATTTTTCCTCTTAGTTTTGTTTGAATTGTACCATTATTTGTTTCAAATTCAAAATCTCTAATCAACTCTTCTTCGAGTCCGAGAATGATTAATTCATTGTTTTTAACAATTTCCTCCTCGTTATGAAGAAAACTTAGGATTGATTTTTTTGCACCTTCAAACATCAAAAAGTTTTTTCCGGTGTCAAAATGAGAGGAATATTCCTTCTTGAAATAGTAAGTGAGCAAATCCTCTACTTGCTTTTTCATTTCTATCACATCCTGAACAACCACATTTTTATTCAGAAAAGGAGTGTAGAGGTGTTCTAAAACAGCATGAATTATGGTTCCGAAAGTATTATCCTCTATATCTTCTTCTACCTCTTCTTCGTTTCTTAATCCCACTACATAACTGTAATAGAAATCAAGCGGGCAACTTAAATATTTGGAAATAGCCGAAGGTGAAAATCCATATTCGGCTAAGGAATGTAATCTGTCAAGAACCGCCTCGTCTTTCTTGATTGTTTTTCTTGATAGAGCCACTTTGTGTATCTCTGTAGAAACTACTTTTTCCTCAATAGTGATGTTTTCAAAACCGGCTAACTCCTCTTTTAGTTGTTCGATATATCTACTTTTTTCGCTCCCATTCATTCCAGACATGGAACTGTTGTAGACAAGCGAAACATTGGAAGATCTCTGAAGCAAACGATAAAAATGATGAGCATAAATAGCTTCTTTTTCTTTGTAGGTAGGAAGTCCATATAATCTTTTGAGTTCGTAAGGAAAAAAACTATTACTTGATTTTCCTTTGGGAAGAACCTCCTCATTTACCGAAACCAACAGAATGTTTTCAAAATCCAACGCTCGAGTTTCGAGCATACCAATGAGTTGCAATCCAGCTAAAGGCTCACCAATAAACGACACAGTTTCTGATTTGAACAAGTGAAAAAATAGCTGTTTCAATGTTTTTAGATCAGTGATGTAATTCTTTTGGGTTAATTTATTTTCAACTTTTCGAATTACTTTTTGGGCCGAAAACAAATATTCTAATTCTAAAGAATTTGAACCAAAATCTAACGATTCCACCACTTTGGAAATGAGTAAATTAAGCGCATCAAAAGCTGATTGAACAATATTTTCTGGATTCCATTGCTCAAAAAGAAATTCTACTCCCGCCAGTTCTTCTTTTTGTGAAATATACTTACTTGATATGAAAGTGATATTTTTAGAAACTATCTCCTGCTTGATGGCATAAGTATTGATTACTTTTTTCATCAAATAATGCTCCGCAACTCCCAAAAAACTTCTGTAATGTAAACTCCCTTTCTTGTGTTTGATAAAACTCTCTTGAATCGAAAATACGGAGGAAAGCAAACTAAAAACTGGCGAATTGAACAGGGAATACCCCAAGGAAATATTATAAGCATCGATGGAGTTGGGAATTGAATTGATTATGGGGATCAACAAGGATTCATCTGCCAATACTACAGCTGTATTTTTTATTTCTTCCTCAGTTAATTTCGACAAATGTGCTCCCACAGTTTTCGCCATCATCACGTCTGATTGAGTCGATAGAAGTTCTATCTTTTTTGTTCCTTGTGTAAAATAGGAGTCTATCCAATTGATAGATTTTTTTCCTTTTTGTGCAATTTGTTTTCTCAAAAACAACCCAGCTTCATGATCTGGGTTGTCAATATAAAAAGTGTCGCCATCCATAAACAACTGTCCTTTTCCGCTATTTACGAATGTATCCACGATAAGCTCTTCGGACTTTGATAGTGCATTGAAACCAGCAAAATAAACAGAGTTAGGCTCGTGATCATCCAACACTTCATAAATGGAAGTGGCCACCCATTTGTATAATTTACCCGAATATCCTTTGTTTAAGTCCGTTAACCGATCATTTAGTTTTTTATACAAAATAGGAAGAGTTGCCCAAAACTTAACAAAATCTTCTTGCATGTCGCTTAATTTCTCCTCGTTGAAACTCCAATTATCTATTTCTTTGATATTTCTTAAATCATTAAAAATGGTAATGGGATTCACCATGTAATGATCCATTTCGTTGAAATCAGCAAGCAGGGTAGGAGCCCATTTAGAGAAATAATAAAATGAATCAGGCTCAGTTATTTCTACTTCAAGGTATACTTCATAAAATAAAAATAGCAGCTCAATATTGTCAATAGGTTGTAACCTACAATTCGTCTTTATAAAATCATCAATGGTAATGATTGTGGGCGCCCAAGTAGTTTTTTCTGCAAGTTCCGTAAGATATTTACGACAGTAAATTCCACTTCTTTGAGTGGGAACCACAAGAGTTACTTCACCTAAATCTTCGTGTTCAGATTTCACCGTTTCAATAAGTTGAAGTAAAAATGGTTTCATACGTTTGGTAATTTTTTTCTCACTGTAAGCAAACATACTAATTAAATTCTCATTAAAAGGAAAGGTCAAAATAATTCAATGGATTTTATTTGATTTGTAAGTCAAAAAAAATTACTGTAATTTGCGATACAGAAATTTCACTACTATGACAAACTTAACAAGAACATTTGATTTCGCATATCACCAGTTGGCCAACAATCCTCAGGAAGATTGCTTAGTTGATAAAAGAGAGGGTAAATGGATAAAAACCTCTACGTCAGAGTACTTATCCAAAGCCATCAAAATGAGTAAAGGATTTATTCAATTGGGAATAAGACCCGGTGATAAAGTTGCTTTGATTTCTAACAACCGTTCCGAATGGAATATTTGTGATGTTGCGTTGTTGCAAATTGGTGCGGTTTCGGTTCCTATTTACCCAACTATTACCGAAAAAGAATACACTTATATCTTTAACAATGCTGAAATAAAACTATGCATTGTATCGGATGAGGAATTGTTTGGAAAAGTTACATCAATCAAATCGGACGTTCCTACTTTGGGAGATATTTACACATTCAATTTGGTGCCAGGAGCAAAGAATTGGGAGGAAATAATGTCGATTGGCAAAGAGGTACCAGATACTCAAGTTGAAGAGCTAAAAGCGGCCGTTAAGCCAGAGGATTTGGCAACATTAATCTACACCTCAGGTACAACAGGATTACCAAAGGGGGTGATGCTTTCGCATAGTAACATGGTGAGTAATGTGCTTGATAGTATGGAACGAGTACCTGTTGACAAACAGGCGAAGGCACTTAGTTTTTTGCCAGTATGCCACGTTTTTGAAAGAATGATTTTATACTTGTACCAATATATCGGTGTTTCTATTTACTTTGCTGAATCGCTCGAAACTGTTGGAGATGATATCAAGGATGTGAAACCAAACTTATTTACAGCAGTACCTCGACTAATAGAAAAAGTGTATGCGAAAATAATTGCGAAGGGAGAAGATTTGACAGGAATTAAAAAGATGTTGTTCTTTTGGGCGGTTAATTTGGGTCACAAATGGGACATTAACAAAGGAGGTTTCTATCACTTCCAATTGAAAATTGCTCGAAAGTTAATTTTTAGTAAATGGCAAGAAGCTTTGGGAGGTAACATCGATGTAATTGTTTCGGGAAGTGCTGCCCTAGAATCTAGTTTAATGAGGGTGTTTTACGCTGCAGATATGCCCATTTATGAAGGATATGGATTAACAGAAACTTCGCCCGTTGTAAGTGTAATCTCAAAATTTGAGGATGGAATAAGAATAGGTACCGTAGGGAAAGTATTGAAAACTGTTGAAGTGAAAATTGCTGAAACCGGAGAAATATTGGTAAAAGGACCTAATGTGATGCAAGGATATTACAAATCACCAGAAAAAACTGCTGAAGTCATTGATAAAGACGGTTGGTTTCACACAGGAGATAAAGGTGAGTTTATAGAAGGAAGCTTTTTGAAAATCACTGGAAGAATTAAGCAGATTTTCAAAACTTCGGGAGGAAAATATGTTTCTCCTGAATTGATGGAAAATAAGTTCAAATTATCTCCTTTTATCGAAACAATAATGGTTATCGGAGAAAATAAAAAGCACACTTCTGCTCTTATAATTCCAGCTTGGGAAGCTCTCAAAGACTGGGCAGACTACAAGAAAATTGCTTATTCGAATCATGATGATTTAGTTGTAAACGACCTGGTAATCGACAAATTTGAAAGAGAAGTGGCAAAGTACAACGAAGATTTTGCTAAATGGGAAAAAGTAAAAGTGATTCGTGTGTTAGCAGACGACTGGAGTATTGACTCTGGCGAACTCACTCCGACTCTCAAACTCAAAAGGAACGCAGTTCTAGAAAAATACGCTCACTTAATTGATGACATATACTGCGATTAATAGAACGATTTGTATTCTACTTTTTCTCTTTTGTATAGGTTGCACCAGCAACGAAAGAAAAGAAGTAAAGGAAGACTTACCTTCAATGCCTTCCTTAGAGTTTAACACTAAGAAGGAGATTTCTGTTCTCATCTCGGAATGTAATTTTGAAAAAGTGGAACATCGAGCAGTTGCCATTTATGAATCTTTGATCGAACAAGACGGTATTCGACTTTTGCTTGGTGCAAAAATGAGCTGTGACTTCAGAAATGGCGCCTTTATTAAAGAAATTGAAAACAACAAAAAAGTCCTAAAAGTGGACTTATACCAAAAAGGAGAAAAGCTCTCCAATGAATGTACTTGTTTTTTTTATTTTGAAGTGTTTGTAAGGAATACTAGGGCTGTTCCTGCTGAAATATGGGTGGGAAAACAAAAAGTATTGGCCGATTTTCGGACAACTATTTCGAACACTGCCCTGGCAAAAATAAAAGCAGGATTAAAAAACTAACTGCTATGAAAATATCGGTAGAACTAACTTGTACACCATTGCAAGACGAATATGAAGAAACAATTAAAAATTTTATTTTACGTATAAGAGCATCTGGGTTTACCGTACTAGAAAACCCACTAAGTACTCAAGTATATGGAGAATATGACGAGGTAATGAAGATGCTGAAGAGAGAAATAAAAGATTCTCTTGAACTGGTAAATGCCGGGGTTTTTACACTAAAGATTGTGAAAACGGATAGAAGTGCCTACATCCCAAGTTTCTGATGAATAGCTGAACCAAAACTAACACCTAGCTCAACCTGTCAAACCAAGTTACCACAAAATCGGATTGAATAGAAAAACCTAATTCAAAAGAGGTTCGTTTATTTTTTTCTATAAATTGCCCACAAATTCTGTTTTGGTTAACCAAAATATTCGAAATGATCAGTTGTGTTTTGAACTCAATGACTTCCTCTTGCTCACACACAGAGGAAAATGCTTTGAAAGCTGTTTCTTTTGCAGACCACAACAGATTGCAAAAAGAAAGAGTATCCAATTCATATTCGTCTATCAAACTGATTTCGCTGGGGTGAAGGAATTTAGTTTTTACCCGAATCGCCTTATCAGTAATTTCTTGTAAATCAACTCCGCACAATTTATCTTTTGGCACCAATTGAATCATTACTTTGTTGTCAGAATGGGTGATTGAGATTTCCTTTTCTTTCCCTGTTAGCTGCGGAATTTTGTTTGAGTAATGAATGTGAGCGTCAGGAATAATGGATTGTAACAAAGCTCTTGAGGCTAAAATTTCTTTTTTCCTATTCTCTTTACGAAAAGACATCACAATATTTGTCTCATCCTCCGTTAATTTCGGGATATTGAGTAATTCTTCTAACGATTCAGTAATTTCCCATAAATAAATAGTAGAATGAAAAGATAGATTGGATAATGGCATAAGGATAATGTTGATAGTTTGTAAAGAGATTAGTATCTTTGTACAAAATTTTTTAAATTAATTATGAGCGAAGTAACAAACAAAAAGTTGCCTTACAAAGTTAAAGATATTTCTTTAGCAGAATGGGGGAGAAAAGAAATAAGATTGGCCGAAGCAGAAATGCCTGGGCTAATGGCTATCAGAGAAGAATTTGGACCGTCACAACCTTTGAAAGGAGCAAGAATTGCGGGGTGTCTTCATATGACTATCCAAACAGCAGTGTTGATAGAAACTTTAACTGCACTAGGTGCTGAAGTAACTTGGTCTTCTTGTAATATATTTTCTACCCAAGATCAAGCGGCAGCAGCAATTGCAGCTACAGGAGTACCTGTGTACGCTTGGAAAGGAATGAACGAAGAAGAATTCGATTGGTGTATCGAACAAACAATCAAAGGATTTGAAGGAGGAAAACCTTTGAACATGATTTTGGATGATGGAGGTGATTTGACAAATATGGTGTTCGATAAATATCCAGAACTGACCGCAGGAATTAACGGATTGTCGGAAGAAACAACAACTGGAGTACACAGACTGTACGAAAGAATGAAGAATGGAACGTTGGTAATGCCAGCGATTAATGTAAATGATTCTGTTACAAAATCTAAATTTGACAACAAATATGGATGTAAAGAATCATTGGTGGACGCAATAAGAAGAGCAACCGATACTATGATGGCAGGAAAAGTTGCGGTTGTAGCGGGGTACGGAGATGTAGGAAAAGGATCTGCAGCATCTTTGAGAGGAGCAGGTGCAAGAGTTATTGTTACTGAAATTGATCCAATTTGCGCATTACAAGCAGCGATGGACGGATTTGCAGTTAAAAGATTAGAAAGCGTTGTGTCTGAAGCTGATATTGTTGTGACCACAACAGGAAACAAGGATATTATCAGAGGCGAGCACTTCAAAGCGATGAAAGATAAAACTATCGTATGTAACATAGGTCATTTTGATAATGAAATTGACGTAGCTTGGTTGAATAATAATTATTCGAAAATTGAAGTAAAACCACAAGTAGACATCTATGATGTAGACGGAAAAGACATCATTTTGTTGGCAGAAGGAAGGTTGGTAAACTTAGGTTGTGCAACAGGTCATCCTTCATTTGTGATGAGCAACTCATTCGCTAATCAAACTTTAGCTCAAATTGAACTTTGGACAAATATTGAAAAATATGACAAGAACGAAGTTTACATGCTTCCTAAACATTTGGATGAAAAAGTAGCGAAGTTACACCTTGCTAAAATAGGAGTAGAGTTAACTGAATTGACTAAAGACCAGGCCGATTACATTGGTGTAACGGTAGAAGGTCCATACAAACCAGAACATTACAGATACTAAGAGTAACTGGAAATTTAATAGAGAAAAAACCTCGAAGCTTATGTTTCGAGTTTTTTTTTATGCCTTAAGATTACTTCCTTCCTAAAACAATAGAAACCATAATTGAATAAAATTGTGATATATTTCTTATATTAAACAGCGTTAATTGAAAAAAAAAATCTGAAATGAAGAAGTTTAAGAATTACGAAATAGAAGAACTGACCAAAATAATTTCGGAAAAAGACATCAATGATTTTAGTAAATTTTGTCATGAAGATGTGGACGAATCGGATTTGCTCAACAAGCTGGTTGACGAAATAGACACAGACAAATTTGCTGAAAAAACCGTGTTGGGAATTGATATTTACCACTATAGCCAATACAAACCACTGGAGCAGTCTCTTATACCAGTACTATTTAAGGTGATTTATAAAAAAACCTGTGACTTGTGTTTGTCCAATTCTTCCTATATTTTTCAACATTACAGGACTCCCGAGACCTTTAGTAAAATGTTTATCAATTCGGGAGATGGTGGTTTCCAAATTTTTGACACGCCTATCCATGCCACCGCATTTGTTATAAATTTTCAAATGATAGTGAGATACTACAATTCCTTTCGTTTTTTTCCTAAACTAAGGAAAATTGTGGGACCCTTGAGTTTAAGATATGCAATGACTCACGATAAGATTTATAAATTGGATAAAAACTATTTTGGACCTGCTATTATAAATAATGCCCGTGTTCTAATAAAAGACTCTCTCAATAGATTTTTGTTAGATGAAAACACGCACAGATGGTTTTTGTATCAAATTAATGGAATTGAAAATTTACAATATGTCTCAATAAGTCAATTACAAGAATTAGCAACTTTTGCTGATTACAAAAGGATTGATGGTGAGAATCATATTTATGTGGATTCCAAAGGGTTCGATTTTGAAAAAATGATAAGTTGTGACATCCAAAAAATTGGGGATATATTGGCTAAGAAAACAACTCTCACTATTTACAACCTTCACTTACAATACAAAGGATTTTTGGGAGATGGAAAATACAAAACTGTTATTTCCGTAGGAAATCTAAATACGACAGGAATAAGTTAATTTTGACTTCTGAGCCAATCTTTTTTCATGAATTTCGTTCAAAAGAAAATCCGGATTGTCACTACTCATTTTCTCATTTGCTGGTTTCATTCCATTGCTTATTGCAACTTGCTGTGATCCTACATTTTCTTTTTGGATATTCGACACCAAGTGCATGCACAAATCATGTTCAAATAAATAATCTCTGCATTTGATAGCTGCCTCGGTGGCATATCCCATTCCCCAAAACTCTGGTAAAATTGAATACCCAATTTCGGAGCAAGGTTTATGGTGTATTTTTTGAACAAGCAAACCACACTGACAGATGTACCTATTCGTTTTAATATCAATAAGAGCATTGAGTCCTCCCTCATTTTTTGTATCATTTCAAGGCCTTGTCCAACCATAATTGACATAGCTTTTTGTTTGATAGTTTAGAATTAAGTAACAAGAACTTGGCATCATGTTCTCCTTTAAAAAAAGGCAACCACACCTCGAAATCTTTTCTTGAAATTAGTTCAAAACTGAGACTATTAGATTTTTCACCTGTGAGAAGAAGCAAATTGCCGGGGAGTGCCATTTAGTTGTTGTCTCTTTTGAATAGGTAGTAAACAATCCCATCACTCAATCCAATTTTAGGAACGATAATTTCTTCAATTCCACACTTCTTTAAAATGGTCAAATAAATTTTTCCAGCAGGAACTATTACATCGGCTCTGTCGTATCTCAATCTGAATTTTTCGGCTCTTTCTTCTTTTGTTAGTGCTTTTAAATTCGTGTGTAATTTTTCTAGCACGTCAATTTTTACTGGTTCTAAATGAGTATTACGAGATAATTTGAAATATCGGTTTATATTTCCTCCCGTTCCGATCGCTTTAAAATCTTTGTCGCTATTCACCACATTATTCAACCAGTTGTCGAGCTCGTTCCAGTTTTTATCTTCTACTTTTTCTTGTAGAAGTCTTACAGTTCCTATTTTAAAGGATTTTGACTCCACTCGTTTTCCTTTATTAAAAATTGTAATTTCTGTACTACCGCCTCCCACATCAATAAACAAATAAGAATCATTCTTGTTTATATTTTGAGTGTAAATGGTGGAGAAAATCAAATCAGCCTCTATTTTTCCATCTATCAAACTTATGTCAATATCTGTTTCTTTTTTAATAAGGTTGGCGATTTCATTTCCATTCTTTGCTTCTCGCATAGCGCTAGTTGCAACTGCCCTAAAATCTTTTACTTGATATATATCCATCAACAATTTATATGCTTTAATGGTTTTGATAAATTTTTCTTTTTTGTCCTCCGAGATAACTCCTTCATTAAAGACATCCTCACCCAATCGAATAGGAACACGAACCAAAGAAAGTTTTTGAACGGAAGTCACACCATTTACTTCAACAACTTTAGCAATCAGCAACCTCATGCCGTTTGAGCCAATATCAATGGCCGCATATCTATCAGGAAAATTCATTTTATCAGTTTTTTTTAACCAAAGTAAGTTAAAAAAATCTTTAATTAACACCATTGTTTTGGCGAAATTCCTTTGTAATTTGCCTAAATTAGAAGTTTGGAAATATGACTACGTAAAAAGAGTTTTATTTTCACTCTATAGAATCAACCAATTTAATATATACCTAATGGAATTACCCCGATTTTTACTGGCCGACACAACAGAACTGCCAGACGAAATGTTTGTTTTGCACACCGAGTATCCAAGATTTTTGATCAACCTTGTGAATGATGAGATTGAATGGTTTGACGATCTTTCTAAAGAGGAAGAAGAAGATGAGATGGTCAATATTGTGGCGCACTTGATCGAAGAGGCGAATAGATTTTATGAAAAAGAATTAGAGAACTACGAAAACGAGGACTTTTAATCAATGCCTACAAGAAAAACCATAAAGAAACCTCTTCCCTCCGTTGTTAAAAACATGGATGAATGGCCTATTTATAAAGCTTATGAAAATCCCGATTTGTTTTTGAAAAAGGTGAAAGAGTTGGTTAAAAAGAATGCTTCTTGGATTTTGAAAGATGATGTAACTCTCAGAAATGAGATAAAAAACATTGTGTATCAAGAAAAAATGAGGCTTTCGAAAACTCCATGGAAATCGGATAACCCAAAAGAGAAATTATTTTGGAGTGACATAAAAAAACAAATAAGAAATTCCAAAGCAACGAGCTCTGAGAACAGAACGAAGGAAGTGGACGAAAGGATTTTGAATCAGATTCTAGACTTTTATGGTACAGAAATGATTGCCGACTTCAAAATATCTTCTTTTAAATTTGCTCAAAATGCACTGCCTTACATTTATTCTCGATTAATTAATTCCTTCCCTCAAATTGTGTATCGACTATTTAGCTCGGTAGATAAGCTTTACGACCGAATGAAGATAATGGGAGATATTGATCATATCAGAAATCTGCAGAAAATAGGAACTGTTGTTGTGGTTCCCACTCATTACAGTAATTTGGATTCTCCTACAATTGGACTAAGTCTCAATAATCTTGGTCTCTCAGCCTTCACTTATGGAGCAGGTGTAAACCTTTTCACGATTAAATCTCTTTCCAGATTTATGCACAATTTGGGAGCGTACAAAGTGGATAGAAGAAGAAAGCACAGGCTATATATTGAAACTCTCAAGTCGTACTCTACTATTGCTCTTACCCAAGACGTGAATAGCTTATTTTATCCGGGAGGTTCACGTTCTCATTCAGGTAAACTTGAGAATAAATTAAAATTGGGATTACTAGGAACAGTAATTGATGCGCAACGGATGAATTTGCAGAATGGGAATGGAAAGAAAATTTTCATCATCCCCGTAACACTCAATTACCATTATGTTCTGGAGGCAAAAAAATTAATAGAACACTACTTGAAGGATGAGGGGAAAGAAAATTATTTGGAAGATGAAAACACAACTTCCTTCGGACTTATAAAAAGAGCATACAAAGTAATTACTTCCAATCCTGGAATGACAATATCTTTTGCTCCAGCCATAGATGTTTTTGGAAATAATGTAAATGAAAACGGAGAAAGCTATACCAGCATTGGACAAAAAGTAGAAGTGGCCGATTACTTTAAATTGAACGGAAAGCTAGTTAAAGATTTACAGAGGGATAGTCAATACACCCAGATTTTAGGCGAAAGAATATTACAAGAATACAAGGAAAACACGGTAGTGTTGAGTAGTAATTTGGTTGCTTTTGTAGCCTTTCAAATCATAAGAAAGCGATTTTCTCAATTTACGATATTTGAAATTCTAAGTTTACCAAAAGATGAAACTACCATACAGGCAGAAGAGTTTATTCCGGTATTAGGAAGAGTGAAAGAAGAATTAATTGCAATAGAAAAGGAAAATAAAATTATTCTTTCGGCTGATCTTGAATTAGAACTGGAAGAGTTAATGAAGGTAGGAATTAATAAAGTAGGATCCTCACATCCCAAATATGTGCTGCGAGAGAATAAAAAAGGAGAAATATCCACACAAAGTATGAAACTATTGTATTACTATCATAACAAGCTTACTAGTTATGGATTAGAAAAGTTCATTTAATGCGCATGAAAAAAGTAGCTGTCATAGGAACTGGAAATTTTGGGTTGGCTTTAGCCAACTTGTTAGCAATAAACAATGAAGTTTTTATTTATGCCAGAAGGGAAGAAATTGTCGAAAAAATAAACGAGAATAGAGAGCATAAAGGTCAAGCAATTCACGAAAGAGTAACTGCAGTTAATGATTTTGAACTGATTACAAAAGAGTGTAAGTTAATTTTTCCTATTGTACCTTCTTCCAACTTTAAAGAAATGCTGATTCAATTAAGTCCTTATCTTACACCAGAACACATTCTGATTCACGGAACTAAAGGTCTTCATATTGAGGTGGATATAAACTCGGTGACTCAGCTCGATAAATCCGAGGTACTTACAATGAGTGAATTGATTCTCAAACAAACTTCTGTAGTAAGAGTTGGCTGTATAGCTGGACCTAATCTTGCGAAAGAATTATCCGAAAAACAAATAGGAGGAACGGTAGTTGCAAGTAGGTTTAACGAAGTAATTGTAGAAGGAAAAAAAGCCTTGAACAGTAATGTATTTAGAGTATATGGATCCAATGAAGTGCTAGGAGTAGAGTTGGCAAGTGTATTGAAAAACTACATTGCCATTGCAGCCGGAATGCTAGAAGGAATAGGGTATGGCGACAACTCCAAGGCTCTCCTTATTACAAGAGGAATGGCTGAAATGGTCTTTTTTGGTAAAGCTTTTGGCGCTAGCGAAAAGGCGTTTATGGGATTAGCAGGGATAGGCGATTTGATGGCTACTTGCAACAGTAAATTGAGTAGGAATTTCAGAGTCGGTTATCAACTCGCAAAAGGTCAAAAATTGTCTGACATTTTGAGCGATTTGAACGAAGTAGCAGAGGGAATAAAAACAATAAAAGTAGTGAAACTTCTTGCAGGTTACGGATTTAACTCTCCATTGGCCGATGCTTTGTACAAAATAGTGTACGAAGATTGGGAACTGAAGCAAGGAATGGATTACCTAATGAATTTACCAGTGAGTGACGACACTGATTTTTTTTCTCACAAAGATTCATAACATGCATAAACCCAACATACTTATAATTTACACTGGAGGAACAATCGGAATGATAGAGGATTTTGAGTCTAAATCATTAAAACCTTTTGATTTTGAAAGTATAGAAAAACAAGTTCCCGAATTGAAGAAAATAGGAGTAAAAATAGAAAGTTACTCCTTTTCTAAACCAATAGACTCCTCGGACATGGATTTGTCTCATTGGATTCAATTAGTAGAGGTGATCAACGAACAGTATACAAAGTATGATGGATTTGTAATTCTTCATGGTTCAGATACTATGTCTTATACTGCTTCGGCCTTAAGTTTTATGCTCAAAGGACTTACTAAGCCTGTCATCCTTACTGGATCTCAACTCCCAATTGGAACAATAAGAACGGACGGAAAAGAAAATCTCATTACTTCGATTGAAATTGCCGCTGCTCAAAAAAACAAGAAACCTCTTGTTCCGGAAGTTTGTATCTATTTTGAGTACAATCTTTATCGAGGAAATCGTACTACCAAAATCAACTCAGAGGACTTTGAGGCTTTTTCTTCATTCAATTATCCTTATTTGGCTGAGGCAGGAGTTCATATCAAATATAATGAGCTTGCTATCCATTACCGAAACAAAGAAAAACTTGAATTATTTACCCAACTAAACAACAATGTAACCATCCTAAAACTATTTCCTGGAATTACAAGAGAAGTAGTGCAGGCAGTTTTTTCTACTCCCAATCTACAAGGAGTTGTGCTGGAAACATATGGCTCAGGAAATGCTTCTTCAAAACCTTGGTTTCTGGAAGAATTAAAAAAAGTTATCCAAAAAGGAATCGTCCTACTGAATGTTACCCAGTGTGCTGCAGGAAGTGTGCTACAAGGAAAATATGAAACGAGTAGTGCTTTTGATAAGCTTGGAATAATATCGGGAAGAGACATTACTACCGAAGCTGCCATTACTAAAATGATGTACGTACTTGGTAAATACCAAGATCCTTCCAAAATTAAAGAAAAATTAAATGAAAGCCTTGCTGGCGAAATGAGTGATAGATAAAATCGTATGAAAATAATTAGTTATCCGTTGTCAATGCTTTTTGCTCTCGTATTCTTTCTTATTCTTGTTGTGTTTCATCCAATTCAATGGATTGCCAATAATCTATTAGGGTACAAAGCTCACAAACTTGTCGTAGACTATATGAACTTATTACTCACCCGCTCTTTGTTGTTTCTTGGCATAGTCGTAAAAAGAGAAAACAAAAAAGAAATCCCCATAAATAGAACAGTCATTATTGTCTCCAATCATCAAAGTCTTTTTGATATTCCACCCATAATCTGGTATTTTAGAAAACATCATATTAAGTTTGTTTCGAAGAAGGAATTAGGGAAAGGAATACCAAGTGTTTCCTATAATTTGAGACATGGTGGTGCTGCCCTTATCGACAGAAAAGACGGAAAAACTGCCATCATAGAATTAGGGAAATTTAGTAAACGAATTAATAAAAATATTTGGGGAGCTGCTATTTTTCCAGAAGGAACTAGAAGTAGAAATGGAAAACCGAAAGCTTTTTCGACCAATGGATTAAAAACAATTCTGAAATACAATACCGAGGCGGTAATTGTTCCTATTTCAATTAATAACTCATGGAAAGTATTTAAATACGGAAAATTTCCACTTGGTTTGCTTACCCCAATAACAATTTATACTCACGACCCCATTGAAGCAAACTCAATGGAGCAAGATGCGTTGTTAGCATTAGTAGAGGAAAAAGTAAAAACCAACATTCACACCGATTAATTTTTGGAAGATTTTACCGCATAGATAACAAATAAAAGTAAAAAGCTTAAACCAATGACAAGTAAAGGAGTAATTCCAAAAGAGTGTACTTTTTGTTGAGCAATTATGATAGTTTCATACACCGCAAATAAAAAGATAAATCCAATTAGGATCGAAAGAATACGCAAAAGTCTTGAGGCTAATAAGTATTGTTGATTTGAGTTTGTATCAGTAATTTCTGTTAGATAATTAAACCAATGTGGATACAACGAAAGTACCCAAAGTATAACCCACAGCAATGCTGAAATAGCGGGTAAAAACCAAATACTTGCCCTGTCCCCAAATTTGTCGGCCACTCCACTTGCACTAAAATGAGTAGGAATTATTTGAGGTAACTCTGAATAAGAAACGAAACAATAGGCAAAACTACTGACAACAATTCCACAATTAATTAGTAACAACAAATAATCCAGAATTGTAAATCTTTGTTTAATTTTTGGTCTCTGCATTTGTTTAACATTTTTTAACTCACAAACCCTTTACTAGCTATAATTTCTGAATTAAATTAGAGTAACAAAAATAATTAAAACAGTATTTAACACAGAACATCTAAAGATATGAAAACATTTTTTAACTCCCTTACAATGGCGGCTCTCGGTGGATCGATTGCACTTTGCGGATACTTCACATTTTTTCCAACTGAGAATAAGACAATTATTAAAGAAACTGAATCAATCATTCCTGCAAAACCTGTCAGTATTCCTACAGATTTGAATGGAAATGTTCTTGACTTCCAGTTCGCAGCTAATCAAACATTGAACTCCGTAGTTCACATCAATACCGAAACAAAAAGAAGACAACTAACTCAAGAAGAGCAACTCTTTGAATTGTTTTATGGAAATGGTGGGGCAAATAGAAGTCAAAGAGGTTCTGGTTCGGGTGTTATTATTTCTGAAGATGGATATATCGTTTCCAACAATCATGTAGTAGATAAAGCAGACATTATTCGAGTGATTCTTAATGATAACAGAGAGTATACAGCAAAAGTGATAGGTACAGATCCAGCTACAGACATAGCGGTTATAAAAATTGACGAAACTAATTTACCTTCGATTGCCATAGGTAATTCAGATGAAATAAATGTGGGAGAATGGGTTCTTGCAGTGGGAAATCCCTTTAATTTGACTTCTACCGTAACAGCAGGAATTGTAAGTGCCAAAGGCCGTAGCATCAATATTATGCAAAGAAATTCTGGAAAAAATATTTTTCCCATCGAGTCATTTATTCAAACAGATGCTGCGGTAAACCCAGGAAACAGTGGGGGAGCGTTGGTAAATTCTAAAGGAGAATTGGTAGGAATAAATACAGCAATTGCCTCCCTTACAGGTTCTTACTCAGGTTACTCCTTTGCAGTTCCGGTGAATATAATGAAAAAGGTTACAACAGATATGATACAATACGGAATTGTTCAAAGAGCGTTTATTGGAGTTGGGATTCAAGAGATGAATCAAGAATTGGCGAATGAACTAGGGATTAAGGAAACAGAAGGGGTTTTTGTAAATGGCGTTTCACCCAATGGAGCTGCCGAAGAAGCAGGAATTGAAAAAGGAGATGTTATTGTAAAAGTGAACAAGGAGTCTATAAAATCAGTTCCTCAACTTCAAGAAAAAATTGGGAAATACGCACCTGGTGACAAAGTAGAAATTGCACTAATACGGGATGGAGATACTCGATTAGTTTCACTTACTCTTAGAAATTATGAGGGTAACACGGAAATAATAAAGAAAACACCGATTGAGTCAAAGTTAGCCGCTAGTTTCGAAGTACCTTCTAAAAAAGAACTTGAAAAGATGCGACTTGAGTGGGGAGTAAAAGTAACAGAGGTTGGAAAAGGAAAATTACAAGATGTGGGCATGTCGAAAGGATTTGTGATAACAAAAGTTGACAAACGGAAAGTTACCACAGTAGAAGAATTAACAAAGGCACTGGAAAAAGCGGAAAGTGAAGGAGTCCTAATTGAGGGTGTGTACCCCAATGGAATGAAAGCCTATTATGGAATGGGCAAATAGTGGAGCAACAAAAAAGCCTCAAGTAAAACTTGAGGCTTTTTTGTTGCTAAAAAAATATAACTGAGAGATTAGACAACTTTTACGTTAACTGCATTCATCCCTTTTCTACCTTCTTTTAATTCAAATTCAACTGAATCTTCTTCTTTGATTTCATCAATTAATCCTGATACGTGTACGAAATGCTCTTCATTTGAGTCATCTTCTACAATGAAACCAAATCCTTTAGTCTCATTGAAAAATTTTACTTTTCCTGTTTTCATTGTGTTATAATAATTAAAGCTCAAATGTAAGGCATAAATTCGTAGAAATACTTTAATTGGTCATTATTTTTTATTTGGATAACCCATCAAAACTACAGCTTGAGCCAACAATACCCTAAAAAACAAGTGATTAAATTACACTAATGGTGGGTTGTAGGAAGAAAATTGATTAGGAATCAGCTTCTTATTTTTACCGAAATTAATTAATTCCACTTCAGATTTCACTTTAAATCTTTTGAAAATTAATTGGATTACCTAAGAAATACATTGAAGTTTTCTTATAAATTGGAATTGTAATTAGAAATATCTTCTGTTAGAAATTCATCGGTATATTTTCCCGTGCATTTTGATTTTGGCATTAATGGAATTGAATTGTAATTCTTGCAAAGCTAGAGAGCTTATTAACTTTCGAATTATTTATGTTCATTCTTCATTTAAGAGGTTGAATTCATTGTTTAAAATGCATTTCAATCGCACATGGGTTAATTAATACCTTTAAAAGGGGTTAATTTTGCTAGCAATTCATTAAATTCGCACAAATTTGAAAAAGCGCAATGGCATCAAAATACCCAACTTACAATTCATTAAATCTACCAAATGTGGCTTCGGAAGTACTTGCTACCTGGAAATCGAAGAACATATTTGAAAAATCTATATCTTCTCGTTCTTCTGAAAAACCATTTTTGTTTTTTGAAGGACCGCCTTCAGCAAATGGCCTTCCTGGGATTCACCACGTAATGGGTAGAACCATCAAAGATATATTTTGTAGATACAAGACTTTACAAGGATTTCAAGTTAATAGAAAAGCAGGATGGGATACCCACGGTTTACCAGTGGAATTGGGTGTTGAAAAAGCACTAAATATTACCAAAGAAGATATTGGTACAAAAATTAGTATAGAAGAATACAACAAGGCATGTAAAGAATCTGTAATGAAATATACGAATATCTGGAATGACCTAACAGAAAAAATGGGATATTGGGTAGACATGGAAAATCCCTATGTAACTTATCATAACAAGTACATCGAGTCGGTTTGGTGGATTTTGTCGCAAGTTTACAAGAAAAATTTAATGTACAAAGGGTACACTATTCAGCCATATTCTCCTGCTGCCGGAACTGGACTTAGTTCTCATGAAATAAATATGCCAGGGAGTTACAGAGATGTAAAAGACACCACTGTGGTTGCTCAGTTTAAAGTAAAAGGGTGTTGCATTGATAAAGTTACCAAATTTGTATATGAGGGAAAAACAGCCAATTCGGAAGTATTCTTTTTGGCTTGGACAACCACTCCGTGGACGTTACCTTCCAATACTGCCTTGGCGGTAGGAAAGAATATAGAATACGTAATTGTCAATTCCTTTAATCCATATACCTTTCAGCCTATTACAGTGGTGTTAGCGGAAAATTTGGTTGGAAAACATTTCAAGCCTGCTCAAGCGGAATTGTCTATGTCGGATTACAAAGAGGGAGATAAACAAATTCCTTACGAGGTAATTGGAAAACTAAAGGGTTCAGATTTAGAGGAGAGAAAATACGAACAACTTATGCCTTTGGCTTTACCATACGAGTTCCCAGAAAAAGCATTCAGGGTAATCGTAGGCGATTTTGTGACTACTTCGGATGGAACAGGAATAGTTCATATCGCGCCTACTTTTGGTCAAGATGACGCAAAAGCAGCGAAAGAAGCAGGTGTTCCTCCTATGTTGGTATTGAACAAAGAAGGAAAAGGAGTTCCTTTGGTTGATTTACAAGGAAAGTTCTTGACCGAATTGGGAGAAAAATTTGGTGGGAAATACGTAAAAAACGAATATTACGAAGATGGTACGGCTCCAGAAAAATCAATAGATGTTGAAATTGCAATCGAACTGAAAGAACAAAATAGGGCGTTTAGGGTGGAAAAATATGAACATTCTTACCCTCATTGTTGGAGAACTGACAAGCCAGTTCTCTATTATCCATTAGATTCTTGGTTCATTAAATCTACTTCGGCAAAAGAGAGAATGCAAGAATTGAACGATACAATCAATTGGAAACCAGAATCAACAGGAACTGGAAGATTTGGGGAATGGTTAAAGAATTTGAATGATTGGAACTTATCGAGATCTAGATATTGGGGAATTCCAATCCCTATTTGGACCTCTGAAAACAAATCAGAACAAATCTGTATTGCATCAGTGGAGCAACTAAAAAAGGAGTGTGAAAAATCGGTAAAGGCTGGAGTGATGAAAGAAAATCCTTTCGATAGCTTCCAAGCACAAGACATGAGTAACGAAAATTACGAGCAATTCGACCTACATAAGCATTTTGTAGACTCCATTGTTTTGGTGTCTCCAACTGGTAAACCTATGCATCGAGAAGCTGATTTAATTGATGTTTGGTTTGATTCAGGATCAATGCCTTACGCCCAATGGCACTATCCATTCGAAAACAAAGAAGCGGTAGAAAATGGCTTGAGAAAAGCAGATTTTATTGCCGAAGGAGTAGATCAAACTAGGGGATGGTTTTTTACATTGCATGCTATCGCCACTATGATTTCTGATGATGTAGCGTATAAAAATGTAATTTCTAATGGACTGGTCCTAGACAAAAACGGACAAAAAATGTCCAAACGATTAGGAAACGGAATAGATCCATTCGAAACTCTTACGAAGTATGGTCCAGATGCAACAAGATGGTATATGATAACCAATGCCCAACCCTGGGACAATCTTAAGTTTGATACAGAAGGAATAGTAGAAACTCAACGGAAGTTTTTTGGAACTCTGTACAATACGTATTCATTCTTTGCCTTGTACGCCAATATTGATGGATTTACTTACTCTGAACCGGATATAGTTGAGCGACCTGAAATCGATCAATGGATCTTGTCAAAATTAAATTCACTTATAAAAGAGGTGAATGAAGCGTATGAGTCTTACGAACCTACCAAGGCTGGAAGATTGATCCAGAGCTTTACATTAGATCAGTTAAGTAACTGGTATGTAAGATTGTGTAGAAGAAGATTTTGGAAAGGAGAGTATGCCGATGATAAAATTTCTGCTTACCAGACACTTTATACTTGTTTGGAAACAATTTCGGTTCTTATGTCTCCCATAGCTCCGTTTTTTGCCGATAGATTATTTTTGGACCTACAGAAAGCATCTGGAAAAAGTAACCTAGAATCGGTTCATTTGGCCCAGTTTCCACAAGCTTATAATCAGTTAATAGATACAGATCTTGAAGCGAAAATGGAAATAGCCCAAGAGGTTTCTTCCATGGTTTTGAGCCTGCGCCAAACGAATAAACTAAAAGTGCGTCAACCTTTGCAGAGAATAATGGTGCCAGTCTTGAACAAACAGTTTGAAGAGCAAATATTGGCTGTGAAAGAGCTGATATTGAGTGAAGTGAATGTAAAGGAATTGGAGCTATTAAAAGACACAACTGGAGTTTTGGTAAAGAAAGTAAAACCTAACTTCAAAGTAATTGGTCAGTCTGAAAATAAGCGACACATGAAAACAATTGGCGCTTTTTGCAACACACTCTCTGAGGAAGATATTGCAAGATTAGAACAAAACAAAGGTGCTGAATTAGAGGTGAATGGAGAAAAGCTGTTTTTGACAATCGATAATTTTGAGATTTCGACTGACGATATTCCTGGATGGCTAATTGCTAATAATGGTGCAATCACTGTAGCATTGGATACAACATTGAACCACAACTTGATAAATGAAGGTTACTCTCGTGAATTGGTAAATAGAATTCAAAACTTGAGAAAAGAAAGTGATTTTGAGGTTACAGATAGAATATCAATTGAAATTTCAGGAAACCAAAGGGTAGAAGAGGCTATCAAATCAAACGAAACGTACATAAAAGAGGAGACCCTCACCGAAGGGATCACTTTTTCTACTGAGTTGAACGAAAATAATGCGACCATATTAGAATTTGATGAAGATATTTCTATATTTGTTAGCATTGAAAAAAAATAAACGATTATGGCAGACAAAAAAGAAAAAACTAGGTTTAGTGATGCTGAATTGGAGGAGTTTAGAATCCTAATTGAAGATAAAATTAAAGAAGCAAAGATAGATTTAGAGTTGTTAAATAATGAAATGTCTCACAAAGACAATCACGGAACTGATGATACAGGAAGATCGTTTAACATGATGGAGGATGGAGCTAGCACATTTTCTAGAGAAATGATTGCACAAAAAGCAGCAAGACAGGATAAATTTATCGTAAGTCTTGAAAATGCATTGATGAGGATAAAAAACAAAACGTACGGAGTTTGTAGGGTTACAGGAAAGTTAATCAATAAAAAAAGATTAATGCTGGTTCCTCATGCAACATTGAGCATAGAAGCTAAAAACCAACAACAATCCTAATTTTTTGAAGAAAGTAGCTCTCATTTCCTTTCTAATTGTTCTTATTGATCAACTTGTAAAGATCTACATTAAGACAACAATGACTATTGGCCAAGACGGCTGGGACATAGGTATAATGAAAATTCATTTTGTGGAAAACCCAGGTATGGCTTTTGGTACAGAATTGGATTTTCCTTACGGAAAACTAATTCTTGGTTTGTTGCGAATTGGAGCAATCACAGCCATCATTCTTTACCTAAAAAAACTCTTGACAAACAAAGCTCCTTTTGGGTTACTTGTGGCAGTATCTTGTGTATTAGCGGGAGCAATTGGTAATGTTATTGATGGAGCATTTTATGGATTGATTTTTAGTGAAAGTAATTATTTTGACGTGGCTCAGCTATTCCCTGCAGAGGGAGGATATGAATCGTTTATGCACGGAAAGGTGGTGGACATGTTTCAATTCACTATCGAATTTCCGAGCTGGTCTCCAATCTATCCCGGAAAACAACTGTTTCCGTTTATTTTTAATGTAGCGGACACCGCCATTTCTGTAGGTGTTTTTGTTATCTTGATAGGTTACCGAAAGTTCTTTAAAGCACCACACAACGAATTAGCTACCGAAAATAATTCGCCTGAGACAAACGAAGAAGAATAATCTTTCGTTTATTTTTAACCAATAATCTATCTAACATGTATTTTCTAAGCACAGGAGTAAAACCTGAATATATCCTTATAATTGGTGCTTCACTGATAATTATCATCAGTTTTGTGTTCAATTTTATCTCTAAAAAAACAAATATTCCAAGTGTGCTCATGCTCATGGTATTAGGGGTGATTATACAATTTATGGCGCCTGATGTCGTAGACAATCCCTTAATAAGTAAATCACTTATAATCATAGGAAAAGTAGGGATTATACTGATAGTACTAGAGGCCGCCTTGGATCTTAAACTAAGTAAAGACAAAGTAGGATTGATTATTCGTTCCTTTTTGGTGGCTCTTATAGCTTTGGGGGCCAGTTCCATTTTAATTGCTTTTGCTATACAAGGATTTTTGGGAGCTTCCTTTTATAAGGCTCTTGTGTATGCTGTTCCGCTCTCCATTATGAGTAGTGCTATCATCATCCCAAGTGTTACGTCATTGCCTGTCGAAAAAAAGGAATTCATGATTTACGAAAGTACTTTTTCCGATATTCTCGGAATTATTTTCTTTCAGTTTCTTACTGCATCCAATGAATTTGAAACGACACAAGACATTATAATTGGTGTAGGTACCAACATCGGTATTACGATACTTGTGGCCTTACTTTTTAGCTATGTAGCAGTTTGGGTATTCAATAAACTTACGAGTCACGTAAAGTTATTTCTCATTATTTCTGTCTTAACTTTAATGTACGGAATTGGTTCTGTATACCATTTATCGTCTCTTATCATTATTCTGTTTTTTGGAATTGTATTGAATAACGTAGAAGTTTTTTTTCGAGGTCCTTTGAAAAAACTCATTGACAAAGAAAAACTGAAGCCCGTTTTTCATGAGTTTCATATAGTAACACTAGAATCGGCTTTCTTTTTAAGAACTTTCTTTTTTGTGATGTTCGGGATTACCATTTCGTTGGCGAGTTTGGTGGATATTCGTGTTGCTATTCAGAGTATTGTATTCATCGGGGTCTTGTATTTAGTTAGGTTTGTGACGTTGAAATTAGTTATGTGGAACAAAGATATAACCCCTCAGCTGTGGATTGCACCTCGAGGATTAATTACAGTCTTGTTGTTTTACACTATCCCGTTTAAATATTACATCCCAGAATTCTATCAAGGAGTATTATTGTATGCGATCCTAGTAACAAGTCTTATTATGACATTTGCTCTAATAAAGGCTAAAGGAAAGAAAATCTCACAAGTAATGATTAAAGACCTAAACCTAAATTACTTAGAAGATGACTTAGAAGCAGAAATAGAGGAGGAGGTAAGAGAATATCACCTGTCCGAATTAGGGGGAAACAAACCTGCAAAAGACATATTAACCAACTTAGAAGAAGAATGAATCCATACGAATTACAATTATTTGAAACACTTGTCACTTTTGTATTTGTGTTTACTACTCTCAAAATTGCATAAAGAATTATTGACAATTTTGGAAAGAAATACAGCTATCATAAAACAAGAATTAAGATAGTTAGAAAAATCATTTTGTTTTTAGCAGTTACTCTTTTGACGGTGATTACAGCATTTATTTGGGGAATAAAAGCTTCGCAATTGGCCACTTATATCGCTTCCTTATTTACCGTGTTAGGTATAGCATTTATAGCCCAATGGTCGTTATTATCCAATATTACCGCTACGCTTATCCTCTTTTTTAATCATCAAGTTCATATTGGGGGTAAAATCCAAATCCTGTACAAAGAATTTCAGATTGAAGGAGAAATAAGTGATATTGGTATATTTTTCACGGTAATAAAAGTAAGTAACCAAGAGTATATTTCATTGCCCAGCAACGTGTTTATTCATAAAATGGTAAAAAAAATTAAGTAGTAGCTTTCTGTGAATCTGCTCTTTTGTGTTCTTCCTTTTTTACAATAAAAACTCCTAATAGGATGAGTCCTGAAAAACAAATGGCCCAAGTAATTCCCTCTCCAAAGTACACTCCCCAAAGAATTGCCACCACAGGTATAAAATACGTGACTGAAGAAGCAAAAACCGAGGTTGTTAGTTTTATCAATTGATTAAAAATAACGAGAGCGAAAGTCGTTCCAACTATCGCCAAAATACTTGTCAAAAGGAAAGCTTGACTGTACATTGGATTCATTAATTTTTGGCTAATCTCGGTATAGTAAACTAAATGAATAGAACAGAAAGGAATCATAAAAGACAAGGATACAGCGGTAATGGTAATGGAGGAAACATGTCCCAATTTGTTTTTAATAATGTTGAGGCTAAATGCATAACAAATAGTTGCCAATACAACTAGAAGCGAGGGCAAAACAGGAATTGAATCCATAGAACCTGAATTGAATACAATGAGTAAAATAGTTCCTAAAAGACCAAGCAAAACCCCTAACAATGCTTTGATTGAAATTTTCTGACCAAAAACGAATGCTGCAACCAATACCGAAAAAATTGGAACCAATGAATTCAAGATTCCGGTAGAAGAGCTAGAAAGCGTTTTCTCAGCATTGGTAAAGAGAAATGCAGGTAGTAAATTACCCAAAAGACCCACTAAAAGAAAAAATATCCAATCTTTGCTGAAGGTGATTTTCCATTGCTTAATGGCTACAAAAAACAAAACAATACTCGAGATAAAAATTCTGAGTGAAGCTACTTCGTTGGCAGTTAATAATACATTTCCCAAGTTGTCAAACATTGATTTCTTCATAAGGATGAAGGAACTCCCCCAGATAAAGGCAAGAATAAGTAATAGCACCCAACTCTTAGTTTTTGAGTTCATCAGTTGATTTGATTTGTTTGAAAAGAAAAAAAATTATCGAATCCTGTCCATTGATTTTATCAATTTCTCATCTTGATTGATAGATCTGCTAGCCATTAATATTGCAACAAAAGAAATGACAGGAAATAAGAAACTAATGCCGTAATTTATGTTTTCTGGCACCAACGAAAAGGTTGATTCGATTTGGTTGAAGTTTATAAAAATACTAACGATTGTAAGCAATACGGCAATGAAATTAAGTTTATTCAAAAAAAGCTGTCTTTTTCTTTTCTTAAAACTTGCAATAGCTACAATACTAAGGCAAATAGAAAGAATAAGGGGAATAATGGCAGGTACAAAGAAAGATAATTTTTGTGACTTTTGAAATCCAAAAGAATCATAGACAAACAAAGCCCCTTCAATAGTATACTGTGCGAATGGAAAAAGCAAAGTGAGAACCAAGGCAACAATAGCAACAATAAGGTAAATGGTTTGAATTCTTTGAATCATTGTGTTTTTTTTGCTAAAGTATAAAAAATAGTCGTATAATTGTGCAGAAAGAAATAACAAGCATTCATTTCTCTTCATTATTATTCAATAAAACATCTTTTTATTATATAATCAATCGGACAACTCGTCCAGTTATCAGAAACCCTGATAGCATCAATTTATTCAAAAACATTTATGTACGACATTAATCAATTAGAAGGTAAACTATTACCTGAGCTAAAGGAAATTGCAAAAGAACTTAAAATCAAAAAATTAAATCAAAAAAAACAAGATCTAATCTATGCAATTTTAGATGAGCAAGCGTTGCAGCCCACTGCCCTCAAAAACAAAGAGCCGAAAATAGAAAAAAAACAAGCTAAACCAGTGGCAAAAAAGCCAACGAAAGCCAACGAAAGTGAACCATTCAAAAAAGTTGAAAAACCAAAAGCTGAGGAGACTAAAGACATGCCGAAAGCAGAAAATGAGGGAAATAGGGACAATACTCGTCCACAAAGAAATCCTCGTAAAAAAATGAGCAAACCAGAAAATTCGGCTCCTACCAAAGCAGACTTAAATAATCCGAATAATCCTCATTACAGAAAAAGAAATACCGAAGGAGGAGAAGCTCCGGCAGCTCAAGCAAAATCTAATTCGGAAAACCCAAATACTAAAAAGAATAACATCCAAAAGAACAATAATAATAACGGAAATAAAAACAAGCCTAAAAAAAATCCTGCTGAATTACATGGATATAATTTTGACGGATTAATTAAAACTGAGGGAGTTCTTGAGTTAATGAGTGATGGATATGGATTCCTTAGGTCCTCAGATTACAATTATTTGAGTTCTCCTGATGATGTGTATGTTTCTAACTCACAAGTAAAACTATTTGGGTTAAAAACAGGAGATACCGTATATGGAGACATTAGACCTCCTAGAGAAGGTGAAAAATATTTTCCATTGCTTAGTATTGACAAAGTAAACGGGAGAGAGCCTTCCTATATTCGAGACAGAATTCCTTTTGAACATTTAACCCCTCTGTTTCCTGATGAAAAATTGCACATCACGGGTCATACTAAAGAAACAATGTCAACTCGAATCATGGACTTATTTGCGCCAATAGGAAAAGGACAAAGGGGAATGATTGTTGCCCAACCAAAAACTGGTAAAACCGTACTACTGAAAGATATAGCAAATGCCATAGCAGAAAATCATCCAGAAGTGTACTTGATAATCTTGCTCATTGACGAAAGACCAGAAGAGGTGACAGATATGGCAAGAAATGTAAATGCCGAAGTGGTTTCTTCTACTTTTGACGAACCTGCCGAAAGACACGTAAAAGTAGCAAACATCGTACTGGAAAAAGCCAAAAGAATGGTAGAATGTGGTCACGATGTATGCATTCTTTTAGATTCTATTACACGATTGGCAAGAGCCTATAACACTGTTTCTCCTTCTTCTGGAAAAGTGCTCTCAGGTGGAGTTGATGCAAATGCACTCCACAAACCAAAAAGATTTTTTGGCGCTGCCAGAAAAATTGAAAATGGAGGCTCTTTATCAATAATTGCTACTGCCCTTACTGATACAGGTTCCAAAATGGATGAAGTGATTTTTGAAGAATTCAAGGGAACTGGAAACATGGAACTTCAACTGGACAGAAAAATTGCCAATAG
Source organism: Flavobacteriales bacterium (assembly GCA_965658995.1). Lineage (GTDB taxonomy): Bacteria > Bacteroidota > Bacteroidia > Flavobacteriales_D > CAJJDF01 > CAJJDF01. Next base: position 15,835 of record CBFHVI010000009.1, on the reverse strand, counting down.
AAGAATTTATCCTGCTATTGACATTACTGCATCTGGAACGAGACGAGAAGACTTACTAATGAGTAAAGAGGCCCTTCAACGAATGTGGATTATGAGAAAATACTTAGCAGATATGAATCCTATTGAAGCTATGGAATTTATGAAAGATAGAATGAAGAGTACAAAAACGAACGATGAGTTTTTGCAATCAATGAATGGATAAGAAAATGAAGAAGAAAAAAGTATCGGTGCCAGTCGCTTTTGCTGCTTGTTGGATTTTACTTTTATTGATTCTCAATGTACTAAAAGTACCACACCATTTCAGAATTGGAATATATCTAAACCTCTTGTTTATACTTGGTGTTATTGGAGTTTCGATGTTTTTGCAAATAAGAGAAGAAAAGAAGCTTCATAGTTTTGCTGTAAATTTCAAAAATAGCTTAAAGAAATCAGGAACCTATGTGATCCTAGTTACCTCTTTTTTATTCTTGTATTTGAAGTTTATAAATCCTCTCTTTTTGGAGAATTTAAAAAACTCGAGAATCCAAACCGAGCTTGCCAAAGATTGGGAACAAGTGAAAGCGAGTAGTCCTGTTTTTGAAGTAATGACCCGAGAGGAATTTATTGAGAAAGCAACTTCCAGTAACGAAATTTTAAGTTCAGTCTCGTTGAACCTTAGTTTTTACTTTTTAGGGCTGTTCTTCATCTCTTTGTTTTATTCCATTCTTGTGCCCCTTTTTTATAAGAAAGTGATTCTTAGGATGTGAGAAACTTTTCATCATAATGAACAAAAAAAGGGTTGAGCAAAATGCTCGACCCTTTTTTATTTTCTCAAGTATCGAGAATCATTTACTGCTTGACAAGCTTTTCGGTAAATAAATATCCATTTACACTTACCTGAACAAAATAAACCCCTGTCGGGAACTGAGAGAAATCTATCTCATTTTTGTTTTGAGAGAACGAAGCTACTTCTTTCCCAGTAACATCTCTTACTTGAACAAAATCAATTCCTGCTGGATGAGTTAAAACAACTACACCATTGGTTGGATTTGGGAATATTGAGAATTTATTTTTCAGTTCTTCCTCTATACCTATTGTAGAAATGGTTACCGATGTACAAGCAGAAGTATCTAAGCAGGTTCCTCGCGAAATAATACAAGCATAGCTTCCCGATATGTTCGGAGTGTAATCTTTTAAGTTAGCGCCAGCGATAATTGAAAATCCATTTCCACAATCTACCCATTGATGATTAGCCCACGTGTCTGCAGAAGTGAGTTTGTTTCCAGACTTTGTCACAACAGGATTTACGCCCGGCAAAATGGTCACGTTGTAAGAATCCAAAGTATCGCAAGTTCCCGTGTTAGAAATTGTATCGTAATACATTCCTGAAGTCGTAATAATAGTTCCGTTGGGCATAACAAATGAATCGCAAATAGAAACTGTGCTGGCTGAAGAAATATGAGCCGATGAAATTGTCACCGCATAAGAAATAATACTATCACATCCGGCGGCAGAGGTTAATGTATCATTGTATACTCCAGAAGTGGAAACAACTAATCCGCTAGGAAGGGTGTAAGACCCACAAGTGCTCACACCCACTGAACTTAAGCTTGCTCCTTGAGTCAATGCATTTCCTGAAACGTAATTGGAAGTAGAACCAGAAAGCGAAAAACCAGTGAGTGTTCCATTATTGGATCCAGCAAAATCAATTGCCGTGGTAACTCCTGTATTTGAAATACCAGCATTTCCTTCATTAAATTTGTAATAAGCCATTAGCCCCGAGGGTGAAGTACAATACTCAGACTTTCTTTCTGAGGCTATTTGAACAGGAGTTCGAGCATAATTATAAAAGCGAACTTCGTCAATACTTCCCATAAAGTTATTTACGTTATCAATTCGCTGTCCGATTCTGAAATTTGTTGCCGACCCGGTATTGGTTGCTACTGTCAAATTACCAGAAACATCCAAAACACTATCTACATACAAGCTATATTTATTTGTGGCACTTGGATTATACACAACTGCTACATGATGCCAATTCCCGTCATTTACAGCTATCAAACCACTCAAGCCATTACCTCCAACCTCAATACGAATAGCATTCGACCAAAGTACACAAAAGGTAAATCTACCTCCGGTAACAAAGGATCCATAATCCGCAATAACTCCTTGACTTCCTCCGGTGGTAGGATTAAAGTTATTGGTAGTTTTTATCCATGCTTCTATAGACCTAGCCGAAGTACCACCCGATATTCCAGAGTAGGTAGTTTGGACATAATCATTTACTCCATCAAAGTTCAACGAAGTGTTTTGGGAAAGGCTTTTTGCACTAACCATAATAGCCAAAATAATTCCAAGGCTTACCAATTGTTTTTTCATTCTTTAACTTTTTATTGTTTTACAAATTTAATTCGTGTTTTCTTTATGCCAAAATTTATTTCTGCTATATAAATTCCAGGATTCAACCACTGACAATTAAGCTGATTGTTTTTCATTCGTTGTTTTGAGACTAGAGTACCATTGAGTGAGTAAATTGTTATTTCTTTCAATGAGAATTGCGCCTCAATTTTGAGTACATCCATAACAGGATTAGGGTAAATAAAAACTTTTGACAAGGGGTGGTGTTCTGTAATCGAAGTGAGACTAATCGAGACACATTCAGAGGTGTCTTTGCAGTTTCCTCTACCCACAATAACTGCGTAATCTCCTGGTTGATTTGCAATTATGAACCGATTATTTTCCCCAACAATGGGAGCAAACCCACTATCGCATCTAACCCATTGGTGATCTGCCCAAGTATCTATTGAAGTGATTCTTGGTCCCACACGATACACCGAATCATCTACGGAAGAAATAGTAATGTCAAAAACCAATAAACTGTCGCAACCCAATGCAGAACTTAAGGTATCTGCTGTGACTCCCGTTGTGTTAATAATTCTTCCAGATGGAGTAGTGTAAGAACTACAAACTGTATCAGTAAACAAGGTGGTTCTCACACCAGGTGTTACAGTTGTTCCAGATACCCAATTGGAAGTACTTCCAGAAAGAGAAAAATTAGTCAGGATTCCATTGTTTCCGTTCCCGGAGGCATCGTTCAACACAGTTACTCCGGTATTTATTCCTGAGGGTATTCCTTGATTGCAGGTATAGTATCCTTTTAGTGAGGAAGGAATGTTGCAAATCTCTTTATTCATATTGGCCACAATTTCTGCTTTTGTTCTAGTCACGTTCCATATTCGAACTTCGTCTACTGCACCAGGAAAGTATCTTCCGGGGTAGGCGGGAGATTCACCTAAATATAAATTATTAGACACAGTTCCTACTATTGAGACAGTCTTGGAGAGTGAATCCGTTAAAACACCATTAACATAAAGTCTTAGATAAGAACCATCGTAAGTTGCCGCCACATGTTGCCAAGTATTAAGAGTCAAGACAGCACTCGAAGAAGTTAATTCATTCCAAGGGCCACCGCTACCAATATTTATATTTAACCTACCTCCAGAGCCCGCTCGAAGCATGTAGCCAGTTCCAACCGCACTTTCCTTACTTATAATATTTCCTTGCCATACTTGGCTTTTCCACGAAGTAGGATATATCCATGCCTCCATGGTAAGTGAGGTTCCTGTGATATTAATTGAACTCGAATTCCCTAGGTTTACATAGTCATTTGTTCCATCAAAATTCAGTGCATTTTGACTGTTTAGATTACCTGATATGACTAACGAAAACAAGACAAACAAGAAATTTTTGTATAAATTCATTGAGATATTTTTTATGTTCCTACTGGTTAAATATACTCATTTTGAATGAACTTGAGCTACTATACAAATACTTCATTCTTTCACTATCAATTCATTAAAGATACAATCGGCCTAATTTATCGATTTGAAAACCGAAATAAGAAAGTCACATTGAATTGAAATTTCGTTACATATTTCAATCTTTTTTTCGCCTCTGGACTTGTATTACAATAATAGGGAGTCATTTTTAATAAATTTCCTAACATGATTGAATCACGTATGTCTATTTGTAATGAATTTTGACTGATAGATATGGGTAAAAAAGAATCGCTAATTTTTTCTTCTATAGAGTATTGGTGAGGCCGAAAAGAGTCGTAAATCAACACTGCTAATTGCTTCATGTGTTTTTTTCCAGGGCTTACGACAAGTAAAATCCTGACTCTCTTAATACTTTATTGAATTCTTTTGAATCAATAGGGTGAAAAGACAGAGAGAATAAGGTCCAAGCTCCTCGATTTTATGGGTAAATCATAAATAGAACTGACAAAATAGAAATTATTTTTATACTTCCCTGCTTCACTTTTTACTGCATGTTTTGAGATATCTATTCCAAGTAAATCGGAAGTATGATTGTCCAAATTACTCAATGCTTTTTCCGTGTAATAACCTTCTCCACAACCCGAATCAAGAATTTGAATAGATTCGTTGTAAATCAAAAGGTTTGAATCTATGATTTCTTTTATTTCTGACATTAGAGAGGCATAAAATCCTGCTTCAAGAAATTCTCATCGAGCTTATACCATCCCTCCATTGTCCCCAGGAGATTTTGATTTTTTCTTATTTACGGGTAATAAATTCAGGTAATCTTGTTTGGATAAATCAAAATTATGAGCAGATTGGCAAATAAAACTTCTATTTCCATCAAAATGAAGGCTGTTTTTACAAAAAGGACAGACAAAGATAGACCTAGAAAGAAGGGTTAGAATTATTGACAAAATTAACATTTGAAGCATTAGAAAAGAATTTCTTTCCAAGTCTTTCCAAATTTATTATAACACACATTTACAATTATTTATTTGATTTTGATGGTCAATAATCCGTTAGAGATATTTCATAATCTGGAGTGCTCAAATATGTTTTCATAGAAAGATAACCAGCAGATTTTATTTGTTTGTAGATAGTTTCTATATTTTCGGGGATTTCAGTTGTCAAAAGCCAATCTACATCAAAACCGTTTTGCCTTGCTGTTCTCATCAAATGTCCGTTTTGTAAAAATAATTCGCCCAGTCTCTCCATATTATCGCGATGTTCGAGGTGATAATCCTCGTGAAGCTTTGTGATACTAATGAGAATTTTGAATGTTTTTGTTAGATAATAAATACAAAGTTTACGTGCTTGTCCGGGTGTTGTTTTTACCAATTTTGAATTGAACTGCTCCAAAACTTCGGTAAGCAATAAAAGAGTTAAATAAGAATCACCTAGTTTGTCTTTCGTCACTTTTACGTGAATTGAAATATCATTGGTCACACTGCGTAACCGTTTAATCAAATAACCAGGGGAGTATCTTTTTGTAGCAAAATAGGCAACTTTTTCTTTGATGTATTTTTCCATTTCCAATTGATGATCGTCAACCGAATCTGTGTCAATTAATTGAAAATACAACTCACGACTCAAGACTTTGTCCTTTTTAAGTAAGCGGAGGAGCAATTTGTCTTTTTCGTTTCGAGACAAGCCTAGTATTGCGTCTTTGAATTCCTTGTTGAGTTTCATAAAATAAAATAAATAGTACGTTTTATAAAACCAGCTTCAAACAAAACTAGGCAATTTTACTTAAACTTTTTTCGTTCTTATTTTTTAGTGAATTTGAAATGAACCATTTCGTTCTTTGTTTGAATTCTGACAAAATAAACACCGGATTCAAGATCTGATACATTCACAACTGAATTTTTGTTGTTTGGTAATATTTTTACAATTTTTCCTGATAAATCGATAATAGCAACCTTAGTGAAAGCAATGTCATTAGATTGCCGAATGGTAAGAATAGAAGTTGCGGGATTTGGAAATATTGTTAAATTGTCATTTAGCATATCGTTTAAACCAGTGAGACTTATCTGAATACAGTCTGAAGTATCCAAACAGTTTCCTTTTGATACAATTACCGCGTAACTTCCAGCTTTGGTAGCATCGTAAAATCTATTGGTGGCACCCAAAATAGGGGAGAAGCCACTGTCGCATCTTACCCATTGGTGATTTGCCCAAGTATCAACAGAAGTCATTCTTCCTCCAACTCGATACACGGAGTCGTTAATGTCAAAAATTGTTAGATCAAATTGAACCAAACTATCACAGCTCACTGAGTTAGTTAAGGTATCAAAATATATTCCTGTTGTCGAATAGACTTTTCCGCTTGGAGAAGTAAATGCAGAACACAGTGAATCTTGAATGATTGACTTGCTAAAACCAGGGGAGATTGCCGGGCCAGTTACGTAATTCGAAGAATCTCCAGCTGTTAGTAAGAAATTCGAGAGTGTTCCATTTTCTCCATTAATGTCGTCAATACAATGAGTAATAAAAATGTTAGATCCTCCAGGTATTCCCTCATTAAACCTGTAATAGGCCTCAAGGCCACTTGGAACGCTACAAAATTCAGAATTCATATTTGCTAGTAATTCTGCAGAGGTTCTGGCGGTATTCCAGCATCTCACTTCGTCTATATTTCCATAAAATGGAATTGTTCCTCCCGAAACACGTTCGCCAATTCTCATATTTGTTTGCCCCGGTGGAGTGGAAACACTTGACAATGAGTTTGTTCCTACTTGAACACCATTAATAAATAAATACCCTATACGACCACTCATCACAAAAGCTACGTGAGTCCATACTTCTAGTGGCACAGTTGCAGTAGACGAAAAGTTTCCTGTAGAACCACCTCCAGAGATATAGGCCAAATTTCTCGAAGCATTCACCATAAAAGTATTTCTAGACCCCGCCAAATTTACACCATAATCGGTAATGGTTAAATTAGCGTTCGGTGCATTTGAATCAACAAAGACCCATGCCTCAATTGTTCTGTCAGAAGTTCCTAAAACTCCGGAATAAGATGTTTGAATATAATCGTTAGGTCCATTAAAATTAAGCGCAACTTGAGAAAATAAATGCTGAACAGCTAACAGAGATAGAGATAAAAGTACTAGTCTTTTCATTTGTTATATTTTATTATTCCTTCTAAAAATATAACAAATATTTTATAATGCCTTCGAATAATTACTTTTATCTCATGAAAAACTATGCTTTATCAATCTAATAGAATCAAAAAACCTCATAAATTGATCAACAAAATCGACTTAATACAAGGTTTAAAAATTCTATGATGTTAAACTGGTTTGAGAGTTACATATTTCTTCTATATTGTCCACCCACTTCAAACAGTGAGTTTGTGATTTGTCCTAACGAACATACCTTAGTTGCTTCCATCAAGTATTCAAAAATATTTTCATTTTTAATAGCCGCTTGTTGGATCTTAGCTAATTCAGTTTCTAGTTTATCTCCATTAGTTTTGTGCAAATTTTGAAGCATTTCGAGCTGATATTGCTTTTCTTCTTCACTAGCTCTAATAACCTCGGCAGGTACAATCGTTGGCGAACCGTTCTTGCTCAAGAAGGTATTTACTCCAATAATTGGAAATTCTCCGTTATGCTTCAATGTTTCATAATACATACTTTCTTCTTGTATTTTACTTCTTTGATACATAGTTTCCATGGCACCTAAAACACCACCTCTTTCGGTAATTCTATCAAATTCCATTAACACAGCTTCTTCCACCAAATTTGTCAACTCTTCTATAATAAATGAGCCTTGTATTGGGTTTTCGTTCTTAGTCAAACCTAGCTCTTTATTTATGATAAGCTGGATTGCCATCGCTCTTCTTACCGATTCTTCGGTAGGAGTAGTGATAGCTTCGTCATAGGCATTGGTATGTAAGGAGTTACAATTGTCGTAAATTGCGTAAAGTGCTTGAAGAGAAGTTCTTATGTCATTAAAGTCAATCTCCTGGGCATGTAATGATCGCCCAGATGTTTGTATGTGATATTTGAGCATCTGTGCCCTTGGGTTGGCTTTGTATTTGTTCTTCATCGCTTTTGCCCAGATTTTTCTGGCTACTCTTCCGATTACAGCATATTCTGGGTCAATACCATTCGAAAAGAAAAAAGATAAATTAGGACCAAACTTATTAATGTCCATTCCTCTACTTAAGTAATACTCTACATAAGTGAATCCATTTGCCAGTGTAAGAGCAAGTTGTGTAATTGGATTTGCTCCTGCTTCAGCAATGTGATACCCCGAGATTGAAACTGAGTAAAAATTTCTCACTCCCTGATCAATAAAATACTCTTGTACATCACCCATTAATCGCAACGCAAATTCAGTAGAGAATATACAAGTATTTTGAGCTTGATCTTCTTTTAGGATATCCGCCTGAACAGTCCCTCTTACCTGAGTCAAAGTTTCAGCTTTTATTTTTTTGTATATATCTTGAGGAAGAACCTCATCTCCTGTAATTCCCAGTAACATAAGTCCAAGACCATCATTACCTTCGGGTAATTCACCTTGATATGCTGGTCTTTGGGTTCCGGCCTTTTTGTACTTCTCTACAATTTTTGCTTCTACTTCTTTTTCAAGACCATTTTCACGAATGTATTTTTCACAGTTTTGATCGATAGCTGCATTCATAAAAAAACCAAGTAGCATTGGCGCAGGACCATTTATCGTCATCGAAACCGAGGTGAGGGGATGCGACAAGTCGAATCCTGAATACAACTTCTTGGCATCATCCAAACAACAGATGGAAACTCCCGAATTACCAACTTTTCCATAAATATCTGGTCGTGCATCTGGATTATTACCGTATAATGTTACTGAGTCAAAAGCGGTTGACAACCTTTTTGCTGGCATACCTTGACTAACATAATGAAATCTTTTATTTGTTCTCTCTGGACCTCCTTCTCCTGCAAACATTCGAGAGGGATCTTCTCCCGTTCGTTTGAATGGATACAAGCCCGAAGTGTAAGGAAATTCACCTGGTACGTTTTCTTGTAGAATCCATGTCAATAAATCTCCCCAAGCAGTATACTTTGGCAAAGCCACTTTAGGGATTTGAAGGTGAGACAATGATTCTGAGTGTGTTTCAATTTTGATCTCTTTGTCTCTTACTTTGAACACATACAACGTATCTTTGTATTTTTTTACCTTTTCTGCCCAATTTTGAATGTTCTCAAAATTATGAGGATCTAAATTCATTTTTACCCTATCAAATTCAGAAATTAACAATTCAGCAAACTCCTTTTGTTTGTCATTCGTTAGCTGATTCAATACTTGTTCGCTCTGAATAATTCCCTTTTCAATTTCGGGAATAGAACCGCAAACAGATTCTATCGTTTTGTATATTCCATAAAGCTGCTGAGCTACCTCCGATTGTTCTTTCGCCCAAGTGTCATACGCTCTATTGTTTTCAGATATTTCTGAGAGATATCTTGTTCTTGAAGGAGGAATCACAAAAATTTTCTCGGACATTTCATCCGAAATATGAAAATTTGATTCAAGCTCATTGGTTTCTGTTCGCTCCACAATTTTGTCCATTATCGCTTTATAAAGCGTATTCATTCCTGGATCGTTAAACTGAGAGGCAATGGTTCCAAAAACAGGTAATTTTTCTTGAGGAGTATCCCATAAGTTGTTATTTCTCATGTATTGCTTTTTCACATCTCTCAATGCATCGAGCGAACCTCTCTTGTCAAACTTATTGATAGCAACTAAATCTGCAAAATCTAGCATGTCTATTTTTTCGAGTTGAGTAGCAGCGCCAAATTCAGGAGTCATTACATACAGCGATACATCCGAATGATCCATAATTTCAGTGTCTGACTGACCAATTCCTGAAGTTTCCAAAATAATTAAATCATAGTTGGCTGCTTTTAAGATGAGAAGTGCTTCAGCTACATGCTTACTTAGGGCAAGATTGGATTGACGAGTAGCTAATGACCGCATGTAAACTCGTTCATTTTTGACCGCATTCATTCTTATTCTGTCGCCCAATAAGGCTCCACCAGTTTTTCGTTTGGAAGGATCAACAGAAACAATTGCAATATTTTTTTCTGGAAAATCTAATAAAAATCTACGAACTAACTCATCTACCAAACTTGATTTTCCTGCTCCTCCAGTACCAGTAATCCCTAAAATTGGAGTCTTTACTTTCTCTGCCATGGTATGAATTTCCTCCATTACAGATTTAGCTTGTTCTGGATAATTCTCCGCAGCACTTATTAATCGTGAGATAGAAGTTACTTTCTTATCGCTTACAGTACTTATTTCATTGGTTAATTTATCTCCAACAGGAAAGTCGCTTTTTTTCACCAAATCATTAATCATTCCTTGTAGCCCCATAGCTCTGCCATCATCAGGATGATATATTCTAGCAATCCCGTACTCATGAAGCTCTTTTATTTCTTCTGGTAAAATAGTACCGCCTCCACCGGCAAAAACCTTAATATGACCAGCACCTTTTTCTATTAATAAATCATACATGTATTTCAAATACTCAGTATGCCCTCCTTGGTAGGAAGTCATGGCAATTGCCTGAACATCTTCTTGAATAGCACAATTTACAACTTCTTCCACGCTTCTGTCGTGACCCAAGTGAATCACTTCACATCCAGTAGATTGAATTATTCTACGCATAATATTAATAGCAGCATCGTGACCATCGAAAAGTGAGGCAGCAGTTACAATTCTTACTTTATTTATTGGTTTATAAGGAGTTTGATCATTCATAAAATAGTTTCTTTTTAAGAGTTTCAAAGATAAAAATAATTGAACTTTATATCCTATAATTATAGTCACAATTATAGCAATGCTACTAGGTGTGAGAAAAACGCGAAGAGTTATTAACGAAAGACAGTTGTTAAATTATTTTACACCATTATATAGAAAAGTAGGTTAATTGCGTTATTCGAGGTATGAACACCTGTTTTTTAACTTTCTTTTTTACCGCTTTCTCTATCGTTCTTTTCTGTCAAGAATCTTTTTCTTATTTAGAAATCACACGACCAGATGATTCCAACTCCATCTATTTTGTTCCCGATGAGCAATTAATTTCTGAAAAGTGGGATTTATTGGCTCAATCCAATTTTTGGAAGCAAGTAATGAATTTGTCTCCGGATTCTTGTTTGATAAATGTGGCAGCAACGAGAGAAATACTGTTGAAAACCTCTTTTGTTGAATGGCAAAAACAATCAGAGGAAGAAAAAGACAGTGTCCGCATCGCCCTAAGACATATTTATGAATTAGATTCTGCCGAAAGAATCTATGTTACCTCAGGAAAGAATCACTTTTACCAAATAGAAAAAGTATTGCCTTCCTTATCGAAAGGGATAGAAATTTTTGAAAAAGAAGGAGTGAATCCTTGGTATGCGCAATCTATACTTCTCATAGAAAGTCCAGGGAAGATTCAGTACTCTAGTGTTGGAGCCTATGGACCTTTTCAATTAATGAAATCAGTAGCACGTAATTATGGACTTACCGTAAACAGAACAATTGACGAAAGAAAAGACTTTGAAAAATCAGCGATTGCAGCCTCCAAGCTTTTAGGACTCTCTTGCATACCAAGAGCCAGACTAATACTAGAAAGAAACCAGATAGAGTACAAAGAAAATGATTTGTGGTTCAAGCTCTTTGTACTCCATATCTACCATGCGGGAGCGGGAAATGTTGGAGGGTTGATTGACAATCTTAAACCACATAAAGGCGGACTAGAATTGATTACGACAATGTGGCAAAGTGAATTTGGAGGATTCAAAAATGCCTCTCAAAACTATTCTCAATTGGCTTTAGCTTCCAACCTTGTACTGGAAGAATTTTTGTATCAAAGCTGTCAGAATATTTACTTATGTAGTTCCGAATTATTCGATTTGAACGAAAAATTAAGTCATGCTAAAAATTAAGGACAAAGTTACGCTATTGGACGAGACAGGTATTTTCACCATTGTTGATATAAATGAAAATGGTGATTTTGTGATTGAGGACGAACACGGTTTTGATCAGGTAAGAAATGAAGAAGAATTGGTATACTTTCAAGCTTCGGCCTTTGACAACGTTGAAATAGAAACGTTCGAGAATAGGAATGTGAAGCAAAATCCTTTTGTCAAAAAACGCAACAAAGTTACACACATTCCTGTCATCGATTTGCACATCGAAAACTTGCTAGACGATCATGGTCATATGGCTAATCATGAAATTGTCTTGTTTCAGCTAGACAATTGTAAAAAACAATTAGACAAACACATTGAAAAAGGTACCTTGCAGCTTGTAATTGTCCATGGAGTAGGAATGGGAAGGCTGAGAGAAGAGGTAAGATATTTACTGAATAGCTATCCCAATATTGAGTATATGGATGAGCATTGGTCGGTTAAAGGAATTGGGGCGACCAAGGTATTTATTAAATATTAATAACTTAATATTGTGTTAAAATAATTCTGTGTATTTTTGTTCTATTATTAACAAAAAAAATGGAATTATGAAAATATTAATTACTTTATCAGCAGCACTTTTTGCTGCGACTAGTTTGTTTTCACAAACTATTATTCAAACAAACTTTGCAAATTGGACTGCAGGTAGTCCAGATGGATGGAACGGATCAAGAACTACTGCTACTGTTGCCCAGTTTCCATCAGTTCCCTCGAGTGCTCTTAGAGGAGGTTACTTGGCGACTATTGTCAACAAATCTTCTTCTCACAAAAGATTCACCAATGTAGGAACAGCTGTTGCAGCTGGTAACTACGAAGTAAAAGTTTGGTATTATGCGGATTCAACCTTAGACTTAAGAATCAACTTTTATGATGGAACTTACGGAACGTACAACAATTACAAGGTGTTGACGGCTGCCTCTGTTCCTACAGCCAATATCTATTCAGATACCTTAACGGTTTCCTCTGCGGCAACGGCAGGAGAATTTATTCTTTCGTTGAGAAATACAAACGCTACAGGATTAGGAATTGATTCTATCGCAATTACAAAACTTGGAGGATCAACAACTCCGCCAGCAACGTATGTGGCAAAATCAATTTACGACATTCAATTTACGACTTCTACTTCTGGAGATTCTCCTTTGGAAGACTCTTTGGTTGAAACTACTGGAATCGTAACAGGAACTCACGGAAGTGGATATTTTATCCAAGATGGAACGACTGCATGGAACGGTATATATGTGTACGACAACACAAATACACCCAATAGAGGAGACGAAATTGTTATTAGAGGAAAGGTAGCTGAATATTTCAACCTCACTCAAATAAAAAACATCGATACCTTAATCACGGTTTCTACGGGTAATGCATTGCCAACTCCAGTAGCTCTTACTACTTCTTCAATTGCAGATGAGCAATACGAAGGAATGCTTGCCAAAGTATCTGCGGTAATTTGTGTAGACTCAAACGCAGGTTTTGGAGAGTGGGATGTTGCAAATACTGCAATGGATACGCTTCCAGTAGATGACCTACTTTTTAGATATACTCCTGTTCAATATCAAGGATATGACGTAACAGGATTAGTATATTACTCTTTTGGAGAATTCAAACTAGAGCCAAGAGACTCTATGGATATTGTTCAAAACATCACTATTTCTCTAGACGAGAAACACGAAAACTTAGCTTTGACTGTTTTCCCGAATCCAGTTTCGTCAATTTTCACGCTGGAAGGAGTGAACCTAGGTACGGCAGAAATTATTAATGCTGAAGGAAAACTAATCAGAACAATTTCCCTAAATTACATCAACACAATTGATGTGTCTGACCTGACAAATGGTGTGTACATCATCAAAGTATCTTCAGACAAGAAAGTGGGATACACTAGATTTGTAAAACAATAACAAACTTCCTTACTCAATTTTCAAAAAGTGCTTGTGAATATCACAAGCACTTTTTTTATGGGAAAGAAAAAGTATCTATTAACTTTGAGTCATGAAAGTATTTAAGTTTGGAGGAGCCTCTGTAAAAGATGCCGACTCTGTTCGAAATTTGGCCGGTATAATCGAATCTCATAAATCCGAAAAACTCATTGTGGTAGTTTCTGCAATGGGAAAAATGACAAATGCTTTTGAATGGCTCATTCATTCTGTTTGTTATCAATCATCTACCACAAAAGAATCACTTGACCATATACTTGATTTTCATAACACCATTTTGAGGGACCTCTTTCCAGATAAGAAAGAAAAAGTATATGTGGCAATCAATGAACTTTTTTACCAATTGCAAGAAGTTCTAGAAAAAGGTAGGAATACAGATTACGATCAAACCTACGATAGCATTATTGGATTTGGCGAATTATTTTCGACTACAATTGTGAGCCACTTTCTTTTAAAAGAGTCTATTTCAAATTGTTGGCTGGATGCCAGATCTTTAATCAAAACAAATTCTGATTTTAGACAAGCCACGGTAAATTGGGAAGAGACCGAAAAAAACATACAAGCTAATTTAACTCATTCAATCATTGTTTCTCAAGGTTTTATCGGAAGTGATAAGAACGGAAACATGACAAGCTTAGGAAGAGAAGGCTCTGATTTTACGGCAGCTATCTTTGGATATTGCGCTAAAGCGGAGAGTGTCACAATTTGGAAAGATGTTGAAGGAGTGCTCAATGCAGATCCAAAATATTTTCCGGAGGCAAGTAAAATCGATAAAATGAGTTATCGAGAAGCAATTGAATTGAGCTATTATGGGGCTACGGTAATTCACCCAAAAACAATTAAACCACTGGAAAACAAACTAATTCCCTTGTATGTGAAATCATTTATACATCCAGAAAACGAAGGAACAATGGTACAAAAATCTTTGGAGTTCGATGCCTTGATGCCTTCCTACATATTTATTGAAAATCAAATCTTGGTTTCTATTTCTCCAAAAGACTTTTCTTTTATTGCAGAGGACAATCTAAGTTTTATCTTTGCAAAGCTCGCAGAAGCAAAAATAAAAGTAAACCTTATTCAAAACTCTGCACTTAGTTTTTCGGTATGTTTTGAAAACTCAACAAACAAGGTAGAACATCTTTTTTCCTTACTAAAAGGAACGTTTCACGTTCGCTATAATGACGAAGCTACCTTGTTAACAATAAGGCATTACAACGAAGAAGTGTTGACCAAAATGACGGCCAACAAAACAATCCTTCTTGAGCAAAAATCAAGGAACTCAGCTCGGTTCGTATTAAGGTAATTATGAATTACATATCTATAGAAAACGTTTCAAAGTCATACGGTATCAAAGTTTTATTTGAAAAAGTTACATTTGGCATTGACAAAGGAGACAAAATTGCCTTAGTGGCCAAAAATGGAACCGGAAAATCTACTTTGCTCAAAATAATTAAGGGAATAGAAACTCCTGATACTGGTCAAGTCATCATGAGAAATGACACTACAATTGGTTTTTTGGACCAAGCCGATTCTTTCGAAAAGTATGAAACTATTAAAGAGTATATATTTGATTCCCCTAAATTTCAAATAGTTCAGGAATATGAAGAGCTGGCACAAACTGCCCCTGAATCCAACAAATTTCAGGAGGCGATGGAGGAAATGAATCGGATAGGAGGTTGGGATGCAGAGCAGCAGGCTCAAAAAATCTTATCAGTTCTGGGGCATCATGATTTCGAAAGGAGTGTCAAAAAAATGTCGGGAGGTGAACACAAAAGACTGGCTCTTGCCAAAGTATTGCTGAATGAGCCAGATGTGCTTATTCTGGATGAACCCACAAACCACCTTGATTTAGATATGATTGAGTGGCTCGAAGAATATTTATCTCAAAAAAACTTAACCTTGTTTATGGTAACTCACGACAGGTATTTTTTAGAGAGTATTTGTTCAGATATCATTGAACTTGATGGAGGTGCGTGTTACAAATACAAAGGAAACTATTCCTATTACTTGAAAAAAAGAGCCGAAAGATTTGCCAACGATCAAGTAACTATTGACAAGGCAAAAAATCTGATGAAGAAAGAGCTAGAATGGCTCAGAAGACAACCAAAAGCAAGAGGAACCAAACAAAAAGCAAGAATAGATGCCTTTGATGCAGTAAAAG
>CBFHVI010000008.1:0-89041 GCA_965658995.1 Flavobacteriales bacterium | reverse complement strand
AAAAGGAGCAAAAGAAAAATTCCAAAAAGTTCAAGATGCTTACGAAAGAATCAAAGAATACAAAAATATAAAGTAAGCATTTATTCTATCTTCCTTTTTTTGATTCAAAGTGAGAAAATTCCACTACCACGAAATCGAATCGCTTTTGTTTAAGTAATTTGTGAAAAATTATTCCTTTTCTAGGAAATTACACTAAATAATAACTATATTTAGCGTCTATAAAATTAAACTTACTTAAAATGAAGAAAAATTACGTTTTTATCTTGTTCAGTATTTTACTTAGCCTTAGTGGAATATCTCAGCTTTCAGGTACCTATACAATTGATGGAAGTTTACCAACATCAGGAACTAATTATAACTCTTTCGGAGATGCTATATCCGCATTAAACACCTCTGGAGTCTCTGGCGCGGTTACATTTAATATTGCCTCTGGTTTCTATTCAGGAGAAGTTTTAATTGGCTCAATAACTGGTGTTTCTGCTTCTAACAACATCACTTTTGATGGTGGATCCTCTGGAGCCACACTTGATAATAGCTCATCTACGAGTACGAGAGGTACAATTAGATTTCTTGGAGCGAGTTATACTACTTTTAAAAATCTCAATATTATAAATACCGGTTACGGAAGAGTAATTTACTTTGACGGTAGTAATAACAATATTACAATTCAAAATTGTTCGATTACCACCAAAGTTGGAACTTCTTCAGCTTTTTCAAACATATACAATGAATCAGGAACAAGTAATAAATCAGAATTCATAACTATTGACAATAACACCCTTACCAATGGATATTATTCTATATATGCATACGGAGGTGGTTCTTCTTCTTCTGCAAATGAAAATGGTTGGGTAATAACTAACAATACTTTTGCAGATTTTTACTATTATGGGATATATGCATATTATCAAAAAAATGCAATCATTCATAACAACATAATTACTCAATTGAGGAATGCAGCATCAGGTGGGTATGGAATCTATTTTAGAGGTTATTCTAATCAAATTACAAATAACAAAATAGATATGGATGCTACTTCTACTGAGATGGGTTTAAGACCATATTACGCTAATGGGAGTGCATTGAATCCAACGTTGATCGCGAACAACATGATTACCACTACTGACAGAACTCCAACAAGTTTATACGTTGGGAAGTTCGGAATCCAAATGTACAACTGTAAATACACAAATGTATTCAATAATACAGTTCATGTTAGAAATAGTGGAATAGCGACAAGTACGTACTACGGTTATCAATCTGCTGCCCTCCAAATTTACGGTTCATCCTCTTATGGGCCACTAAATATACAAAACAACATATTCGTTAACACGGACAATTCAAAATATGCTGCTTATTTCAATAATGCTGGAGCCTCAATTAATACAATAGATAACAACCTTTATTTTTCAAATAGCGCAACACCTTTTTATCACGGTTCTGCTCGTGCAACGCTTGCTGCTTATCAAACGGCCTCCTCAGCTGAAACCAGTAGTGTTTATGGAGATCCACTTTTCATAAGTCCAACGAATCTTCATGTACAGGGAACGCTAGCGAATAATGCTGGTGTAGCTATTTCTGGAATCACAACAGATATTGATGGGGACACAAGAAATTTAACTACACCTGATATTGGAGCAGATGAATATACGCCTCCAACTTGTCCTGTAGGAAACAATTTATCTGCATTTAATCAAACAGGTACAACCTATGATATCACCTGGACTCCTGGTTCAGCGGATGTATCTTGGATTCTTGAATATGGCTCTGTGGGGTTCACTCCAGGTTCGGGTACTTCAATGACTTCAACGAATGACACAGCCACTTTAACAGGCCTTACACCTAAAACAGATTATCACGTATACTTTAGAGGTATATGTAGTGCGGGAGACACGAGTATCTATTTTGGACCTTTAAATATAAGAACAGGTTGCTTATCTACCTTGAGCGGAACCTACACATTAGATCCCTCTGCACCAGCTACTATAACAAACTATATCACAATGGCTGATTGGTTTCAAGATTTATATGATTGTGGTATTGGAGGACCTACAGTTTTGAATGTCGCTGCTGGTTCTGGACCATACGTAATGGGAGTTGATATTTCGGGTATAAATGGTCTTTCTTCTACTAACTCTGTCACGATGAATGGAAATGGTGTGACTGTTAATAGAGGTGGTAATACATCATTTTTAACCTTTGATGGAATTACTCATTTTACAGTTGAAAATTTCAACTTTATAAATGAAACCCCAAATACATCTATGTTTGGTATTATGATGAGAAATGGATGTGACAGTATTACAATAAAAAATAACACAATTAATGTTGGTACAGGTTACACGACTTCATTATCTTGTGGTATAGCGGCTTCTAATTCAATAACTTCTCCATCATCCTATGGAAACAACGCGAACAATATAACGATAGATAGCAACACAATCATAGGTGCATATTATGGTATTAGATTAAATGGGGTATCGAGTACTGTACGGACAACAGGAAACAAAATTACAAATAACACGATACAAGACGCATACACTTATTCCATTTATAATTACTATCAAGATGATTTAATAATTTCGAATAACGATATTTCGAGACCAACTAGATCTACTATTTCAACCTTCTATGGAGTTCACGCTTACTATTCGACCAAAGTAAGAATATGGAATAATAAAATTCATGATGCGGGATCAGGAAGCTATTCCTGCTACCCAATTTATTTAGGATATTCGCCAAACACAGTAGGAAACGAAAGTGAGATTGTCAATAATGCTATTTACAATAATCCAACAACAGGTTCGTATTATGGAATCTATTTATACTCCTATTCTTCTACTACCGGAAAGAATAAAAATATCAACATTTGGCACAAC
Source organism: Flavobacteriales bacterium (assembly GCA_965658995.1). Classification (GTDB taxonomy): domain Bacteria; phylum Bacteroidota; class Bacteroidia; order Flavobacteriales_D; family CAJJDF01; genus CAJJDF01. Next base: position 86,162 of record CBFHVI010000008.1, on the reverse strand, counting down.
ACAGTCGATATAAACACCAATGGTTCTAGTGGTACCCGAAGAGGGATTACAACCTCAAGTACATCTACCTCATACATTGAAAACGTAAATATTACCAACAACATCTTTAATATTTATGGAAATGGTACAGGAACTAAACATGCCATTTACATGCCAAGTTTTACTACCCTTTCTGGAAGTAATAACTTATTTAGAAATGTTGCAACCGCTGGAACTAATAATTTGGGGTACTACGGTACTAATATCGCTACATTGGCAGCATGGAATACTGCAACTGGAATGACAGGAAACGTAAATGCCAACCCAATAATTATTTCACCAGGATACACGCCTTACTCAAACCTAATTGATAATTTGGCAACACCTTTAGCTTCAGTTACTACTGATATAGATGGAAATACTCGAACTTCTACTCCTGATTTAGGAGCGGTTGAATTTATTCCATCGGGAGGTGATTTAACGTTGATTAATGGAGGATTAGCGCAGGTAGATGATTGCTATGGAACAAATGATACCGCATTTGTTTCTATTAGAAACTTATTTGGATCAACAGTTGATTTTTCAATCAATCCAGTTACAATCTATTTAAATATTACTGGTCCCGTTAACACAATAGATTCAATTGTATTAAACACAGATACCATTGCAGTTAACCAAACGATAGACTTAACATACACTAACGTTGACATGTCTGTTCCAGGGAAATATTCACTAAATGCTTACATTAATTTTGCTCTATTTAATATTCTAGATATCAATGATACATTGAATTTAATAGACGCATCAGAGGTAAAACCAATTATTGCAGTAAACCCCACTTACGATACAATTTACAGTTATTCTGACTCTGTAAAAATATCAACACAATCACCATTTTATCCGGGAGGTGCATTCTTTATTACGGAAGTGTGTCATTTCAAAACAACAACTGGGGCACCATTATCATGGCCTAGCTATTTAACGGCAGATGATTATTTAGAGATAACTGGAGTGCCAAATTCCGATTTAGGAGGATACACACTAGAGCAATGGGGAACATCCTCTCTAAACGGTTCTGTAACATTTCCTTCAGGAACTATATTGAACTCAAATGGAACTGCAATCATAATGCTTGGTCAAAGCGCTACTGCTTCTCAACCAGCTAATTTTATTTATGATGGACGAGGAGGATCTACCAGAACCTACAGTTCAAGCACTCAAGCAGGAAGAATTTTGAAAGATCCTTCTGGAAATATTGTTGACGCTCATGGATACAATGGATTTACATTCCCTGCGGCTGCAGGTGTATCTGCATCTGACTGGTCTTCTTCTCTTTCCGGTGGGGGTGGAACTTCAGGACAAAGATTACTTGGAGCTGATGTGAATAGTGGTACTAACTGGGTAGTTTCTTCTTCGACAAACAGACAAAATCCAAACTCTGTGAATCCAGGTGTTACAATACCTGCTCCATCTAGTGTTTCAGGATTAACATGGACTTTACTTAATACCTCTACCTTGGTTGATACGACACCAGAAATCGTTGTTGGATCATACACAGCAAACGGAACTTATGCTTATGAAGCCTCTTTCGTAACACCGTGTGGAACATACAAAGACACTGCATTCATTACTGTATTGAACCAAACATATGATACAATTGTTGCAAATGCATGTGACTCTGTACAATCTGCATTTAGCACAAAATTCTTTAGCTCTACTGGTAGATTTTATGATACATTAGTAGCAACTGGACCTGTAGTTTATGACAGTATCTTTAGAACTTACGACATCAGTATTGATACGACTAACGCTGAATTTACTTTCACTTATTGTGGAGACTACACAAGTCCAAGTGGAAAAGTGTGGACTACCACCGGAACATATTTGGATACGATTACAAACTCACTTGGATGTGATAGTTTAATGACTTTCAATATAACAACTACTTCTGAAATTGTATTACCATCGGTAGTGACTTCGTGTGACACATATACTTGGAGGGGAAGAACATATACAGCTTCCACAATGGATAGAGACACTGTAAACAATGGAAGTTGTGATAGTATATTCACCTTAGACCTAACAATCAATTACAAGTCTTTTGACACCATTACAACAACAGTTTGTGATAGCTTTGTGAGTCCATCAGGAAAAGTATGGAATACTTCTGGATCATACCTAGATACCATTCCTAATGTAATTGGATGTGATAGTATAATAACATTCAACTTAACTGTCAATTATATTTCTTACAAAACTATGACCATTACAGTTTGTGACACCTATACATCTCCAAGTGGAAAAGTATTTACCACAACAGGAACTTATTTTGATACAATACCAAATGCGTTAGGTTGTGATAGTGCATTAACAATTAACTTAACGGTTAATTATTCCACAACTCAAACCGATATAGTAACAATATGTCCTGGTGCCTCATACAGAGTAGGTCCATCACTCTATAACACTGCTGGAACGTACACAAATGTATTCTTAACTTCTAAAGGTTGTGATAGTACAGTAAACACTGTATTGTCATTCTACCCTGTAGCCACAGGAACAGCATCTTACAACTTCTGTATTGGTGATAGTGTTCAGGTACTTGGAAACTGGTATTTTTCTGCAACAACATTCAACGATACTGTTTCCGGAGGGTCTTCTACAGGATGTGATACTATTACAACTCATATAATTACAACAAGAACTGTGTCACCAGCATTAAACCTAGGAAACGATGTCATCTCTTGTTTAGATGGAGGTGTTACTATCTTTGCTTCAAATGCTTATGACTCTTACAACTGGTCAACAGGAGGTACCACAAACATTCTTAATGTAACAGGTGCAACTGTTGGTTCAGGAAGCGTAGATTACGTACTTACAGTAACACAAGCCTCATCTGCCTGTACTGCAAGAGATACAGTGAACATTACGTTTAATGATTGTACTGGATTAGATGAACTGACAAGTGACTTAAATGTTAACTTGTTCCCTAACCCAGCAAATAACTTCGTTACAATCGAAATATTTGATAAATTGAATAGCAATAACTTAACTCTTGAAATCTTAAATTCAATTGGGCAGGTTGTAGCATCCAAATCAATCGAAAATGCTAAAGAACAAATTATCATGGATGTAAATAACTTTAGTAAAGGATTATACCTAGTTAGAGTTTCTTCTGATAATATGTACATCACGAAAAAACTATTGATTCAGAAATAATACAACCTTAAACAATATAAAATTTAAAACACCTCTTACGGAAGTAGGAGGTGTTTTTTTTGCTCTAAATCGAAGAGACTAAAACCTCAATAACTCGGTAAAATTTGTATTTTTATCCTTCCAAAGCTGAATCTAAAACACTCTGCCAAAAAACAAGATTACACTCTATGACCCAAAACACCCTAAATATCAAACCGACTTTGAGAATTCTCCTCACTCTATGTCTATTGGTGGGTGTTACAATTTCCTTTTCTCAAGATGACCCCTCTATGATTTTTGCAGGAAAAATAAGAGATGAGAATGGAAAGTCTATTTCTGGTGCTTTAGTCAAAATACTACGAAACGGTAAAGAAGTGTATAGTGCGACAACCGATGCCAGCGGTGAATTTGATTCTTACATGGATTACTATGGGTATGTCTATTCTATTGTGATTTCTAAAAATAGATTAACCACCAATACGATTGAAATAAACAGCAAAGATGGTTACCATGAAGAAGATGTTCCTTTGGAAATAAAAATTCCTATAAAAGTTGAACTACTCATCAAAAAAGATGGTGTTAATTATGGGGTGGTCGAGAACACACCTATCGAAAGATTTAGAATAGATCCTAATACTGGTCAGCTTTCGGAAGACTTTAAATACATAGATCAAAGGAAGGATGAAATAAAGGACTACTTCAAAAAACTAGAGGGAGACGAAAAGGATAAAGAAAAAAAGTTTCAACAACTTAAAAAGTCCGGAGAACAATCCCTCGCTAAAAAAGAATACGGAAAAGCAATAGAAGATTGGAAGGCGGCATTGGAACTAAAAGATGATGAAGAGCTCACTGAAAAATTAGTGGATGCTGAATTCGCTTACAAAGACATTTTAAAAGAAAAAGAACTTTTGGCAAAAATGGACAAATTAATTGCGGAAGGAGACGATCTTGTTAATTTGCTAAAGTTTGAAAATGCCAAGGAAAAATACGAGGCTGCTCAAAGAGTTTTACCAAAAAATAAAAAACCAAAAGAGCGACTGGAGGAGCTGAACAAAAAAATTGAAAACTTAGAGAACGAAAAATCTGATAAGCAGTATGTTGAACTTATGAAACGCGCAGAAATCAAAGTAAGTTCAGAAAGCTATGACGAAGCCAAAACACTCTTTGCCGAGGCCCAGAAAATAAAGCCAAAGGAGAAAGATCCCACAAAAAGAATAAAAGAAATTGATAAGTTATTGGAGGATATAGCTAAAAATAAAGCTGAATACGACCAAACGATTATAACCGCAAACGGTTTGTTGATGGCAAAAGAATATGAAAAGGCAAAATCCTCTTATGAAAAAGCCTCTTCCCTCCTACCTTCCGAGCAATTACCGAAAGAAAAAATATCTGAAATAAATAACATTCTTGAACAAATAAAAAAAGACAACGAAGCGTATGATAAGCTAATTTCTCAAGCAGATCAACTCTACGGGAAAGAAAAGTTTGAAGAAGCTATTTCTGACTATAACAAAGCTCTTGCTATCAAGCCCTCTGAAACTAAACCTAAGAGTCAGATTGAAAAAGCAAACCAAAAAATCGCTGAGCGAAAAAAACTAAATGAAGAGTATGCTGCCGCTATGACAGAGGCAGATGAATTATTCTCACAAGCTAAATTTAAGGAAAGTATCCTCAAATACGAAGCTGCCCTAGTGCTAAAGAAAGAGGAAAAACTTCCGCAAACGCAAATAGATAAAGCTAGGAAAGAAATAGCAAGGCTCGAGCAACTGGAAAATGATTACCAAGCTCGAATTGAAAAGGGAGAAACTCTCTTAACAGGTCTGAAATACCCAGAAGCCATAAAAGAGTTTGAAGAAGCAGTACGACTTAAACCTAAAGCACAACTACCAAAAGACAAAATCCTATTTGCGCAAAAGGAAATTGCCCGATTAAAAGAAATTGAGAATCGTTACACTCAACAAATAAAAGAAGGAACAGAAGCTTTCGGAAAGAAAGAATACACCACTGCGCTCAGTAAATTTAGAGAGGCGCAAAAAACAAAACCAGAAGAAAAAAAGCCACAAGAGTTAATTTCACAAGTAGAACAAGCTATTGCAGAGGCAAAAAAACTAGAAGAGGAATACAACAACTCTATGAAAAAGGGAGAAGAATTACTAACAAGCAAAGACTTTGAGGTAGCCATTGAGAGCTTTGAAAAGGCTTTGACATTAAAACCAAGTGAACCCCTTCCAAAACAAAAAATAGAAGAAGCTAAGAAAGCATTCGCCACTTTAAAACAACTTGAAGAAGATTATGCTTCGGCTATGGCAAAAGGAAATTCTCTTCTTGCAGAGAGTAAATTTGAAGAATCGATTACCTCTTTTTCAGAAGCCAAAAATTTGAAACCAACTTCCGCTGAACCGCAAGTAGGTATTGAAAAAGCGAATGAGGGGATCCGCTTAAGAGAAGAATTAGCGGCCAAGAAAAAAGCCGAGGAAGAGGCAGCCAATAAGGCCAAATTAGCGAAAGAAAAAGCTGAAAAAGAAGCCGCTGAAAAAGCTGCGAAGGAAGCCGAAGAAGCAAAGCGACTTGCTGCAGAAAAGGCTGCCAAAGAAGCGGAAGCAAAAGCAAAAGCTGAAGCAGAAAGACTAGCTCAGTTGGCAAAAGAAAAAGAGGCAGAAAGGATTGCCAAAGAAAAAGCAGAGGCAGAAGCACGGAGAAAAAAAGAGCTAGAAGAAGAAGCGGCAAGAAAACTAGAGGAAGAAAAACAAAGGCTGGCTCAATTAGCAAAAGAAAAAGAAGAGGCTGCCAAAGCTGCTTTAGAGGCAGAAAAAGCCAAACAAGCGGCCTTGGAAGCTGAGAAACAAGCCAAACTAAGAGATGCTCAAGAACGAGCAGAAAGAGAGGCTAAAGAAAGAAAAGCAAGAGAAGCAGAAGCCGCAGCCAAAGCTGCTGCTGAAAAAGCCCAACAAGAAGAGGAAGAGCGCAAAAGACTGGCTGAAGAAAAAGCGAAGCAGGAGCAAGAAAAAGCAAGGCTAGCGAAAGAACAAGCTGAAAAAGAAGCAGCAGAAAAAGCCAGATTAGAAGCAGAAAAAGCTGCGAGAGAGGCCGAAAAAGCCAAACAAGCGGAAGAACTGGCAAGAAAAGCAGAAGAGGCAAAAGCTCAACTTGCTGCTGAGCAAGAAAAGCGAAAACAAGAGGAATTAGCAAGACAAAAAGCAGAGGAAGCCAAAAGAAAAGCACTAGAAGCAGAAAGACAAGTAAAAGAACAAGAATTACTTGCCGCTGAAAGGGCAAAAAAGGAAGCTGCAGAGGCAGAAAAAAGAGAAGCAGAGAAAAAAAGAGAAGCTGAAAAACAGCAACAATATAATGCCCTTATTAAAAAGGCAGACGACCAATTTGAAAACAAAGATTACAAAGGAGCAAAGAACACGTATAATTCTGCCTTGTCTTTACGACCAAACGAAACCTATCCTAAAGGACGAATTGAGGCGATAAACGAAATCCTCGCTAACATGAGTGAGGATGAAAGGAATGCCATTACCTCAACGGATGATTATTTTAACATAGATGCTGAACTCTACGGAACCGAGGTGGATATGACTGGCAAAGATGGCAGCTTTTTACTTACTAAAATTGAAGACAATTCAGATCTGAGGGAATACATGGACTTAGTCGAGTATATTGATTCTATGAATGTGGTATACAAAAGACAAGGCGACAAAGATATAGCTATGGCTCAACTGACGTATGGTGAATTTGAATCTTTGAAAGACAAAATAAGCAATGAACTTGGAGTAAATGATTATGCCCGAAACGGAAACATCACCTCGGTGAAACTCTTCTTGGATGCCTACGCCTCTCAACAAAAAGAAACTATTACTGACGACCAACAAGATATACTGAATACATCAAACGAATTTGAAAAACTAAAAGAGGCTATTGACAGAGAGCAGACCAAACTCAGAAAAAGAAATGAAACAACTATCTCTGACTATAACAAATACCAAGATTCAGAATCTGAATTAGCAAAAATACAAGGAGTTCAAAATACCCAAGAAACCTATGAAACTTATGTTCTTACGGAGGAATTAAAAACTAAAATTGGGGATGAATATGAACTTAATGGCGCAAAATATCGTCAAAGAGAAGCCTCTCTCGCTATTCTAAAAGAACAAATACTCACTCGAAGGGAACAACTTTCGGAAAAAGAAAAGATGAGCCTAAAAGCAGAAATTGACTATTTAGAAAAAACCAATGAACTAATTAGACAAAAACAGGAAAAAAGTGAAAGCAATATTCGCGAGAACCAACATATATACGAAGATTATATCGACAAAAAAACAATTGAAAAGAAAGAGGCCGAAGGTGAATTTGAAGAACGTATAGAAATGAACATGGAAGAATTGGTCGTATTGGAAGAAAAGCGAATTGAAAACACCTACAACGAAAATCAAGACGTATTGGAGAGTACGGCTGCTTATCAACAATACGAAGAAGAAAAACAGAAACTAGCGAAAGAAACTCAAGAAAAAGAGATACTGAGCCAAAGGTCGGTAACAAGTTCTTTTGAAAAAGTAGAAGAAATAAAAAGAGAGGCTGAAAAAGAATCGCAAAAAAAAGTGGAGAAGAATTCAGCTGAATTTCTGGCCTACAAAGACGAACTAGCAGAGGTGAAAGAAAAAGAAAAGGAAGAAAATCAAGAAAAAGTATTGGCTACGAGCCAAGAATTTGAAAAATTAACCGACTTACAGGCAAAAGAATCAAAAAAACTGAATGACGGTGCAGAAGATAAAGCTGCCGAACTCAAAAAATTTATGGAAAGAAAAGCCCAAGCCGAAAAAGAAGCAGGGGCATTAAATCAAAAAAAATCTATCTCTACGAGCAAGGAAATTGAAAAAATAAACGATGAAAAATCAATTCTCAAATCGGCCACGAACAAAGACCAGTTAGCTCTAATTTTCCCTCAAGGAGTCACTCAAAAAGTATATCAAAAAAAGAATGAATATGGCGAAATTACCTCGATTACAACAAGAAGAGTTGTTGTGGTGGGCAACAAAGGTGATGACTATATTCATAAAAAAACGAAAGCAGGGAACTTCTATTTCAAAAATGGAAAATCCATCTCTGAAGGAACATGGGATTTAGAAACCTCTGGAGAAATTGTAAACAAATAAGCCCTTATGAAACACCTATTTATTTTTATCGCAGTGTCGTTTATGATGTCGTGCACGGTAATCGAACAAAACAAAGCCATTGATTACAACAACTCTCTGGTGGATGTACAAGAAAAAGTAGCAGACAAGGTCAATGAATTTATTGACTTAATTACCCTTGTAGATTCCTTAAATTATAATATGGTACATGACAAAAGAAAGGAGGTCTTGACATCTATTGATAAAGGAATTTTGGAAGTAAAAGAAATTGGAGGTTTTGGTAAGTCTGAAGATTTTAAAAACAAGTTACTCTCGGTATTCAATGCGTACAAATCGGGAATAGAAAATGAATATACTACGATGGCTAATTTTTTGTTGCTCCCGCTCGAAGAACAAACCGATGACCAATACAACGAAACGGAGGAGATTGCGTATGTAGCTGATAGCCTAATTGGAATTGCTGAAGACAATTTCATCCAAGCGCAAGAAGTATTTTCTCAATCCTATAACTTGGTATTAGAGGACGTACTAGATCCATTTGAGGATAACTAAAAGGAGTGTGTACTATACTTTTTTAACTGTTTATCCAATTGCTTGGCCTTTCCTTCGGTGAGTGTATCCAAAAACTGCCAAAAAGCAGGCTGATGATGCTTGTGAACCGTATGAGCCAATTCATGAAATATCACATAGTCTCGTAATTCGTCAGGCAATTTCATTAAATGAAGAGACAAGTTAATTTTGTTGTGAAACGAGCAACTTCCCCATCTGGAAGTGGAATTTCTTATCGTAACGGATTGAAACTCTAATCCAACTTGTTTGGCAAGCTCAGCAGTTCGAACTGGCAAAATAAGTTTAGCTTCCTTTCGCCAAGTCTCGATTATGACTGACTGAATGAACTCCTGGATTTCTTTTTTATAAATATCGAAATGTTTGGGAACAATTATTTGAATTCTATGAGATGAAATTTTTGATTTCAGTTCTAGAGAATCGACTCGATAAATTTCAAGGGAATGGCTCTGGGTAGAAAATTGCGTTTTTTCATCAAATACTGTTTGCACACCCGCATTCCCTTTCAGTTTCAGTCGGTGAGAGTGAATCCAGTCTATTTTTTCCTCTACAAATTGTTGAGCACGAAAATAAGGCATCAAGGTGGGCACAGTCACCTTAACGACTCCATCCGCCTTAAGGGTTATACGAGCGTATTTAGCTCGGTTACTTTTTACAAAGACAACTTCTCCCACACCTTCTACTTCGCTTACTTTACGCCCAGCTCTTTTAGTCATATTTCACGTAAATTTACGAAAGAATTTGTCCTATAAAAGCACCTATATTATTTACCCCATGAGTAATGATACACATAACTAATGCCAACGTTGAACCAAATCTTTTTCTTGTATAGTAATACACCGCTGACAATAGGATTCCGATGGCTAGAGTTATAAATACATAACTCCAATTGTACGTGTGAGAAATTCCAAACAAAATCGCTGATAGCAATCCGGGAATGAACCAGTGAATTGAGGATGCTTTGAGTTTTTCTCTTATCCATAATCCACTTTCGATAATTCCAAATTGATAAATGAGTGACTCAACAATGGGAGCAAAGAATACGGCAAAGAAAAATAACTCGATAGTAGAAAAATTATCAAACTCCGTGTTCGCCATTAAATCAATATCCAATAGGTAAAAAATAATGGAAAAAAAACCGTTCACCGCGAAAAGAGCGAGACTAAAGATAGCCACCAATCTAACATAATTTAGTTTATCGAGAATCTTTGAAAGTGCTGCCATAAAGTTAAATTAAAAAATCCTGATAACTCAAATGAGTTATCAGGATAAAAATAGAAATTATAAAGAAGAATTCTCATTAAATTAAAAATGAATTGTATATTCAACTATTCTGTTGAGTTTTCTTCCTGCAGCAATTTTGTTATCAGCTCTGGGTTGTGTAACTCCAAATCCCTCAATACATAGTCTAGTAGACTCTGCCTCCTTTTTTGATTAAATAATCCGTTGCAGCAGCTACTCTATCTTTTGATAGCTACAAGTTCTTAGCTTCATTAACACTATTATCGGTGTGACCCTATATCTCGAACTTGCAGCTTGGATTCACATTAATAATTTTTGCCACATTATCAAGTAACGCTCGTGATTTTCGCTGAATTTCAGCAGAACCAGAATTAAAAAACAATCCGTTCATGGCTTTGGTCATGACTTTTTTGGTTTCTTCCTTAATCTCGGGATAACCAGCATTTACATCTACCGAAATTCGAAGAATTCTTCATGTAGTGATGCACCTAGGAGATACCAGCTCCTAACCCAATAAACAAATAAGGCTGAAACCAGCTTGTCTCTTTTAGCCACTTTCCATTGTTTATTTTGAACTTTGCCATCACATTGAAATCAATAAAACGAGATTCAAAAGAATTTACACTATTAATATAATCCGTATTACTCAAAGTAACCATTCCTTGTATATCCTAAAAAGGAGTTAAATATTTGGATACTGATACCCCATATGCTCCATGCTGTATGGAGGTAAAAAATTCTGTCTTTTTGTCACCAGAAACAAGCATATTCTGTCTTATTAAGTAAAAGATGACACTTTTTGTGCAATGGTATTGAATTTGGAATGAGTAAACAAAAACAAATTAGAATTATGGCAACAGGAAAAATTAATGTACAAACGGAAAACATATTTCCCATCATTAAGAAGTTTTTATACTCCGATACGGAAATATTTTTAAGAGAATTAGTATCCAATGCAGTGGATGCCTCGCAAAAATTAAAGACTCTCTCCTCCCTAGGAGAATTCAAAGGAGAAGTGGGAGAATTACAAGTAGAAGTAATTCTTGACAAAGAAGCAAAAACCATTACCGTAAGGGATAATGGAATCGGAATGACAGGAGAAGAAGTGGATAAATACATCAATCAAATCGCATTTTCAGGTGCCGAAGAATTTGTTCAAAAGTACAAAGATACTGAAGGGGCAGCGGCCATGATTGGTCATTTTGGACTCGGATTTTACTCTTCGTTCATGGTGTCGAGTCAGGTAGAAATAAAAACTCTTTCGTTCAAAGAAGGGTCGAAAGCAGTAAAGTGGACTTCGGATGGAACGCCAGAATACAAGTTAGAAGAGATAGATAAAGAAACACGAGGGACAGATATCGTGATGCATATAGCAGACGATTCAACTGAGTTTCTGGAAGAAGCTCGAATTAGTACTATTTTGAACAAATACTGCAAATTCTTGCCTATAGATATCAAATTTGGTACAAAGACCACCCAAATTGATAGTCCATCGGGAGAGAAAGACGAAGATGGAAAATTAAAAAAAGAGTCGGTTGAAGTACCAAACATCATTAATAACACTGCTCCAATGTGGGCAAAAGCACCAGCGGAATTAAAGGCGGAAGACTACGATAATTTCTACCAAGAATTATATCCAATGTCAGAAAAACCTTTGTTCAACATTCACCTTAATGTAGATTACCCGTTTAATTTAACAGGAATCTTGTATTTCCCGAAATTGAAGAAAGACATTCAGATTCAAAAGAACAAAATCCAATTATATTCCAACCAAGTGTTTATCACAGACTCGGTAGAAAACATTGTTCCTGAGTTTATGCAGTTACTTCACGGTGTAATTGATTCTCCTGATATTCCTTTGAACGTATCGAGATCTTACCTACAAAGCGACAGTAATGTAAAGAAAATCTCTTCCTACATCACTAAAAAAGTAGCAGACAAGCTTAATTCTATGTTCAAAGAGAACAGAAAAGATTTTGAATCTAAATGGGAGGATATCAGCGTTTTTATCGAATACGGAATGCTTTCTGACGATAAATTTGAGGAAAAAGCAAAGAAATTTGCTTTATTGAGAAATACCGCGAATGAGTTCTTTACCTTGGAAGAATACGGAGAAAAAGTAAAAGAAACACAAAAAGACAAAGACGACAAGGTGGTATATCTGTACACGAATAATGCAGAGGAACACCACGCCCTGATAGAAAATGCCACTTCTAAAGGGTATGACGTGCTGCTTTTGGATAGTCCACTTGCTCCACACTTAATTTCGAAATTAGAACAGTCTTTAGAAAAAGTTTCTTTTGCTAGAATAGATGCTGACACTTTAGAAAAACTTATCGATAAAGGTGAAGAAGTACCTAGCAAGCTTTCAAAAGAAGACGAGGAAGCTTTGAAACCAATCATTGAATCTGTGATGCCTAAAGAAAAATTCATGGTAGATTTTCAAAGTTTGAGCGAAACTGACAGCCCAATGCAAATTACTGAAGCAGAATTTATGCGCAGAATGAAAGAACAACAAGCATTAGGCGGAGGTATGGGATTTATGGGAACAATGCCCGAAATGTACAATTTGGTTGTGAATAGCAATCACCCATTGATTTCGAAAATATTGGAAACAAAAACCGAAAAGAAGAAAAAACAACTCATCGAACAAGCTACGGATTTAGCCTTATTGGCGAAAGGAATGCTCACAGGAAAGAAACTTACAGAGTTCTTAAAACGTAGCGTAGACATTATAAAATAAAAATAAAAACCACTAAAATGAGCTACCTACCGTAGCTCATTTTTTTTGATAGAGAAATGAATAATTTCTGTTATATTCAAGAAACTTAATTTTATAACATGGACATAGATCAAAAAATAGAAAATGTAAAAAGTAGCAACCTGATGAAAAAGTATGGAAAATGGCTTTTATTGGGAGTAATAGTGCTTTGGGTTATTTCGTCTTACAACGGATTAGTGAAACTAGAGGAACCAATTAGCACAGCTTGGGCAAATGTAGAAACGGAATATCAGTCTAGAGCAGATAAAGTTCAAGTAATCTCGAAAATTGTAAAGAATGCAGCAAATTTTGAAAGAAAAACCTTGACAGACGTAATTGAGGCAAGAAGTAAAGCCACTTCCATCAACTTAGATGTAAATGACTTGACACCAGAAAACATGGCTAAATTTGAAGCAGCTCAGAGCCAATTAACTGGAGCATTGAGTAGATTAATGGTTACTGTAGAAAGATATCCAGAATTGAAAGCTACCGATGCATTTCGCGATTTTCAGGCGCAATACGAAGGAATCGAAAACAGAATTGCCAAAGCAAGAAGAGATTATAATGAAACTATACTTCCTTACAATATTGGAAGAAAAAAATTCCCAAAAAACCTAATCGCAAAGGTCTTTGGATTCGATGAAAAAGAAGAATTTAAATCCAACGAAGGGGCTGAAAATGTAAACGCGGACGAAATAGACTTGGGATTTGAGTAAGAAAAAAATAGACGTCCTCTCCTTCTTGAACCAGGAAGAAGAAAAACGAATACTCGAGGCAATAAGGCTTGCGGAGCTTAATACCTCAGGGGAAATTCGTGTGCATCTCGAATCGGTATGCAACAAGGATACGCTTGCAAGGGCACAGGAAGTTTTTCATCAATTAAAAATGCATAAAACTGCCCTACGAAATGGTGTATTATTCTATGTAGCTACTGAAAGTAAACAATTCGCAATTTTGGGAGACAAGGGGATAAACGAACAAGTGGAAGCAACTTTTTGGGATTCAACCAAAAACTTGGTTTTACATCACTTCAAGAACGGAGAAAGAGCCCTTGGCCTAGAATCAGGTATTAGAAAGGCCGGAGAAAAGTTAAAAGCATTTTTTCCTTACCAACAGAATGACCAGAATGAACTATCCGATGAAATTTCTACAGGACATTAAATAAACTAATAGGAGGTTTTACTTCACTCTCCCACAAATCAATGACAAAATTCAAACTCATACTATTTAGCATTTTTTTCTCCGTAGCAGCCATTTATGGACAATCAGATTGCTTTCCAGATCACACTCCAGGGACATTCGTTTATGACCAAGCCAATGTTTTGTCAGAAGCAGAAGAACTCTTGTTACAACAAAAATTATCTGCGTTTACCGCCCGAAGTTCCAATGTATTAGTGGTAGTGGTAGTATCAGATTTATGCGGATACGACAAATCACAATACGCCATAGAATATGGAGATCAATTAGGAGTAGGAAGGGCAGACAAAGACAATGGACTTGTTTTCTTGGTAAAGCCGAAAACTGCGAATGAAAAAGGCGAAATTTTTATTGCTGTTGGAACTGGATTACAAGGTGCCATTACGGATGCGGGAACCAGAAGAATTATTGACTATGAAATAATTCCGTTCTTCAAGCAAAACAATTACTCTGGTGGAATTGAAGCCGGAACAACTACGCTAATGAGGATTGCTGAGGGCGAAATATCTGAACAAGATTACAAAGAATCCAAAGAAGGTGGAAGTTGGATTATTTTTGTTTTTTTTGGAATCATCCTGATTCTCTTTATCCTCGCCCAAAAATATGGAAAAGGTGGCGGTGACGATTGGGAAAATTATGACCGAAACGGCAAACACCGAGGAGGAAATGGCGCTTGGCCATGGATTTTTCTTGGAGGATCTGGTTTTGGAGGAGGTTCGAGCCGCGGAGGTGGATTTGGTGGTGGCGGATTTGGTGGTTTCGGGGGTGGTGGATTTTCTGGCGGAGGTGCTGGCGGAAGCTGGTAAGTAGAAGTTGGAAAGGTACTTTTTATGGTATTTCGAAGATTTTAATGTTGAATAGTTATTCGCGAGTCACAAAGAATAATTCTCGTTGTAAAGATTTCAATCTTACCGGAAAAGACAACTAAATACAAAATAAAACCCAATGAAAACGGCCACTCACAAGGAGCAGCCGATCTCTAAACAAAAAAAAGAAAATTATGAATGCTATTCCCCAATAGCAGGTTTTAGGTCCGATTCTAGCGAACTAGAAAAGAAACCAAAGGTATTTTAGTTTCCAGTATCTATAAAAATCCAATGTGGCTTTAATTGATTAAATTTTGTAAGTTGCATAGTAAATAATTTTATCTGTGTAAGTTGATTTGATATAAAGAAACAACAAAATACCTTAGAAAAAAGGCAGGTTTATTAAATGGTCTGTTTCATCTATTATTCGGTATTTTTTCACCTTTCCTGCCTCGAAAGACAAATTTAACGGTCGTTTCTTCGCTTTGAGCAACCTTTCCTTTGTCTCATTTCTTTAATTATTCTATTTTTAACCGTACCAAACAGAAACGACATTTCGCTTATGGCAATCAAAGCACTGATAATAGATGACGAGGAACTAGCACGAGAAAATCTCTCCATGATGATTAGCAGTTTTTGTCCAGAAATAGAAGTGGTTGGCAAAGCCCAAGACAAGGAAGATGCCAAACACAAAATTCGTTTGCTTTCTCCAAATGTCATTTTCCTCGATATTTGCATGCCTTCTGGAACGGAAGGCCTGTCGCTCTTGGATGAGATTGAACACACAGATTTTTTGGTAGTCTTTGTAACTGCCTTCAAAGAATATGCCTTGAAAGCTTTTAATACCAATGCCGTACATTATTTGTTGAAACCCATTGATATTGATGAACTTATTGAAGTAGAAAAAAAAATACAAGAGAGAATAAATTTACTAGAAGCTCATCCACAAAATAAATCGAACTATCAGAAATCGATCATGAATGCTACACAAAGTATTCGTACAAAAATTACTGATAAACTAACAATTTCACATAGTCGTGGAATAAAAATTGTCTCCATCAGCGAGATAGAATATATAGAGGCAAAGGGCAACTGCACTGATCTATATTTTAAAAATAAAACGAAATATACCGACACTCGCACCTTAAAAAGCTATGTGAACATCTTGAGTGACTCCCATTTCTTTAGAACCCATAAATCCTACTTAATAAATTTAAATTGCCTGAAAGAATACCTCACCATAGATGGAAACATGGCAGTAATGGAAAGTGGAAAGGAAATTCCTTTAGCACGAAGCAAAACTAAAGAATTTGTGAGTTTATTGAAAAGCTTATAAAAAACAATAACTTTGGACTGAAAACAGAGGAAAATGGCGAAGAACAAACTCATGAAATTTAACGAAATGAAATCCATGGAAAGGGTTTTTGAACCTTCTATGAGTGATTTTATTGACGTAACATATCCTTTAAAAGGGAATTGGAACAAAGAAGTGTTCAAGAATGAAAATCCTATTGTACTAGAACTAGGTTGCGGAAAGGGCGAATACTCTGTAGGGATGGGTAGAAAATATCCCAACAAAAACTTTATTGGCATCGACATAAAGGGCGCACGAATTTGGAAAGGAGCCAAAGAAGCCAATGATGAAGGGCTTACCAATGTTGCTTTTTTACGAAATGTAGTCGATTTCGTTGAGCATTTTTTTGAAGAAAATGAAGTGGACGAAATATGGTGTACATTCTCTGATCCTCAACCCAAAAAGCCCAACAAAAGACTCACCTCTCGGACGTTCGTAAACCGTTACAAAAAAGTATTAAAACCAAACGGGATTATTCATTTAAAAACAGATAATACGCTATTGTATGAATCTACGCTCGAAGAAATAGAAGAACACGGATACCAACTGCTCTCGAACTCAAATAACATTTATGAAAAAGATTGGGATTCTTTTTCAAAAGAGGTTCAAGAAATCTTATCTATTAAGACTCATTACGAAACTTTGTTCGCAAACAAAGGATTTAAAATAAAGTATTTAGCCTTTAAATTAGATAACTAACAGTCTTCTTCTACTGTGATAGAAACATAGTTGACGTTTCCATTAATCGGTGGATTTATTTTCTTAATCTCAATTCTGGCATGAGCTAATTCGAACGACTCATTTTTCAATCGATTCAGAATTCTGTAACCCACAGTTTCTATAAGTTTTGAACGAATGGCCATTTCTTCCTCCACTATTTTATTCACTATCACATAATCAATCGTCTTGGATAAATCATCCTTTTCTGCAGATTCTTTAAAATCTGTGGTAAGCTCCACATCTACAATGTATTCATTTCCAATAATGGCCTCTTCCTCTAAACAACCGTGGTGAGAAAAAGTTTTGATTCCAATTACCGATACTTTATTCATTTCGTTTATTGTTAAAAAACACTGAATTACCTCTGAATATATCCTTGCCTTTTTTGAGTTTGATAATGTTCGTTTCAAAAGACAACGAATCGATTGCAAAGTTGGCTAATTTATCTTGATTTTTTCTATAAAACCTCAACAAAGAATCCATCCTCTCTGGGAACGTGTAATTGGTGTCTTTGTTTACAAATTCAGACAAACCATCTGTATCGAAAAGTTGTGTAAGCTGAATAAAAGAAAGGGCTTTTACCGGCTCCAAATCCTCGTATTGTTTGGACTCTTCCACTATTCGATTCAGGGCTATTTCCGACACTTCTTTCATCGTATTGGATAATACATAATACTCTTGGTTGGCTTTGTAAATTTCGTAAGTAATCCCATATTTCTGAAAAACCCCTTGATATAGAGCTACTGATGTGTCGCGCATTAATTCTCTGTCCATGTTAAAATTTGCGATACTCCCTTCCAATACATTCATGTCGTACAGCAGGTTCGCAAATTCCTTTTGCGACATTAAGCCCTCTGGTTTGTCGATCGGATTTTTTTCTGGATTACACTGCCAAAAAAAGAGAAGAACTGTGGTAATTAGTATATATCTCATTGTCTATCAAA
Source organism: Flavobacteriales bacterium (assembly GCA_965658995.1). Classification (GTDB taxonomy): domain Bacteria; phylum Bacteroidota; class Bacteroidia; order Flavobacteriales_D; family CAJJDF01; genus CAJJDF01. The sequence continues at coordinate 68,259 of CBFHVI010000008.1, read as the reverse complement.
CGAAAGTCTTTGGCCATTAGTGCCTTCAATAATTTTCCCTTCGTGCCACACGATATTTCCGCTTACGATAGTCGTCTCTATTCGTGAGTGAAATTCTTGACCTTCAAACGGGGACCAACCGCATTTATACAGGAGATTCTCTTTTTCTACTGTATAGGATTGGTTCAAATCAGCAATGAATAAATCGGCAAAATACCCTTCTTTCACAAACCCTCTTTTTTCGATCTGAAAACATCGTGAAACATCGTGACTAAACTTTTGGGCAATGTGGGTCAGTTCTATTTTTCCTTGGTAATAAAGTTCAAACAGTGCATTAAGAGCCTGTTGTACCAAAGGACCACCCGAAGAGGCTTGGGTATACACTCCATCTTTTTCTTGGGTTGTGTGAGGAGCATGATCCGTAGCTACCACATCAATCACATTGTTATTAAGGGCTTGCAAAATGGCATCTCTGTCTGATTTTTTTTTCACCGCAGGATTCCATTTTATTCTAGCTCCTTTGGTTTTATAATCTTCCTCTTCGAACCACAAATGATGAATGCATGCCTCGGCAGTAATGCGTTTTTCTTCCAAAGGAATATCATTTCTGAACAGGCTCAATTCCTTTGCTGTAGAAATATGTAATATGTGTAATCGCGTATTATATTTCTTTGCTAATTCTACCGCCAAAGATGAAGATAAGTAACAAGCTTCTTCACTTCGTATGATTGGGTGCATCTCAATAGGGATGTCGTCTCCATATTTTTCTTTGTAGAGTGCTGTATTTCTTCTTATGGTGGCTTCATCTTCGCAGTGAGTGGCTATCAGCATTTTACACTGCGAAAAAATATGAGTTAGAGTTTCCTTGCTGTCTACCAGCATGTTGCCGGTAGAGGATCCCATAAAAACTTTCACTCCGCAGACTGTTTTTGGATCTGTTTTTAGCACTTCTTCAATGTTTTCATTGGAAGCACCCATAAAAAAAGAATAGTTTGCCAATGAACTCTCTGCTGCAATTTTATATTTGTCCTCCAAGAGTTCTTGAGTAAGTGCATTGGGCACTGTATTTGGCATCTCCATAAAAGAAGTAATACCACCGGCCACAGCCGCTCTTGATTCTGTTCGAATGTTTGCTTTGTGGGTCAAACCAGGTTCTCTAAAATGTACTTGATCATCTATGGCTCCAGGAAACACATATTTTCCTTCTGCATCAATTACGCGAGCAGAATCGTGTGAAATAGAATCTGCAATCTGCTCTATTTTATCGTTGACTATTAGAATATCTTTTTTTTGGATTAGCCCTTCGTTTACTAGGGTTCCATTCTTTATAAGAATTGTGGACATGCGCTATTTTTATTTTGGAAGTAAAAATAACCATTGAAACGGGGAAATACTATTCTTGTGGAAAGTTTATTTCTTTTTGGATATTTTCTTGAACCTAAGTTTGAAAACACCAAAAATTGCTTCTTTAAAAATGGAGGTGTCCATTTTAGAATTCCCGAGTTCTCTGTCTTTGAATGTAATGGGAACTTCTTTTCCCTTAAAGCCTAATATGGTTGCCGTATACTTCATTTCTATCTGAAAGGCATATCCTATAAACCTGATGGAATCTAAATCTATAGTTTCCAACACTTTGCGAGAATAACACATGAAACCAGCAGTGGTGTCTTTGATTCGTACCCATAAGATCATTCGCACATAAATAGAGGCAAAATAGGACAAGAACAACCTGAATTTATCCCAATTACTTACTCCGCCACCCTTTACATACCTCGAGCCGATACTAAAATCATATTCCTCTTTTGCGCAGGCGTCATACAAAGCTGTTAGTTTATCTACTGGGTGTGAAAAGTCGGCATCCATCTCAAAAATAAAGTCGTAGCCATTTTTGAGTCCCCATTTGAATCCATGAATGTAAGCAGTACCTAAACCAAGTTTACCGGTTCGTTCTTCAATATACAGTGACTCTGGAAACTCACTCTGAAGATTTTTGACGATCTCGGAAGTACCATCAGGCGAACCATCATCTACTATTAACACATGAAAAGCTTTGGGAAGCGAGTGAACCGTGCGGATCATCTTCTCAATGTTTTCTTTCTCGTTGTAAGTGGGTATGATTACTAAACTGTCCGACATAATGTTAAAACCAAATCAAATATAGGATTTTGTATCTGTTTTGAAAAACAATTCTTTTCAAATTAACATTAATTAAATAAATCCTTCGGGATAGTACAAACAGGAATTGGATTCATTTTATGTTGATTGACTTTGTTTAATTTTCTGAAAATCGTTAACACTTCCTGTTGTCTTTTGGTTAATAAGGTTTCATCTCCCTCAAATTCCATGGCCCATTCAAGCTCTGGATAAGAGGCTCCTATTTGGTCTTCGTCTGACCTGTCGTCTCCCCATAATCCATCAGTTGGCTTAGCATTTCGAATTTCCTGGACTACACCTAGCTCTTTTGCAATCTCAAAAACTTGAGACTTCATTAAATCTGCAATAGGACTTAAATCTACTCCTCCATCACCGTATTTAGTAAAAAATCCTACCCCAAAATCTTCCACTTTATTGCCGGTTCCTGCCACCAAATATTTATGGTGCCCAGCGAATGCATACAAGGTTGTCATTCTGATTCTTGCTCTCACATTTGCCATAGTCAATTCGTCCTGTATTTCTACTGGGTAATCCTTGCAGACTTGATCAAAAGTTGTCGTTAAATCCACAACTTCGGAAGATACTCCCTCAAAATTTTCTTTGAGCCATGCAATATGCTTATTGCTTCTTTCAAATTGGTTAGGTGCTTGGTGAATGGGAAGATTAAGGCAAATTAGTTTTTTTCCTGTCATTGCACAAAGTGCAGAGGTAACAGCTGAATCTATTCCTCCAGAAATACCGATAACAAAACCATTCATTCCCGCTTTTGTGGAGTATTCTTCCAGCCAATTCACAATATACTCGATTACTTTTTTTGTTTTCATAGTTTATTTCTAAAAAAAACACCCGCTCAATGATTGGCGAGTGTCTGTTTGATTCTTATTGAATTTTTTATTTTCTTAAAACAATACCCCAATTGTAACAGCAATTCCGTGAGCCGTAAATTTCTGACTCAATGGTTTGAATATTCCAGGATCTTTCTCGTTCAGCATCAATTTAGAATCTTTTTTTACTGAGTTAGTAAATCCTAAATTATAATGAATAGCTCCAAACACCGAGGTTCCCTCTGAAATTTTGTATTCTGCACCCGCTCCCACTCTTAGTTGCATTCTCACTGGCTGCATGTCTTTGTCTATGTTTACATCTCTAATGTCGGATAAATTTGCTTTAGCCGCAACATTTCCCATGTAATCTACCTCATCGGTAATTTTTGTTCCGGTTCGGAAAGCAATGTTCAACCCAAACTCACCGAAATAAGTCATGTAACCAATTTCGTTTGTTTTCATCTTCATTCCGATAGGAAGTGTGACATAAGTACTTTTGTAAGTTCGATTCAAAAGCCTTATTCCATAAGCCGAGGTATCCTCAGGCGAATAAATCCCGTTCTCTTCTTTTAAAGTACTGAAATTATATTCATCATCCATGAAATATCCTACTAAAGAGGAATTATCTGAAGGAGCAAAATTAATTTTACCTCTTTCTTGATTTAATTCCAACCCCGAATAAAAACTAAAATTATCGCTCAGCGCATATTCTGCTTGCAATCCCCAGTTGAATCCTACTGTCGCTCCATCGTTTTCAAATTTCTTCACATCGTCGGGTTTCATCCAATTTACTGCTGGTCCTAATTTGAGTCCGAATCTAAATTTATTTTGAGAGATAGCGTACTGTCCTGCCATCATTACCACCAATACCAAAGCTATTTTTTTCATTTTTTATTTGTTAGATTATTCATCAAAAATAAGGATTTATTTAAAAATTTCATTAAAAATTAACATTCCATTACTAAAATTTAAAGTGAACAAAGAGTCTACCAAAGTTTTTACTGTCCTTATCTATTCGGTGATACTTTTTCTTTATGTGTTTTTGCTCCAAAAATCGAATTACCTTTTTTTTCAACTGCCCAGAACCTTTGCCAGGAATTATCTCAACGGTCTTTATCTTTTTCTCGATTGCCTCGTCTATAATGGATTCCAGTTCTTGAGTAATCAACTCTCCTTTGTTATAGATATCATGTAAGTCTAATTTTAATTTTGCCATTTCATACAACTTTTGTGTTTTCTCATTTGAGGTAAAGAAAAATCCCTATATTTAGTCTATGAAGATAAAGAATTTCACATTTTTCGTTGCCCTCATTCTCGGACTATCTGCCGTGTTTTTCTTTGAATTTGCTTCAACTCCCTCAAAGGTGTTCAAATCATTAAGCGAAGCATTAAAAAATCCGGAGGAAGTATATCATTTGAAATTAAATCGAAAACGATTCAAATCTTTTCCGAAAGAAATTCTTACGCTCAAAAACCTTGTCACTTTAGATTTGAGCCATAATAAATTAGACACTCTACCTGCCGAAATAAAGGAGCTCATTTTTTTAGAGGAAATTGCTCTAAAATCGAATCGATTCCATTCGTTTCCTCAAGAAATTTGTTCAATAGGCGCATTGCGTGTGTTGAAACTCGCTAACAATAATATTTCCTCCATCCCAAATGACATTGCTCAACTAAAAAACTTGGAAAGCCTAGACTTATATCGGAATAGTGTTGAGACTATTTCTTCTGAAATAACTACTCTGAACAAACTCAAAAGACTGGATTTAAGAATGATAGAAATGTCTTTGGACGAGCAAGATAGAATTAAGGCATTGTTACCAAATACAAAGGTGCTTACCACAGAACCTTGTGATTGCGATACGCGAGATTAAACCGTTTCGCCTCCACAACTTGAACCTGCTCCAGCTGTACATCCAAAACAATGTTCATTGACAAGAATTGACCTTTTCTGGAGCTGGGAGACATCAAATTGGCTCACATGCTGCCGTTCTTTGCTCACTGCTACTTTCATTTCTAGCATCTGATTAAAATCACAATCATACAAGTATCCCTCCCAACCGATAGAAATCGTATTTCTACACATTACTCCTTTAGCCGCTTCAGGATTGTATGAGTTTACCAATTTTTCCATGTAACCCAAATAATTTTGGGAGGCTACCAAATACTCCAGATATCGACTGATAGGAATATTAGTGATAGCAAAAAGTGAATTAAACTCAATATCGAAATCTTTTTTTAATTTTCTTTTGAATTGTTTCTCCAGTCCGTCTTGGCTGGGCGGCAAGAAAGCACCAGAGGGATTGTACACCAAATTTAACGTTAATCCTGAATCAGCCATTCCGTAGCCCACGCTATTCAGCATTTGAAGAGCCCTAATACTTTTATCAAACACACCATCTCCTCTTTGAGCATCCGTTTTCTTGGAACTATAATGCGGAAGAGAACTTACTATTTCCACTTCATTTTTTTTGTAAAAATCCGGTAAATCGTGGTACTTTTTGTTCGCTACAATAATCGTTAAATTACACCTAACCATTACTTTACAACCCAGTTTATAAGCTTCCTCGACAAACCATCTAAAATGAGGATTCATTTCTGGTGCGCCTCCGGTTAAATCAACGGTTTTTATTCCCGATTCTTTAATCGCATTCAGACAATACTCTAAAGTTTCCTTTGTCATTATCTCCTTTCTATCAGGGGCAGCATCTACGTGGCAATGCGAACATACTTGGTTACACATTTTGCCCATATTTATTTGAAATACCTCTACAGAAGTTGGCTTTAAAGGGTACAACCCTGTTTCCTCTAGTTTTTCTGAAAAACTTGGTAGCGATTGACCTATTACCCCCTCACTTAGCACCTGAAACTGATACTCAATATCAGAAAATTTATTGTTTTGTTTTACTAATGAGTTCATGCGATTACATCGAAACTTCTTTCGTTTTATTCATCATTTGTACTCCGTGAACTAGGGTGGCACCACCTCTAATAGCAGCCGCCACATGAACCGCTTCCATCATTTCCTCCTCATCACATCCCTTTTCCAGTGTATCTACAGTGTACGCATCAATGCAATACGGGCACTGCACTGCATGAGAAACCGCCAGTGCAATCAACGATTTTTCTCTCTCGGTGAGAGCACCTTCTTTAAAAACATCCCCGTAGTAGGAAAAAAATTTGTCGGCCAGTGGTTGTTGAAATTCACCAATTTTAGAAAATTTCTTCAGGTCGTCCGGATTGTAATAAGTTTTCATAATAGATATAAGTTAAATTAAGTATGATTGAAGTATTTTTTTTATAATTTTACATCACGTTGCTCATAACTTTGCAACGACTTTGGTGTCGTGTAAATCTATCACAACTTACAACAAAAGCCAAAAATTAAAACCAAAAACTATGATACAATTCATTTCGAACTTTACAAATCAATTAGACGAAGCTAAAGCAATTGGCATCAACTTTTTTAATAGAAAAACCAAAAATGAAATTCAAAATATTATTATTTGTGGATTGGGCGGATCCGGTATCGGTGGAAAAATAATTTCTAAAATTGCCGAATCGAAATGTACAAAACCTGTATTAACTCATAATTCATACTCTTTACCCCATTTTGCAAACTTAAATACGTTAGTTGTAATCTCTTCCTATTCAGGCGATACCGAGGAAACAGTTTCGGCTTTAAACGAGGCTATAAAAAGAAATTGTCAAATCATATGTATTTCCTCTGGTGGAGAAGTCAAAAAAATTGCTGAAAAAAATAATATTGATATTATATTAGTTCCTGCTGGTAATCCTCCAAGAGCGATGCTGACTTATTCTTTAACTCAGTTGCTGTTTATTTTTAAACAATACTCACTCTTTCATATAGATATTGAAGCTGAAATCAACAATACCATTGTACTTCTAAATAAAGAAGAAGCTAATATTAAAAAAGAAGCAAAACAAATATCCGATAAAATTAAAAATACCACGATTTTAATATACACAGATGCCAGCTTTGAAGGAGTTGGTACGAGGTTTAAACAACAGTTAAACGAAAACACTAAAACACTTGCCTTTTCAAATATTATTCCTGAAATGAACCATAACGAACTTTTGGGATGGCAAGGAGGAAATAAGTCTTTTTCCTGTATCTTTCTGAGGAATATTAATGACAATCCAAGAAACCAGTTAAGAATGGATTTATCCAAAAAAAATATATCAGAAATAGCAAATTGCTGTATTGATGTATACTCGAAAGGAAATACAGAAGTGGAAAAGATTTTCTACTTTATCTTAATGACAGATTGGATATCCCTTTATTTAGCTGATATTTATAACGTTGACTCAATTGAAATTAAAGTTATTGATAACTTAAAAAACCAACTAAGCAAACAGTAAGTGAGAGTGAACAAAACTGTAATTTTTGAGGATTTAGGTGAAATCGAATACCAAGAGGCTTGGGATTACCAATCCGAAATTTTTGAATCAATTGTATCAGTTAAAACAGAAAATAGGAAAAAAGAAGACGCGGGTCAAGTTACCGAAGAAACGCAGAATCACCTTATTTTTTGCGAACACCCGCACGTATATACTTTAGGTAAAAGTGGAAAAGAATCTCATTTGCTGATGAACCAAACTCAATTAGAGGCAAATAAAATTTCTTACCATAAAATAAATCGAGGTGGAGACATAACCTACCATGGGCCAGGACAAATCGTGGGATACCCTATTTTTGATCTTGACAATTTTTTTACCGATATACACAAATACCTTCGCTACATGGAAGAGGCTGTCATACTCACATTAGAAGAATACGGCATAAAAGCTGGACGAATTGATGGATTAACGGGAGTTTGGCTAGATATCGACAATCCATTTAAATCTAGAAAAATTTGTGCTTTAGGAGTAAAATGCAGCCGATGGGTGACCATGCATGGTTTTGCTTTCAATGTAAATACTGACCTCTCTTTGTTTAAGAATATTGTGCCCTGCGGAATTGATGATAAAGCGGTAACTTCTATGCAAGAAGAATTGGGACAAGAAGTAAATATTGAGGAAGTAAAATCTAAATTATTGTTGAATCTCGCTAATTTATTCGACTTTGATTTTAAAGTCATAAACTAATAACATTGTATGAAAAAAGACATCGTACAACCGGAGGTTGTGGACGTGCATATTGCCATAGTACAGGATATAAATGAACTTAGCGACAATGAATGGACAGCCTACTTGATAAACAACAAGAATGAGTTACTCGAAGGAGTTCTGATTACGACAAGAGGCTATGGCGAAATAAAAGGAGAACAAAGAAAAACTGCAACATTCCGTCATTCATTGGAGGAGGTAGAGCCAAAGTCTTACAAGAAAATCGAACCCATTCTGGAAGAACTTTTTGCCTTGAGCAACGAATTTTGGCTCAGTTTTTATGTGAACAAAAAGATGTACGATAAAAAATTTATTTTTTTACCCGAATCCATTTCCGATTTCAATTCAATTCAAATTCCGTTGGTAAAAAAATATGGGGTCATGATATAAAAAAACATAGTTATTATTTAACATTTCATTGTTATTATGATGCCCATTTCGCACCTTCAGATTCTAATTTTATTGTTACATTTGCTCAATGGACTTTACTGCATCACAAATCGCTGGCTTACTTGAAGGCACAATTGTAGGAGACGAAAATGTCTCTGTAAACAATCTTTCAAAAATAGAAGAGGGAATGCCTAACACCTTGTCATTTCTTTCGAACATGAAGTATGAAAACTACATTTATTCGACTGGTGCTTCCATTGTGATTGTAGACAAAAGTTTTGAACCAAACAAAGAAATTCCCTCAACTTGTACTCTTGTAAAGGTAGAGAGCGCTCAAGCCGCTTTTGCCAAATTGCTTGCTATTTACAACGAGTTTAAGAAGAAAAAACCTGGAATACACCCAAGTAGTTTTCTTCCAGACTCTGTAAAAGTGGGTAAAGATGTTTTTATAGGAGCAAATTGTAGTTTTGGCGAACATGTAACGCTGGGAGACAACGTTCACATTTATCCAAACTCTTTTGTGGGAGACAACGTAACGATTGGCGAAAATTCAATACTCTTTGCCGGAGTTCGGGTTTATTCAGATTGTAAAATCGGCAAGTCCTGTACGCTTCATTCGGGAGTAATACTCGGAGGAGATGGATTTGGATTTGTTCCAAATAGCGAAGGAAACTATGCCAAAGTACCTCAAATAGGAAATGCTATTTTAGAGGACTTTGTAGAAGTGGGAGCGAACACCACTATAGATCGAGCTACTTTGGGATCAACTATAATCAGAAAAGGAGTAAAACTTGACAACTTAATTCAAGTAGCCCACAACGTAGAAATAGGTGAAAATACCGTGATTGCTGCGCAAACAGGTATTGCAGGATCTGCCAAAATAGGTAAAAACTGTATGATTGGGGGCCAAGTAGGTATTGTAGGTCATATTACCATTGCCGATGAAGTAAAAATTGCTGCTCAATCAGGAATAGGGCATGCTATTACGGAAAGAGGACAAATTGTTCAAGGTTCTCCTGCTTTTCCCATTGGTGATTTCAAGCGATCTTACATCGTGTATCGTGGACTTCCCGACTTGAAAAAGAAAGTAGATAAATTAGAAAAAGAGCTATCTAATAAATAGAAATAAATATTCATGACCGATTTTCAAAAAACTATAAAATCTGCCGTTACCCTCGAAGGTATTGGATTGCATACAGGAAAAAAAACAACACTCTCTATACTGCCAGCACCCGCAAACCACGGGTATAAGTTCCAACGTATGGATGTGGAAAACCAACCCATGATTGATGCTGATGTAAGCAAAGTTACCGAAACTCAGCGAGGCACTACCCTTGAGCAAAATGGAACAAAAATTCATACAACCGAGCATGTGCTCGCAGGAATCTATTCTACAGGAATAGACAATGCCATCATTCAGGTGAACGGACCGGAAATTCCAATCATGGATGGAAGTTCAAGACCATTTATTGATGCCATTGAAAAAGCAGGGATAGTAGACCAAGAAATAGCACGAGAATATTTTGAAATAAAAGAGACGATCAAGTTCGAAGTAGAAGAAAAAGAAATTGAATTTTTGGCTGTACCCGATGAAAATTACAGAGTAACTGTGATGGTTGATTATCGCTCACCTGCTCTTGGGACTCAGCACGCATCTATGATGAAGATCACAGATTTTAAAGAAGAGATTTCTACCTGCAGAACGTTCGTTTTTATGCGTGAACTAGAGCAGCTTGCTGCCAATGGTTTGATTAAAGGGGGTGATTTGGATAACGCAATCGTTTTGGTAGAACGGGACGACATTTCAGATGATGAAATCAACAGATTAAGGAAACTATTGGGAAAAGAAGATCTTGAAATAAAGTTAGATGGAATAGGTGTTTTGAATACAACAAAACTAAAATTCCAAAACGAACCAGCTCGGCACAAACTACTGGATATTGTAGGCGACCTAGCCTTGATTGGAAAACGAATAAAAGGACATATTTTGAGTGCTAGACCCGGGCATTATGGCAATACCGAATTTGGAAAACTACTCAAAGCAAAATTCCTTGAGGAAAAGAATAATAAGACAAAACATTTTGACCTCACGAAAGAACCCTTGTTCGATATCAATGATATTTCAAACATGATTCCTCACAGATACCCATTCCTCTTAATTGATAAAGTGATGGAAATTTCAGAAAATGGAATCGTTGGAGTTAAAAATGTAACGCTCAACGAACCTTTTTTCATGGGGCATTTCCCTGGAAATCCCGTAATGCCAGGTGTATTGCAGATTGAAGCAATGGCTCAAACTGGAGGTGTTTTCGCGCTGAACCAAGTTGAAGATCCTGAGAATTACTCAACGTATTTCTTAAAAATTGACAACGTTCGATACAAGAAGAAAGTAATTCCTGGTGATACGATTGTTTTTGAATTAGAATTAATAAGCCCGATAAGAAGAGGATTGGTGAACATGAAGGGAAAGGCTTACGTGAATGGTGTATTGGTATCAGAAGCCGAGATGCTCGCACAAATCGTAAAAGAAAATAATAATTAAGTATGAGCAAACCTCAAGCAAACATCCACCCAAACGCAAAAATAGGCGAAGGTGCAATCATCGAACCATTTGCAACAATTGGCGATAATGTAGAAATTGGTGCAGGAACTTGGATTGGTCCAGGTGCAGTAATAATGAGTGGTGCCCGAATTGGCAAAAATTGTAAAATTTTTCCGGGAGCTGTGGTTTCGGCCATCCCCCAGGATCTAAAATTTGCAGGAGAAGATACTACGGTAGAAATTGGAGATAACACCACGATTCGTGAGTGTGTCACGATCAATAGAGGAACGGTAGATAAAATGAACACCAAGATTGGAAACAACTGTCTGGTAATGGCCTATACTCACTTTGGGCATGACACCATAATGGGCGACAATTGCGTAGTTGCCAACTCAGTGAATATTGCGGGACACGTAATCATAGAAGATTGGGCAATTATCGAAGGTATGGTAGGTGTGCAACAATTTACAAGAATTGGAAAACACGCATTTGTGGCGGGAGGAAGCATGGTCAGAAAAAGTGTTCCTCCTTTTGTAAAAGCAGCAAGAGAACCTATTTCTTATGTTGGAGTTAATTCCATTGGGTTACGTAGAAGAGGGTACTCCAATGAGCAAATCACAATCATTGAAGATGTGTATCGAACAATTTATGTTCAAAACAAAAACATGACACAAGCCCTTAAAATTGCTGACTTGGAGTTGCCAAAGTCCGAAGAAAAACAAGAAATCCTCGATTTCATTAACAATGAAACAAAAGGAATAATGAGAGGTTTCAATTAATCACTCCACACTTATAGTACTCTTTTTTATGAAAATCTCTCTTGAAAATGCAGGTAAAAAGTATAACAGAGAATGGGTTTTCAGAAAACTCTCAACAGAATTATCCGTAAATGATTCATTAGCAATCACAGGATCTAACGGTTCTGGGAAGTCTACATTTTTAAAAATGATTTCGGGTTTTGAATCGCCCACGGAGGGATCCATTCGTTACGAGGATTCTCGTCTCATTCCTCTCGATAAAATTTACAAACAAGTAACCTATACCTCCCCGTATATTGGAATTTTTGAAGAATATACGATGGAAGAATTACTTAAATTCTACACTGCCTTAAAACCTCTCAAACCAGGTATTGGTGTTGCAGAATTTATCGAAATAATCGAACTAAATCACGCCCAAAATAAGGCGATAAAATATTTTTCCTCCGGAATGAAACAACGAGTAAAACTCGGATTATCCATTCTTTCGGAAACTCCCATCTTGCTGCTCGATGAACCTACCTCGAACCTCGATAAAAAAGCTATAAAGTGGTACCAAAGGATTATTCAAGATCATTTAAACGACCGAATTGTGGTAGTTGCCTCCAACAATTTAGAAGAGGAATCGTTTTTTTGTACCAAATCAATTGACATTGAGAATTACAAACCATGACGCGATTTGTATTAGAATTGAATACTCAATTTGTTGCTCATTCTAACGACAATGTTAGCGAAAAACAAGAAGCGTATCTCCAGCAAAAATTTAAATTACTTGGACTCACAACCCCCATACGCAAATCAATTCAAAAACCATTTTTAACGAAACAAAATAGACCAAACAAACGGGAATTGACGAAAATCACAACTGAACTTTGGGCGCTTCCGTTCCGTGAGTTTCAATATGCCGCCATTGACTTGAATAGGCTCTATCTATGCGAAATAAAGGAAGAGGACATCCAACTATTTGAACACATGATTACCCAAAAATCTTGGTGGGATTCTGTAGATTTAGTATCTGTTCATTTGGTAGGCACCTATTTCAAACTTTATCCTCATCACCTCTTTCCGACATTAGACAAATGGATGGCATCCAATAATTTGTGGCTTCAGCGAGCGTGCCTTCTTTATCAATTGAAATACAAACAAAATACCTCAACAGAGATTCTGGAACAAGTAATAGTCCCTTTATTCAACAACAAAGAATTCTTCTTAAACAAAGCTATAGGTTGGATATTACGAGAATATTCAAAAACAAATCCTGAATGGGTTATTCAATTTGTTGAAACTTACGAGGACGACCTAAGTAATTTATCTAAAAAGGAAGCGCTACGACTCCTAATCTAATACACGTATTCTCATGTAACCTTTGTGCACACCACACAAATTTTTTCCTCTTCGAGATTCGTAGTAAAAAATAAATACACCTCTCCGCCTTCCTTGATTTTGAGTGTTTTTCTCAACTCCTCCACTTTCTTTGGAAAATTTCTGGTGGTAATGTTGGCTTTTTTACCTCCCAGTCGCTTTTTAATTTCCTTTCCCTGAAATGGAATCACTTCCATAATCCGAAATCTACGCCCCGGAAAATCAATCAACTCTGAATGGGTGTACAAATGCGAATGCTTGTGTAGTTTCCCTAACTTATTTTGGATTCCTACTTGGTTGAAACTTCCTGATTTAAGTATGGCCGAGTTGGGCTCATACAAAAATGACAGAGGTTGAGAAAGCCGACAAGTGCTTTCGCTTTCCTCGTTTAATTGGAATTCAAAAATCTGATTTCCTTTCTTTGCCAAATTTACCGCCAACACCCAAGAGTATCCTTCGTAGCCTTCTTCTAACACCCATATTAACTCTTTCACTTCGTTCTTGACAGCCACTATATGGATTTCCTTCACAAAACTCAATTCCGAAATTCCTTGGGAAATATCCACCAATGGCGATGTTTTCATCATTACTTTAGTTGATTTCGAAAATAGTAATTCCAAATTATCGGGCACGTTGGGCAAACAGTCTTTCAGCAAAAACACCTTTCCTTTCACCTCACTTCTTCGCGAAGGGTCCAGGTAAATCCAATCGTAGCGAACTTCGTTTTCTTCAACATACGCCACCCCATCGCCTTGTACAAAGTGACAATTAGTGACACCTAGTTTTTCAAAATTAGAAGCTGTAATTTCGGAGAGGTTTCTGTTCATTTCACAATGAACAACAGAATCGAAAACTTGAGAAAAATAATAAACATCTACTCCAAATCCACCCGTTACATCAATGATTTTTTTTCCTGAAATCAAGCCAGCCTTATACTGAGCTGTTAGTTCCGAAGATGTTTGCTCGATAGATATTTTTGGAGGGAATAAAGCGTTCTTCAACTGAAACCATGTAGGTAACTTTTCTTTACTTTTTAATTTTCCCAGAATCTGCTGTGCCAGCTCCTTATTCGTAACTCCCTCAAACACTGGTTTTTTAAGTATCAGCTGGTGTAAATCTGTGCGTAAATTTACTTCTATAAATTCCTGAACTTCACTTCTCAACAATGCTTTATTCATTCCTTTGAATTATGGCTAAACTTATTCTAATTTCCCCGTAAGAGACGTTCTCATGTAGTTTTTCGAATATTGGCTTGAGTGCACCTTCTTTGTTCAATTGCTCATAAGCATCTTTTACTTTTTTTAACGTACCGGAGTTCACGTACTGCATCAAATCTAACTCTTTTCCCTCGGAGTACAATTGACACAAATGAGAGTAAATAGTCGTACTGCTTAATTTTCTTTTCTCTGCAATTTCCTCTGGAGACAATCCTTCTTTATACAGCCCAAAGGTTTCGAGAGTAGTAGGAATCTTTCTGGGTTTGGCTGTAGAGTTAAATCTTCTGACAACTTCCATAAACTCCTCCCCATATTCCTGCATCTTATTTAATCCGACCCCAGAAATGGCTAGAAATTCATTTTCATTCACAGGCAGTTCTCGAGCAATTTCTTGCAACGTTTTGTCATTAAATACAATGTAGGCAGGTACATTCTCCTCTTTAGAAATGGCGTATCTTACCTTCTTTAGTTCCTTATATAATTCTTCATTCACCTCTCCTTCATTGGCTATTCGAACAATTTTCGGCTTTTTCTTTTTCTCCTCCGCTGTAACAGGATAGGTCAGCTGAATTTTCTTTTCTCCTTTTAGCACCTTTTTTCCTAATGGAGAAATTTTCAGCGCTGAATTCTCGCTGTACACTATTTCAATCAATCCCTGATTTGCCAATTGGATGATATAATCACGCCAATCAAAAAAGCTTACCTCCTTGCCTAATCCGTAGGTTTTTAGTTGGGTATAATTTTTCTCATGTACATCTGCATTATTAGATCCTCTCAATACATTAATAAGAAGAGTTATCCCTTCTTTTTGGCCCATTCTGGCAATTCCTGAGAGTGCTTTTTGGGCCAAAATGGTGCCATCAAAACTTTTAGGAGGATTTTGACAAACATCACAATTACCGCAATTAGAAACTAAATGCTCACCAAAATAGGACAATAAAATCTTTCTTCGACAAGATTTTGCTTCGGCAAACTGGAGCATTCGGATTAGTTTCTCTTTTTGCATAGAAGAATTGGCACCGTCATCTGCAAACTGACTGTAGAGCACAAAATCTCTCATGTTATAGTACAAAATAGTTTCGGAAGGGAGTCCATCTCGCCCGGCTCTTCCAATCTCCTGATAATATCCTTCAAGGTTTTTGGGCAAATTATAATGAATTACCCACCTCACATTACTCTTGTCGATTCCCATACCAAAAGCGATGGTAGCCACAATTATCTTTGTATAGTCATTAATAAACTCGGTCTGGATTCTTTCTCTTTCTTCCGGATTCATTCCCGCGTGATAGAATTCAACGGAATGACCTTCTTCCGACAGATATGCCGCTACTTCTTCCGTGTTTTTTCTGCTCAAGCAATACACAATTCCACTTTCGCCTCTTCTTCTTTCCACAAACTGAGAAATCTCTTGGAGCTTTTTCTTTTTGGTCACTTGGCCTCTTACCTCAATACTCAAATTCTTTCGGTCAAAAGAAGAAATAAACAATTTCGAATCTTTCAGCCCAAGCTGTTCTTCAATGTCTTGTCTGGCCGATTTGTCGGCAGTGGCAGTAAGTGCCATAAAAGGAACTTCGGGCAATGAGTTACGAAACACCCTGAGCTGCGTGTATTCTGGCCTAAAATCATGTCCCCACATGCTCACGCAGTGTGCCTCGTCTATTGCAACAAGCTTTATATTCAATTCCTTTAACCAAGAATTACTTACCGAAATTATTTTCTCTGGAGATAAATACAACAATTGAGTTTCTCCTTTCATGGCTCGATCAATTACTTCGTTTTCCTCTGTTGAAGAAATAGAACTATTGAAAAAATCAGCCTTTATTCCATTTGATTTCAATGCTTGTACTTGATCTTTCATCAGCGAAATAAGAGGAGATACCACAATGGTAATTCCCTCTAAACATAGAGCTGGAATCTGAAAACACATAGACTTCCCTCCCCCCGTAGGCATCAGCACAAAACTGTCTTTTCCCTCTAGCGTTCGGGTAATTATTTCCTCCTGCAAGGGACGAAATTGGTCGTAACCAAATACCGATTTTAATAATTCTTTGGGTCTATTGTTCAAATATCTGTTATTTCAACGGAAACAATTCTAGCTCCCTAATTTCTATTCTTACCTCTTCGCTAAAATCAATTTTCAGCGAGTTGTATTTTTCATCCAGTACAAACCAGTATCCAGAAACCTTGTCTCTCGGCTTTTGCTTTTTACTTTTATTTCGTTTCACAAATTCAGCTATTTTTTTTGATTCTGCTTTCTCGATCGCAATCAATTTTTTCTCCGTCAGATGTTCGTATATTACGTGTTCTATATTTTTGAATGGCACTATTGGCATAACTCCCTCTACTGAATTTGAATTGCCTAAATTTAAGATAGTTTAAAGGAAAATAAAAATCCTATTTCCCTCTTTCTCACTTTCTAATTTTCTAAATTTGATCACAAAATAATTCGATTTGGTATTTGCAACCCGACATAGAAAACTAGTTACTATACTTTTCTTTCTTATTACAGCATTTTTTGGTTTTCAATTAGCCAATGTGGAATTTGGACATGACCTCAACGACTTTTTTAACAAAGACGAAAAGGCATTTGTTTTCAACGAAGAATTTTTCAGCCACTTTGAAGAATTACTCCCAAACACAGTAATGATTGGGATAAAAAATAAGAAAGAATTAGAGTATGAAATCATACTCGAAATTGACTCATTTTCGCGCAAATTGGAAAAAATTCCTCAAGTGAAAAGAGTATTTTCTATTACGAACCAAAAATTAGCCATTTTTTCAAGTCTAGGAACCATTCCTTATGAAGTGCTTCTTCTTGATTCTGCTCATACTTTTTCTCAATCATGGAATCTACTCGACTCCCTTCCTGATGTAAAAAATAGATTTATCAGTAAACATAACAAATCAGTTCTTATTTACGCAATCATCCAAGATTCATTGCCATTAGATTCTTTAAAAGCAATAAAATTGAAAACAGAGAATGCCGCAAACGAATTTAGTTTTGAAAAGGTATTTTTTATCAATACAAAACACAATGATTTTCTAATTACAAAAAAGATAAAAGAAGACTCAAGTCACCTGATCGTAATCGCCTTTTTGTTAATCATCCTCATTTTACTCTATTTTTTTCGGTCGCTAGTAGGAATTGTGATTCCCTTTGCCATAGTTGTAAGTTCCGTCATTTGGATAATGGGTACTATCTCTCTCTTTGGTTTCAAAATAAATGTGCTTACCATCGCTATTCCGGTAATTGTAGGTGTTATATCATTGAGCGATGTCATTCATATCATCTCGCGCTACAGCGAAGAAAAATCAGCGGATAAAATTGACAAAATCAAAAAAACCAGAAATGACATCTTAAAAGCAATTGTACTCACAACCTTGACTACCTCTCTTGGTTTTTTGTCGCTGTCGAACTCCAATATTCAGGTATTCAATGAATTCTCTGTTTTTACAGCGGTCGGGGTTTTTTATGCTTTTGTGCTTGCCTATTTTCTGCTACCTGTCCTTCTTTTTTATTCCAAAAAAATTACTCTTCATAATTCTCTTGAAAAGCTCACTCCAAAAAGACTTTGGAAAAAACCTACACTCTTTGTTTCGTTGGTTGCGCTGGTTTTCTCCGTTTGGGGAATTCTTAAAGTAAAACACAATAATTTTGTGTACGAGAATATGGGCGAAAAAGATGAAATTACACAGATTATGAATTTCATGGAAGAAGAAATGTACGGAACACGTGACCTTACGATAACCATTTCTCTTCGAGATTCAAATTCTTCCCTGTTTGACCCTTCCATTCTTACCCAACTCAATGAGATAGAAACCTTCGTGGAAAATGAGTACCACGCAACTATAAATATTGGTTTGGCAACAGCTGCCAAACAAGTAAACAGAGCTCTGAATGGAGGTAATCCTTCCGCTTATTCCATACCACAAGATGAGTATGAAGCCAATCAAGTAAAACGAAAATTACTCAAAAACAGTAGACTTCTTAAGCTTAAAAGCTTTGTGTCTCGCTCCAACAATTCCACTTTTATTCAAACCAAAGCAAAGGATTTTGGAAGTTACCAAACACGAAAATCTAACGAAAAACTTCTGGAGTTTGCAAATAAAAATACACCAGATTTAGAAATTAATTTCGGAGGAACTGCCTTCATTATTGATGAAACCAATGTCAATGTATCCAATGGCATGATTTGGAATCTTTGTGTGATTGTTGTTTTTATTTTTCTTATCGTCTCTTTTATTTTCAAGTCACTCTCAATCGGTTTCTTTTCTTTGTTTCCCAACATCCTGCCACTTATAGCCATTACAGCTGTGGTAGGATGGTTTGATTACGGAATGAATATTGGGACTACCATCGTATATACCATTGCCTTTGGAATTGCCGTAGATGACACAATTCACTTCTTAGGAAGGTACAAAATTGAATTAGAAAAAGGCAACTCCAATTACGATTCGTTGATTACCACAATAAAAACAAGTGGAGGAGCCATTCTTCTTACCACGCTCGTATTGGTTGCAGGATTTGGGGTACTTATTCTTTCTAGCTTTTATGCAAATTTTATCACTGGACTTCTGGTTACCATTAGCCTTATCATTGCCCTCCTGTGTGATTTATACCTCTTGCCGGTCTTGCTCAATTGGTTAAGAAAAGGGAACTGACTTTTAGTCAACAAACTAAACTTACTTAATGCGATTCACAACTCCTTCTCTGGCAAGTCAATTTCTTTTCTAAAGGCGTTTACCTCAACAAAAAGTAACTCCCGAAACTCCCAACTCGAAAAATGCTTCGTATTTTTTCCTCTGCGGTAAGCCGAGCGATAGAGTTTCCAGTATTCTGGAAATAAAACAAATCCCACAAAAGCCGAAATTCGTGCCAACTTAGATTGTTTCCCATTTCCTATTAAAAAAAACTGCATTGCTGCCTCTTCATGCATTTGGGCTCCATAACCTGTAATAACATGAAACACGTCATGGCTTTCCATTTTGGGATTTACCTCAAATCCATGTCGAGACAAAAACAATGACATTTCATGCCCTATGCTACCCTTAGAAAATCGGGCTAAACTATTTTTCGTTTCTCCCCAAGGGACCTTCTTCCCCTTAAAAATTTCTCTGTACCCATTCACAAGCGGAAGTGCCAATCTATTGAACACTAAGCTGCGAGCGGTTCTTGTTTTTCTGAAAATTAAATAATCGACCATATTCTTATTTTTTTGGTAAACGGGGAATTATTGCTTGTGTTTTGGCTTTATGATTTTTTAACTTTTGAATAAAAATAGGTGCTCTGGGTAAGCGGTTTGTCAAAACTGTATTCACCTTAACTTACTCCCATGAGTGAGGAAACTCTTTGAATAGTGCTGCAGAAAAAGGAATCACAGACACACCAAAACTTTAATCCCCAATTTACTTATCTTTATTCACGATTTACAATCAGAACTTACCCATGAAACATATACTTGCCTTATTATTAGCTCTCTCAACATTCTCAGCCATTGCCAACAAGCCAGCCTCAGAATTGTATGTGGATTTACAAAAACTAAACTCACTAAAAAGAGTGCTCTACATTGCCGCCCATCCCGACGATGAAAACACGCGAGCTTTGGCTTGGTTTTCCCTAGGCGAATATGCCGAAACTGCCTATTTATCGTTGACTCGTGGAGATGGTGGTCAAAACTTGATTGGCAACGAATTGAGCGAGAAACTGGGAGTTCTGCGAACACAAGAATTATTAGCTGCTCGGTCTTATGACAAAGCTTCGCAATATTTTACTCGAGCTGTTGATTTTGGCTATTCCAAATCGGCCGAAGAGTCTTTTGAAAAATGGGGAAAAGAGGAAATCCTATCGGAAGTAGTATTGATGATTCGTAAATTCCGACCCGATGTAATTGTGACTCGTTTTCCGCCTGACAAACGAGGCGGTCACGGACATCACACGGCTTCTGCTATGCTAGCAATGGAAGCTTATGAAAAAGGAGCTGACCCAAATTTTTTGCCCGAGCAAGTAAAGGAGTTTGGTGTCTGGAAAACCACTTCGGTGTACTGGAATTCGTCTACTTGGTGGTTCGAAAATCTTCCAGAAACGGCCAAAAACAACCCCAATTATCTGATTGCCGACATCGGAGGATATAATCCGCATTTGGGACAATCTTACAACGAAATTGGAACAATTGCTCGTTCTCAGCACAAATGCCAAGGTTTTGGTGCCATTACTGAAAGAGGCTCAAGACTCGAATATTTTGAACACTTGAAAGGCGAAAAACTAAAAAATTCGTTTTTCGAAAAAAACACCCAAACTTGGAAAAAGTTGATTAACAAGGAATTTGAAAACAAACTCCAGGTATTAGTCGAAAGTTTTGATTTTAATAATCCCGAAAATAACGTGGCACAATTAAATGAGATTAGAAATGGCTTGATGAAACTTCCAAATTCTGACTTTAAAAATGAAAAACTGGCTCGTTGCAATCAACTAATTCTTGATTGCTTGGGAGTTTACACCGAATTGCTAGCCAAAGATTTTGTGTACCAGTCTGATGATACGAGCTTTTTTGAACTCAAAATTCTGAATCGTGGTTCGGTTCCTGTTTCGCTCATTTGGGGAGAAAAAAACATTGAATTAGCCACAAACAAGCCATTCTCAAAAACCATTTCTATGTTAAAACCGGCTGCAATTTCTAATCCTTATTGGCTCAATGCTTCATTCACTACTTTATTCCAAGTAAAAAAACCAAGCGATTTGTTGCAACCCGAATCTCAACCCACTTTCGTCCACGAAATTTCTTTGTTGGTAGTAAATGATACGATTACCGTACCGCTTGATGGAACCTACAAATGGCGAATTCCTTCGTATGGCGAAAAACGAAGAGAAGTGATAAATACTCCTGCTTTCGCGGCAAATTTTGATGAAACATTGATTGTGGTAAAACTAGGAATCGAAAAGAAATTGAAAGTGAATATTCATTCTTTTGAGAAAAACCTAAAAGACAAATTGATTGTAGAAGCTCCTGAAGGTTGGGTAGTTTCTCCTTCCGTTGTAAATATTAATATCGAAAAAAAACACCAAGAAGAGTGGATTGAGCTCACCGTGAAACCTTCGGCCACAGCCAAATCGGGTAAGCTTAGCTTAACGGATAGCAAAGGAAACACCTTATTTTCGTACACCGAAATTGCCTACGACCACATTCCTACTCAAGTTATTTTTAATCCTACGGAAATACAATGTGTGAAACTTGACGCAAAAATAAAACCAGGAAAAGTAGCTTACATCACAGGAGTGAAAGATGCCGTTCCGGCTGCCATTGCCCAGCTAGGTTTTGAGGTAAAAGAATTTGAAGTAAACGACTTGGCTAATTTAGATTTGTCTCAATACCAATCGGTTATTCTGGGCATTAGAATTTATAATGTGCATCCCGAATTAAGAAATTTTGACCAAAAACTATTTGACTACGTACGACAAGGAGGAAATGTAATTATGCAATACAACACGGCATCAAGAAGAGCCACAAGCGAAACTTACGGCCCAAAACCCTTTGAACTCACCAGAAACCGAGTAACCGAGGAAGATGCCAAAGTAAAATTTTTGGCTCCCAGCCATCCCATCATGACAACACCCAACAAGCTGGAGAAAGCAGATTTTGACCATTGGGTGCAAGAACGTGGATTGTATTTTGCAGGAAACTGGGACAAGAGTTACACTCCGTTGTTCTCGTGGGCAGACACAGGCGAAGATGCCCAAACCGGAGCACTCATCGTCACACAACATGGCGAAGGACAGTTTATCTACACAGGTATTTCGTTTTTCCGAGAATTGCCCAATGGCGTAGAAGGAGCTTATAAATTGTTTGCAAATATGTTGAGTTATTAGCCCGATAATCGGGAGTTATTTTAATTCAAAAAAATGTCAAATACCGCGATTGTAAGGAATCTTCTGAATGTTAAGACCGAAGATTTTTAAGAAATAGTAATCAAGTGCGGTGTCATGGCTTGTGCGAGTAAAGGCTAAACTTTATTTACGACTTTTGATTTTCGCCTAAGCGAAGGTCAAAAAAATTCCTCAAAATCTTGTTGATTTTTTCGTTCTTTTGTATCTAGACAAAAGGTCACTGAGCAAAATACAAAGAATATAAAAATGCGAGAAAACATAGACAATAACAAAACAGAAACCCAAGACTCCACCAACTGGAAAGCCTGGTATTGGGGGCTTATGATTTTTTTGGCGGTGCAAATTGCACTTTATTTATACATCACTAACCTATATTCGGCATGAGTTTAATTGATTGGAGTGTTTTATTATTTACGCTTTTTGTGATTGTAGCTTACGGCTCGTGGAAGACTCGTAAAAACAAAAACCTAGAGAGCTACCTCAAAGGAAATAATTCGGAAAACTGGGCGACCATTGGTTTATCCATCATGGCAACTCAAGCTTCTGCCATCACTTTTCTTTCGACACCTGGGCAAGCGTATGAAAGCGGAATGGGGTTCGTGCAGTTTTACTTTGGTTTGCCTTTGGCCATGATTTTGATTTCGGTGTTTTTTCTTCCTATTTATTACCGACTAAAAGTGTACACCGCTTATCAATATCTCGAGCAACGGTTTGATGTGCGAGTAAGAGCTTTCACTGCATTTTTGTTTTTGGTTTCGAGAGGATTAGCCGCAGGAATTACCATTTACGCACCAGCCATTATCTTGTCTACCCTACTCGATTGGAACCTCCAACTTACTTGTTTGCTCATTGGTGGATTGGTGATTGTGTACACCGTTTCGGGTGGAAGTAGAGCCGTTTCGCTTACCCAAAAATGGCAAATGACCATCATCATGGGAGGAATGTTTGCCGCTTTCTTTTATGTACTGGATAGTTTTCCAGAAACTGTTGGACTCTCAGAAGGAATAGACATTGCGGGAAAATTGGGGAAAATGGAAATCATTGACACCACTTTTGACCTCAAAGAAAAATACACCCTTTGGTCGGGATTGATTGCCGGATTGTTTTTGTTCTTGTCCTATTTTGGAACCGATCAATCGCAAGTGCAGCGGTATTTAGGCGGAAAAACCTTGAAAGCTTCTCGAATGGGATTGATGTTCAACGGAATCCTTAAAATCCCTATGCAGTTTTTCATTTTGTTTATTGGAGCTATGGTGTTTGTTTCGTTCCAATTCAACAAACCACCTATTATTTTTAATACTTCGGCAACCAATGTCGAGACCCAAAAACAAGAAAACTTGGTGGTATTAGAAAATGAATACAACACTGTTTTTGAACAAAAAAAGCAAGCCTTATTGTCTGACAATACCGACACAAAAAACATTCAGTTTTTGCAAGCGCAGCAAGATTCTCTCCGACAAAGCTACAAAGCCGAAATGAGCAAAATCGACCCATTGTATGAACCCAAAGATAGCGATTACATTTTCTTGACTTTTGTCCTCAACTTCCTACCACATGGGCTCATTGGATTGCTGTTGGCAGTCATATTTTCGGCTGCCATGAGTTCAACAGCGGGAGAACTAAATGCCCTAGCATCTACTACTACCATAGATTTTTACAAGAAGTTTTTTAAAGACTCGAAAGACGAAAAGAAAGATTTGAGAGTGAGTAAACTCTTGACCGTTGGCTGGGGAATATTGGCGATAGTTATTGCCTTGACAGCCGGATTGTTCGAAAACCTAATTCAATTGGTCAATATCCTTGGTTCATTGTTCTACGGAACTATTCTGGGAGTATTTCTCTTAGCTTTTTTCTTCAAATGGATTGGAGGAACTGCTGCCTTTGCTGCTGGAATCTTTGGACAATTAGTTGTACTTTCATGTCACTTTCTATCGGTGTACGGATACTTGGAGTTAGGATACCTCTTGTACAACGTCATAGGAAGTGGTACAGTAATCATCATAGGAATAATTTTCCAAACATTTATAAAACAAGAAAAAACAAAACAACAAACATCATGAAAAAAACACTAGTAACATTGACCACTGCCCTTTTTACCCTATTGGCAACTGCGCAAGAATTGCCAGTACCAAGCCCACTAGGCGAGGTAGAGCAAAAAGTAGGACTCACAGAAGTTGAAATAGAATACTCGCGCCCATCGGCAAAGGGAAGAACCATATTTGGGGACCTGGTAAAATATGACGAAATGTGGAGGTTGGGAGCAAACATGGCCACTAAATTAGAAGTTTCGACCCCGATAACCGTGGGAGGGAAAGAAATTGCAAAAGGAGAATACTCCATGCAAGCAATTCCTGCCGAAAACGGAGACTGGACAATCATCATCAACTCTGACGCTGGATTGAGAGGACTTAGCGGATATGACGAAAAGAAAGATGTTGTGAGATTGACAGCGAAGGCGATGGTAAACTCATACACAGAAACTTTCACGATGGGATTTGATAAATTAACGACAACCTCAGCCGTAATCGCGATCGAGTGGGAAAAATTAAGAGTAGAAGTGCCGTTTATGGTGGATACAGATAAGATTGCTAAAGCAAATATTGAAGCTGCTATCAAAGAAGGGAAAGACCTGGACAAAGTATATGCAAGTGCCGCTTCATATTTTAGCAACATGGAAGACTATAAAACCGCTTTGATGTATGCCGACAAATCTCTTGGAGTAAAAAAAACACACCAAGCAATGTTTACCAAGGCAGGAATCTTAAAAGCTAATGGAGATATAAAAGGTGCTATCAAAGCCGGAAAAGAAGCGCTAGAATTAGCAAAACAGGCAGAATCAAAAGGATGGACCAACTATATTGAAGGGAATATTAAGGCTTGGGATAAAGAGTAATATTCTTTTCTTACAAAGAGTAAAAACCGTCATTCTCATTTATTTGGAATGGCGGTTTTTTTTTGAAAGAGATTTTTCATCAATGAAAAAATGAATATAGCTTATTAAAAGTACAAAATCCAATGAATAAGATTCCTACCTGCTCAGGAATGACAATGAGTAATTATTGAAGAAGTAAAGCAAAACCAAAAACCATCGAAAATCAAGATAAATAAAGTTCCTGCCTGCGCACAAAAACAACGGATTGTAAAGTTTAAATAAATGACAAAACCAATAAATCACAGTTCAAAATCAACCAATTCGCAATATCAATCTACAATCTGAACTATTAATCGTAAATTTGCCGAATATATAGGAAGAACATGGGAAATATAGTAGCAATAGTAGGCAGACCAAATGTAGGTAAATCTACTTTATTCAATAGACTTACAGGAGAGAGGAAAGCGATAGTAGAGGAATCTAGTGGAGTTACTCGAGACCGTCATTATGGAAAATCGGTCTGGAACGGCATGGAATTTTCAGTAATCGATACTGGTGGCTATGTGCAGGGTTCTGATGATATCTTTGAAGGAGAAATAAGAAAACAAGTTCACTTAGCTATAGAAGAGGCAGATTCAATTTTATTCGTAGTAGATACACAAGTTGGAATTACCGACCTTGATGAGAGAGTAGCCAAAATATTGAGAAAAATTGACAAAAAAGTATACTTAGTTGCCAACAAAGTTGATTCACCTATTCACCAAACCATGTCAGCAGAGTTCTATAGCCTTGGATTAGGTGAAGTGTTTAATCTCTCGTCTATTAATGGAAGTGGAACAGGAGAAATATTGGATAAAGTAACCGGAGATTTTGGGGTAAAACCGGAGTTGGAAGACACTTCGGGTGTACCAAAATTTGCCATTGTGGGTAAACCAAATGTGGGAAAATCTTCTTTAATAAACGCATTGATTGGAGAAGAACGAAACATCGTGACTCCCATCTCAGGAACTACACGAGATACCTTAAACACCCGTTACAAATCCTATGGTTTCGACTTCTTTTTGGTGGATACCGCAGGGCTTAGAAAACAAGCCAAAATCCAAGAAGATATTGAGTTTTATTCCACTTTACGATCAGTAAGAGCGATAGAAGAAAGTGATGTGTGTATCTTTATGATTGATGCCATCGAGGGAATTGGTCAGCAAGATTTGAACGTATTTCAAATCATAAAAAAGAACAAAAAAGGTGTAGTGGTTCTCATAAATAAGTGGGATTTGGTAGAGGACAAAGAAACCAATACTACGAAAGAAATGGAGGACAGAGTACGAAAAAGATTAGCCCCTTTCAATGATGTCCCTGTGATATTTACATCCACTGTAACGAAACAAAGACTACACAAAGCTTTGGAAAAAGCCATTGATGTTTACGAAAACAGGACTCAAAAAATACCTACCTCGGAACTCAATGACAAGCTACTTCCTATAATCGAACGGACTCCACCGCCAGCGTACAAAGGAAAATATATTAAAATTAAGTTTGTCACTCAATTACCTACTTACACACCAAGCTTTGCTATTTTCTGTAATCTACCTCAATACATCCGTGAGGATTACAAGAGATTTGTTGAGAATCAATTAAGAAAGCTCTATAAATTCGAAGGAGTTCCCATCAATATATTCTTTAGGAAAAAGAACTAATCCGACAGAACAGCCTCTTTTGTACCGATTCAGCTCAGTTTCTTCAATTCGAGCAGGAGATTTTCACCGTAAAACCTAAAAGCTGACTCTTGAAACCCTTGCGTAAAGTCAGAAACGTAAAATTTGTTTTTTTTCTCCCTTTGCGAAGAAAGAATTCCCTCCTTCTCCAAAATTAATTTTAGTTTGAGTGCGAGTATGTCCGTGGAATCAAATAGCTTCACTTTTCCGCTAAAAAAATCATGAATCTCCTCCCTGATAAGTACATAATGAGTACACCCTAAAATAAGCGCATCAATGTCACGAAACCTATGGTTTGACAGATAATTTTCGATAACAGTGTGGCTAATTTTGTCTTGACTAAACCCTTCTTCAATCATGGGCGCCAACAAGGGAGTTGCCAATACCTCCATGGTTACTTCCGGGTTTCTTCTTTTTAACTTTTCTTGATACACTCCTGATTCTACGGTAGTTTTTGTAGCAATTAATCCAACCTTTTTTATGGTTTTGTCTTGTACAATTGCTTCCACAATAGGATCAATTACATTGATAATTGGAAATACTCCCTTGTGCATATCTCTCAGTATTTCGTATGAAGTGGCAGAGGCGGTATTACAGGCTATTACTACCGCTTTACACTGTTCTTTTTCTATCAAAAACTGTGAAATATTTTGTACAAAAGAGTGGATGAGCTCCGGAGATTTATCTCCATACGGCAAGTGAGCAGTATCGCCAAAATACACAATAGTTTCTTCTGGCATTAATTTACTAATAGCGTGAGCCACAGTAAGTCCTCCGATTCCAGAATCAAAAACTCCTATTGGTTTTTTAGCATCTTCCATGGTCAAATATAGAGAATATAATCAGCATCCAAAAAGAAAAATGATTCGATGGCTAACTCCGCAAAACTCGATAAATTCAAAAATTTTGATTCAAAAATTTACACCTATTGCATAAATTCCCTTAAATTCGAACAAACTAGTGAGAATGAAGAAAGAAAAACAATTACGCTACGACAAAGCCTACTTAAGTATGGCACAAGAATGGGCGAAATTGTCACACTGTAAACGAAAACAAGTGGGGGCGATTATCGTGAAAGACGAAGTAATCATCTCTGACGGATACAATGGAACCCCTACAGGATTTGATAATTGCTGCGAAAATGAGGAAGGCGAAACAAAATGGTACGTATTACACGCAGAGGCAAATGCCTTAATGAAGCTTTCAAAAAGCACCAATAGCTCAAAAGGAGCTACCCTCTACATCACTTTGTCGCCTTGTAAAGATTGTGCAAAACTTATCCTACAAGCAGGGATCAAGCGAGTTGTTTACCTCAATGAATACAAAGACTGTTCAGGACTAGAATTTTTGAAAAACTCGGGAATTACACTCGACCATATTGCCATTTAATGAAAAATACTATCTTATTTTTCCCCTTATTTTTAGCTATTGCTGTTGCTATTGGTTTTTATTTGGGGCAAAAAAACAACACTCCTTTTTTTGAAAAAAAGGAAGCTAATAGCTCAATCGATTACAACTCGAAACGAAAATTGTTTCAAGTTTTAGAAGTGATCAAAAAAGAGTATGTAGACACCATATCGGATAAAGAGCTTACCGATAAAACCATTGAGCAACTTCTTGCAAATTTGGATCCACACTCGGTATATATGCCCTACAAAAAGAACAACAGAGAAGAAGAAAACCTCAAAGGAGAGTTTGCTGGAGTCGGGGTGAAATTTATTATTCTTCACGACACTCTTTTCGTAACAAACGTGATCGACAATGGACCAGCATTTAAAGCCGGGCTGAAAAATGGTGACATGATAGTAAAAATAGATACCACGGAGGTTGCAGGCGTAAATTTACAGAATGAAGAAGTAATGAATCTCCTGAAAGGCATACCAAACACCAAAGTTATTGTCTCGGTAAAAAGAGGTAACAAAATCCTATCAAAAACTATTAAGCGAGGTATTATTCCTATTAAAAGTGTTACCGCCTCCTTTATGCTTTCAGACACCGTTGGCTACATCAAACTAGTAAGGTTCTCCGAGACCTCTGCTCAAGAATTTTTCTATGCTTCAAAAAAACTCTTGAGTCAGGGAATGAAAAAATTGGTCTTCGACTTGAGAGGAAATGGTGGTGGATATTTACAAATTGCGGAACAAATTGTGGATGAATTTCTAGAAAATGGAAAACTGATTGTGTACACAAAAGAAAAAGATGGCAAGAAAAACTCAGCTTTTTCTACCGCAAATGGTATTCTAAAAGAAATTGAACTTGCTGTACTGATAGATAGCGAATCGGCAAGTGCCAGCGAAATTGTAGCAGGAGCTATCCAAGATAACGACCGAGGAACTATCTATGGAAGAAGATCTTTTGGAAAAGGACTGGTCCAAAAACCTGTGCTATTGGCTGACAGCTCCTCAATAAGAATTACGATTGCGCGATATTACACCCCAACAGGACGAAGCATCCAGAAACCTTATCAAAAAGGAAATCACTACGATTACATGATGGAACTCTATGACAGAGATAGAAATGGAGAATTATTTGAGGTAGATTCCACTATTTTTGTAGATTCTCTTCGCTACGAAACAGAACAAGGAAAAATTGTCTACGGAGGAGGTGGAATTATGCCAGATATTTTCATCCCTTATGACACAAGCGGATATTCTTCTTACTACCGAAAAGTGTCTTATAGCAGAGTATTGACCGAATTCGCTATTGATTATTTAAAAAATAACAGAAAAACTTTGACCGCAAAAGGACTCGAAAAGTACAACGAGCAGTTCGTGATTAATGAATCCTTATTTTCTTCCTTTGTAGCATTTGCCAAAAAACGGGAAATCACAGGGAATGCTCCTGACATAAACACTTCTAAAGAGAGAATAAAACAACGACTTAAAGAAGAAATAGCTTCTGGCATTTGGGATGAAGCAGGGAGAGAATATATTCTCTCTCAAACTAATAATGACTTGAAAGTTGTACTAACTAAATAAAACAAAAAAAGAGAAACTTTCGTTTCTCTTTTTTTTCTGATGTATAACTAAGTTTAAGTTAGCCTTTATTTATAATAACTACTCGTGGGTTTCTTTAACAAAACTCATTGTAGGCCGCTGCCAAATTATCTGCAATTGCTTCTGCGGTGTTTCCTTCGATGTGATGTCTTTCGAGAAAGTGCACCAATTTGCCCTCCTTAAACAACGCGATACTTGGCGAAGACGAAGGGTAAGGCAAAGTATATTTTCTTGCTTGAGCTACCGCTTCGGCATCTACTCCTGCGAACACAGTCACGAGGTTGTTTGGTTGTTTTTCAGCCATTTGCACCGATAGTTTTGCTGCTGGACGTGCATTTCTTGCTGCGCATCCGCACACAGAGTTTATCACACACAAAGTGGTTCCTCCCTGGTTTAGTACTTCATCTACTTGTTCTGGGCTTCTCAATTCTTGGAAACCTGCTCCTACTAAATCTTCTCTTATTGGAGCTGTTATTTCTTCTGGATACATAGTTGTAGTGTATTTTCTAGTTATCAATTTATTTCTATATAAAGCTATTGAAGTTCTTCTTCAATTGCCTGTAAATCGAGAATTACTTTTCCGAAACCTTCTTTACAGTAAACAGCTGCTCGACTCCAAGGTAAAACTCAATCTTATCTTCTTTTAGCGTGTAATAAGATGCTTGACTCAACACTTTTAAGAACCTTGATTCAAATGCATTGTCAAATTCCGCACAAGCTTTTTCTGTTGCTCCAATACCTTTAAAACTTACATTTCGTCCCTCCTGCTTTACTTCTCCAAAAAAAGTATTACATCCCGTAAATCCAGATATTCGACCCTCGGTAATAGAGAAACTTATTCCTTTATTTTCAGCAAATAATTTACCAACACTCGTCACAAGATAATTGCCTTGTAACACTAATTCTGTGGCCACTATCACTATTTCACCGTTAGAAAAGAATTGTACTTCCCTCCCATACTTTGCAATGCTGTCAACCTCTCTCATTGACTTCATGAACACTTGCTCTACCTCAGATCCCTCTCCTTGACAAGCCATTCTTGTTGAGCCCAGATTATCTACAGAAGTTAATCCAGAAGGTTTTACCCTACCAAAAAAGGTGTTGCATCCATTATTACCACTAATATTACCATTGGATTCTATCCGTAGGGTAGGAATAATTCCAGAAAAATGATAGATAGACATTTCGGAAACTATATAGTCTCCTGATATCTCGTCTAGCGTAAATTTAGGTTTGATTACTTTCTTGATTATCTCCTCAGATTCTGCAACACTTTTCTTCGGAGTGGTACAGGAAATTACAAACAGGAAAGAAGCAGACAACGTCACAAGTTTTTTCATGATTTTTATTTTTCGTAAAGGGTTGAAAACTTGTGCCAATTGATTTCTTTTAGATGTTATAAGCACCAAGAAGTAATACTGGGTTTTCCATAAGGTTCTTGAAGGTATTCAAAAACTGAGAACCAGCAACTCCATCTACCACTCTGTGGTCGCACGACAAGGTTACTTTCATAATATTGCCAGGCACCACTTCTCCATTCTTTACCACTGGCACTTGATTAATTCCTCCTACTGCCAATATACAGGAGTCTGGAGTATTAATAATCGCAGTAAACTCCTCGATTCCAAACATTCCTAAATTCGAGATTGTAAATGTATTTCCTTCCCAATCTTGAGGTTGAAGTTTTTTGTCATTCGCTTTTTTCGCAAATTCTCTTACCTCAGTAGATATTTGAGTCAATGTTTTTCCATCGGCAAATCTTACAACAGGAACAAGCAACCCGTCTTCTACCGAAACAGCAACACCAATATTTACATGTTCATTTTGACGAATGGTATCGCCCATCCACGCGCTATTGATAGTTGGATGTTGCTTCAAAGCGGTTGCACATGATTTAATTACCAAATCATTAAAAGAGACCTTATTAGGCGCAATACTTTTATTGATAGCTGCTCTTGCTTCCATGGCATTATCCATGTCAATTGCTACGGTCAAATAGAAGTGAGGAGCTGTAAATTTACTCTCACCTAGTCGTCTAGCTATTGTTTTTCTCATTTGTGAAACAGGCACCTCTGTGTAGGTTTCTCTGTTTACAAAATTTGCGGCATTTCCTCCTCTAAAGTTATCAATGTCTCTTTTTACGATTCTTCCGTTTTCTCCTGTTCCTTTTATTTGTGACAAGTTCAAACCTTTATCCATTGCCAATTTCTTAGCCAACGGAGAAATTTTCATGTCACTCGAAGTCTCAGAATATGAAGGCTGTGACTTTGGTGCTTCCACTACTACTTTTGTTGGAGTTGGAGCCGCTTTTTGCGCTTCCTTTTTTGGAGCTGCTGGTGCTGGTTTAGATTCAGCTTTTGGTTCTTCTTTTGTTTCAGCAGATGCATTTGCTCCACTTGCTTCGTCTTTCAAAATACCCGAAACATCTTCTCCCTTTTCACCAATGATGGCTAAAATATCATTTACCGGAGCTCCTTTTCCTTTTTCTACACCAATGTGCAACAAAACCCCATCAAAAAAGGATTCAAATTCCATGGTTGCTTTGTCTGTTTCAATCTCGGCAATTAATTCTCCTTCTTCTACGCTATCTCCTATTTTTTTATGCCATTCTGCCACTACTCCTTCCACCATCGTATCACTCAACTTGGGCATTCTAATAATTTCAGCCATATCTTTTATTCTTAGTTTTTTTCTTTTGGTTAATTAGGTTTACTTGTATTCTATTAGGAATGGGTATTCCTCTTTGTACACATCTTCGTACAATTCATCCCCTTCTGGGTAAGGAGATTCTTCAGCAAATTTAATTGATTCAGCAACTAAATTTTTCACCTTTTTGTCAATGATTTCCAATTCTTTTTCTGTCGCAAATTTGTTTTCTTTAATGGTTTTCAACACCTGAGAAATTGGATCTATTTCCATATACCCTTCTACCTCTTCCTTGCTTCTATATTTTTGCGGATCACTCATAGAATGTCCTTTGTATCTGTATGTTTCGATATTGAGCAAGGTAGGTCCATCCCCTTTTCTGGCTCTTGCCACTGCACGTTCCATTGCGGCATGAACAGCCTCACAACTCATTCCGTCAACTGTTTCGCTAGGCATGTCATAGGACAATCCCATTTTAGTCATATCGGTTACATTGGTGGTTCTCTCCACAGAAGTTCCCATTGCGTAGTTGTTATTCTCAATTACAAATACTACGGGTAATTTCCACATCATTGCCATGTTAAATGTTTCGTGAAGCGCTCCTTGTCTTGCTGCACCATCCCCAAAAGAGGTAACTACCACATTTTTGGTTTTGTTGTATTTTTCGGCAAAGGCAATTCCTGCTCCCATTGGTATTTGAGCCCCCACAATTCCGTGTCCTCCCCATAGACCTATCGAAGTATCAAACATATGCATGGACCCTCCTTTTCCCTTAGAGCATCCAGTTGTTCTGCCATATAGTTCTGCCATTACATACTTTGGATGCATCCCTAATCCAATGGGATGAGCATGATCTCTATAAGCAGTAATATGCTTATCTCCTTTTCTTGTTGCACTCACAGTTCCAGCAACAATCGCTTCTTGTCCAATGTACAGGTGGCAGAATCCTCCAAACTTTTGTTGAATGTACAACTGACCTGTTTTCTCTTCAAATTTTCTCATCAAAAGCATGTCTTCATACCATTTTAGATATTGAGCTTTTGAATGCTTTAGTTTTGTTTTGCTTGACGCTTTTTTTGCAGCTATAGCCATAATTATTCGTTTTTCAATTCAATTTCATTAAACATAAATGGAAGTACAGTTTCTATACTTTCCGCTATGTATACTTCACCAGATTCTCCCATCATTAGTAACCGAATCGGTTGGTTTTGTTTCAATTCATACTCTGCCATCGACTGCCTACAAGCTCCACAAGGCGAAACAGGATGAGTAACATCAAACCGTTTTGCAAAAGCTGTTACAGCTATCGACTCAATTTTTTGGTCCGAGTGATGAGAATTGGCATAATAAATTGCCACTCGCTCAGCACACATTCCCGAAGGATACGCCATGTTCTCTTGGTTACTTCCTTCCACTATTTCATCCGAGTCCAACCGTATTGCTGCTCCTACATAAAATTGAGAATAAGGAGCATAAGCTTTCTTACTTACCTCTTTTGCTCTCAATACAAGTTCTTTATCTTTCGAAGGTAGGTCATCCAAGCTAGAATAAACAGTCAACTCTATGTTATGTTTTAATTTTTTGGCCATAATTTTCCCTTCTCTCCGAAAAAAGTAGAGTAAAGATAAACAAGTATTTTATATTGTGCGGGTTTTGAAGTGAATTTTCAACGAAGTTCAATCAATCATTCTACTCTTTTTTGCTCAAAAAAAAGATCGAGAATTTCAGAACATTCTTGCGCCATTACTCCCCCTTTTATTTCAGTTTTTGGATGTAGAACAGTTTCACTCAAAGTGGTAAATCCTTTTTTGGGATCCGATGCACCAAAAACTACTCTTTTTACTTTCGTCCAGAAAGCAGCACCGGCACACATCAAACAAGGTTCCAAGGTAACATACAAGGTACAAGTATTCAGGTATTTGTTGCCAAAATATTCCGATGCGGAAGTAAATGCAAGCATTTCGGCATGTGCCGTAAAATCATTCAAAAGTTCTGTTTGGTTGTGGGCTCTAGCGATGATTTTATTCGCAGAAACAATCACTGCACCGATAGGTAATTCTCCTTCATCAAAAGCTAATTTGGCTTGATTAAATGCTTGTTTCATGAAGTGTTCATCCGAAAAAACAGACAATTTAAATTCAGACATTCTGTACCAATTTTATTTTTTCAATTTTGGAATTGGAGCACTCTAAAATTTCAAAATGAAATTCTTCAATCTCAATAATATCTCCTTCATTAGGAATATTCTCATGAATTGTGACAATTAATCCCGCTAAAGTTTCATATTCATCCGACTCAGGCAGTTCCAATCCGTACTCACTATTGATGTAGGCTATTTCTTGCCGACCCGAAAAGATAAAAACCGACTCGTTGTGTTGTTCTTCAATAAGCTCTTCGCTATCATGCTCATCCTCAATTTCCCCAAAAATCTCCTCTACTACATCTTCCATGGTAATGATGCCCGCTGTTCCGCCATATTCGTCTACCACAATCGTAATTCCCTGTTTTTGTTTTATGAACTGATTCAACAGTTTATTCACTGGCATAGATTCTGCCACTATTCCCACGGGTCTTAATATTTCCGTGATACTTTCTGGATTCTTGAACATTTCGAAAGAGTGAACATAGCCTATGATGTTGTCGATCGTGTCTCTAAAAACCATAATCTTGGAATACCCAGTCTCCACAAACTCTTTCCCCAGTTCTTCTACGGATTGTTCCACGTTTACAGCTTTTATTTCCGTTCTAGGAATCATGCAATCTCTTGCTTTTACCTTGTTAAAGTTGAGCGCATTGTGAAACAACTGTACTTCGTGGTCTTGCTCTTTGTCGGTTTGTACTTTTGTAGATTTATTTAGATAATCATCCAAATCAATTGCACCAAAATTAACTTCTCCAATTACTTGCTTACTTCCAAAAAGACCCAATATAATCCCCGAGATGAATGTTACCATCATAGTAAGTACATACAATGCTCCGTATACAATAACCAGTGGATAAGCCAGAATCGATAATGTTCTGTTCGGGTTTATTCTGAAAATTGTTTTTGGCAAGAACTCAGCTGTAACCAAAATAATAAGGGTTGAGATGAGGGTTTGAATCAACAAGATTAGCCCAGGTAACTCAATTGTATCGATGTAATCGGGAAATAATTTTGCGATAATGAGTTCTCCCATAAATATTCCATACACCACCAACGCAATGTTATTTCCAAGCAGAAGAGTGGTGATGAATTTTGATTCGTTCTTCACGAAGAAAGATAAAATTCTGGCACTGACTACACCCTGTTTTTTGTCTATCTCAATTTTCAATCTATTGGATTGGAGGTAAGCTATTTCTGATCCTGAAAAAAAAGCAGAAAATAAGAGTGAGAGTAGAATGATAAGTAACACGTAGTGTTCCATTTAATTGAAATTCTGAAATTGAAGATACAAAAAGTTGTGAGGTTTACGATTTTTTTTGCTTCGATTCTTGATTAGTCTTTTCCATTCGGATTCGTATAAATCGTCTTAGTAGATACATCACAACGGGGATGAGTAAAAAAAGTAGGTAAAACTTAGCCGTTTCCACGTCATCTATAATAAACTCATACACACAAAAAGCGGCCACCAACAAAGAGAAGTATAGCCAAAATTTCTCGAGTCCTCTATTGAATTTTTCCATGATTATTGTGCTTCTGCGATTACCTCGGTTACATCAGGAAGGTGAGATTTAAGTAATTGTTCTACTCCTCCTTTTAGGGTTGCAGTAGAGGAAGGACATCCACTGCAAGATCCTTTTAAAATAACCGTAACTTTACCTTCCTCAAAGGATTTAAAATGAATAGCTCCTCCGTCATTTTCTACCGCTGGACGAACAAATTCCTCTAACAGATCTACAATTTTCTGATCTAATTCTGAAGTAATAGTTGGCTCAAAATGAGCTGAAACCGTAGGTTTTTCTTCGGCTTGAGTAGCTCTCGGGGTAGGCAATGATGACACCACAACTGGGTTCTTTTTTAAGGAATCACCTATGAATAGTCTTAGCTCTAATGTTATGTCTTCCCATTCTATTTCTGCCATTTTAGACACGGTAATAAAGTTTCTTGTGATAAAAACTCCCTTCACAAAAGGAAAAGCAAACAAAGACTCTGCAATTTCTGAAGAATTTTTTGCCTCCTCTTTACTCAGGTATTCAGCTACAACATCTTCTCCCACCAGCATCTTGTTGGCAACGAATTTCATTGTATTTGGGTTCGGTGTCATTTCCGAATAGATCGTGATTGGCATTTCTTGTGTTTCCATCTTTTCGTTTTATTGACTACAAAGTTACTAAAAACTAGTTCAGAATTTCTTCTTTTCACAAATTCTCGCTATTTTGATACTTATTAACCTTAAAAAACTTATTACCCTGGCATTTGTACTTATTATTTACATTGGATTTATCATTTTTCTTATTGCTTCCCTCTGGAAAATGTTCGAAAAAGCTGGACAACCAGGCTGGGCAGCCATAATTCCTTTCTACAACATTTATGTATTAACCCAAATTGCAGAAAAACCGGAGTGGTGGCTGATTTTATTCTTTATTCCCCTCGTAAACCTCATCGCCTCCATCATGGTGTGGTCAGCAATCTCAACAAGATTTGGAAAAGGCGATGGATTCACCGTTGGGCTAGTTCTCTTGTCATTTATCTTTATCCCAATCTTAGCCTTTGGAGACGCTAAATACAAAGGAATCAATCCAAATATTACGAATGAAGACATTTTGGATGATGTCTTAGAAAACTAAAAAGACATGAAGAAAAAACTCCCCGAAATGCTCAATGTACTAACAATCATAACGATTGGTTGGAGTTTTATGATGCTGGTATCGAGCATAGTAAATGCTTTTGTATTTTCGGGAAACATTGACATTGTTCGCGAAGAAATTGCCAATACCGATATTGAAGGTAAAAAAGGGGAACCCTTTCTTCAGGTTCTATTCAAAGTGGCAGATACTGTCTTGGAACATGCAGAATTACTCAACTACAATAGTATGGTGGTGTATCTATTAAGTATCATTGCTGCTTTACTCATGCGAAAACTACTGAAACTTGGATTTTGGTTGTATATCTGTGCTACAGCCTTAGAGATTAGCATCCCTCTTTTGCTACTAGACAACAAGCTAGCAGCCGCAGCTGTGATTGTAGGGAGCATTTTTTCTCTTGTATTTATCATCTTGTACGGGGTTAATTACAAGCACCTAACAAGTAACTAAGAATCCACCAAAAAAGAATAAAAAAGAGCCCCTCATTCAGGGGTTCTTTTCTTTACAATCCAATTTGGATTAATTATATTTGTTCTAAATAATCATTTACAGTTAAACTTAAAAAATTATGTCATTTACATTATCAGAATTACCTTATGCATACGATGCATTAGAACCTCATATTGATGCGAGAACTATGGAAATACACCATAGCAAACACCATAATGGATATACAACTAAACTAAACGGAGCTATTGAAGGAACTGAGCTTGCAGGAAAATCTATTGAAGAAATTTTGAAGAACCTGGATATGTCGAATGGAGCAGTCCGAAACAATGGTGGAGGCTTTTACAACCACCGATTGTTTTGGACAATTATGTCTCCAAATGGAGGCGGAGAACCAACAGGTGAATTAGCCTCAGCGATTAACGCTGCTTTTGGATCATTCGAAGGATTTAAAACTGCATTTTCAAATGCTGCAGCAACTCAATTTGGCTCAGGATGGGCTTGGCTATGTGTTCACCCAGGAGGAAAATTAGAAGTGTGTGGAACTCCAAACCAGGATAATCCGTTGATGTCGGGTATCGGTTGCTCAGGATTCCCTATCATGGGAATAGATGTATGGGAACATGCTTACTACCTAAACTACCAAAATAGAAGACCTGATTATATTACTGCTTTTTTTAATGTAATTAATTGGGAAGAAGTTGCAAAAAACTATGCAGAAAACAAATAAGAGAGCTCATTAAAAAAAGCCCGTATGCTGTCATACGGGCTTTTTTTAATTTATTTGACCTACATTAATTCCTAATCAGTCTATCATGAAACATATTTCACTCTGTATTTTGCTATCTCTGACTCTTCCCCAATTATCGAGTTCAATGTTCGCCACCCCTCTCAATTATGACAATGCTTTGGAATTTGAAAGCACTTTATCTCCTATAAAAGGTTTATCAGTAGATTCTCTCTCACCAAAAGAATTTAACAAAATGAAAGCTACTGCCGTTGTTTTAACAGTTACATTAGGAGTGTTTGGGGTTCACAGAATGTATTTGGGAACTTCTCCTCGTATTCCAATAACCTATACACTTACTCTAGGAGGTGGATTCTTTGTTCTTCCAGCTATCGATATTGTGTATATCATAAATGCTAAATCTCCCGAACAACTCACCCACAATAATTCTATTTTTATTTGGAACAAAACAAAAAAAAGCAACCTTTGATAGTCGCTTTTTTACTTATTTGTATTGCTTTTCGTAGTATTTCTGGTATTCACCAGAAGTAACATTTTCGAGCCAATCTTCATTCTTTAGATACCATTCTACGGTCTGCTCCAGACCAACCTCAAAAGTAATAGACGGCTCCCATCCCAATTCATTCTTAATTTTGGTGGCATCAATTGCATAGCGCATATCATGTCCCGCTCTATCTTTGACATACGTTATTAACTTCTCACTTTCTCCCTGCTCTCTCTTCAATTTTTTATCCATAGTTCGACAAAGAAGCTTCACCAAATCAATGTTTGTCCATTCGTTATTTCCACCAATATTGTAAGTCTCTCCAAATTTTCCGTTGTGAAATATAACGTCAATTGCCCGTGCATGATCATTTACCCAAAGCCAATCTCTTATGTTCAATCCTTCCCCATAAACTGGCAAAG
This sequence comes from Flavobacteriales bacterium, assembly GCA_965658995.1. Taxonomy (GTDB): domain Bacteria; phylum Bacteroidota; class Bacteroidia; order Flavobacteriales_D; family CAJJDF01; genus CAJJDF01. Next base: position 28,909 of record CBFHVI010000008.1, on the reverse strand, counting down.
GCTTCTGTTGTTTGATATTATGAATCATGAGCGGAATCAACTTTTCTGGAAACTGGTGAGAGCCGTAATTATTCGAACAATTAGAAATCTTTACTGGCATTCCGTAAGTGTGAAAGTAAGCTCTAACTAGGTGATCTGAACTTGCCTTGGAACTTGAATAGGGACTTCTAGGGTCATAAGGAGTATCCTCAACAAAAAAACCTTCTTTGCCAAGCGATCCGTATACCTCATCTGTAGAAATATGGTAAAACACCTTATCCTCAAAATTATCGTTCCAACTGTTTCGAGATGCATTTAGCAAATTGATCGTGCCTATCACATTTGTCTTAATAAACTCCGTAGGATTTGATATGGATCTATCTACATGAGATTCAGCGGCTAAATGAACAACCCCATCAAACTGGTGTTCATCAAATAAATTTATCACGAAACGTTCGTCCACAATATCTCCCTTGCAAAACGTGTAACGTGGATTTGATTCTACATCTTGTAGATTTTCTAAATTCCCAGCATAGGTTAATTTGTCCAAATTTACGATGTCATATTCGGGGTATTTTTGCAAGAACAATCTTACCACATGGGAACCAATAAATCCGGCACCTCCCGTTATCAATATCTTTTTCATCAACTCTCGTTTTTAACAAAAATGGCTGCATAGAATTTCTATGCAGCCATTTTAATAGTATTTACTTTAGATTATAAATGCCACAAATCGTGTTCTATAATCAGCATTTTGTTTTTAATCTTTTCACCCTCGAGTAAAACTTTTATTCCGTTTTTCTCGTAGTGATTTATTTCTCTGTCGTACACGTTGGACTCCTTGTAAATGTAACTAGCAAATTGTCTTTTCCAAAACAAATCATCAAACGACATTCGTTGTGCATCGTTTTGTCTGTTGTACACAAAATAATTTTGAAATACGTAACGACACTCTGGGAAATACAACCAAAACAGCTGCTTTGGCGCTTTAAACTCACCATCTTCATCATAGGTTGCGATGATAGGACAAATTCCTATTATTCTCACATCCATAACAGATCTTTGCTTATCAAAAAACCAATCTTCCTTCACTAAGTATTGCATAATGTTTTCAGCCGTAACTGGATCCTTTGAAGTAATGAAAATATCATCGCCTTCTTCGTCAAACATGGGTTCACCGTTTTCATCCAATTTTTGAACTTGAGAAGTATTATACAACAAGTTATCAATCGAAGTTTTGTAGGTTGTATCGTTTGTATTTCCTTGAGGAGCCACAACCGGGTATAAAAACTCACCATCAAAATCTAACTTTCCTTCTCCATTGATTTCATAAGGAGTAAGACTTCCTTCTGTTTCAATTCCATACTTAATTATGTCCCATAACGCCATTCTATCAGTGAGTGGCTCACGTGGGTAAAACAAAGGGAAATTTAACTTCTGTTGAACGTCAATCACCCTCCATATTCTCTTACTCCACATTACGTCAGCTTCTCGCAAAGGCACGTATGAAATCACTTTCTTTGTTGGTATATGTTGTTGTACATACAACCCATCCAATACATTGGACGGAGATACACCTGTGCTTTGTAATTGTGCTAAAGCAACTCCCGCCATCAATGCTGATGCCGCCAGTGCTAATGCTATTATTTTCGTCTTCATCTCGTTTCTTTTTAATCCGTATTTAACTAGTACGCAATTTAAGTCTTAATATTGTCTTACAACACCTTGAAGGTAAGACCTCCAATTGGTTTAGACTTTCCGTCAGGTCCAGCAACCATTACGTCACTAAAATAAACCTTTTGTCCCTTCTTCGCGTTTTTCAACAAGTTCTTCATCTTAGGGGTTAATGAACCTCCTCTTCCTTTTTCTTCAATTAATTTTCCATTTACAATTACTTCTAGGGTAAATGATTTTACAGAGAACTGAACGTCCAAAGGTGAATCGGCTAATTTAGCTGTCAAAGGTGGTGTTTGTTTCAATAATCCACTTTTAATCGTGTTATCTCCGTAGGTTCTTCCTGCAAAGTATGGCTGTGGTTTAGGCATTGGCATAATTCTAAACTTTTGGAATCCTACTTTTTTTCCATCAGCAGTTACAGAGACAGTCGCCTCCTTTCCTCCTCCTACTTTTGCAATGTACAAATCTCCTTTTTTGGAGAAAGACTTACACCCAGAACAAGAAACTTTTACTGCATCTGGTGGATATCCTGAAGCTACCGCTTGAATTTTGTTGTCATACCCTCTGTACATTACATTCAGTTCAGGTGCCGCAATGGATGCCGATGGCTTACCTACGGTATATTCAAAAGCAAATGGCAATTCTGTTGGGGTTCCTGCCAACTCTACCAATAAGTTTCCTTCTAGATTTCTTTTTCCTGGCGAACCTGCACTAATTACAAATGCACCCGAATCAGAAGTAGCGTAATCCCCTGCATCACCCATTCTGTATTTGATTGGGTATTTTTTAGTTGAGTCAAATGCAACAATCCCAACCTTTACGTCAAGTTTTTCACCTACGTTTAAGTACTGTGTAGAGGCAATAACTTGAGCTTCTACCTTGTTGATATTCATCATTGGTTTGTCAATTCTAGACAACAACATTTTGGATGCCTTTTGTTGAGCAAGTCGAATATCGTTTCTCAAAGAAGTCATAGTACTCACAACTCCTACCATTGGTTGGTGGTAGAATCTCGCAACGTTCCAATCTTTCATTTCTTTGTGTTGCTTTACCTTCTCAGGTTTTGTTAAACTTGAATAAATCTCAGTTAACTCCGATTTATTTGGATGGTTGTCATCTTTCAAAAACTTCGCAAATTCTTCTAGACTTCCTAAGTTGGATTTCGTGATTTCGTGCCATTCGTTTTGATCATCTTTCACCGAGTCTGCTACAGTCAAAATCAACTGATCTCTGTATTCGATCAATTTCTCTCTCAGGGCTCTCCCTCTTTTGATAGACTTAGGAGTATCTCCTCCAAAAAATCTTGTTGGAGTATCGTAGTCATCTTTTTTCTTAATTTCGTCTAGCGGAGTATATTCAGTAACTTGTGTAGTAGGGTCCTTTTTGAACCATACTTTTCCCTCAGTTTCTTTGAACATCTCATTTAGTTCGTTGTAAAACAAATCATCTGCACTATTAGAAAATTCTTTTATTTTGTTGAACACTGGTTCTATTTCCGCAGCTGTCTTTTTTGATTGAGGATCCTCTTTCAAGAAGGCGATTTTAGTGCCAACACCATTAATAGCTTGCACAATATTTGTGTTTTGCTCTAGTGCTTGTTCATCTATTGTAATAAAGGCATCAAGAATACTCTTGGAAACGTTTAGTGCCAACATTGCTGTTAGAACCAAATACATCATTCCAATCATTTTCTGCCTTGGGGTTTCTTTTCCACCTGCCATTTTTTTCTTGTTTTAAAAAGTTAATAATTGTTTTAATACAATTGACTATTACCCGTTCGGGTTAATATTCATGGCATTTAGCATGTTACCATATACTTTGTTAAGTGCTTGCAAGTTTTTACTTAACTCAGTGATATTCGTTTTGTAGTTTTTCGTATCTTCAACTGAATCCGCAAGAGTTCCCATCATTTCACCAATTCCAGCTTGGATTTTCTTTGAGTTTTCAAGAGATTCTGTAGCTCCCTCTAATTGCATTTCGTATACTTTGTTCAATGCTGTAAGGTTTCCTGCCACTTTTTGCATTTCTTCACCAAAAGATTTACCAGCTTCAGTCGAATCAGTCAATCCCATTAGTGATTCACTTGCTTTTGAATAAGACTCAGCCAAACCATCTACCTTATCGGCAGCATTCTTCAAACTATTTGTGTAATCTGCAGAAACAGAAGTAGCATCAGACATGTTACTTATTTTATTCGCGGTTTCCGACAAGTTTCTCATTCCATTCCCTAAGCTTTCGATGAGAGCTCCATCAATCTTCGCTTCTTCCAACATTCCGTCTAGTTGCTGTGTTATAGTACCTCCAGAGTTTCGGTTCATCAATGAAGTAATTTCATCATCATCAGAATCGTGACCTAAAGCCAATTCTGGGTATACAAGTGTCCAGTCGTATTCTTCGTGGATTGGTTCAAATGCTGAGAATAAGAAAATAATTGCCTCTGTTCCAAGACCTACAGTAAGCATCAAACTTGCTCCCGGCCAGTGTTGGATTTTAAATAAGGCTCCAACAATTACAATTGCTGCACCAATTCCGTACAATTTTGACATAAAATTTTTCCATGCTTTAGTTCCTGGTTTCATAGACTTTTTTTCTTTTTTAGTTTGTTATTAATTGTGTTATTCTTTGAACGTCCGATTCAAATGGGTTGTATTAAATAATAAAATCTGCTGGGTAATTAGTTTACGTCTCCTCCTTTTTCGTTTCCTCCTCTTCCAAGATAACTAGAAACACATCTAAATCCGATGTAGCTTTTCGCAGTATCTTGATACTCGTATGTTCTTGAACCTGTTTGAAGGTAATAGCCGATATCCTTCCAAGATCCTCCTCTAATTACTTTTCTTTTCATTGAGATAGGGTCATGATCCAATGCATTGTACTCGTATTCAGGGTTCAGGTCATGAGAAAATTCATACATGGATTCATCATAAGCTGTATTGGTCCATTCTGCTACATTTCCTGCCATACAATATAATCCGTAATCGTTTGGATGGTAAGAGGTTGCTTTTACTGTGTAGGTTCCTCCATCTTCCATGTATCTTCCTCTCATAGGTTTAAAGTTTCCTAAGAAACATCCTTTCGAGTTTCTGATATAAGGTCCTCCCCAAGGATATGGACTTTGGTCTAATCCTCCTCTAGCTGCATACTCCCACTCTGCCTCGGATGGCAATCTGAAATTGTCGATTCTTGGATCACCAATTCTTCCTAGGTGACCGTTTAATAAGTTCGTTCTCCATACACAGAAAGCTTTTGCTTGATTCCAAGTAATTCCTACTACTGGATAATCATCGTATGCTACACTCGAAAAGTATTGTCTTGCATAAGGCTCGTTGTACGAATAGGCAAAATCGTTCACCCATACTAACGTATCTGGGTAAACATTGATTTGTTCGTGAATAATAAATCTAGAACGATCCGAATGAGATCGAATAGCATTGTTTTGCCCCTTGCTGTTTCTCCAACCTAAATCTAGGTCTCTACCTTGTTGAATCTCTTCATCATATTGATCCACTGGAAAATCGAAACCTTCGTCCTTCATTTTCAATCTATGCTCTTCTCGGTCTTCGTATTCAGTATTAGAGATAGCTTTTACTACAGGCCTTCCTTTTTGAGCTGCTGCTTTAAAGTCTATCCAGTAGTAATCAAATGTTAATTTTCGTACGTCCACTTCTCTTGCCCCATAAAATCTCTGATTTTCTGGCAATACCATTTCGGACATTAAAATTGGATAGAAGTCAGGGTCTTCCCAATCTATTTCTACATCCCAATCCAAATTCCAGTCTTCTTCGTCTTTTTCCTCAAGCTCATCGTCATAAGTAGGTAATAAAAATTCTTCCGGAAATTCTTCTGCAAGGTATCTCATTGCGATAGAATCTCTTACCCAATAGACAAACTGACGATATTCATTGTTTGTAATCTCAGTATGGTCCATATAAAAAGCAGAAACCGTTACCGTTTTTGTTTTGTTTTGCTGAGTAAAAGGAACGTCTTGGTCACTTTGTCCCATTTGAAAACTTCCTGCAGCGATATATTGCATATCCAACGGATCATACCCATACCACTCTGGCCTTCCCTGCACACCAATCAACTCTCCATTACCTGTTTGACAGCTGGAAAACACCAAAACTGCAAACCCTATCATTGTTGCTAATCTTTTCATATCTCTCATTCTTTTCTTTTAGAATTATTAACAAATATATTGTTAATAACTCAAAATTCAATCCTTATTACGCTAAAAATTTAATTATGTTTCATTTTTTTTATAAAAAATACGGGTGAACTTCTTTCTCTTCTCTAATTGGCGGAGTTACACTAAAACAGTAGTTCAACATTATTTCGTGGTTTCCATTAGTGAAATAGTTACTTAAAAACGAAGTTCCTAACCCATAGGAATATCCCACCTTAAGAGCTCCTCCTTTCAATAATTGCAGTCCTGCCATTGGCGCTATTGCATCATTGTGTCTGTAAGTCGCTCCAGCCCAAAATGTATTGTAAGCTAAAACGTGTAAATTAAAATCATATTGTGTTTTTATCCCGTCCGACTTAATGAGCACGTTGGGTTTTAATACAAATCCTCCCAAAATCTCAGGAGATTCGTATCCTCCCATCACAAAATAATGTCTGGATGCAGAAACACTAAGAGCTTTTAATTCGGTTTGGGTAATGTTTGTAGTAGAAATACCTAAATATAAACTTGGGTTTTTATAATACAATCCAGCATTAAAACTCATCCCTCCTTCGTTTTGATTTCCAGTTGGTATTGATTGATCTTGTCCTGCACCCGTTCCTCCAGGAACTCCATCTGGTGTAATCCATGTCCCATTAATACTCTTTTGAAAATAACCTGCAGACAACCCAATTGCGAAGTTTCCTCCTCCGATGTCGCTCAGACCTAAATCTCGTAGGTGAAGGGAATAAGACAATCTGAATACATTGTTTTTTTCAAACCCAATTTGGTCGTTGTAGTAAGAAAATCCCAAACCTCCTTTGATTAAATCTATCTTTGGAGCAGTAAAATTAACGAGGGTTGTATTTGGTTCTCCAGCACTAAACCCGGTCCATTGTCTTCTCGAAATTGCCGTTAAACAAAAAGCATCTTTATAACCAACAGAGGCTGGGTTAAATGACAATTGGTCGAACATAAAATGAGTAAACTGTGGATCTTGTTGTGCTTTTGAAACAAAAGTTAAGCTTACCACAAATGCTATTAGTACTACTTTTTTCATAAGGTTGTTCATTAGTGAATGAACTGCTAAAATAGTGAAAAAATCGGTATGAGAAAATTTTTTACCAATTGTTTCTTGTTAAATTCTTAAAGAGAATTTTAAAAATTAACCAAAAAAAATCGCTAAGAATAGATTCTATTGTAGGTATTTATCCACAAATCTGGCATCTCATCTTTGAGAGCTGTTTCATAATCAGAGTATGAACATGGAACCAAGTGGTGCCTTTCATATTTGCGCTTCTTTGAAGGCGGATAAGGAATTTTCATCCACCATCTTCCAGATTTCTGGCTTTTGATAAAGATAAGTGCCTCTTCGGTATTAGAGATCACAACTTTGTAATTGGTGTAATACTTACTATTTGAAATGGGGGACTCATTTCTCCGGCTGCCTACTCCATCTAGAAAATACCAAATCATTTGAGCAACCAATTGGGCAGTTTGATGTTGTATATCAAACTCAGGTGTCATTTCAAAAAAACCAATGACATTTAGCTTATCACTTATTCCTGCGTATCTTGCAAGCTGACATGCTTCGTTACCAAAAAAACCGTTGGGTGAGGCAAAACTGGTTCCCGGAACTTCGCTTTGCCTAATACTATTCAAATCAATACTGACAATATTCGAGTTTCTCAGGATAGGTTCTGCAAGCTCTATGTTGGCTTGAAGTTCACCCAATCGCTTTGAGTCGAAAAATAACTTGTGCATCATGGTGACATTGTCGGGATCCAGATAGTACGATTGACTTCCCAAATTGGCGTAGTTGAAAAGATAATTGGGTTTTGCTAAAAGAATATCTTTGAGATAGGAGTCTGATGTGGTTTCATTGATTGATTGAAAATCAATTTTCCTGTCTACCGTAGTTAGGTTAATGATTAGTTCAAGTTTTTCAAAGGCTTTGTACATACCCATCGTTAATTCTTGACTTCCACCAATTACAACAGGAATTATGTCTTTTCGAATCAGTTCGCTCAGTACTTCTGTGAGGGCAAAAAGTGTATCTGAAGGAGATTCTCCATCCTCAATATTCCCAATGTCTATGCAAGGCACGTCTACTCCGGGATATAATTTGTAGAGTTGTTTTCTTACTGCATCTGGCGAATCTTTCACTGATAAGAGCGCAGAGCCTCTCGACTCTTTTACACCAAGAAACGCTACTTTGATTCCCTTTTCAATTTCTTCTCCTTTGTGAAATATTACCTTAGAGCCTATAGTTTTGGGGCTTATAGTGTACTCTTTCTGGTTTTGCTCCGAGACTGGCGTACAGAAAATCGAGAAATCTTTCATAGATCAGTTCCTTACTTCTTTTTTACGGTTTTCTTTTTTACCGTAGTTTTTTTCTTGGCGCTTTTTTTCTTGGCTGGCTTCGCCTTTTCAATCATCTCTTGCACTTCTTCAAGCGTCAATTTTTCGGCCTTGGTAGTTTTGGGTAATTCGATTTTTGTTTTTCCCTTAATTACGTTAAATCTTCCCCATCGTGCCTTTTCTACTCGTATCCCTTCTTCTTCCCAATTGTGAATAATCTTATCTATCTCTTTTTGTTTTTTCGCCTCAATCAATTCCACAATATCTTCTTTCGACAGGTTATCAAAGTCATACTTTTTGTTCACATTGATAAACATATCATTCCACTTGATAAAAGGACCAAATCGTCCTGAACCTTTTTGCACGGGCAAACCTTCATATTCTGCAATTGGAGCATCAGCTTGTTGTTTTTCTACAATCAACTCAATGGCTCTGTCTAGTTTCATATCCAACGGCTCCTCTTCTCGGGGAATTGAAACAAACAAGCTATCATACTTGATGTAGGGGCCAAATCTTCCGTTTGATACTATTACCTCATGACCTTCGTAAGTTCCCAACTCTTTTGGTAACTTAAATAAATCCAGAACCTCTTCGAGGGTAATTGTTTCTATACTCTGATTCTTTTGCAACGAGGCAAACTTTGGGGCTGGTCCATCCTCCTCTTCGGAGACTCTTCCAATTTGTGCCATAGGTCCAAATCGTCCTATCCGCACCAAAATATCGTCCCCGTTTTCATCTTCTCCAAGTACTCTTTCACCAGATTGTCTTTCTCCGTGTTCTAGTGTATTTTCCACTTTGGCATGAAAAGGATCGTAAAACTTCCGGATCATTTCCGTCCACTTCATCAATCCTTCTGCAATGTCGTCAAACTCCTTTTCTACTGAAGCGGTAAAATTATAATCCAAAATTTCATCAAAATTTGACACTAGGAAATCGTTCACTACAGTTCCAATATCGGTTGGCGACAACTTATTCTTGTCTCCTCCGAAGTTTTCGGTAAGTTCTTTTATTTTTACTTCCCCATTTTTGAGAGTGAGTTGTGCGTAATTTCGTGTACTATATTCAATCTCGTCCTTTGTCACATATCCTCTTTTCTGAACAGTGGTAATTGTTGGTGCGTAGGTAGACGGTCGACCAATTCCTAATTCTTCCAGTTTTTTCACAAGAGATGCTTCCGTGTATCTTGCTGGCGGACGCGTGTAACGCTGGGTTGCTTCTATCATCTTTACTTCCAGAAAATCTCCTTTTTTCATTGGAGGAAAAATGCCTTCATTCGCTTCGTCAAGATCTTCGTTCTCATCATCTCTTCCTTCTAAATATACCTTCAAAAAACCTTCAAACAAAATTATCTCACCTCTTGCAGTAAATAATTCTTTGATTGTATCCCCCGCAATTTTAACGGTTGTTTTTTCTAGCTTGGCCTCGCTCATTTGGGAAGCAATGGCTCTTTTCCAGATCAAATCATAAAGTCGATTCTCACTGCTATCGTTTCCAGCCGAATGCACAGCAAAACTCGTAGGCCTAATCGCCTCGTGTGCTTCTTGTGCTCCTTTGGTTTTGGTTTTAAAAACTCTAGGGTGCGAAAATTCGTTTCCGTACGCTTTTTTTATTTCCGCCTCTGCACCATTTCTGGCTGTTTTGGATAAATTGATAGAATCTGTTCTCATGTAGGTAATTCTTCCAGATTCATAGAGTTTTTGTGCCACACTCATAGTACGACTTACAGAAAACCCTAGTTTCCTACTCGCTTCTTGCTGCAATGTAGAGGTAGTAAATGGAGGCGCAGGAGATTTTTTGGCAGGTTTCTTCTCAATTGTATTAATCGTAAATTGAGCTTGAGCACAATCATTCAAAAAATTAAGGGTTTCCTCTTCCGTTTTAAATGTTTTCCCCAAGTCCGCTTTAATCACGGTTCTTTCCAGTAGAAAATCAGCTTTTACCTTAAAAGCAGCAACACTATTGAACTCTCTTATCTCTCTTTCTCTCTCCACAATCAACCTCACCGTGACCGACTGAACTCTACCCGCAGAAAGAGAAGGTTTTATTTTTTTCCATAAGACAGGAGAAAGTTCAAAACCTACCAACCTATCTAACACTCTTCGTGCTTGCTGGGCATTTACTAAATCAATATTAATCTTTCGGGGATTTTCAATTGCGTTTTGAACGGCAGTCTTTGTAATCTCGTTGAACGTAATTCTTTTCGTTTCTTTTGATTTCAACCCTAATGTTTCGTAAAGATGCCAAGAAATTGCTTCTCCTTCTCGATCCTCATCAGTTGCTAACCACACGATATCCGCTGCCTTTGTCAACCTTTTGAGCTCTGCTATGACTTTCTTTTTATCCTCAGACACTTCATAGTTTGGGTTGAAATCATTCTCTGTATCTATTCCCATTCCTTTACGAGGAATATCTCTTACGTGACCAAAACTTGATTTTACGGTAAATCCTTTTCCCAAATACCCTTCAATGGTTTTGGCTTTGGCTGGTGACTCAACAATGACTAAGTTCTTGGACATAAAGTTTTACTGGTTTTAATTTCATCTCTATTGACAAAATAAATGAACGTAATGGGCTGTAAATGTAGATAAATTCAAGCTGGGCAAAATTAAGGACTTTTTTTGCACAAATCAAAATGTATTTTTTTTGCAGTCAAGAATCGACAGTAAATCAGGACGAAATTGATGCTTTTTTACTGTCATTATCTTGTTTTTTTCCTTCGTTAAAAAGACTGCTATTCTGTCAGTTTTTTTATCTTTGCAAAACAATTGAACTCAAAAAGAGAAATGGACAAACTAGATAAAACAATGGATGAATCGAGGCAAGGAGAGGCGTTGGTTTTAGAAAACTCAAAGTCATTGGAGAGTAAAAAACTCTATCTAGAGAGCTACGGTTGTGCCATGAATTTTTCGGACAGTGAAGTTGTAGCCTCCATTCTTGCAGAAAACGGTTATGAAACAACCCGAAATATTGAGGAGTCTGATTTAATTTTATTGAATACTTGTTCCATTCGTGATAAAGCAGAGCAGACGGTAAGAAAAAGGTTAACCACTTTCAAAAAGATGAAAAAGAAAAAACCTAGCCTGATGGTTGGTGTTTTGGGGTGCATGGCCGAAAGATTAAAAGCCGCTCTTTTGGAAGAAGAAAAACTAGTAGATTTAGTTGTAGGACCCGATGCCTACAGAGATTTGCCCAATTTACTTGAAGAAACAGAAGGGGGACAAAAGTCGGTGAATGTGCTGTTATCCAGAGAGGAAACTTACGCAGATATTTCTCCAGTTCGATTGGATCAAACAGGAGTTACGGCATTTGTATCTATCACCCGAGGATGTGACAATATGTGTTCGTTTTGTGTTGTGCCATTTACAAGAGGAAGAGAACGAAGCAGAAACCCATTGACAATTGTAGCGGAGGCTCGAGATTTATTTGAAAGAGGCTACAGAGAAGTGACTTTACTGGGACAAAATGTAGATAGTTACCGATGGAATATGTCCTCAAAAGGAGAAATAAAAGATCCGAGTATTCCTACCACAAACTTTGCTCAACTGCTGGAAATGGTAGGAAAAATAAATCCTAAGCTGAGAGTGAGATTCTCTACTTCTCATCCTAAGGATATGGGCGAAGACGTGCTAGAGGTAATTGCAAAATACGAGAATATATGCGACTATATTCACTTGCCTGTACAATCAGGAAATAGTCAAATGCTTAAAAAAATGAACCGAGGATATACCAGAGAGTGGTATCTGAATAGAATAGAGGCGATAAGAAGAATTGTGCCAAAGGCAACTATATCAACCGATTTGATTATTGGTTTCTGTGGTGAGTCAGAAGAGCAGCATCGGGATACATTGAGCTTAATGGAGGAGGTAAAATTCTCTTTTGCTTACATGTACAAATACTCCGAAAGACCAAAAACTTTGGCAGAAAGAAAATACGAAGACGATGTGCCAGAGGAAACAAAACAACGAAGATTAATGGAAGTAATTGACCTACAACATAAGCACCAGCTTGACTATCATAAACAAGAAGTAGGCAATGTGTATGAAGTATTGGTTGAAAAAGTCTCCAAGAAATCCGAAGATGAATACATGGGAAGAAACTCACAAAATTCAACATGCATATTCCCAAAAGGTAATTACAGTGTCGGAGATTATGTACAAGTAAAAATTACAGGCTACACAAAAACATCATTAATAGCAGAATTAGTAAACTAATGGATATACAATCAGTAAAACAGAGATTTGGAATTATTGGAAATTCAACAGGACTAAATAGAGCCTTGGAAGTAGCTGTTCAGGTTGCTCCTACAGATATTTCGGTGCTAATCATGGGAGAGAGTGGTACCGGAAAAGAAATCATGCCACAGGTAATTCATCAATACAGCAAAAGAAAACATGCCGAATACATTGCCGTAAACTGCGGAGCAATTCCTGAGGGAACGATAGATTCTGAGTTATTTGGCCATGAAAAAGGCTCGTTTACAGGAGCTCACGAAAAAAGAAAAGGATATTTTGAACAGGCAGATGGAGGCACCATCTTTTTGGATGAATTGGGAGAACTTCCGTTGTCTACCCAAGCCCGATTATTGAGAGTGCTGGAGTCTGGAGAATTTTACAAAGTAGGTTCCTCAAAGGTACAAAAAACGGATGTAAGAGTAATTGCCGCTACCAACACAAAACTAGAGGAAGCCATCCAAAAAGGGAAATTTAGAGAAGACCTTTATTACAGGCTAAGCACGGTCCCTATAAAACTTGCTCCACTTAGAGAGAGAAGAGACGACATTCATTTGCTTTTTAGAAAATTTGCCTCAGACTTTGCCGAAAAATACAGAATGCCAACTATTGTTCTTACCCCAGAGGCAAAAGAAATGCTTATCAACTATACTTGGCAAGGAAATATAAGACAACTAAAAAACATTACGGAGCAAATTTCGGTAATAGAGAATTCCCGCGATATAAATGGCGAAAAGCTAAGTACATATTTACCGGCTGTATACCAAAATAATTTGCCTATGCTTTTACCAAATGATGGCGAGTCACATTCTGGTATGAGCGAAAGAGATATTCTGCACAAAGTTCTTTTTGACATGAAAAAAGACATTACAGAGCTGAAGAAAATTATTGTAGACATTGTTAACAATAATGGAAATGTAGAGGTTGATTTTCCCGAAAATGACATTGCCATAATAAATAGAATGGATAAGGACGTGCGACAAGAATATGCCCCAAGAGAAACATTTCCTGCTCGACCTTCCATTTCATTTCAGCAACCAGATATTCATGAACACGAAGAGGTGGAAGAGATTTTATCCTTAGAGGAAAAAGAAAAAGAAATGATTGCCAAAGCACTTGAAAAGCACCGAGGAAAAAGAAAGTATGCCGCAAAAGAATTGGGTATTTCGGAACGAACCCTCTACAGAAAAATAAAGGAATACGGACTCAAGTAACGAAGGGATTAATTATTGAGCATAAGAGATTAGCTGGCAGTCTTCTCCATCAAACACGAGATAATTATTTTGAGAAATCCATTCGCCCAAATTGATATAGGTACTCGTTTCTGACAAGGGAATTACAATAGGATGATGACGGTGGCCGAACACAAAATAATCCACTGATTTGTGCTTTAATACTTCTTTTGAGTAGGTAATAAGCCATTCGTTCTCCTCTCCCAAAAACTTATCATCATTTATAGAGTGTTTTCTGCTCGATCGAGAAAAAAAATTGGCTACTCCCAGTCCAAAATTTGGATGAAACCGAGCAAACATCCATTGGCATATTTTATTTTTAAAAATCGCTTTGATTAATTTGTATCCTTTGTCGCCTGGACCTAATCCGTCTCCGTGAGCAATTAAAAACGACTTGTCATTGTAGGTGATTTCCAATTTTTCAGTAAGGATTTCTACCCCTAATTCTTTTATGAAGTAATCAAACATCCACATGTCGTGGTTACCCGTAAAGAACACAACCCGGATTCCGGCATCGGTTAATTCCGCAATTTTCCCGAAAAACCTCGAAAAATATTTTGGAATGGCATGCTTGTATTCAAACCACATATCAAAAATATCTCCCACCAAATAAATTACTTCAGCATCTTTTTGAGCTTGGCTCAACCAAGAAACAATTTTTCTTTCTCGCTCCCTACTTTTTTCATAGGTAGGCACTCCAAGATGAAAATCTGAAGCAAAATATATTTTTTTTCCTTTGTCTAGTTGCATTATTCAGCAAAAATTTCAGCCAACTTTTTTTCCAGAGCCACACCTCTCAATCGGGTTTGAATTATCTTTCCTTGCCTGTCTAAAAGGACGGTGTAAGGAATTCCTCTAAATCCATAAATTGTCGTTGCTACAGAACCCCATCCTTTGAGATCGCTCACATGATTTGGCCAGCTCAGTTGATCTTTTTCTATGGCCTGTAGCCATTTTCCTTTGTTGTTATCCAAAGACACACTGAACACCTCAAAACCTTGATCTTTATACTTGTGATACATCTTAACTACATTGGGGTTTTCTCTCCGACAGGGACCACACCAAGAAGCCCAAAAATCAATCAATACAACTTTCCCTCTCAAAGATTCTATGGTGATGATTTTTCCATCAGGATTTGGCATATTTACCTCAGGAGCGTGTTGTCCTACCGTAGCCTTGTTGTTCGTTGACTTAGCCGGAGAAATAGAAGCTAAAGCAGTCATTAGTGAAGTGTGAAACATGGTATTTGGATGGGTCTTTCCTATTCCTTTTTCGGCTTGTTCCAGCGCCTTTTTTATGTCTTTGGCTTCGTCCAAGGCAATAAACACAGCCAAAGAAGAGGCATTTTTCTCCACAAATTGGCTGGCGTATTCTTTCAACGAGTCTTTTGAAACATTTTCGTTAGACTTCACTGATAAAAACTCTTGAATTAGTTCACTATCTTTTGATCCTGAAATCTGATAATTTTTTTCTTTGAGGCTGGAGCCTGATTTAATTTTCACTTTTTCGTTCCCTTCCAATAGAAGAAGAATCCCTTCCTTCTTGTCTGCTGTAAGTTGATAAAAGTCAGAAAGAACAACCTCAGTAGACAATTTATAAGATCCAAACACATTTACTTTCGTAGAATCAACGGCTATTACTTTTCCTTTTTCTTCGTGTAGGAGATACACCATTTTCCCCCTTCCCTTCTTCATCTTACCTATAATTTCGGTCTTCGTTTGGGTGATCCCAACATAAGAATTAAGAAGTAAAAAAATGGAGAAAAGCAGTCTCATTTTTGTTCTTGTCATGTTCATTGTTCTTTCTTTTACAATACTTCAACTAGTTTTTGTTCTAGTGCCGTACCTCTTAATCCTTTCGCTACAATTTTCCCTTCTCTATCGATCAGCACCGTAAAAGGAATTCCATTAAATCCATACAAATCGATGGCAGCTGTTTGCCAAAACTTCAAATCGCTCGTGTGATTTTTCCAAACTAGACCATCCTGCTCAATTGCCTTTACCCAGGAATCTTTTTCTTTATCAAGAGAAAAACTATACACATCAAAACCCTTGTCTTTGTATTTATTGTAAGTAGCAACTACATTGGGGTTTTCTGCTCTGCAAGGTTTACACCAAGAAGCCCAAAAATCAATGAGAACTACTTTTCCTCTGAGCGATGACAATTTGATGTTCTTTCCTTCAGGGTTTGGAAAATCCAATTCTGGTGCAGTCTTCCCAATTTCAATTAATTGTTGTCTTTTTGCAGACTTTTCCCTTTCTAGCTCCATATTTACCAGATAATTCTGGATATTTTTGGCATAAGGTGAATTAGGCATTGTGTTAGACAAATCTTCCGAAATCTCTTTCAATAACTCCAATTCTGTTTCTGGATTTACTTGGTCTATGACCGCAATAAGAGCTTCTGAATTTTTGTTTCTTTGGATGTAATCGTTTCTAAATTGAATAAATTTCTCAGAGGCAGCAGCAAATTCATTTTGTATGGTTTGTTGCCCTTGAAAATCGGTAGGCGCTAACTGCTGGGCTTGAGCGGAGAGTCTTTGGTTCAGGCTCATCATCTTAAAAACCTCTTTGGCAAACATTGCTATTTCTTCAGAAGCTTTGGATCCTTCTATGGAATAATCCATTGACACCTGCTGATTGTTATTGATCTGAATCGTTACCTCCTTAGCCTCTTCATTGAGCACCAAAGGAAATGTATTTCTTACAGTAGTCCCAAATTGAAATACTCCATCTTGAGGCGATTTAATTCCTAGATTGAATTCTCCTTTTTCGTTGAGTGTTACCGAGTCAATAGGTACCAAAACCTGATTTTCAATTTTATAAAGATACATTTGCTGAGTAGGCTGTATTCCCACCATGTCAATAGTTCCCTGAATAGAGTGAGCTGCTTGTTCTCCACAACTCCACATCCCAACTAGCATTATAAATCCAATCAATATTTTTTTCATCTTAGTTATTTTTCTAAAAACTCTTTTAAATTTTTACTTGCCATTTTAGGGTCTGCCTTTCCCTGCGACAACTTCATGACTTCTCCCATGAACAGTCCCAACAGTCCTTTTTTTCCTGCCTTGTATTCTTCCACTTTATCAGGAAATTTGGCCAAAGCTTTTTCTATTAATTCGGTAATTTCATCTGCATTTGAGTTCTGAATCAAATTGTTTTCCTCGGCAATCTGAAGTGCTGTTTTGGAAGGAGCTTCAATGAGAATTGGAAATATCTTTTGAGAAGCAATGGAGTTACTGATTTTACCTGCATCAATCAAGTCAATTATCTCGGCTACTTGTTTTGGAGACACAGGAAACTCATTAATCTCAATCGCTTTTTCGTTCAAGTAAGATTTTACTGTCACAGTCACCCAATTCGATGCGGACTTAAAATTAGTCGTGTTTTTTGTTACCTCCTCAAAAAATAAGGCAATAGATTTATCATCCGTCAAAACATTAGAATCATATTCAGACAATCCGTATTCTTGCGTATACTTCTTAAAAAGAAAATGAGGCAAAGGAGGCATCTGTTTCTTTACTCCTTCCACATACTCTTGTGTTACCTGGATAGGCTGCAAGTCCGGTTCAGGGAAGTACCGATAATCATTGGCCGCCTCTTTACTTCTCATAGAATCCGTGGAACCATTTGCTGCATTGAAACTTCTTGTTTCGGTAAGAATTGTTGCTCCTTGCTCTATTAAGTCTATTTGTCTTTTGATTTCAAACTCAATCGCTTTTTGAACATTCCTCATCGAGTTCATGTTCTTTACTTCGGTTCTGTTTCCAAATTCATTTGCTCCTTTTAACATCACGGAGACATTGGCATCGCACCTAAGGCTTCCCTCCTCCATATTTCCATCACAGATCTCCAAATACCTTACAAGCCTTCTTACCTCCGTCACATAATTGTAGGCCTCTACAGACGATTTAATTTCTGGTTCAGACACAATTTCAATCAACGGTACTCCCGCTCTATTTAAATCTATCAAAGTGTTGTAAGGGTCTAAATCATGGATGCTTTTTCCCGCATCTTCCTCTAGATGAATTCTGGTCAAGGCCACTTCTTTGTCTTGTCCATCTTCCGTTTTTATCAAAATTTTTCCTCCCGTACAAATAGGTGTTTCGTCTTGAGTAATCTGATATCCCTTTGGTAAATCGGGATAAAAGTAATTTTTTCTTGCAAAAATCATGTCTTGTGTGATTTTGCTGTCACAAGCTAGCCCCATTTTTACTGCAAAATTTATTGCTGTTTTGTTGTACATAGGTAAGGTCCCTGGATGACCCAAGGTAACCACACTCACATTGGTGTTGGGTGTTGCCCCATATTCATTTTTATCAGAAGAATAAGCTTTTGTTTTGGTTTGCAACTGGGCATGAATCTCCAATCCAATTACAGCTTCATATTTATCGTAAATTGTACTCAAAATTAGTTTTTTATAATTTTTATACTCTGTGCAAAAGTACTATTAAAAATAGTTACAACATAAATCCCTGAGGGAATTTCGGTCGGAAAAGAAATTGTATTTAGTTTCATGAAATTATTTTCAATTCTTTGATTCAAAATTATCTTTCCACTAATCTCTTGAACTGTCACGGTGTAGTCTCCACCAAAATCTTGAATCCCAACTATATTCAGACGATCATTTACTGGATTGGGAAAAACCTGAAATCTTTGACTTTTCTGTTCAGGTAAATTAACTACGGCTTGAGATACATCCATCACAAACAATCCTTCTTGCATGTCGGAAACTAATAAATTTCCTGAAGGTAAAAATGGGTAAACACCCCAAGCACCTTTGAAACTTCGAAAATTAAATTCCTTAGAAGTATCATAAAAACCTACTAACACCGGCGTTGATGGTGACGAAATATCATAAATAATCACTCCGTTGTAATAATAAGCTACGTATAAATAATTTCCTCGAATTATTTGGTTGTGAAGAATCGCATTATTGTCACCTGTTACGCCAATTGTATCCAAAAACTGTATAGAAGATAAATTAGACACGTCCAGAATCTTCATTTTTTTTCCGTGGGTTTCATCTCCCATGGCATAGGTTTTTCCGTCTTCCGAAAGCCATCCAGAATGGTTGTATCCAATATCAGGATAGCTCGTAAGGCTTGCCAACAATGTTGGAGTAGCCGAAAAATTAACTACATAAAGACCATCACCCGCATTACAAAAAACCGTATCATTTCTGGCAAAAGCATCGTGAACATATCCACCAGTGCCTACTGTACTCGCCCACCAGCTAATGTCATTTTCACATTGATACAAAAGCTGAGGAGACAAAGGATCCGCCAATGAAAAAACACCAAATTTTTTAGAATTTCCCCCACCACAGTTGTACAGCTTTCCAGTTGCAGAATCGATAAATATATTATGCGAAAG
Organism: Flavobacteriales bacterium; assembly: GCA_965658995.1. Taxonomy (GTDB): domain Bacteria; phylum Bacteroidota; class Bacteroidia; order Flavobacteriales_D; family CAJJDF01; genus CAJJDF01. The sequence continues at coordinate 9,891 of CBFHVI010000008.1, read as the reverse complement.
CTTAATCGCTGTATCTTGATCGTACACCACGCTTACCGAATCTGGCAAATAAGACAAATCCACTATTTGTAGTGAGGCATTTCCTTCATCAGAAACCATATACAAATACCCTTTGTAATCGTGGTAATCTCGATGTACAATTGCTCTCCCCGTATCTCTGCCTAAAACGAAATCAACTTGAATAGCAGCAGAAGGATTCGTAACGTCAAAAAAATGGGTTCCTCTGGTGGTGCCTATTATCGCATATTCTCTTCCGTCTTTGGCATATCCCCATACTTCGTTATACGCATTGGCATACAAGGTGCTTTTGGACAAACTTGCATCTTTCCAATTGAATAAAACCATCATATTGAGACTATCTTGGGCCAAGGATTGTCCAGCAATCAACAGAAGAAGGAAGAGGATTATACTATATTTCATAAGCTTATTTTGACTACTCTAAGGTAATAAAAAAACCCTCCTTATCAAAAGAGGGTTTCAAGGTTATTAAGCACAATAAAATTCAATAATCTACCATGATGTGTCCGTAAAACTCTTTTACTTCATTTCTTTCTGTAGTAACAATAGCTTTAAAGACATAGACGTCATTTTTCACAAGTTTGCCTTTGTATTTTCCGTCCCAAGTTTCGTTTCTGTCCTGAGTATAAAAAATTTGCTCTCCCCATCGGTTAAATATCATAAACTCAAACTCCTTAGTGCCACTCATAAATATTTGATAAACATCATTTTTACCGTCATCATTTGGGGTAAACATACTAGGCGCATAAAACACAAAACCTTCTTCTACTACCACTTCTTTGTAAATAGAATCTCTGCATCCATACTGATTTATGGCAACTAATTTTACATTATATACACCTTCTGATTCATTAGGAAACTCAACGATACAGGGATCGGTTTGAATAGAAGTGTTGTTTAACCCGATAAAATCAAAATCCCAAAAATATCCGATTGCACCAGAGGAAGTATTGGTAAAACATACTTTTGGATTAAAAGTTAAGATTTTGCTTGGCGAAAATGTGAAATTAGGAACAGGTAATGGTCTTACCACGACAAATGCCGTTGTGTCATCTATACATCCAGAATCAGATGTAACATTAAGCGTCACTGGGAAAGTCCCAGAACTTGCATAAGTTGTAATTGGATTTTGAATAGTTGATCCTCCCGGGAAAGTCCAGTTCCAACCAACTACATTTCCTGAGGGCGCAGTTGACAAATCAGTAAAAGTGGTTATTTGTCTTAAACAAGCAGTGTCAGCCGTGAAAATGGCCCTAGGTTTTGGACTTATCACAATTGGCTGAGTAGTTGTGTCTACACAGCCTTGAGGTGTTTCCGAAATTAGTCTGACAGTGTAAGAACCGTGATTGGGATAATTATAGGTCGGGTTTGTTCCCGTTCTCTCGGGGCTTCCATCACCGAAGTCCCATCTGTGAGTCAAACTTGCCAGATTCGCTGTAATAACGGTCGTAGTATTCACAGGAGTTACACCCAAGAATTGGCACTCATTGTTTAAAGTAAAATCAGCTGCAGGGACATCGTTTACCAACACATTTTTTATTATCGTATCGAAACAAATATTGGAGCTATTTACCACCAAAGTAACTGGATAAACTCCTGGTAAGGCATACACATGCGAAGCATCTGGACGAGTCAATGCACTATCTCCATCACCAAAGAACCATTTTTGATAATTGATAAATCCAGAAGTGGTATTCGTGAGGGTTGTGGTCGCACCTAAACACACTGTATCTGCCAAGAAATCAGGAAGCAAAGGAGGGTGAATTACTACTGGCTGGGTAATAGTGTCCTTACAAGAAGAATCAGCAGACCAAGCAATCATGGTTACATTATAAATTCCTGCAGAGGTATAAACATGTTTTGGGGCTGGGTTCGTTGAGTCACCCGTTCCGTCTCCAAAATCCCACTTCAATAAACTTGTAGGAAAAACAATGTTACTGGCAAAGAAGGCTGTATCTCCTAGGCAAATTGTGTCGGTAGGAAAAGAGGCAGAAAAAGAACCTGCATTAATGTTTGCTAAGGCTGTGTCAATATCTGGTTGTGTAAGAACGAATGAAGTAGACCACCATAATTTTCTTGGACCTCCAGCTCCTTGTGGATCTCCAGGATTTGGCGAAATAGTTCCTGTGTAACTGCCACCTTTACTTGCTATTGCGGCACCCGCTGCCCGGTTTGCAACTCCTGAATTAACATGATACACGGTCCACTCAGATTGGTAAGTAGTTTTGTGGAGATTGTATTCTCCAAAATCGGCTAGAGCTAAAGGTGCAACAGTTGTACTAACACTGGTTAAATGAGAACAACAACCTGCTCCGGTACTTCCTGCTAAAGCATCTGTAAATAAAAACATTCGAATATTACATCCACCAGTTACCAAATCTACAGAACCACCTACATTCCAGATAGTATCGTTTCGCATTTGGTACATAGAACCCGGTAAATGGTCTTGAAAATAAGTAGCAACCGTTCCTCCAGACCCGTATGCCCTAGACCAGTTTCTTGCAGTGACAGGGTTTGAAGTAAAAGGAACCGAAACATTGTAGTGGTGATTAGCTGATCCCTGAGAAGCATACTGAATCACTGACATCTCAGATCCAGGATAATTCCTTAACAATTGAGTTGCTATAGAATCCATCGAGAGCTTCATATCAGAAAATTCTGTTGTCGAAATTGATCCTGAATTATCAACAATAAATACAATTTTGGTACATCCACATTGTGCATTAATCACAAAGGAAATCAAAATGAAAATGACTGTGTAGAATATATTTTTTAACATAAAGTATTTAGTTTATTAAATAGGATTGTGTTAAAAATACGAAAAACCATGCAAATGGTTGTTTGCTATAGGAAAGAAATTAGTTCTTTTACGATTAAGGTCACTTTTGGAGTAGCTTTTCGAGCCACTTCCTGAACTATTTGGTGAGTCATTTCGATGATTTTACCTGGAACTCCTAAGTCTGTAATAATTGAAAATCCAACACAGGGAATCCCCATATGTCTTGCTGCAATTACCTCAGGAACAGTGGACATACCCACAGTATCTGCTCCTATGGCTCTTACATAGTTGTATTCAGCAGGAGTTTCTAGAGTGGGACCAGAAAGACCTGCATACGAACCTTGTTGAATCTCGATAGAATTTTCTTTCGCAATTTGGTGCACTTTTTGAATCAAGTTTCGATCATATGGCTCACTCATATCTGGAAACCTAGGACCCAATTCGTCCATGTTTTTTCCGATTAGAGGATTGTCTCCAAACAAATTAATGTGATCATCCAATACCATTATATCACCAATTTCAAAATCGGGATTTACCCCTCCACTGGCATTGGAAACAACGAGAGTTTTCATCCCCAAAAACTTCATCACCCGAACAGGAAACACAACCTCATTCATCGAATAACCTTCGTAATAATGAAAACGTCCTTGCAGAGCAACTACTCGTTTGCCTCCTAAATTTCCAAAAATCAATTTTCCAGAATGGCCTTCTACCGTTGACAATGGAAAATTTGGAATGTCCTCGTAAGCCAGGCTGTGAGTCACGTCAATTTCATTCACTAAATCTCCTAGCCCAGTTCCTAAAATAATGCCTACTTCGTAATTTTCGCCTACATTGGATACTAAAAAGTCGGCTGTTTTTTTAATTGTTTGTAACATAGTTTTGTATAAGTTTTGAAAATTTATCTTTTCCTTCTACAAATTGAACTTCGATAGGTAAGTAGAAGAGTGGCAAATGTACTAATTCGTTTAAATCTCTTAATCTCATAGCGTCTTTCTCAGTAGTTAAAATAACCGTATCTGGGTGTTGGTTGTATGCTTCTATTATTCGATTCACATCTTTGTTTGAAAAGGGGTGATGGTCTGGGTAAGTAAGAGGGGTAACCTCTTTCCTCCAAGAAGCCATATGGTTGTGTAAAGGAGTAGGGTTTGCTATTCCTGTTAACACTATGATTCGTTTCGACTGTTCCAAAAGTTCAGAAGAGGATCCAAACAGAGAAACTGGCTTCCCGTAATCAATGGTTGAAAAGTATATAGGGATAGGTGCCGCATTAATTCTCGATCGAATTTTATCTTTCTCTTCTTGTGATAATTCTTGTGGACATTTGGTTACGAGTATGATGTCTGCTCTTTTTTTACCGCTAGCAAATTCTCTTAAATAACCCGTAGGAAGCATAAAATCTTTATAAAATGGCGCGTTAAAATCCATCAATAAAATAGATAAACCAGCCTTGAGTTGACGATGCTGAAAAGCATCATCCAGCAAAATAACTTCGGGTTCTTCCTGAATCATGAGCTCCATAATTCCCGTTACTCTTTTTGCCGATACAGCCACCTTTACCTGCTCAAATTTCTGAAAAAACTGCAAGGGCTCGTCTCCAATATCTGAGGCCGTTGAGTCGGTATTTGCCAAAACAAATCCTTGAGTCTTTCTTCCATACCCTCTTGATAAAGTTGCCAATCTATATTCATCGGAAAGCAACCTAATTAAGTATTCAATATGCGGAGTTTTTCCTGTTCCACCCGCTGATAAATTACCTACTAAAATAGTCTTTACATCAAAACTACTTGATTTGAGAACTCCCCAGTCATACAATTTATTTCGCACAAAAGTTATTCCTCCATAAATCAAGGAAACAGGAATCAAGATATAGCGGAGGACTGTTACCATTTATTTCTAAATTCTTTGGGATAACAGATAAAATACTTTTTTACTGGCTCGGTAAGTGACTGAATATTAAAGTTATCTGAAGCTTCCGTAATATTAAGGACCTCACCACTTTTATACTTTATCAGAATTTTATCTTTGATTGCGTTGTAGGCATTATTGGCAATCTCAGAATCAAAGACAAGGTGGCCAATTTCTACCTCGCCAATTCCATAAGCTTCTTTTACCATTTCCCTTAGTTTATGAATCCGTTCTTGTTCAAAAGGAGTTTTTTGTATAGAAATTTTTGGCAACTTCCGATCGATTAAATTTCGTGAAATCACCGACAACGTTTTGTCGGAATGAGTACTCCAAGCTTTTATTGCACTGTAAATGTCAGAGTCGTCTAGTCTAGTAAATTGCTCTATCACTTCTTCTTTCTCAAAATCTGCTTGTGAATAATTGTTGTATAAAAAATTCTTCAAAACCGGACTAGCATAAAGCTCTTCACCCTGACTTGCTAAATAATTGGCTCTTTTCAATATCTCCACGAGCAAATTCTCTGCCGCTAACACTGTTTTATGCAAATACACCTGCCAATACATCAATCTTCTAGCCACTATAAATTTCTCTATCGAGTAAATACCTTTTTCTTCTATCACCAATTGATCTTCATGAACATTCAACATGTTCAAAATCCTATCACTGCTCACTACGCCCTCCGAAACACCACTGTAAAAACTATCTCTCTTGAGATAATCCAACCGATCCATGTCCAACTGAGACGACACCAATTGATGTAAAAACATCTTGGGATACGAATTTCTAAAAATCTGAATGGCCAAATCTAACTTGCCCTCAAATTCTTGATTCAATTTGTCCATTAAAATTATAGATAGATCTTCATGGTTGACTCCCGAAACCAGAGTATGTTCCAATGCATGAGAGAATGGCCCGTGACCTATATCGTGAAGTAAAATGGCTGCCAAAACACCAATTTCTTCCTCCTCGGAGATTTCCACACCCTTCACTTTTAGCACCTCTATGGCTTGTTGCATAAGGTGCATCGCACCAATGGCGTGATGAAATCTAGTGTGGTGTGCTCCGGGATATACTAAGTACGACAATCCCAACTGCTTAATTCGGTTTAATCGTTGAAAATAAGGATGGTCTATTAACTGAAGTAAAATTGGATATTTAATCGTAATAAAACCGTAAATCGGATCGTTAAGTATTTTCATTGAATTGTAGTATCTAATGTATAAAACCAAGAGAAGAGCTCAGTGAGAACTATTTTACATTTTTGACTAAAGTTCCCCTCAAGGGTAGAAATAAGCAATATATTTACAAAAATAAGAATATTAAACCACTTGAAGGAATAAGTTTACATTCCTTGAAAGTTAAATTACACACTATGGCAGTACGAATTTTATGGGCAGATGATGAAATTGATTTATTAAAACCACACATTATGTTCTTGGAACAAAAGAATTGTAAGGTGGATACGATTAATAATGGTAGCGAGGCAATTGATATGGTGAAAGAAAACCCTTATGACTTGATTTTTCTTGACGAAAATATGCCTGGGATTTCAGGTCTCGAAACTCTGACTGAAATAAAAAGAATAAGACCTAACTTACCTATTATCATGATTACCAAAAGTGAAGAAGAGTCCATCATGGAAAGCGCCATTGGCAAGAACATATCAGATTATCTTATTAAACCTGTGAATCCGAATCAAATTTTACTGGCCATTAAGAAAAACACCGATCAATCGAGATTGATAAGCGAAGAAACTACTTCTGGATATCAGCAAGAGTTTCGAAATATTGGGATGAAACTAATGGGGAATTTGGATATTTCGGATTGGAAAGAACTAAACGAACAACTGGTATATTGGGAGCTGCAAATGGATAAGTCACATGACAAGAGCATGATGGAAATTTTTGAAAGTCAAAAAAAAGAGGCCAATCAGCTTTTTGCTCGGTTCATCGAAAAAAACTATTTGGACTGGCTAAATGGAACCTCTGACGACAGTCCCGTTCTCTCTCACACCTTGTTTTCAAAAAAAATTGCTCCTTCCATCAAAGAAAAACCCACCTTTCTTCTTGTCATTGATAATTTTAGATACGATCAATGGAAGGTTCTAAAACCTCATTTCTCTGAATTGTTTGACGTGACGGAAGAAGAAACTTATTTTAGTATTCTACCTACGGCTACTCAATACGCTCGAAACTCCATCTTTGCTGGACTAATGCCTTCAGAAATACGAAAAAGATTTCCCTCAAAATGGATAGAGGAGGAAGACGAGGGCGGTAAGAACAATTTTGAAGAAGATTTTTTAAACGATCAAATGAAAAGAATGGGATTAGGACTGAAAACGTCCTACACCAAGATTACAAACAATCAGAAAGGAAAGAAACTAGTAGATAATTTTTCTGATCTGCTAAAAAATGACTTCAACGTGCTGGTATACAATTTTGTTGACATGCTTTCGCATGCTCGAACAGATATGGAGGTTATCAAAGAACTTGCGGACGACAACTCTGCTTATCGCTCTATCACGAAGTCATGGTACAAACACTCGCCTCTTCAGGAAATAGTTCAAAAAATACATGATAATAACTTACAACTGATCATTACGACTGATCATGGAATGATTAAAGTTGCCAATCCCGTAAAAGTCATTGGAGATAAAAACGTGAACACAAACTTACGTTATAAACTGGGAAAAAATATGAGTTACAACACGAAGGAAGTCTTTGAAATTATAAACCCGGACGATGCCTTCTTACCTAAAATAAATCAAAATACACGATATATTTTTGCCAAGGAAGATACTTTTTTGGCTTACCCCAATAATTTCAATTATTACGTGAACTTTTACAAGGATACTTTTCAGCATGGGGGTATTTCTATGGAAGAAGTAATCATTCCAATTCTAAAACTGAATCCGAAATAACCTTTTATTTTTTTCTCAATAAAAAAGCCTGACTTGAAGTTTCAAGTCAGGCTTTTTTGTTGAGTTATTCTTCTCGCTTATTTATTGATTATTATTCTATGTTGCTCCAGTTTCCCTTCACTTTGAATTAATAATACATACACTCCAGCTTTCAATGAGTGAACGTCTATTACTTTTCTTCCATTAGTATTGAAGAAATATGTTTCGTCATAGACTATTCTACCTTGTATATCCACTACTTTCAAACTTGTTTGATTAGCCCCCCCATCATTCATTACAGTGAAAATTCCAGTGTTAGGGTTAGGGAATACTTTGAAGTTTGATAATTCAAAATTCTCTTCTAATCCAACAAAAACGGTATCTCTAATACTAAAATTATCAACAAACCAATCATTATCTTCATTACTCACTGTAGTAGTTGCGTAAAATCCAAACTTTACTACACCAGTTTTATTTCTCAAAATATGATAGAAATGGTCTCCTGTATTAGAAGGAACATTACTTGTATCCCATGACTCAATAATATTTGATTGGCTCCAAGTTAATCCATCATCATATGAAACCACAAACGCTAAGGTATCATCATATCCAACAACTCCTGTTGTTGTATTAGCATAATCCGTCATAGCAATATCAAATTCAATAATATAAGTTTTGTTTGGATCAGAACCTAAGTTAATAGAAGGAGATACGAGCCATTCAAATCTATTCGTAGAATAAATATTCATTTTTGCAGCACCAGTTGTTCCAATATTTGCAAAACCATCAGGCCCCCAGTTAGACGTTCCATAAGCAATCGCAGCTCCTGTTAATCCACCGCCTAGTGGACCTTGGGCTTCCTGCCAGCAAATTGGTGTTTCTGAAAAAGTATAGTTATCAAAATTTTGAGAATAAGGAACTCCCGTTGATGCAGGACAACCTGTTTCACCACAGAAAGGTCCACTCCAGAAACTAGTGTCTCCATTTGTACAAATTGCTTTTACCCATACACAATATTCAGTCAATGGAGATAATCCAGTAATTGACTTAAAGTTAGAAGTTGAAGTCGTTGTGTCTCCTCCCGTAGGGTTAGCTATAGGGTCATAACCTGTCGGACCGTATGCAACTATAAAACTTACTTGAGTCGTATCGATATTCCACCCTACATTAAGTGAAGTGGAGTCTATTCCAGAATTCAATATTTGAACAGAAGGAGCTTTCTCACAAGATGGAATTGGTTCAAAACAGAAATCGTCAATATTAATTGTTCTGTATGTATTAGTTGGGTTATATAGGAATGCAATTCTTGTATCAGTACCTGCATAGGTATCAAATGGTATTCTATACTGCTGGTAAGCAGAAGAAATATCATTAATCGTATCCCAAGGACTAAAAGTTGCTGGATTAGTTGGGTCTGACATTGTCCCAATAATCAATGTAGTATCAGGTGTAAAAGATCCATCCAACCAGAAAGTTGCTCTGTGAGTTCCAGCAGTAAGTGCTGTCATCTCAGGAGAGATCAACATCAAAGTAGAAGCTGCATCATTTCCTGAATTCATCTGAATCGAAGCCGGAGCCACGTTTCCTCCAAATGTTGATACTTGAACAGAAGAAGAACCTGTAGAAACAACGAATCGTTCCCAACAGATTGGTAATCCTGAAGTGTATGCCTCAAAATCTTCACATAAATCCACAACTGGTGCACAGTCTGTACAGAATCTTAATGGACCAATCCATAAACTCGAATCTCCTGCCGTACAAATACTTCTCATGTAGACATCATAACAAGTGCTTGGCATCAATCCTGTAATTTGAGCTGGGTTGGTTCCTGAATTAAATAAAGTACCTGTACCTTGAGAAAATCCAGGAGCTCCATATTCGAGAATCCAAGAACTATCAGCTGCTCCGTTTGTCCAGCTAATGTTGGCCGTAGTTTGTGTAGCACTATCAAAAGTTAACCCTAAAGGTCTTGGACAAGTTGGTACCTGAACCACCGCAAAGTTATCGATGAAAGCATCATTGTCTTCGTTGAATAACGTTGACTCTGCATACAATCCGAATTTCACTAATCCTGTATATCCATTCGCAGTTAAGTTGTAGTAAAAATAATCACCAGTGAACGAAGGCATGTTACTAGTATCCCATTGTTCTAATATATTGGTATCTGACCAAGTAACACCGTTGTCGGTAGAAATTACCAAGACGAGCTTGTCATCTGGCCCCATTAAGCCACCTGCATCTGGTGCTGCAGCAGCAAAGTAATCTGTTATTGCCACATCAAATTCCA
>CBFHVI010000007.1:5849-94103 GCA_965658995.1 Flavobacteriales bacterium | reverse complement strand
GGAAATTCACCACTGGGTGTGCTGTGGAGAGTGGAAGGAATTGACATCCCAAATCCCAATCACTTCGCGATTGCAGGAACCTCTGGCGGACCTGTTTCCATTCTGAACAACAAGCTTATGGCAAACTCAGATTTTTTTACTGCCGCTTTCCCTGCAGAGTATGGAAATAGCATAGCGGGTGTATTTGACCTAAAATTAAGAAATGGAAACAACCAAAAACATGAATTTAGCGGACAGTTTGGATTTTTAGGAACAGAATTAATGGCAGAAGGTCCGCTGAATAAAAAGAAAGGTTCGTCTTACCTCATTGCCTACCGGTATTCCACTCTTGCTATTTTTGGTGGACTCGGAATAAAAGTAGGAACAAATGCCATTCCTGGCTATCAAGACTTAAGTTTTAAATTAAATTTTCCGCAAAAAAAAGGAGGGTCAATCTCCCTTTTTGGAATCTCGGGAAGTAGTGACATTGATATTGAATTTAGTCCAGAAGAGAAACCAAGTGATGAACTTAATATTTATGGTGAAAACGACAGGGACCAATATTTTAATACTCGCATGGCAGTTGTCGGTCTTACCTATATCAAGCCTCTGAAAAAGAATGCATATTGGAAAACGACTATTGCTGGATCCGCAGAAGATCAAAAGGCAGTTCACAATTATTTTACTCGTAGTGTTACTCCTGATGGGTTTTACAACTTGGATACTATTTACACCATTTTGGATTATCGTTTCAGGCAATATAAGGCCTCAGCTTCCTCTTTTATCAATAAGAAACTAAACAAACAGAGTGTAATAAAATTTGGATTTAATACAGATGTATTTTTCTATGATTTCCATGACAGTGTTTTGCTCGACAACCTAACCCCTCCCACTTGGGACGTGCGTTGGGACCACAACGGAACTGCGGCACTCATCCAACCATTTGCCCAACTCAAGCATAAATTTAATGAACGATTTGTGATGAATTTTGGTTTACACGCTCAGGCTTTTACTCAAAGTAAAAGTATTTCTTTGTTAGAACCAAGAATTAGCATGAAATGGAACCTAGACGAGAAACAAGTAATTTCATCTGGTGTAGGATTACACAGCCAATTACAGCCTTCCTATACCTACTTTTACCAAATACCCACAGGAAACGGGACTGAGGAAAGCCAGCACAATAGTCAAATGGATTTCTCGAAAAGTATACATTCTGTGATTGGTTACGCAAATGCGCTTTCTGCAAAAACTCTGATAAAATCTGAAGTATATTTTCAATACTTGTACAACATTCCAGTAGAAGTCACTTCCTCTTCTTTTTCAATGGTCAATCAAGGCTCCGGTTTTGCTCGATTCTTTCCAGACTCGTTACAAAACACGGGAACTGGCAAAAACTACGGAATAGAACTCACAATAAAACACAATTTTGACAAAACATTTTTTTCGATGTTCACTGGAGCTCTCTACAACAGTTTGTACAGAGGAAGTGATAGAATTGAGAGAAACACTGATTTTAACGGAAATTTTGCAACAAATTTTTTGATTGGTAAAGAATTTAAATTAAACAAAAAGAACTCAATTACACTGGGGGCTAACATTACTTGGGCTGGAGGAAGAAGGTTTGGAATTGTTGATTCTACTGCCTCAGCCGCAGCAAGAGAGGTAATCTTTTTGGATGAAGGATACAATGAGTCACAGTTCAAAGATTATTTTCGAGCAGACATAAAGATTAATTATAAATTGAATACCAAAAAATTAACACACGAAATTGGTCTGGACCTAGTGAATGTACTGGGAATAGAAAATATACTTGCCGTTACCTACGCTCCCACACCTGATGATCCTCAGCGCATCACTTACTCCAATCAGTTAGGTTTTTTACCTTTGTTTTATTATCGAATCGATTTTTAATCATGGTACAAAAAATTCAATATAAACCCTTGATATACCCGGCCAAAATAATTTTGGCATGGGGCGAAGCTATTTCAGGAAACTCTGAAATAAGGGATTGGCTAGGAAAAAATGGATATCCAGAGTTGTACACATTTGTATTTGCCTTGAATTTGAAAGAAACTGCCCGAGAGTGGCTCATGAAAAACAAGTACCCACACCTGATGGCATTGATACAAGGAGTAGAACGACATGAAAAAGCACTTAATTGGCTCCAAAAAAACGGATTTGACACTTTATATCACATTGCCAAAGCTGGAGATGGCGGGAGTTCGTCACTGGAGTGGCTTAAAATAAATCATCGTGATTTTGCTCATTTGGCCCTAAAAATAAAGGAAAGAAAAGATCAAATACAAATGGACCACGATAATGTTCATAAAATGAGTCCTGAATAGTTCTCTCACAAGAAAGCCTTCAACAGGTAGTCAATCCACTACTTACAAACTCCAGTATTCTATTTGCCTAATTTTATCTTTCAAAATCCCTTTTACGTCCACAAAGACACCTTTCTCCTCTGGCAAGAAGGATAAAAAGTATTCCTCATTAAGATTTATGTATTCTTGGTGATTTACGGCAAGAATAATAGCATCATATTTACCTGATGGCTCTTTCACTAACCCAAATCCATATTCATGTTCCAATTCGATTGAACTAGCATGCGGATCTATTACTTCCACATTACAAGAAAATGATTCCAACTCTCTAATTACGTCTACCACTTTAGAGTTTCTGATATCGCTTACATCTTCCTTGAATGTAGCGCCCATCACCAGCACACGGGCATCCATGATATTGGTTCCTTGGGCCAATATTTTCTTTACGGTTTGTTTACCGATGTAAAATCCCATCGAATCGTTTACATACCTTCCAGAATTAATTACTTTGGCGTGATAACCCGTTTTCTTCGCCTTATGAGTTAGATAATAGGGATCGACTCCGATACAATGTCCTCCCACCAATCCCGGTTTAAAATTCAAGAAATTCCATTTTGTTCCTGCTGCTTCGAGCACATCGTAGGTATTGATTCCCACTCTGTTAAAAATAATTGACAACTCATTAATCAGTGCAATATTCACGTCTCGTTGGGTATTTTCTATAATTTTTGCTGCCTCTGCTACTTTGATAGAAGCCGCTCTGTGTACTCCAGCCTCCACAACAAGTTCGTAGGTTTTAGCTACCTCTTCTAATGCCTCTGGACAACACGCTGACGCTACTTTTACAATCGTACTAAGCGTATGCACTTTGTCACCTGGGTTAATTCTCTCTGGTGAATATCCTACTTTAAAATCTGTTTTCCATTTTAATCCTGACACTTCTTCGAGCACAGGAATACAATCGTCTTCCGTACAACCCGGATATACCGTAGATTCATAGACCACGTAATCGCCTTTTTTGAGTACTTGGGCTACCGTTTTACTAGCGCCCAACAATGGACGCAAATCAGGCAGGTTACTTTCATCAATGGGTGTAGGTACGGCTACTATATAAAAAGAAGCCTTTTTTAGTTCTTGGATGTCCGCTGTAAAAGTTATGTCAGAGTTCTCAAAATCTGATGCCTCCAATTCTTTACTTGGATCAATATTGTTTTGCATCAATTTTACTCTGTCAGCATTAATATCAAACCCTATTACTTTTATTTTTTTTGCGAATTCCAACGCTATTGGCAATCCAACATATCCTAGTCCAATCACCGCCAATGTTGCCTCTTTTTTTACTAATTTATCGTATATCATAATTCTATCTATAGTACCACCGAATCTCTTTGTGAAAATCAAATTCTCGGTTGGGTTGTTTAACTTCCTCAGAAGTATCTCATACAACTTTTTTCTTATCTGTTAAGAATCAAGCCCAACCAGCCTCCAACTTATCAATCATCAAATCTACACATTTTCAAATTAATTCATTTTTCAACTTCAAACTTCGTGCTTCCGTCTTCCAACTTCTAATATCCTTGTTCATCTCTTACCTTGTAAATCCTTTCAATTATATCTACTACTTTCATTCCTTCCAAAGCATTGGTGGTTGTTGTAGTCTTGCCGTTGAGAGTATCTACTACATTTTCAATCACATAATTGTGATTAGCAGCGGAACCTTTGTAAGGTCCATAATCATTCGCTGGATTACTTGGTGGCAAAACAGGCATCTCATAGCCTTCGATGTGGCAGTATTCTACTTCGTTCATATACTGACCTCCTACTTTTACACTTCCTTTACTACCAATAATGGTCAAACTACTCTCTAGATTTTTGTCCCAAACCGCTGTAGAATAATTCAACACGCCCATTCCACCCTTGATAAAGTCAAAAGTGACAAGACCTGAATCCTCGAACGAGGTTGACTCTTGGTGAGTAAAATCTTTGAAGTTCCCTTGGATATTCTCAATATCTCCACATAACCAATACATAATATCAATAAAATGAGAGAACTGGGTAAATAGGGTTCCTCCGTCAAGATCGGGGGTTCCTTTCCACCCTCCTTTCTTGTAGTAACGCTCATCTCTGTTCCAGTAACAATTTAGCTGAACCATGTGAATATTTCCTAGCAGTTTGTTTTCCATTACTTCCTTCAACCAGGCCGAAGGAGGAGAATACCTATTCTGCATTACACAAAAAACCTGTTTATTGTTTTTCAGTGAAACATGCATAATTTCCTCACAATCAGCCTTAGAAAGTCCCATTGGTTTTTCACACACAATGTGTTTTCCAGCCTCCAGCGCCCGCAAACTGTGGGCGGCATGAATTCCATTTGGTGTGCTCACCGTTAATACATCAAATTCTGTATCGCTCGCCAACAGCTCTTCTATTGATTGGTAAAACGGAACCTCATAATTCTCAATTCCTAGTTCTTCTTTTGGTCTTATGTCGCACAAAGCAGCTAACTCAGCTCCTTCATTCCTTGTGATCATCTCGGCATGTCGTTTTCCGATATGTCCGTTACCAACCACTGCAAATTTTACTTTCTTCATTCTTTCTATTTTATTGGAAAAACCTTCTTGTTTTCCAATTTATATCTTTGATTTGATTCTTTACATAGTGCCTCTCCTTGGGCATCAAATTCTAACCTATGGCCATACTCGCTTACCCATCCAATTTGTTTGGCGGGATTGCCAACCCACAAACTATAGGCTGGAATTTCTTTCGTCACAACCGCACCTGCTCCTATAAAGGAATACTCTCCTATGTCATTACCACAAACGATCGTTGCATTTGCCCCAATGGAAGCTCCTTTTCTAACTCTAGTTTGCAAATACTCTTCTTTTCTTACGATGGCACTTCTTGGGTTTATTACATTGGTAAAAACCATGGAAGGACCAAGAAAGACGTCATCTTCGCAAATTACACCTGTGTAAATCGAAACATTATTTTGAACTTTTACATTATTTCCCAAAGTCACCTCTGGTGAAATGACCACATTTTGGCCAATATTACAACGTTCTCCAATTATGCAATTGGGCATTATGTGTGAAAAGTGCCAAATCTTGGTTCCTTCTCCAATTCTACAACCTTCATCAATTACGGCTGTTTCGTGTGAAAAATAGGTATTCATTACTTCTTTACAATTTTTTCTACGGATCTTTTCCCATCTGCCTGCACAACCAAGTAATAAAGACCTGTAGCACATTCTGTGATATCTATATCCAGAGATGTCAATCCATTAATTGATTGAGTCATTATTTGCGTTCCTAATTCATCAAACAACACCACCGTTCCCTGAGTTACTGATTTTTCGAAAGCCATACGAACTGCACCTTCCGTTGGATTAGGGAATACTTTTACCTTAAACTGTTCTTTTTCAATGATATGAATACTTGCTCGAGGATTAAACCTTACGGTGTATTGAAATTTATATGTTTCACTCGTGTCGTTGTTTGCATTTACAGCAAAAACTTTGAAAAACACTTTCGTTCCCATCGGATAGTTTGGAATAGGCGTGCTTGACACATAAGTACTGTCTGTGGTATTTACCATCCCTATTCTGTTTCCAAAGCTTGGGGTATTTACAGACCACATGGCATAAACACTACGTATGGGTAAATCACTAGAAACATGGGCATTAATATGCTGATCGATATCTTCTCGAGGAACTGATAGCGTTGGCATATCATCAATCCAAGTCTTGACTATTGCAGGGTAATTCTCTCTTCCCACCAATGAATACTCCCAAAGCCCTCTTCCCCATATTGCCGCTCTCAACGTATTAGAACCATTTACTACCTCTAATTCTTTAATGGTAGAATTTGGCAATCCTGGCGTATATAAAGTCCAAGCAGAATCAGAAATTGTTTTTGTATACACACCAATTTCGGCACCTACGTATATATTTCCAGGTTTGGTATGGTCTACTACCACATTTCGTAAAGGCATATTTCCTAAATTATACGTTATGTTTGTCCAGTTAACTCCTCCGTTAATGGTCATAAATATCTTACTTCCATCATTTTGGTATCTATTGTAAGTGACAAAAATATTATCGTCATCATTGGGATTAAAAGCAATATCGGTTATGGTATAATTAGGCAGGTTTGTCTTTATGGAAGAGAAAGTTGCACCAGCATTAGTCGATTTCATGATAGCGGCTCCTCTCGCTACAACAATAATATCCGAATTATTCTCGGCTATGGCAGCTTCACTTATTGTATTCCCAAATGGATCTCCGCGATACGTCCAATTTCCACCAAATTCTTCACTCACGTAGATATCCTTTGCAAAATTATACACGCGCATTTGGTCATTTGGATCAAAAGCTAAAGGAGCTTCCCAAGCACCATTTCCTGAGCCAGATTGCCCAGAAGGAGAAGCTCCACTTTGAGTAAGGCCTCCATCTGTAGTTTTTCTACGGGAACCAAACTGAACACTTCCCATCATGTAATCATCGTTCAATGGATGGATAATTGCTTCCATTCCATCTGCGCCATAAAACTCAATCCAAGCATCTTTATGTTTTATACTTGTTCCGTTATCTTGCGAACCACTCATTGTTCGATAATGATTGGATTGACTAACTCCTAAACTATAGTTTTCTCGGATTCCCAATCCATCACTCAACACGGTCCATGTTAAACCATCATCGTTACTTTTGGCAAATAATCCGTCTGTTCCTACATAAAATATTCCATTAATACATTGAGCAACTCGTAAGTCTGCATGAATGTATTTTCCTCCATTCTTCAAATTTGCTTCGTAATTTCCCATTCCATGTGCTGAGCTTCCTAAACTCCACCAAGTAATTTGGTTAGAAGTTCGTCCTCCATCAGTAGAATTTACAATATCTAAATATCCGTAAATCATTTTGGATGTATCTAGGTCATTGACCGCAAAACCATCACACGATTCGGAAGGATTACTCATAAAAGTAAAATCTACCCCTTTATTTTTGGAAGTCCATATCCCATTAGAAGAGGCAAAAAACACACAATCAGGACAATCTTTGCTGACTGATATTTTCCCAGAAGCACCACTATTTCCAGCTAATGTATTGGAACCTATGAATGTAACACCTTGATTTAATGAATAGAGCACTTTGTCTTTGTTAGAGCCCCAATAGTAGTAATCATAAATATAAATTATGTTGTCATCTGTTGGATGAAATTCTATTTCAGAAATAGAACCATTTGTGACCTTGGTCCAAGTGGCTAAGTTATCCGTAGAACGGTATAATCCATCACTGGCTGCCACCAGAATTAAATCTGCAATTCGAGGATGGTAAGCAATTGTATTAATTTTAAAGTTACTTCCCAGTCCTCCTTTCCCTAGTGTTGTGGGGTTAAAATTTGTGAGTTCCCAAGTGTTTCCTCCATCAATCGATCTGTATATTCCGTGAGAATAATTATTTCCACCATTCTGCACAGCAATTAAAATTGAATCAGAATTTGTGGGGGAAACACCAATCGACTCTACTCCACTTGCCTTAAGAGAATCAGTATAACCACCCGTCCATAGAACACCTCCATTCGTAGATTTCCAAAAACCACCACTTCGCGACCCTACATACATGATTTGAGTGTTCCTTGGGTTTACATAAAATGTTTCTATCCTTCCTAATCCTGCAGAATAATGACCAGTAATACTGTCTAAAGTGTAGGGTCCAAGATCTTTCCACCCTCCGGCATACAGCGATCTGTTGGCAGCTCCGGCAGGTGTCGCAGAAGATAAGAATTGTAGATATGCTTTTTCTACAAATTTAGGGTCCACATTATTTCGAGCACCTGAAGGAGCGTATTTACTTTCGTTTTCGTTCCTCCATCTTTGGTAGCCTTTGTAGCCAGAGCCCTTACCCTTTCCATGACTATCAAAATACTTGTCAGCTTCTTTACACACCTCATAAAAGTTATAGGTAGGATCTTCCATCATTACCTTATATAATTGTTGAGAATAGGAAAAGCTAGCTAGTAAAATAGAAGCGGATACAATGAGTACTCTAACTGTTTGTTGCATAGTTATTATTTTATGAACTTATCAAAGTTGTAGTGGTCTACTTCTGATAGCTCTTCTTTTGATAATGACTTAAAAAAATCATACGTTAATTTCAATCCTTCCTGACGTGACACCTTAGGTTCCCAGTTGAGCAATTCTTTGGCTTTTGTAATATCCGGACGTCTTTTCTTTGGGTCATTCTCTGGCAATTCTTTATAAATCACCTTTTGACTTGTTCCCGTCAGCTTTATAATTTCTTCTGCAAAATCACCAATAGTAATTTCATCTGGATTTCCAATATTCACAGGTTCGGGATAATCGGATTGGAGGAGTCTACAAATTCCTTCAACCAAATCATCTACGTAACAAAATGATCTCGTTTGAGAACCATCTCCAAACACGGTTAGGTCTTCTCCTCTCAATGCTTGCCCGATAAACGCAGGTAAAACTCTTCCATCGTTTAACCTCATTCTCGGACCATAAGTATTGAAGATTCGAATAATCCTGGTTTCAACACCATGAAAACGGTGATATGCCATCGTAATAGCTTCCTGAAATCGTTTTGCTTCATCGTATACGCCTCTTGGTCCAATAGGGTTCACATTTCCCCAATATTGTTCTTTTTGTGGATGAACTTCTGGATCTCCATATACTTCAGAGGTGCTGGCAATTAGCATTCTGGCATTTTTTACTTTTGCTAATCCCAACAAATTATGCGTACCAAGCGATCCCACTTTCAGGGTTTGGATTGGTATCTTGAGATAATCTATAGGGCTTGCAGGGGAAGCGAAGTGAAGAATATAATCTAGTTTTCCCGAAACATGAACATAATTGGAAATGTCGTGATTGTGAAACTCAAAATTTTCTAAAGGAAATAGGTGTTCTATATTCTTTAGTCGCCCCGTAATTAGGTTATCCATCGCAATCACGTGGTATCCATCTTTTATGAATCTATCACACAAATGAGACCCTAAAAATCCAGCAGCTCCGGTAATTAATACTTTTTTCATACTTTCTTTTAAACTATTTCTCTTCCAATACTTTGATACCTAAACCCATGTTTTTTCATCTCTTCCAAATCGTACAAGTTTCTTCCGTCAAAGATAGTAGGTTCAGAAAGAGTCTCTTTTATTCTTTTGAAGTCTGGAGTTCTAAATACTTGCCACTCTGTGGCAATAATCAAGAAATCCGCGTTTTGAAGAGCTTCGTATTGATTCTCCATAAAAGAAATCTTTGTTCCATAAATTTCTTTCACATTCTCCATCGCTTCTGGATCAAAAGCTTGGATGGTACATCCCTCTGCCAAAAGTGCATCAATAATGTACAACGCAGGCGCTTCTCTTATGTCGTCAGTATCTGGTTTGAATGCCAATCCCCATAAGGCAATATTTTTACCCTTTAGATCTCCTCCATAGTATTGTTTTACTTTATCAACGATAATTACTTTTTGTCGCTCATTTACTTCAATGACGGAGTTAATAATCTTGAAAGTATATCCATTATCATTTCCTGATTTAATAAGGGCTTTTACATCTTTTGGGAAACAACTTCCTCCATATCCAATTCCAGGAAATAAAAATCTATTTCCAATTCTTGCATCTGAACCAATTCCTTTTCTTACCATATCAACATCTGCTCCTACTATTTCACAAAAATTAGCAATTTCATTCATGAATGTGATTTTTGTAGCCAAAAATGAGTTTGCCGCATATTTAGTAAGCTCAGCGGATTTTTCATCCATAAAATAAATTGGATTTCCTTGTCGAACGAAAGGCTTGTAGAGTTCTTCCAATATTTTCCTCGCCTTAGCAGATTCTGTCCCAATAACCACTCTGTCTGGTTTCAAAAAATCACTTACGGCAAAACCTTCTCTCAAAAACTCAGGATTGGAAACTACATCGAAACCTACAGAAGTATTCTTTGCAATTGCTTCCTTTACTTTTTCAGCAGTTCCCACTGGCACAGTACTCTTGTCAATAATTACTTTGTAATCCTTGATCATCTTTCCTAGCTGATCGGCAACCCCAAGTATGTAACTCAAATCTGCCGAGCCATCTTCCCCTGGAGGAGTTGGTAAGGCTAAAAATATAATTTCTGCGTTTTCTATCGATGATTCGATGTCAGTAGAAAATGACAGTCTCCCTTGTTTCTGATTTCTTTCAAACAATACATCTAGTTGAGGCTCATAAATGGGAACCTCTCCATTTTTCATTCTGTCTACTTTGTTGGCATCGATATCTACACAAACTACATTATTACCTGTTTCGGCAAAACAAGTCCCTGTGACAAGGCCCACATATCCAGTTCCAATAACTGCTATATTCTTCATATTTTTTATTTAAATTCTTTTACTGTTTCTGTTATATACAAAAGCTCTTCCTCAGTCAATTCGGTGTGCATTGGTAACGAAATTACGGAAGCATTTAGGGCTTCCGTATTGGTAAAATCTACCTTGACGTACCTTGAGTCTTGGTAAGCCTTTTGTTTGTGCAAAGGCAATGGGTAGTAGACCATTGCAGGTATTCCTTTCTCGGATAAGTAGGAACGTAGTTCATCTCTGTTTATTCCTTTGGTCTTCAGAGTATATTGGTGAAATACGTGTGTTGACTTTGGATCTCTGTAAGGTATGGTTAGCCAGGAAACATTTTCAAATGCTTTGTCGTAGTATTCAGCCGCTTTGTTTCGGTTTGCAATATAACTATCCAAATGAGGCAACTTCTTTCGCAAGACAGCTGCCTGAATACTATCAAGCCGGGAATTCACACCGATTTCATCGTGGTAATACTGTGTGCTTTGTCCATGATTTGCAATCATCTTAATCTTCTTCCCGAGATCAAGATCGTTTGTAAAAATAGCTCCACCATCACCATAACAGCCCAAATTTTTGGAAGGAAAGAAAGAAGTAGTTCCCACATGACCAATTGTTCCTGCTTTTTTTACACTTCCATCAGCAAATTTATATTCAGCCCCAATGGCTTGTGCTGTATCTTCTATTACAAATAAATTATGTTTAGCAGCAATGTTCATAACCTCTTCCATATTTGCACATTGACCATACAAATGAACCGGAACAATGGCTTTTGTCCTTGGAGTGATCGCTTTTTCCAAAGATTCTGGATCTATATTAAAAGTTGTAGGATTTACCTCCACCAAAACCGGGGTTAAATTAAGTAAACCAATAACCTCTACCGTAGCAACATAAGTAAAATTAGCAGTAATGACTTCATCTCCAGGCTGAAGTCCAAGAGCCATCATGGCTATCTGTAAAGCATCAGTACCGTTTGCACAGGGAATTACTTGATTCACATCAAGATAGTCTTCCAGTTCTGACTGAAATTCTTTGACCTCCGGACCATTAATGTATTGGGAAGACTTTACCACGTTGAGTATTGCCTCATCAATTCCTTCCTTTATTTTTTCGTATTGACCAATCAAGTCAACCATTTGGATGTTCTTCATACCCTATTTATAAGTTGCAAATATACTGAAAAAATCAACTTGAATAGGACATTATACCCTCTAGAGTTTCATTTTGTGAACACGTAAAACTAAGATCTTGATTTGAGTAAGAAAGAATAAGCCATCCAAAACAAAATCAACACTGAAATCAAGGCCGCAGAACCATGCATGATAAAATCAAACCAATCCATCGGTTTCATTCCAACTGCCCCGCCTGCAATCCATTTTATTTTTCCAAACAGATGTGACTCTCCTATTGGAGAAACTCCTAAAAAAGCAAGCAATAACATTAACACTACTCTATTTTTCCCCTTCATCTGTTTATTTCTCATAGTCTAATCCTGCACTCTTCCATGCTCCAAATCCTCCAAGCATATTGTACATTACTACAAATCCGGAGTTCGATAATTTTTTCATTGCCCCAGAAGACCTACCTCCAGCAGCGCAGTATATCAACAAGGGCTTTGATTTGTCTAATCCTTCTACTAAGTCGACAAAATTTGGTGAAAAATAATCTATATTCACCGCAGACTTCAGATGGCCCGCTTGGAACTCGACAGAACGCCTTACGTCTAGAACAATTACTTCGTCAGTCGCTAATTGGCTAAACTCTTGGACCGATACGTCCTTGGCTATGCGTTGTTTTTGGTCCATTCCTTGTTTGTAATTGGACTCTTCAGTTTGGTTTGAACACGACAATGCGCCAGCAATGGCCACAAAGAATAATACCTTTATAGTTCGTTTAATCATTGGTTTTGTTTTTATAAGACATAAATAAATTCGCCCAAATTATCTTGGAAAGTGAGTAGAGATAGGGACCTAACACCACCATCATTATCCCAATTAACATGATGTATTCAAAAGCTCCCGGGTTCGGATAAAACAAATAAGTTAGCAGAAATACTGCCACAAACACTGCTACACCCAAAGCATAAGAAACATACATAGCTCCATAGTAAAATCCTGGCTCTTTTGAAAAATCCTCACCGCAGTGTTCACACTTTTCTTTTACTGCTCCCATGTGTCTGAAATTATAGGGAGAGGAAACAAAGAAATCTCCCTCATGGCAATGTGGACATTTGCGTTTCAGTATACTATATAATTTATTTCCTTTTTTAAACATAGTTCAAAAGTATAAATTGTTTCTTCCTAGTAAAGTAATAAATGTTACATATATCTATTTCACCCCAATAGTCATTTCTCTCTTTCCCGGAGGCCCCTGCACATTCTTCACCTCAAAACCTACTGCTTTTAAATCTCTTTTGAATTGACCCATGGCACAATATGTTACGAGCCTCCCTCCTTCTTCCAATTGAGAGTACAAATTTTGAAAAATTTCTTTGTTCCACATTTCCTTTTGTGCACGAGGACCAAATGCATCATAAAAAATTACATCAAACTTCTGTGAGTTTGAATACTCCTGAACCTTCTGGTTTACCTTGGTAAGATAAAAGTATGGATGTATCGCATTTTCCTCTTCCCAGCTTGATTCATGGAGCAGCTTAAAATCTTCTTGAGATAGAGCGGGCTCTTGTTCTAAGTAGTTCAACTCATTAATTACTTCAAGTGGAAGAGGAACAGTCTCTAAACCAGTGTAATGGATAGTTGTGTTATTTTCACTTGCATAGGAACTTGAGAGTAGTGCATTTAACCCCGTTCCAAAACCAACCTCCAAAATGGAAATTTCCGTATTTTTAATTTCACAAAGGCCGTTCTTTATAAAGACATGTTTTGCTTCTTGTATTGCTCCATGAGAAGAATGATAGGTTTCCTTTATTGAAGGTAAAAAGAGTGTGGTAGAACCATCTTTTGTTCTCTTCACCGATATTTCTAGATTATTCTCCATAAAAAAGCCCTAGTAGATGTGACTACTAAGGCTTAAAATTAATTAACCTTTCCGTTAGAAACTATTTGTGCTGTTGTTTTTCACACTATTTCATCTCGAAACAATTCTAAACTCAGTTCTTCTATTCAATTGGTGATCCTCTTCAGAACAGTTTGACTCGTTTATCGGTTCACAAGAACAACCATTAAGTAGTTTTGTTTCTCCGTATCCTTTTCCATAAATTCTTGAGGCATCAATACCTTTTGAAATTACATAGTCTCTTGCAGATTTCGCTCTTCTATCTGATAATTTCTCATTGTAACTTTCAGACGCTCTACAATCTGTATGAGATCCAATCTCAATTTTCATTGAAGGATTCGCCAACATACAAGAAACCAATTTATCCAATTCTACTGCGGCATCTGGTCTGATATAAGACTTATCAAAATCATAAAGGATATCTTCAATTTCACAAAACTCAGTAATTTCTACTCCTGCTTTATTTTCTTGAATTTTTGTGTTAATGTATTCGTTCAAGTTAATTGTTCCTGGATCGTCAAAAGTCTTTTTGAACGGAACCGACTTTGTCAAATATCCCTTCTTTTGGATAATTACATCATAATTCATTTCATAACCAGGACAAGGTCTTCCTACCATAAGGTTGGCAAACGAACCATTTTCATCCGTAATGTACTCCTCCACTTCTCCAGTCTTTTTGTCTCTCAACTTGACAGATACTCCTTCAATTGGATTTCCTGATTCAGTATTAAGAATTGTACCGATTAGCTTACATTCTTTATTCCTTTTAATTTCTTTTACCTCAGTAAATTCTGGTGCGGCAGTTGTTTTGAATCTGTATATATCGTCATTACCTTTCGCGTAAATTCCATCTCTATTAGAAGAAAAGTACCCTTCTGTTTCTGATTTATTTATAATCAATCCAAAATCATCATGATTTGTGTTCAACGGATACATCATATTTTCTGGCACCGCAAATTCTCCCGAACCATCTCCTTGAGCTTTGTACACATCTTGACCACCAAGACCTACTAAACCATCTGTAGAAAAATAAAGGTTTCCGTTTTCCGAGATGAATGGAAACATTTCCTTTCCTTCAGTATTTACAGATTCTACATTCATTGGCTTTGACCAAGTTGACCCTTCCAGTTTCGACATCCAGATGTCAGTTTCACCTTTTGAACCAGGCATGTCTGAAGCAAAATAAATCGTAGAACCATCGGCAGTTACTGTAGCGTGACCCACAGAATAGTTATCACTGTTGTAAGGAAACTCAGTTAGTTCACCCCATTTACCATTGGAATCTTTTCTGGAAATATACAGTTTAAGGTTGTTGTGCTTTGCAGAATCCAATCCTTTTTTTCTATTCAGGTAATTACTTCTTGTTAAGTACATGATTGTACCATTGTTGCTAAAAGAAACTGGACCTTCATGGTATTTTGATTTTATTCCTCTGTCAAATCTTTCAACCTCTACTTTTTCACCTTCTCCACCAATTTTCGCTCGGTAAGCATCCAAGAAGTTTGAACCATCCCATTGGAACTTATTATTCAACACTGAAGTATTACCAGTTCTTGCAGATGCGAACACAATGCTTGATTCTCCGTCTACGGTATAGTAGTTCGGTCCAAAATCAGAAAATTTTGTATTCACACCAAAAATCGCAATGTCATATTTGTTCGGAATCGATTTTAGTTCAGCTACATAATTAGCGTTCTCAGTATGAGCCTTTGCAATTGAATTATTTGGGCTCATAGAAGCAAATTTCGCCATCATTTTATTTGATTCTTCATACTTTTCGTTCATTTTAAGCATTTGTGCGTAGTGATAAAAGTCTTCTGACTTTACACCCGAATGCTTAGACAACTTGGCATACCACTTTTCAGACTCTATTGAATTTCCCGTTAGTCTAAAACATTCAGCAGCTCTTCTAATCTGGTGGTCTGTGGCATCACTTTTCTTTGCCAATTCAGAGTACATTTCTCCTGCACTAGCGTAAGCTAACATATCAAATTTCTTATCTGCAGATCTTTCTTTCATTCCTTGAGCCTGAGTAGAAAAACTCAAAACCGAGGCAAACAAAATCAAAATAAATTTTGTAGTGCAATTCTTTATCATAGTAGTTGGGTTAAGATAAATATTAATAGTTTTTTTTAAAAAAAAATGGGTGTTTTTAGAATCTTCTTGGAGTTTTAAATCCTTTTCCTAAGAAATCTAAATCGTAATTAATCATGATTTCGTGAGAACCTGTATTAAAGTTACTTAAATCTGATGTTGTGTAATCGTAAGCATATCCAGCTCTAAATTGAGGAGTAAAATGATACACTATGTTTCCAATAAATGAATCTCCAAATCTGTATCCACCCCCGATCCATAATTTATCGTAAAACATAAAGTTAACGTTTACATCCAATGACAATGGCGCATCTTCTACAGCTTTTGCAATAAATGACGGAACAATATCAATTACACTGTTTAGTTTAAAAGTCTTTCCTGCTGTCAAAAAGAAATGTCTATCTTGAGAGGAAACTACGTTATTAACTTGTGCACCACCTTCGAGTTCATTTTTGATAATCTTTGGTGCAGACAAACCTATATAATAGTCTTCTGAATGCAAGTAAATTCCAAAACCAAAGTTTGGCATGATTTGGTTTTGAATTGGGGTTAAGTACTGCTCATCGCTTTTATCTGTTACTCTCAAATCTGAAAAATCGGCTGACATTACGTCTGTTCCCCCTTTTAATCCAAAAGCCAATCTACTTTTTTTGCTTACCTGAAACCTGTAAGATAAATCTGCATAGATCCCAGTAGTTTTAGTTGGACCAATCTCATCTTGAATCACAGACAGACCTAATGACATTGCTTCGAACTTCAGAGGTGTATGAATGGACAAGGTAGCGGTAGTTGGGGCTCCGTCAATGTTTACCCATTGATTTCTTCCTAACATTGTAGCGCTTAACGCATCTCTACTCCCTGCATACGCCGGGTTGATAGACAACGGATTAAACATGTACATTGAAAATTGAGCATCTTGCTGTGCAGATACTTCTTTGGTGGTTGCCAATGCAAGTATCGCTGCGATTCCTACTGATATTTTAGCTACGGTTTTTTTCATAATAAATCAAATATATTTTGCAAATATAGAGTTAGTTAATCATTTTAACAAAAAAAGAGACGTTTTTTTCAACAACACTTAGTTAATTGATTTTTCTAAATCATCAATAAGGTCTTCGACTTGTTCAATTCCTACACTCACTCTTATCAATGAGTCAGAAATTCCTGACTTAATTCGTGTTTCGCGCGGTATTGATCCATGGGTCATGGTAGCTGGATGGCCAATAAGAGATTCTACTCCTCCAAGCGATTCAGCCAAAGAAAACAACTTTGTTCTTTTTAATACGCGTTGTGCACTTTCCATTGAATCTTCTTTTAAACTGAATGAAATCATTCCTCCAAAACCTCGCATTTGAGATTGGGCCACAAGATGATTTTTATGTGACGGCAAACCAGGATAGTATACTTCTTTCACTTTTTCATGTTTCGAAAGGAATTCAGCAATTTTTTGCGCATTCTGGCAATGTCTATCCATCCGTACATGAAGTGTTTTTATTCCTCTCAACGCCAAAAAACAATCTTGGGGTCCAGGAATTGCTCCAGTACTATTTTGGATGCGATATAATTCCTGAGCTAAATTCTTGTGATTAGTCACGAGCGCTCCCATCACCACATCTGAATGACCTGCCAAATATTTCGTTACTGAATGCATCACGAGATCGGCTCCAAAATCAATAGGATTTTGCAAGTAAGGGGAAGCGAAAGTGTTGTCCACTGCCAATAAAATTTGGCTTAATCTTAGGTCTGCTATTTTACGAATATCCAAAATACTCATCATTGGATTTGCAGGAGTCTCTAGCCAAATCAATTTTGTTTTGGAGGTTATAACTCGCCTGATATTCTCCACATCGAGCATATCTACAAACACAAACTTAATTCTATACTTGGCATACACGGAAGTAAATAAGCGATAAGTTCCTCCGTACAAATCTTGAGTAACTATCACTTCATCTTCCGGATTAAGCAGTCTTAGAACTGCATCAATAGCTGCCATTCCACTTCCAAAGGTTATTCCAAACTTGGCATTTTCGATAGCTGCCAAATTTTTCTCTAACGCTGATCGTGTAGGATTACTGGTGCGAGAGTATGAGTAAGCATTATCACCCGTATCTGATTGATGAACAAAGGTGGAAGTTTGATAAATAGGCGTCATAATTGCACCAGTTGAAGAATCTTGCTCGATTCCGGCATGAAGCAATTTTGTTTCTATTTTCATCGATTTAGTTTTTCTTGATTTCCTTTTTTGTCACAAAAGATGCACTTCTAACAACCCCATTTGCCAATCCCGAAAATGAAATGATTAACACTTCATCCTTAAGCGAATAACTTAAGTTGGTAGGAAACTTGTCTGTGGTATTAACAAAACTCAAAAAACCCTCTGACACCGAATCTTGAACAAAAGTGGTTTGATTTTCTTCTTCCCAATAACTGTAGTAGAACTTCCCATCCGTTTCTACTAACCTCAACTCAGTAGGACTTGAAGGTATGCCATTGGCAATTTGATGTTTTCTTCCAACCAGCGATTTATCTCTAGATTTTCTCCAAGATTCTACAAAAATAATTCTACCTCCAAAAGACGTGGAATCGCGCCATTCTCCCTCAAGCCAATCCAGATTCAATTCTTTTTTTACCTCTTGACTAATAGCGTCTTGCTCTCTCTGGGCAACAGGTTCCTGTGTCTCCGAACAAGCAACAAACAAGACCAAACAAACATAGAGAAAAAGTATCCTATACATCTCTAATTAACTTTAGTTTCTGACGAATCACATCAATTTCTTGTTTGTTTTTATCAATTTTCTTTTGAATGTCCGCTTTCATCTTTTCTGCCCCTTTCGAATTTCCAAAGAACCCCATGTTGTTTTCATATTGTCCTATTTCATTGTTCAAATTGGTTAACTTTCTTTTGAGGTAATCGCGCTCTTTATTAATGGTTTGAGAATTCCCCTTCTTCACCATTCCATCTAATTTATTCTTGTAGTTGATGTTGGTCTTTTCCTTTCTGTCTAATTTCAAAGAATCGTAGTGCTTATCCAAAGCAGCCTTATACTCATTGTATACTTCGTCTTTTTGTTTGAAAGGTACGTTACCTATTTCCAAAAACTTAGCCGAAAAGTCTTTGAGCTGTTGGATAGCTGCGGAAGAATTATCGGGCAAAGAAAAGCTCGCTATTTCTTTGATTACTTCCCTTTTCATTTTCATATTCTCGGCCTCGATAGATTCTCGATTGGCATAATATTCTTTTTTGTTGTGAAAAAAGAAATCACAGGCTGCCCGGAACTGCTCCCATACTTTTTGCTCTGCTTTTCCAGTATGGCCTATTTCCTTCCATTTATTCTGCAAATTCTTCAGCTCAATTGTGGTGTTTTTCCAATCATCTGAGTGTTTTATTTCTTCGGCTTTCTGAACAATTTCTTTCTTTAGATTCAGATTTTTTGAGCTATCCTTTTTTAAGGCTTTAAAAAAATCATTTTTCTTCGCAAAAAAGACATCAAAGCTTGCACGAAATTCCTCCCATACTTCTTTGTTTTTATCCTTCGCAACAGCTCCTGTCTTTTTCCATTCATCTTGTAAGGCAAGTGCCTTTTCTGTAGCAGAATTCCAACCTTTGATTGTTGTAGCGGTTAATTCAGCAATTTCTTTTGACCGTTCTATCAGGGAAAGTTTCGTTTCTAAATTTTTCTCCAATTTCTCAGCTTGAGCCACATAATGAGCTTTAATTTTTGATCTCAATTCATTCACCGTTCCCCAAAATTGTTCCTTCAATTCCTCCCATTTCTCCTGAAAAGTAGGCCCAATTTCATCCCATTCCGCAATGAGTTCGTTGAGAGTAGACTGAGTTTTTTTGATTGATTTCTCTTCTTTTAATCCATTGAGGTCAAAGATGATTTTATTCTTTAACGAATAATTCCTCTTCAAGTCATGCTCTTGAATTTCTTTGTAGATATTGATGTTGTAGTTAAAAAAATCATTGAGACGACTGTATTGAGACTGAATGTCTTCGAATTTATCTTTCGGGACATTGCCAAGTTCTTTCCACCGTTCTTGAATTTCTTTTCTTTTGCTAAAGGCAGCTCCAATATTTTCCTCATTTTCTACTAATTCTTTGAATTCTGCAAGAATTCCTTTTTTAGCGATGAGATTTACTTTTTCTTCCTCTTCTTTTTTCTTTCTTTGAGCCTTTCTTCTTTCTTTAAACTCAATAATCAGCTCCTCTATCTTAGTATCCATTTTTCTGTTTTCCAGAATAATAGCTAACTCTTCTTCGGTTTGCTCTTCTTCTGCCGGCTTTGCCAGCAACTGCTCATCGGCTAGCAAACTTCGGTAGTTTCTTATGGCTTCATTGGCAGCGGTGTTTATAGATTTCACATCTTCATTCTGAAGAAGGGTAGTTAAGTTTTCTAATATCTCAGCTCTCATGGTTGTGGAATTTAAAACGTTATTTGTTTTTAAATTTATTAATGGCGTTTTTGGTAAAATCAGAAAGTACTAGCTCGCCACTCATAGCCGCTCTTTCTTTTAATAAGTCGTCCCAATGTTCTGTTCCTTTCCAAAAAATTTGTTTTAACAATCTCATTGCTTCAGGATTGGAGCTCGCCAATTTACTTGCAAGCACCTCAATTGCTTTGTCCATTTCTTCTGCAGACTCATACACTTCGGTATACAATCCTTTTTCTTTGGCCCACCCAGCGGATTGCCATTCGGTTGCATCAATCGCTAGCTGGCTCATTGCCGATGTTCCAATTTTTCTTTCTACGGCTGGCCCCACCACAAACGGCCCTATTCCTACTGCCAACTCGCTCAATTTTACAGCTGCAAATTTTGTGGCTACACAATAATCAACTGCACTCGCTACTCCAACTCCACCGCCTACTGCTTTTCCTTGCACACGACCAATAATCAATTTAGGACATTTTCGACAAGCATTTATCACATTGGCAAACCCCGAGAAAAACATCTTTCCCGTTTCTATGTCGTTAATAGAGATCAGCTCATCAAAAGAGGCTCCTGCACAAAACGCCCTTTCACCTTCTGATTTTAAGACAATCACCTTCACAGCCTCATCCATCCCCATTTTGGTAATTGTTTCAGCCAGTTCTGCTAACAATTTGCCGGGTAAAGAATTACTCAGAGGATGAAAAAACTCAATCGTTGCAATACCGTCATTGATACTGCTTGTTACATTTCCTTGTTCTAAAATATCTGCCATATTTTTCTATTAATATTCTTTTTCTACTTTACAAATTCGTGTTTTAAAACTCTCGTACCATTTCTCCTTACCCGCTAATTTCGCTTGCTTATGGAGAGTATTCTCTTTCCAATCTTGAATAGATTTCAAATCTTTCCAGTACGAAACATGTATGCCAAATCCATCTTCTTGTCTCGTTCCTTCGTGGCCCAAATAACCGGGGTTTTTCTCTACCTCGGCATAAATCAACTCGTCCATTTCTTTGTAACCTTCGGTCGCGTGAGTGAGAACCGAAGAAAACAAAACAGCGTAGTAAGGTGTGGTCAAATCAACTTTAAACATGAGCAAAAATAGAATTAATTCGCTCATTTGGCAAACTATTGAAGAAGGTTTCTTTTTACTTCAAATCCAAAAGTTCAAAGAAAGGTTTTTCTTGAATCAAGAGCGTCCGAATGCCAAGTGAATTGGCAGATTCGATGTGCTGATAAGAATCATCAATAAACAAGGTTTCTTCCGCTACTAAGTTGTTTCGCTCCAAGAGCGTTTGGAAAGCAAATTTATCAGGTTTTCTCAGACCAAATTGATGGGAATAATACGTCTTTTCGAAAAGGATATCGAAGTCACTTTCTACCTTCGTTATAAATTTGTTATAATGCGTTTCATTCGTATTACTGAACAAAAACAATCGATACTGCTCCGAAAGCTTTTTTAATATTTCTATTCTCTGGGGCGGCAAATCAAGCAGCATGGCATTCCAAGCTGTACGAAACTCACTGAATGAAAAATCGACTTCAGTCTTTGCCTTTACTGTTTCATAAAAATCATTTTCAGAAATTCTGCCTTTTTCAAAATCATCAGTAAAAGAAGACTGTTTGAATTGAGAAAATATTTCACCAAAGTGAGGGACACCGAGTTTTTTAAACTCATCCACCGTTCGCTGATAGTCGATATTTAATAT
This sequence comes from Flavobacteriales bacterium, assembly GCA_965658995.1. Lineage (GTDB taxonomy): Bacteria > Bacteroidota > Bacteroidia > Flavobacteriales_D > CAJJDF01 > CAJJDF01. Next base: position 72,201 of record CBFHVI010000007.1, on the reverse strand, counting down.
TACACCACCAAGATCAAAAATAATTGCTTTTATTCCGTCTAGATTTTTCATGGTAGATACAGGGTTTGTTTATTGAGTCAAAAGTAATTTTTATTTCGATAACTAGGAGCTATCCGATTGGTCAGAGTTGCATAAGTATGATTTTAGTCCTTAAAATTTCTATTGTCAGAAACATTCTATAATTTTACTACCTCAACACTAAACAAACAAAAAATGAGTAAATACGATGTAGTTGTAATAGGATCAGGACCTGGAGGATACGTAGCAGCAATAAGATGTGCGCAGCTAGGAATGAAAACTGCCATTATCGAAAAATACGACACACTGGGCGGAACTTGCCTCAATGTGGGATGTATCCCTTCAAAGGCTATGCTAGATTCTTCGCATCACTACCATGAAGCTACTCACAATTTCACAAAACATGGAATTGATATCAAAGGAACAGTGAATCCAAACCTAGAGCAAATGATTGCCCGTAAGGCAGAAGTTGTTTCTCAAACATGTTCTGGAATTGACTTTTTGATGGATAAAAACAAGATTGACGTACACCACGGAATGGGAAGTTTTGTGGACAAAAACACCATAAAAATATCCAAGGACGGAAAAGAAACGACTATCCAAACGGACAAAACTATCATTGCAACTGGAAGTAAACCGAATTACTTTCCAGGAATGGAACCAGACAAAAAGAGAATTATTACCTCCACCGAGGCGTTGGAATTGAAAGAAATTCCGAAAAAAATGATCGTAATTGGTGGTGGTGTGATAGGATTGGAATTAGGGCAAGTATACGCCAGGTTAGGAACAGAAGTGTCGGTGGTAGAGTTTATGGATTCTATTATCCCAACAATGGACAAAGCGCTTGGTAAAGACTTGATGAGGGCATTGAAAAAAGAAGGATTCAAATTCAACTTTAACCACAAGGTAAAAAGTGTTGTGAACAAAGGAAAATCTGTGGTAATAACTGCGGATGACAAAAAAGGCAATGAGGTAACATTTGAAGGTGATTATTGTTTAGTTTCTGTAGGAAGAAAAGCTTACACAGAAGGATTAGGATTGGAAAATGTGGGAATCCCAACAGACGATAGAGGACGTGTAGAGGTAGATGCTCATTTGCAAACCAACGTACCTGGAATTTACGCAATTGGAGATGTAATAAAAGGGGCTATGCTAGCTCACAAAGCCGAAGAAGAAGGTGTATTTGTGGCAGAAACAATGGCTGGACAAAAACCACACATCAATTATAATTTGATTCCTGGGGTGGTATACACTTGGCCAGAAGTAGCTGCTGTAGGACAAACCGAAGAACAACTGAAAGAGACTGGAATCGAATACAAAGCAGGGCAGTTTCCGATGAAAGCGCTTGGAAGAGCCAGAGCAAGTATGGATACTGCTGGATTTGTTAAAATATTAGCGGACAAAGAAACAGACGAAGTACTTGGAGTTCACATGATAGGCCCTAGAGTGGCTGATTTAATTGCAGAAGCAGTTGTTGCCATGGAATACAGAGCAAGTGCCGAAGATATTGCACGTTTTTCGCATGCTCACCCTACCTATGCTGAAGCAGTAAAAGAAGCAGCATTGGCAGCTACTGAAGACAGAGCAATTCACGTTTAACTATTTCAGTAATTCGAACCAAATAGCTACTTAGCTGACAGTTAAATCGACTGAATCAAAACTTTTTAAAGTCGCAATTTTCATGAGTTGCGACTTTTTTTGTATCTTACAACAAAGCTACGTCATAGAAAGGGATGGCAGTATCTCAACAGCAAAAACAATGAGAGGAAAAGGAAATGGCTGCGATGAAGTGGCAATGGAAGCTGTGCAAAACATGCCCAACTGGTAGCCAGGAGAAAAAAAATAAATCGGTGTGTTCTCAATTTGTTTTACCTATCAATTTTAAGCTGAAGTAACTCAACTTAACATAAACGATTTCCCAGGCAAAGCCTGTACCAGTCCTTTGAATTCTAATTGTAACAAACTTACAGCTATCACACTGGTAGCAAGTTTGGATTTGGCACTTAATTCGTCCATAGAGATTGATTTTTCTGCGGAAAGCAAGTCGTAAATCAATTTTTCATCTTCGGGTAAATCGATAAAAAGCTGCTTTTGGATGGTTTTAGGTTTTTGAGAAATAGTTAGCTCCCAATTCATCAAATACACAATATCTTCAACAGAATTGAGCAAGTGTGCCTTATTTATTTTTATCAAATAATTACATCCTTCTGAGTAAGTATCAGTCACTCGACCAGGAACTGCAAACACATCTCGGTTGTAGGAGTTTGCAATTTCTGCTGTAATTAAAGAACCGCCCTTTTTGGCAGATTCCACAACGATGGTTACATCCGATAATCCTGCAATGATTCGGTTTCGTTTAGGAAAATTTTCTCTGTCGGGATTGGTGCCACTCATAAACTCGGTAAGCAAACCACCCGTTTCGAGCATTTTTTTGGCAGTGTCTCGATGAATTTCGGGGTACAATCTATCCAAGCCGTGAGCGAACACCGCAATGGTCGGAATAGCCAACTCTACGCATCTTTTATGCGCACAAATATCTACTCCGTAAGCCATTCCACTTATCACAAGCGGAGCGTGAAGAGTTAACTCTTCCAGGAGTTTTTCGCAAAAATCTTTTCCCCTACTTGTAATTTTTCTGGTTCCCACCACTGCAATAGTTTTGTGATTGTCAAAATTCAAATTGCCCTTTCCGTACAATACAATAGGTGAATCTTCGCATTGCTTGAGATTAAGAGGATAATTCTTCTCTGAAATCAAGAAAGTAGAAATGTCATTCTTTTGGATGAATTCCATTTCCTCTTCGGCTCTTTTGAGAGCTATTCCGCTGTCTATTTGCTGAGAAATGGAGGAAGATAACACTGCTCCAATTCCTGGAATTTGAGACAATTTTCCTTTATTAGATTCAAATATACCATGAAAACTTCCGCAGTACGCTAGTAGTTTCTTGGCATTGATATTCCCAACACCTTCGAATAAGGTGAGGGCCATGGCATATAAAAGTTCAGTTTGATTCAAATTTTAAAGGCAGTTAGATGTTTAAAAATAATAAAATAAATAGGATTTAAAACAAAATCATTACTTTTAACTAAACCCAGACAAATGACAAGACTCCTACTCTTCCTATTCATTGTTAGTGTTAAATTTTCGTTGAGTCAAGCACAACGAGGAACGTTGAGCGGAAAAGTATTAAACCAATATACGGATCAAGCCATCCCCTTTGCCCAAGTAATTTTGAGTAAAAAGGATTCTATTTATTATTTCACCCAAACCAATGAGGTTGGAGAATATTTATTTAAAAAAATTGTGGCAGACACATTTCAAGTGGAAGTGCGCTCAGTTGGATATACCTCAGCGAAATTTGAAAAAATAATTGTAGCGAACGAAAACAGAGTGTCTTGGATCAACTTGGAGCCAACTGAAATTAGCTTGAAGGAATACACCATTTTAGCCAAAAAGTACGACCAAAAAATTACAGATGAAACCGTTTCCTCTACTGTGATAGAATCTGAAATTATCACGGCACGAGCTACCACCAATCCTCGAGACATTGTGACACAGATTCCTGGAGTTCACACACAAGAAGAGCAAGTAAGCATTCGGGGAGGAGCCGGTTTTAGTTACGGAGCGGGTAGCAGAGTATTGGTCATGCTTGACGGAATTCCTATGCTCTCGGGAGACGCTGGAGATGTAAAATGGAATTACTTGCCACTCGAAAGTATCAATCAAATAGAAGTATTAAAGGGTGCTTCCTCTGTTCTTTACGGATCCTCCGCCCTAAATGGCGTGATAAATATTAGAACCCAGTTCCCAACCGAAACTCCTAAAACGGAAATAAATTTTGTGGCAGGAATGTATGATTCTCCCTTCAAAAACAGAAACTTGAAATGGTGGAACGGCTATCGAGGAATGCAGGGAACGAGCTTTTTACATGCCCGTCAGGTAACGAATCATTTTGACCTAGTGGTGGGAGGAAATTTCTTTCATGACCAGAGTTTTAGAATAGGCGAAAAAGAACTTCGAGGAAGGATGAACATCAATACAAAATTTCAGCACAAAAAAAAGAAAGGACTATTTTATGGAATAAACTCCAATGCTCAATTAAGCGAAGTAGATTTGTTTTTTGTATGGAAAGAGCAGGACAGCGTTCTCACTCCTTCGCCTGGAACCAATTCGGCAGGACTAAACAACCGTTTTAATGTGGATCCTTACTTGGAATATTACACCAAATCTGGCGACAAACATTCGCTCAAAACTCGCTGGTTCAATACCGACAACAACAACCTCGTAGATCCTGCTCAATCTTCTACCTCTCACCTTATTTTTGGTGACTATCAGTTCAAAAAACAACTTGACACAAATTTTAAGATAACTTCTGGAATCACAGTAATCAGAACCTTTGTAAATTCCGAATTATACGGAAACCATTCTGCCACGAATGTGGCTATTTACAGTCAACTAGACAAAATGCTTTGGAAAAAACTTACACTTTCGGCCGGAATTAGAGGAGAATATTACGAACTGAATTCGCTAAACGAACCTATTATTCCAATTGCCAGAATGGGATTGAATTATCAGGCTTCGAAAGCCACTTTTGTACGTGCCTCTTTTGGGCAAGGATACCGATTTCCTTCCGTTGCCGAAAAATTCGCAAGCACCTCGGTGGGTTCTTTGACGGTTTTTCCCAATCCAAACTTGACTCCCGAAAAAGGATGGAGTGCCGAACTAGGAATTAAACAAGGACTCATAATCAAGAACTGGAAAGGATTTTTAGATGTTGCCGGATTTATCAATGAATATCAAAACATGACCGAATACACCTTTGGTTTTTTTGACACCGTTTCGTTTGACCAAAAACCTACTGGAACAATAAACGAATTTGGTGCTTCCTCAAGAAATGTGAGCAAAGCACGAATAACTGGAATTGATGCAACGATAGCGGGAAAAGGAAAAATTGGAAAAATAGAAATAGCAATATTGGCTGGGTACACCTTCATGAACCCAAAACCCATTGGGGCAGACTCCACCTATTTGAGTACTTTTTCTTCCCTCACTACAAATTATACTTACGACCCCACTCGCAATTTGTCCTCCGACTCGGTGAGCGATAATTTAAAATATAGATTCAATCATTTGCTGAAAGCGGATATCCAGTTCACTTACCAAAAGGTGAGTATAGGAGGAAGTTATCGGTTCAATAGTTTTGTGCACAACATCGATGAATCTTTCCATATTTTAGGAATATTTAGCGGAGTTACTTTCCTAGGCGGATTAAAGGAATACCGTAAGAAACAGCCCAAAAACACACAAATTGTAGACGTGCGAATTGGTTACGAATTATCCAATAAAATACAGGTGAGTTTTGTCTGTAATAACTTGTTAAATACTGAGTACCAAACAAGACCGGGATGGGTAATGCCGCCAAGAAATTTCATTTTTCAGTCAACCTTATCGTTCTAAACAATATATTTGCACCGTGAACTATCTAAATTACATATACTTATTGGTCTTTTTAGCGACCCTACCAGCAGCAAATGACCAGGTTGTATAAGTTTAATTCATTTGATAAACAAAATGGATTGCCCAGTAATACGATTACTTCAATCAAGCAAGGCAAGAAAGGTTATTTGTGGATTGGTATTAAAAACAGAGGACTCTTCAACCTGGCGCTTCAGAAGAAGAATAATCAGAAATCAGAAAAATACTCATTAACTCACCGGTTTTGCTAGAAGACAAAATATAAGCAATGCTGGATATGAATAAGCAAATGTAAGCCAACAAAAAGAATGTAAAAAAACTAAATTTTGAAGCTATTTTTGATATCGTAAAAAACTCGGTTCTGATATTAATTCGTGAGAATGATGTTCGTTTTGAGGTTGATTTTAAAGCAAAAAAAATCCTGTTCAATGCCTCTGTGCTCGAAAGTAAGTTCTACAACATGATTAGCAATTCCATCAAATATGGACCCAAGAATAAGCAAATCGTCATTAAAATAAGCTCGTACAACAAAGATGGAATGACTAAATTGATTTTTGAAGACAACGGAATTGGCTTGTTTATGATAAAGCAAATGAATGAACCAAATGGAGGTTCCTTAAATGTATAAAGCGAGATAAATGTCGGAACTAAATTCATTGTTTCGCTCAAGCCGATGAAAAAAGACACCGCCAAATCGAAATAAAAACAGACTAAAATTTGGAAAAAGGGCAAAGACCTTTTAAATTCGCAGACTTTCCTAGTAAAAGAAAACAAAGATTATTCGATTCGCGAATAATAGGGCCTATAACTCAGCTGGTTAGAGTACCTGACTCATAATCAGGAAGTCCCTGGTTCGAGCCCAGGTGGGCCCACAGTAGTAAAGTAAAACCTATCATTTTTATGGTAGGTTTTTTTTGTGGAATATTTTTTCTGGCTTTGGTCCAGAGGAATATCCTTGATGATGTATTAACTGACAGAGTGAGCTTCTTCCTCTGGATTGCCAAACCATATTTATATGTCACTTGGTTAACCAAAGGCAACCATGCAATACTTTTATCCCACGTTCTTTTTCGCTTCTTTTTAAGAGTTAGAAAAATCTAGTAACTATTGAAGCATATCGAAGAACCACTAAGAAGATAATTTCTGACTTAAAGTCGAAAAACCTTCCTCAAGAAACCCCATGAACCAATTCTCCTTGTTCTGGAGGGTAAAGTGCAGACGGAATGCAGTTCCAATCTTCTTTGGCGCCTGTTTTCAACACAAGTGAATAACTAAGTGCAGATTGAAACCAAACTAAGTCGTCAAATGCTTATTTTCGTACAGAAACTTTTAGGAGCATCGCCATGAAACAATACCACGATTTATTACAACACATTATAGACAACGGAGAACAAAAAGGAGATCGCACAGGAACCGGAACTATTAGCTGCTTTGGCTATCAAATGAGATTTGATTTGGCCGAAGGATTTCCCATGGTAACCACCAAAAAACTACACCTAAAATCGATCATACATGAGTTGTTGTGGTTCTTAAAAGGAGATACAAATATTGCCTACTTACAAGAAAACAAAGTACGAATATGGGATGAATGGGCAGACGAAAATGGAGAATTAGGTCCTGTTTACGGCCATCAATGGAGAAACTGGAACAGTGATGGAATTGACCAAATAGCTCAAGCAATTGACCAAATTAAAAACAACCCAAACAGCAGAAGAATTATGGTTTCGGCATGGAACCCGAGCGTAATGCCCGACACCAGCAAATCATTTTCGGATAATGTTGCGAACGGCAAAGCTGCTTTACCTCCTTGCCATGCTTTTTTTCAGTTTTATGTGAGCAAGGGGAAATTATCTTGTCAGTTGTACCAAAGAAGTGCCGACACATTCCTTGGGGTACCGTTTAATATTGCTTCTTATGCTCTCTTTACCATGATGGTAGCTCAGGTATGCGGTCTAGAATACGGAGAGTTCATTCACACATTTGGGGATGTACATTTGTACAACAACCACCTCGAGCAAGCCAAGCTTCAGCTTTCGAGAGAGCCGAGAGAATTGCCAACCATGAAACTAAACCCCAACATCAAAAATATTTTTGATTTCACCTACGAAGATTTCGAATTGATAAATTACAATCCACATCCGCATATCAAAGCGGCTGTTTCGGTGTAATTAAGCAAAAAAAATGTCCTTTAATTTAAAAGGACATTTTTTTTGAAACTTAGTTGCTTGAAATCTTACGACAGATTCAACTTCTTGTCCAGGTCCGTAATGTATTTTCTGAAATGCTTGTCCGTATCTTGTAAGTTATTCACTGTTTTGCAAGCATGAAGAACTGTTGCATGGTCTTTTCCTCCGCATTGCATCCCAATACTAGCCAAGGAAGACTTCGTTAATTTTTTCGAAAAATACATAGAGATTTGTCTGGCCTGAACTATTTCTCTTTTTCTAGTTTTGGATTTCATAAGCTCTACAGGCATATTGAAATAATCCGATACTACTTTTTGGATATAGTCAATGGATACCTCTCTGGCGGTATTTTTCACAAACTTATCGATCATTTGCTTTGCCAAATCCAATGTTACAGCTTTTTTGTTCAATGAAGATTGAGCGATGAGTGATATCAGTGCTCCTTCCAATTCTCTTACATTGGTTGTGATGCTGTAGGCTAAATATTCAATGACATCTTCAGGAAGTTCTATCCCGTCTTGGTACATTTTCTTTTTCAGAATGGCAATTCTCGTTTCCAAATCTGGAGATTGTAAATCCGCAGACAACCCCCATTTGAATCTTGAAAGCAATCGTTGCTCTACTCCTTGCATATCCACTGGTGCTTTATCCGAAGTAAGAATGATTTGCTTTCCTGTTTGGTGCAAGTGATTAAATATGTGGAAGAATACATCTTGAGTTTTTTCTTTCCCTGCAAGGAATTGAATGTCGTCAATAATCAACACATCAATCATTTGGTAAAAATGAATGAAATCGTTGGTTTCGTTGTTCTTCACCGCATCAATAAACTGGTGAGTAAATCTTTCGGAAGACACGTACAAGACAATCTTCTCTGGGTTGTTGTTCTTAATTTCTATCCCGATAGAGTGCGCTAAGTGAGTCTTTCCTAAACCAACTCCTCCGTACAACAGAAGAGGATTGAAAGAAGTTCCTCCCGGTTTGCTTGCTACTGCATACCCTGCAGATCTTGCCAATCTGTTGCATTCACCTTCAATAAAATTTTCGAAGGTGTAAGATGAATTCAAATTTGCATCTACGTTTATTTTCTTGAGTCCAGGGATTACAAATGGATTTCGGATGGCGCTTTTGTTCACATTAAGCGGCACATTGATCGATTTGTTTTTTAATGAATTGTTTGTTTTGGCTGGGAAATTTACTGTGTAAGGTTTTGCATTTTTTTGGTTCTTATCCATTACAATGCTGTACTCCAATCTTCCCTCAGGACCTATTACTCTTTTGATTGTTTTCTTCAACAACGAAATGTAATGTTCCTCCAACCACTCATAAAAGAAGTGAGTGGGAACTTGAATCGTCAACACGTCACTTTTTAATTTCACTGGCACTATAGGTTCAAACCAAGTTTTGTATCCTTGTAGACTAATATTGTCTTTGATCACACTCAGACAATTTCCCCAAACAGTTACATGGTTTTTTTTCATAATAGTTCTTCCTCTAAAAAAGTTATTGTTTTATCTAAAAAAAAAATTGTGTCTTACAAAGAAAAGCTTGTGATCAAAATGGGATTTATCTTGTCCTTTTCTGGGAAGTAAAAAACCTCCTCCTTAACACTCAACAAATATTGACAAAAAAAAGTTTAAAACAAAATCGAATTACTATTGCGTAGTAACTTTTTTTTTAGGGTGCTGGATTTAGTTTATTTCGACAAATCCTTTGTTGGTTTCACTCAAATTTAGTCTTTTTTTCGACAATTTACTAAAATAAAAATCAACTTTTCCCAAATTAATTCCGGCCCATCCTACTTGATTAATCAAAACCTCCTTTCCCTTGCTATTCCTAACAAACTCAGCCTTCTCCATAAACGTATGAGTATGACCACCTAAGATCAAATCTATGCCCGAAGTGTGTTTTGCCAACTCCACATCTGAGATTTTATCGTTTGCGTATTTGTACCCCAAATGTGACAAACAAATTACCAACTCACACCCTTGTTCATGTCGTAATTTTGTAGCATAATCATTGGCTACTTGTATCGGGTTTTTATAAACAGTTTTGCCATACAACTTTTTATCAACCAACCCCTCTAATTCAATTCCTATTCCAAACACTCCAATTTTAATTCCTGATTTATTAAACACCTTAAAAGGAAGAATTTGATTTCGCAAAATCGTCTCCGAAAAATCATAATTACTGCATACAAAAGGAAAGTTCGCGTGTTTCTTTACTGCTAAAAACCCTTCCATTCCGTTATCAAAATCGTGATTCCCCATGGTGGCCGCATCGTAGCCCATCTTACTCATTAGTTTTAACTCGAGTTCTCCGCCATACAAATTGAAGTAGGGCGTTCCTTGAAATATATCACCACAATCGAACAATAGAGTATTTTTGTTTTCCTTGCGGAATTTCTGAATCAGAGTATACCTGTTCTGAACACCTCCTTTTCCAGGATATCGTTTGTGAGTATCGGGAAAGGGATCTATGTGGCTATGCACATCATTGGTATGCAAGACACTTATTTTCAAGGCCTCACCACTTTTCAACATTTCTCGCACAACCTCTTGGGTGAGCGGAGCTATTCCGGCCGCAATAAGTGATCGCTGCAAAAACTTTCTTCTATTGAGCATATCGTATTCTTTTATCGAGGTTTGCCGTTACTTTTTTTCCTTGTTTGGTGAGGCTTTCAACTTCCATCATAATGGCGTCTCTTAACTTCATTTCCAATTTCTCTACCTGAATAGGGGAGAGAAAAAAACTCATGTTGTCACCTCCATTTGCTAAGTAGTCAGTGGTAATTACTTTGTATGGCCTTCCTCTCAATCGAATCCCATCCACCAACACCTCAATTGGCGTTTTGTCCAAAATCTCTACCATTATATTCCCTGAAATAGGCACTCCCTGTTTTCTGGTTCCGTTTTTCACTGTTTTGTTTGCGAGGTATTCAAACAGCTTCACGGTTTGTTCGATAGACAATGTAACCACGACCAATTCATTTTCAAAAGGCATTATTTCAAATATCTTTCCTCGAGTGATTTCGCCTCTTGGCATTACGGTTCTAAACCCACCGTTGTTCAACAACACAAAATCTGCGGTATCATTGTAGAGCGCAGCATAGTTATCATTTCCCAATCGCAAGCATAAGTCACAAATGAAATTTCCCAAAGTTCCCTCAGGACTGCCAGTAGTCAACTCACGCTCAGAAACTCCAATTACGTCATTCATTGATTTTTCCAATTCCTCTTTGTAGGGAGCTATTATCTCGGACACTTCCTTATTAGCAGATTCAGTTTGAACCACCGGATTGTTTTGGCTCTGCTTATTGGTAATTACATAACTTTTACAAGCAAAAAGAGTCAGGACAAACAGCAAATAGGGATACCGAAATTCTCTCATTAGTAATTGATTAAGTGTGTCAAGGCATGGTGTAATTCTTCCAGCGGAAAGAAGTTTTGCTCCAATTCTGCCGCAAATGGCACTGGAGTATCCAAACTACCCAATCTTCGGACAGGTGCATCTAAGTTTTCAAAGCAATTCTCATTTATAAGCGTAGCAATTTCTGCTCCTACTCCACCCGTTGTATTCGCTTCATGCAAGACAATTACTCGGTTTGTTTTTCTTACAGAATTGAATATCGTTTCTGTATCGAGCGGACTCAGCGTCCTTAAATCAACAATCTCAATTGAAGTCTCAGGGTTTTTCTTTTGTAAATCTTCTGCCCATTTTACTCCTAACCCATAGGTAATCACCGACACATCATTTCCTTCTTTTACCACACTAGCTTTTCCTATTTCGATGGTAAAATAACCTTCTTCTACCTCTTCGGAAATGGAACGATAAAGTGCTTTGTGCTCGAAAAACATGACTGGATTAGGGTCTTCAAATGCTGCCAATAACAGTCCTTTTGCTTCTCTGGGTGAAGAGGGATAAACAATTTTCAATCCTGGAGTATGAAAAAACCAACCTTCTGTGCTCTGCGAATGAAAAGGTCCAGCGGCAACTCCGGCTCCAGTTGGCATCCTCACCACCACATCTGCGTTTTGTCCCCATCGATAATGAATTTTGGCCAAATTGTTTACTATTTGATTAAAGCCAACAGTCACAAAATCCGAAAACTGCATTTCCATCATAGCCTTGTATCCATTGATAGAAAGCCCCAATGCAGCTCCCACAATAGCCGATTCGCACAAAGGTGTATTTCTCACTCTTTCTGGCCCAAACTCTTCCAAAAATCCTTCCGTTGCTTTGAAAACACCTCCGTAGTCGGCAATGTCTTGCCCCATCAATACTAATTTATCATGTTTCCTCATCGCCAATCTCATCGCATCCGAAATAGCATCGATCAACCTCATTTCTTTCTTGCTACCAGCTGGTTCAGTCGGTTCAAACTCCCATGGAGCAAACCTATCGGATAATTCCAAGTCCGTGTTCGGTAGTATGTTTTCGGTTTTGGTAGCACGTTTGAAACCGGCTGCCACCTCTTTCGTGATTTCCTTTTTTAATTTCTCTATCGTTTCCTCGTCTAGTACCTTGTTTTCCAGCAAATAAGATTCATAATTGGCAACAGGATCTTTTTCTTCCCATTGTTCTATCAATCCTTCCGGATAATATTTTGTCCCAGAAGCCTCTTCATGCCCTCTTCTTCTAAAAGTCATGCACTCGACCAAAACTGGCCGTGGATTCTCGCTAATATCTTGCTTGATATTAGAAATAGCTTCGTACACTTCAACAATATTATTCCCGTCCAATTGAACAGCCTCCATTCCGTATCCTATTCCTTTATCGATAAATTGCTTGCAAGCAAACTGCTGATTTGAGGGGGTAGACAATCCCCACTGATTATTCTCAACCACAAAAATTACAGGTAATTTCCATACGGCAGCCACATTCAGAGCTTCGTGAAAATCTCCTTCGCTAGCGCCTCCATCTCCCGTGAACACTACGGTTGCTTTTTTGTTCTTTTCCAATAAATTAGCAAGAGCTATTCCATCGGCTATACCCAATTGTGGCCCAAGGTGAGAAATCATCCCGACCAAATGGTGTGCTTTTGACCCAAAATGAAAAGACCTATCTCTTCCTTTGGTAAAACCTCCGTTTTTTCCTTGAAATTGTAAAAACAACTGCTCAAACTCTACCTCACGAGCTGTAAAAACTCCCAAATTTCTATGCATGGGAAGAATAAATTCCTCTTTTTCCATAGCGAGTGTACAGCCCACCGAAATCGCCTCTTGACCAATTCCGGAAAACCACTTCGATATCTTTCCTTGTCTCAAATAAATCAACATCTTCTCCTCAATCATTCGGGGAGTAATCAGCGCTTTATACAGTTTTAAGAGTGTTTCTTTCGGTAAGCTATTTGTGAAATCCATAAATTGTTTAATAATTATCAAAGTTAAAAGGCTTTGTGAAAAAAGGCGATTAATTGAAAGAAAATATTGCCTTGATTTTTAATTTCTTGTACTTTTAAAATTCACGACCATTTTCTATGACACCGCTCCAAGAATTTTACGAATCCTTTCCCGAACCTATTCAGGGTTGTTTCTTGTTTCTGCGAAAATTTATTTTATCGAATAATGAATATATCGAGGAAAAATGGAAATGGAAGCTTCCTTTTTTTTACTACAAGAAAAAACCATTTTGCTATCTTTGGATAAACAAAAAAACAAGAATACCTTACGTTTGTTTTGTGCGCAGCTTACATATTGATGTCCCCGAGCTAGAACTAGGAAACAGAAAACAAATGAAAGCCCTCACTATAGATCCAAACAAAGATATACCACAAGAACTTCTTGAGGTAGTCATGAAAGAATCTTTAAGTAAATTCGATTAATCATTTATTCAACCAACACACTACCTATTGAAACCACACATTCACAAAATTCCATTCAACGAAATAAGCTTGTTGTCACAAACCACCAAAGAGTATGTGTATGAACCTAAAAAACTCTCCCCATTCATTACTGGAGAGCCTAGTGTAAGAAATTTTGGAAGACGCTTGAAGGAAAGAGCTCAGGTGAATAGAGATTTGCTGGTGGAGGAATTACTTTCGCAAAACAAAACCTCCAACCAAGCCTCAATTGCCAATATTGAATTGCTAAGGAACAACAACACCTTCACGGTAACAACGGGACATCAGATTTGTTTGTTTACAGGGCCTTTGTATTCGTTGTACAAAATTATTTCCACCCTCAAACTAGCCGAAAAACTGAAAGCTGAGTTTCCCGAAAATAATTTTGTCCCCGTGTTTTGGATGGCAACAGAAGACCATGATTTTGAGGAAATAAACCACGTGTTTTTGGGAGAAAAAAAACTCACTTGGAACTCTGATCAAACGGGACCAGTAGGTCGTTTTGCTACGAACGACATGGCTGACTTTTTGAAAGAGCTCAATGTGGAAAACACGAGCGACTTGACCAAAATTCTTACTTCTTTTTACAAATCTTCCTCCACATTGGCAGAAGCTCACAACAAAGTGATTGATCATTTATTTGGAGGCTACGGAATTGTCATACTCGATGCCGATTGTCACGCGTTGAAAAAAGAAATGATTCCAATTTTTGCGAAAGAACTAACAGAAAGAAAGTCGGAAGAAATTGTTTTGAGACAAAGCGAAGAGTTGCAAAAATTAGGACATAAGCAGCAAGTTACGCCACGTGAAATCAATCTATTTTACCAAAAAAACGGACTGAGAGAACGAATTGTGTTTGTGAACAATCGGTACCAAGTGGTAAACACAGAATTATCATTTTCTGAAAAAGAAATCCTTACCGAATTAGAAAACCACCCAGAAAGATTTAGTCCTAATGTTGTGATGCGCCCAATGTATCAAGAAAAAATCTTACCCAATTTGGGGTACATCGGTGGGCCGGGCGAATTGGCATACTGGCTACAATTAAAAGAAGCTTTTGAATTTTACCAGCTTGATTTTCCACTGCTTGTGTTGCGAAATTCAGCCTTATTACTCCCTACGAACATCGTGAGAAAAATAAACGAACTACCCTTCGAACTTTCGCAGTATTTTCATTCCAATAATGAATTAATCAAACAGTATGTAGAGGAACAAAGTACTATTAATTTGGAACCAGAAATTGCAGAAATCGAGAAAATATTTGAACTAACTAGAGAAAAAGTAGGAGAAATAGATTTTACGCTCGAAAAAACTGTCATAGCCGAACTAAAAAGAGCGCAGAATTCGATGAAAAAAATTCGTAAAAAAACCTTAAAAGCCGAAAAAACAAATCATTCGGTAGCACTCAATAGAATCAATAAAATCAAAGCCTGTTTTTTTCCTGCCGGTACATTTCAAGAACGAAAAAGTAATCTGCTAGAGTTTTATGAGGAAGAATTGATAAAAAACATTCACGACAATTTGATTCCTTTGGAAGATAACCTTACCTTAATCGAACTAAACTAACTGAGCAATTCGTGAGAACAAACAAACTACTATTAAAATACATCGAGCTTTCCGACCAGAAAGAAAAACTACTGACTTCTATTTCTGATCTCTCCAAAGAAGAATTAAATTTCAAACCTTCTGACAAAGTGTGGTCTATTTCTCAAGTCATCGAGCATTTAATTGACTCAGAAACTGGAATAAATAAGTACGTAAATTATCGTTTGAAAAATATTGCAGAACAACCCTCTGTGGGTTTACGAAACTTTATCAAAAGTAAAGCACTGAACAACAAGCTACAATCTGACCAAAAATTCAAGGTTCCTTCCGTTCTTTCCGAGCCTGAAACTGGCGCAGACTACTCTCAATTGAAAGAAAAATGGGACAACTCTCGTATGTTTCTTATCAAAACTGTAGAAACGTATCCGAAAGAATATTTGAACAAAGCTGTTTTTTTGCACCCAAGGGCTGGGTTATTAAGCATGAATCAAACCCTTTCCTTTTTTATAAATCACCTCAATCATCACGTTCCTCAGGTCCAAAATCTAAAAGCATTGATTGATAATAAAAAAAGAAGGTAGCCGTTTTACCTAATCTTTCAAAGAATTTGAAAGAATCTGACGGTAACTTCAGACATTTTATTACTTTTGATTTCGATGAAAAAAACCCTATTCATACTAGGAGTCCTAGCACATTGCTTGAGTTTTTCTCAAAGCTCATCTTACCTGAAAGGAACCTTAATCAACGAAATTGGGTACGTAGTATCTGATGCTAATATTTCTGTAGTGGGATCTTCTGTGGGAGTAACCACTGATTCTTTAGGTAGATTTAAGCTTGCCGTTCCTTCGGGGAGTATAAAAATCCGAATTTCGCATTCCTCCTATCAACAAAAAACCTTAAAATACTTCCTCCAGTCAGGTGAAACCAAAAGAATTTACCCTGTGTTCAAATTTAGAGTACTGCCAGAATACACGGTAATTACCAAAAGCACTGACGAGACGATGCTTACCTTGATTAAGGTTGATGACCAGCTGTTTGCCACACCCAGCGGAAATTTTGAAGCAAGATTATCGAGCGAAATAGGAGTCGCTATGAACAACGAATTGAGTTCAGGCTACAACGTAAGAGGTGGAAACTTCGAAGAAAATTTAATTTACGTCAATGACATTGAGATTTATCGTCCGTTCTTGACTAGCAGCGGACAGCAAGAAGGATTGAGCTTTATCAATTCGAATATGGTGGATGATATTCAATTTTCTGCCGGTGGATTTCAGTCGCGATACGGGGACAAACTCTCTTCCGTACTCGACGTTACCTATAAAAAACCCACTGAATTTGGAGGATCAGTGTACGCGAGTATGCTTGGAGCAAATATTCATCTCGAGGGGATTTCTAAGAATCAATTGTGGACTCACAATACCGGAGCCAGATTCAGAAGCAATAGGTATTTGCTGGGTGCGCTCGATACGAAAGGAGAATATCAACCTTTGTTTGGTGATTTACAAACATACATAACCTACACTCCTTCAGAGAATTGGGAGCATTCTTTTATAGGAAATTATGCGCTGAATCAATACAAAGTTGTTCCCCAAAACCGTGAAACTAGTTTCGGATCTATCAACCAAGCACTCCGATTCACCGTGTTTTTTGATGGAAGTGAGATAACCCAATTTCAAACCTTTACTGGAGCCTTTGCCAGTAAATACCGACCCAACGACTCGACTGAACTAAAATTTATTGCTTCGGCCTATAACACTTACCAGAAAGAACTTTATGATGTAGAAGGGCAGTACTTTTTAGATGAATTAGAGCGTGATCCCGGTCAAGACAACTTTGGCGATGTAGCCTTTAATCTCGGGGTGGGAGGATTTTTGAGACATGCTAGAAACACATTGGATGCGACCGTTGCCACTGTCGCCCACAAAGGGAGTAAACGATTTAAAAAAAAACATCTTCAATGGGGAGCAAAAGCCCAATATGATATAATCGATGACGAACTAAAAGAGTGGAGCTTTACCGATTCGGCTGGCTTTATTGCTCCAAGACCATCAGACTCTGTAGGATACACAGATTCTAGCGCACAACCCTATCAGTATCTCAATTTACAAAACTCTGTGCGCGCAAAGAACAGAGTAGAAACAGGAAGGTTCTCAGGTTATGTGCAAAACACATTGACCCGAACAAGGAAAAGCGAAAAAAAAATAAACTACTTAGTGAATCTCAACGATTCTAGCTACAACAAGGACACGCTCATTTCAGGGTACAAACAACTTATTTTTACGGCAGGAATCAGAGCCAATTATTGGACTTTTAATCAAGAATTAGTGGTAAGTCCAAGGACTTCGTTAAAATACCGACCTCTTTTTTACTTTCAGACAGACTCAGGACAATTAAAACGAAGAGACATTGCATTTAGAGCAGCCATTGGAGTATATCAGCAACCCCCATTTTATAGGGAATACAGAAGAATGGACGGATCGTTAAACAATAACATTCAGGCTCAACGATCGTTGCATTTTGTTTTGGGTAGCGATTATGTTTTTGAGGCATTAGAAAAAGATTTTAAACTAACATCAGAGGTGTACTACAAACTCATGGATAGAGTAATTCCTTATGACGTGGATAATGTAAGGATTCGATATTATGCCAACAACAATGCCCGAGCCTACTCCACTGGAATTGATTTAAAATTAAATGGACAACTAATCCAAGACTTAGAATCTTGGGCAACACTCTCCATAATGTCTACAAAAGTAGACCTTGCAGACGATGTACATTACACCTATTTTAATGCGGCAGGCGACACCATTATTCCTGGATTTACTTCTGATGACACCCGAGTAGATTCGGCTGCCTATTTCCCTGGCTTTTTACCCAGACCCACTGACCAAAGAATGTCTTTTGGACTCTCCTTTCAGGACAAAATGCCTTCTTCTTGGAACACTGAATCAGTAAAATGGGACAAATTCAAAGTGAATTTAAATTTCATTTACAACACTGGATTTCCCTATCTTAAGAAAACTAAACTGGTAGATCCGTTTTATGCAGATGCGTCCAAAATACCTCGAACACCTCGTTATTTGAGGGTGGACATTGGGTTTGTAAAAGATTTTATATCGGAAGAACACCCTGCCCGAAAAGGAAGTAAGTTAGAAAACTTTGAGCAACTCTCATTGAGTCTAGAAGTGTTTAACTTACTGGGGGTGGATAATACTGTTTCCTACAATTTTGTTCAAGCAACCAACGGAAGACAATATGCTATTCCAAATCGACTTACTTCTAGAATCATAAATTTGAAATTAATTGCCAGATTTTAGAAAAACTTGTCCAAACATTCCATTTTAAGGAATGAATATTACCTGTTTTAATTTTTAATAAAGAAAATAATTGTTATTTTCGTCAGTATTACTCAAAAAAGAAAATCCATTCTATGAAGAAAATTAATATTCTACTTGTCCTATTATTGATGCTTTCTTTTGGTTTAACCGCTCAAAAGAAAGATGAAAAATACTTCAGTAAAAACACAAAGTTGGCAGAAAAATCTTTTAACGAATCTAAGTATTTTGATGCCATCATGTTATTTGACAAGGCTTACCCAAAAGCAAAAGGAACAAAAGAAAAAGGATTTATCACTTACCACATTGGTGTGTCGAGTCAATACATTGGTGATAATAAAAAAGCGAAAGAAAACTTCGAAAGAGCAATGCGTTTTAAATACGAACGAGTAGAGCCAGACTTGTACGTTCGCCTAGCTCAAATGCAGATGCAGGATGCAGAGTATAAAGAAGCCAAAAGAAACTTTGAAATGGCCATAAAAAAAGACCCAAATGATGAAATGGCAAAAAAAGGGTTGGTTGCGATAGATAACGTGAACGACATTTTGGCGAATCCGACCAAACATAAGGTTCAACCAGTAAAAGAACTAAACTCAGAGTATTACGATTGGTCTATCTCTCAGTTTGACAAGAGAGGTGAGGAATTTATTTTTTCCTCCACCAGAAAAGCGTCAAAAGGAAACATTAACGATATTGTGGCAAACGAAGAATACACAGATTTGTATGTTACGAGAGCGGACAGAAACGGTAATTTTGGTGAACCCAAATCAGTAGGTGACAAAATTAACACGGAAGATCACGAAGCCTCGGCAGTGATGTATAACGGTAGCAACAGCATACTCTTTACACGATGTAAGAAAGAAAAAAACAAAGTAAGTGGTTGCCAAATCTACACGGCTGACAAAAAAGGAAAAAATTGGAGCGATCCAATTCGAATTCCATTGACTGATTCGTTAGGTTACTCAGTGGGTCATCCTGCTACCGATAGAAAAGGAACTTTTATTGTTTTTTCTTCCGATATGCCAGGAGGTAGAGGAGGAAAAGATTTGTGGATTGCGGAATACAACAAAAGAACCAAAGAATGGGGTAAACCAGAAAACTTAGGGACAGCTATTAATACCGCTGGAGACGAAAAATTTCCAACAATTGGAGCAGATGGTACGCTCTACTTTTCTTCAAATGGTCTGCCAGGAATAGGAGGGTTAGATATTTTTAAAGCAACGAAAATTGGAACTTCAAACAAGTGGACTCGTCCAGAGAATATGGGAACACCCATCAACTCCTCGAAAGACGACCACGGAATAATTTTTGGGAAAACAGGAGAGAATTCAGGATATTTCTCTTCAAGCAGACTAGGTAAAAACGAAATGGACCAAAAATCAGATATTTTCAAATTTGATTTGCCTGAATGTGCGTTGACTATCAAAGGTCGAGTAAGAGACCAAGACACGAAAGAGCCGCTAGTTGGAGCTACTGTTACCCTTACTGGTTCGGATGGTTCTACGGCTACCATCAAAACTGACTCCGAAGGAAACTTCGAATTTGGAAAAAGAGGGACTGGAAGATACGTAAACAAAGACGTAAATTATACTCTGGAGTACTCTCACAAAACAGAGGAAAAGTTCTGGTTGACTAGAAAATCAAAAAGAACCACTGTGGGAGATTATTGCAACGAAACTTTCTATGAAGATGTGGAATTAGTTTGTGCAATTGGTTGTAAACCAATCATTATGCCTGAGGTTCAATACCCACTTGGAAAAGCAACCTTACTGGTAAATGACAAGGTAAATTCACAAGATTCTTTGTTATTCCTTTATAACATTATGATTGACAACCCTACTATTAGAGTGCAGTTAGAGTCGCATACAGATTGTAGAGATTCAGACAAAAGAAACTTAGAGCTATCGCAGAGAAGAGCACAAACTTGTGTGGATTACCTAATATCTAAAGGAATTGATAAGAGTAGACTCGTAGCCAAGGGATTTGGAGAGTCTGAGCCAAGAGTTATCAATGAAGGAGGAGTTGAAAAGACACTGGATTGCGACATGATTACCGGTTTGAAAAACTCAAATAACGCCCTATTTGAGAAGTATCACCAACTAAACAGAAGAACAACATTCTCAGTAATAAAAGACGAAGAAGAGGAGAAATAAAATTTGACACTCTCAAAAAAAGCACTCCACAAAATGGGGTGCTTTTTTTTTTAGCGCTTGTGAGAATCTGATTCCTTAATTATCCTTACTTTTGTGAGAAGAAAAAAACGCTAAGAAAACCAAGTAGATGGCAGACGTAAAATACAACCAACGAGGCGTATCCGCATCAAAAGAAGATGTGCATGCAGCAATTAAAAACATAGACAAAGGAGTATTTCCTAATGCTTTTTGCAAGTTGGTTCCTGATTACCTCGGTAACGACAAAGATTATTGCATTGTGATGCATGCAGATGGAGCAGGAACAAAATCGTCTCTTGCCTACATGTATTGGAAAGAAACAGGAGACATATCTGTTTGGAAAGGAATTGCTCAGGACGCACTGATTATGAATATAGATGACTTACTTTGTATTGGCGCTACTGACAATATTTTGCTCTCCTCCACCATAGGTCGAAACAAAAATCTAATTCCAGGGGAAGTTTTATCCGCCATTATCAATGGAACGGAAGAACTTCTATCAGATTTACGAAAATGGGGAATTAATATTTATTCTACGGGTGGAGAAACAGCAGACGTGGGAGACTTGGTAAGAACAATCATTGTGGATTCTACGGTTACTTGCCGAATGAAAAAAACGGAAGTGATTGAAAACAATATTCAACCAGGAAATGTAATTGTGGGACTTTCGTCTTTCGGACAGGCTAGCTACGAGAAAGAATACAATGGTGGAATGGGAAGTAACGGACTCACCTCTGCGAGGCACGATGTGTTTCACGACTATTTATCAGAAAAATACCCAGAAAGTTTTGATCCACAAGTACCAGAAGAACTGGTGTATGTAGGGAATAAAAAATTAACAGATTCGGTGGTAGACAGCCCTATTGATGCAGGAAAGCTTGTTTTGTCGCCAACACGAACTTATGCTCCCATCATAAAAAAAATTCTTGATTCTCATCGAGATAAAATAAATGGAATGATTCATTGTAGTGGAGGTGCACAAACAAAGGTTTTGCATTTCTGTGACAACGTTCATGTAATAAAAGACAACCTGTTTTCCCTCCCCCCTCTTTTTAAATTGATTCAAGAAGAATCTGGAACGTCTTGGGAAGAGATGTACAAAGTATTCAATATGGGGCATCGAATGGAATTATACGTGCCAGAGGATATTGCCAAAGAAATAATTGAAATTTCTGAATCATTTCAAGTCGAAGCCAAAATTGTTGGGCGCGTAGAAAATAATAGTGACATAAGAAAAGGGAACTCAAAACAATTAACAATCAAATCGGAGTTTGGTGAATTTGTCTATCATGGATAAAAAGTGACCAAACACACTTACAATAGTTTTTGGAGAACAAACAAAAAATTGGAACACACATGTCAAACTTAATAGGTAAACTGGAATTAATAAAAGAGAGATGGGAAGAGATTGGAAAAAAAATTATTGACCCAGAGATCATTTCAGACATGAAGCTTTACGTGAAGCTCACCAAAGAATACAAAGACTTGGAGGAGATAGTAAAAGCATTGGATAAACTGAAGAGTCTTACCTCAAATATTGCCTCCAATAAAGAAATAATAAAGAATGAAACCGACTCGGACTTTGTAGAAATGGCGAAGGAAGAATTGGCAGATTGTGAAAATCAATTAGCTACCTTGAACGAAGAGATAAAAGTATTGCTCATACCTAAAGACCCTGAGGATGCAAAAAACGTAGTAGTAGAAGTGAGAGCTGGGGCTGGTGGAGACGAAGCCAGTATTTTTGCGGGAGATCTATACAGAATGTACACTAAATACGCCTCTTCCAAAAACTGGCAAGTAGAAGTTGTTGATACAGCAGAGGGAACTAACGGAGGATACAAAGAGATTATTTTTGAAATATCAGGAGCAGACGTATATGGCGAAATGAAATATGAGTCTGGAGTTCATCGAGTTCAACGAGTTCCCCAAACAGAAACTCAAGGAAGGGTGCATACATCAGCAGCCTCGGTAATTGTGTTGCCAGAAGCCGAAGAATTTGATATCGAAATAAAGAAAGCTGACTTAAGAGTAGATTCCTATTGCTCCTCAGGACCAGGAGGACAGTCTGTAAACACCACCTACTCAGCCATCCGACTTACTCATATCCCTACGGGAGTAGTTGCTCAATGTCAAGACCAAAAATCAAAACTTAAAAATTACGACAAAGCTTTATCTGTATTAAGATCTCGTGTGTACGAAATAGAACTTCAAAAGAAGTTAGAAAGCGATGCATCCACTCGAAAATCACTGGTTTCTTCAAGCGATAGATCCGCAAAAATTAGAACTTATAACTACCCACAAGGAAGGGTTACTGACCATAGAATAAACCTAACTTTATACAATCTTCCTAACATCATGAACGGAGATATAGGTGAAATATCAGAAGCACTGAAGCTAGCAGACAATGCCGAAAAAATGAAGGAAGGAGCAGAAGCTTAACTATGTATTAAGTAGTCAGCCCAAAGGATTCAGTGAAAAAACTAAAGAGTATAAACAATGAACTACCAAGAATTAGTATCTCAAATAAAAAAGAAAAAAACATTCCTTTGTGTAGGATTGGATACAGATTTAGATAAAATCCCTGCTCATTTGTTAGAAACGGAGGATCCAATTTTCGAATTCAACAAAGCTATTATTGATGCCACTAAAGAACATTGTGTCGCCTATAAACCAAATATCGCCTTTTACGAAATGCTAGGAGCAAGAGGTTGGGATAGCTTACAAAAAACGATAGAGTACATACCGTCCACGCATTTTTCTATTGCGGATGCAAAAAGAGGGGATATTGGGAATACTAGCCTGTACTACGCCAATACTTTTTTCGATACCTTTCAATTTGATTCAGTAACAGTTGCACCCTACATGGGCAGCGATTCAGTAACCCCCTATTTACAGCACAAAGACAAATGGGCAATTGTGTTGGTCTTAACTTCTAATAAAGGAGCTGATGATTTTGAATTACAAAAACTTGAAAATGGACAATTATTGTTCGAAAAAGTACTCTCAACCTCAAAGGAATGGGGAAATGAAACCAACACTATGTATGTGGTAGGAGCCACTCGACCTGCTCTACTAGCTAAGATACGCAAAATAGTACCCAATCATTTTTTACTCGTTCCAGGAGTTGGAGCACAGGGAGGAAGTTTAGAAAAGGTTGTAAAAAATGGAATGAATGACAACGTTGGACTTTTGGTAAACTCATCGAGGGGGATAATCTATGCAGGAAATGGATTAGATTTTGCAGAAAAAGCCAAAGCCAAAGCCAAAGAAATTCACGCAGAAATGGCTCAATTAATGACTTAAACTAACTCAGTATGAACATCATATTATTTGACGGAATCTACCACAAAAATTTACTGCCCTTAACTTATACAAGGCCAGTTGCCGAACTTCGAATTGGACTATTTACTATTAAAGAAAAATGGGAACAGTATATAGAAAACCCAATTCAAATTAAAACTCAGGAATACCTTTCCAAAAAATTTGGGTCACCTACAATGGAAAACTCCATAGGTATTAATGCCTCTGTACTTCCCTCAGATGATTTAATGAGTAGTCTTTTGGAGCTCAAGAATAGGCAGATACTTACTTTTAATGGGAAAATTATTGCGATTAATCCTTTGCCATTAGATTCTTCTAACCTTGAACTAGAGTTGAGTGAATACAAAATGGTAGAGACCAAAGCTGAGTTTATGCAAATTGAAAATGTGTGGGATTTGTTCCAATTAAACGATCAAGCTATTCGATCAGACATTGAATTAATAAAAAACGACAGAACATTTGTCGCTCCCTCACAGACGAATCAAATTATAGGAGATGATATTTACATCGAAGAAGGCGCGAAAGTAGAATGTGCCATTCTAAACACGACCACAGGCCCCATTTATATTGCCAAAGGAGCAGAGGTAATGGAAGGAAGTATATTAAGAGGACCAATTGCAGTTTGTGAAAATGGAGTAATCAAAATGGGTGCAAAAATATATGGGGCTACCACAATAGGACCTTATTCTAAAGTAGGAGGAGAAGTCAACAACTGCATGATTCAAGGATATTCTAACAAAGGTCATGATGGATTTTTGGGTAATTCGGTCTTAGGTGAATGGTGTAACCTTGGAGCCGACACAAATAACTCGAATCTTAAAAACAACTATCAATCCGTTGATTTGTACAATTATCCCGAGGGAAAATATGTGGATACTGAGTTACAGTTTTGTGGACTCATTATGGGAGACCACTCTAAGTCTGCAATAAACACTATGTTTAATACAGGCACAGTTGTGGGAGTAAGCGCAAATATATATGGAGCGGACTTCCCTTCCAAATTCATCCCTTCCTATTCGTGGGGCGGACGAAAACCGCTAGAGTATAAATTTGAAAAAGCAATGGACACTGCCAAAAGAGTGATGGAACGAAGAAATATTTCGTTGACAGAAGAGGATTTAGAAATCCTAGAATTTGTGTACGATGAGAGTCAAAAATTCAGGAAATAAAGAGAAAAATAGTACCGATTATTCTTGTGTTTTAAAATAAGTTTCCTATATTTGCAGTCCGATAAAAACAAGAACGATGAAAATTAGAGTTGCAAAAAAAATAGTTAAAAACCAAGAGAATTTGAACTATAACAAAGGACAAGTACAAAAAGCTGAAAAAACTGTAGCTAAATACAGTAAGAACGCTCCAAAATAATATTTAAGATACATCGCGGGGTAGAGCAGCTGGTAGCTCGTTGGGCTCATAACCCAAAGGTCGCAGGTTCGAGTCCTGTCCCCGCTACTAAAACAATAAAACGGTTATACTATTATATAGTGTAACCGTTTTTTTATTTATGCACAATAATAAAAAGAAGTCGTCGTTTTAAAAAAAAATAGAATCCGATGAAAAAATCAATTTTACTATTTACTTTCTTACTAACGATTCTTAGTAGTTGTAAAAAAGATGATAATAAAAATCCAGAGGAATGTTACTCAAATAATAATGCACAGTCCACAGTTCACGATGGTATCAATAGAGAATATGTTTTATACATACCTAATTCATATGATGGAACATCTTCTGTTCCACTAATGCTAAATTTTCATGGGTTTGGTGGTAGTGCAAGTGATTATATGCAAGAAGCAGATATGCGCTCATTGTCAGAAGCTGACACTTTT
This sequence comes from Flavobacteriales bacterium, assembly GCA_965658995.1. Lineage (GTDB taxonomy): Bacteria > Bacteroidota > Bacteroidia > Flavobacteriales_D > CAJJDF01 > CAJJDF01. The sequence goes on along the minus strand of CBFHVI010000007.1, from coordinate 46,482 downwards.
ATTTTAATCTATCCTCAAGGTATTTGTTTAGATGGTTTATCTCATTGGAACGCTTGTCCATCAGGAGGAGACAATAAAAGTGATGCTGATGATTTTGGTTTTGTTGAATCCATGATAACTGAGATCTCATCTCAGTATAATGTAGATATGGAGAGAATTTATGCTGCAGGATACTCAAACGGTGGCATGATGGCATATGGGCTCGCAAATTATAAAAGCGACTTAATTGCTGCGGTAGCATCTGTTTCTGGAGTAATGTTAGATTGTACGGGATCTACAAATCATCCTATGCCGGTAGTACATCTTCACGGAACATCTGATGGAGTACTACCATATAATGGGAACAATGACTGGAACTCTGCACAAAGTACATTAGACCACTGGATTAATTTCAACAATACAGTTTTAACCCCTACTATAACAAGTGACAATAATATTGAACGTTATGTCTATGACCAAGGAGATAGCTCAGTTTCTGTTGAGCATTATAAATTCATAGGAGGAGATCATGTTTGGTTTAGCGCCACTTACCAAGGTCAGAGCACATCTGAATTGGTTTGGAATTTTGTATCGAGATATGATATTAATGGATTGAGATAAAGAATAAAGGTCACACTAATGGATGTAAATTCTTGTCTTTTGATATGGTCCTTGTTATTAAAATTGTTTCTAAAAAATCTCTTGGTGTAAAACTTAAGTTGAACTTTTCACAATAAGAGTCATTATATGATGAGTGTCAATCAATTCTCTTGGAGTAAAACTTAAGTTCGATATTTCAATAGAGTTATCTACTAAAAAAAAGATCACTAGACTACTAGTGGTCTTTTTTATTTTTTGTTAAAATGTTTCAAGTTTACGTTCTATTTAGCTCTAAATTCAATAAAATATATTTTGGATATTCTGCAGACCTCAAAATTGTAAAGGAAGAATACCGAACCGTAAATGGCATCAAAGTCCTATTATTTCAAATGAACGGCACCACGCAAGGAATTAAATTTTCTTATTATGGATATTATTACTCCAACGAAAATGGGTCGGTACAGTTCATTACCTATGCCTCATAAAAGTTCATTCAAACCTATTTTGACGAATGTGAAACTCTATTAAACGGACTTGTTGAATCGACATAAAAAAGGCGATTTCATGAGAAATCGCCTTTTTTATGAACTATCGATGTTAACAGAATCAAATCACCATCAATTTCTTACCCACTTTAATGAACGCTTCTATTGCTCTATCTAAGTGCTCCATTTCGTGACCTGCCGAAAGTTGAACTCTTATTCTCGCTTGACCTTTCGGAACAACAGGGTAGTAGAAACCTATAACATAAATTCCCTCTTTCAACAATTCGTTACTAAAGTCCTGCGATAATTTAGCATCATATAACATAATAGGAACGATAGGGGAATCACCTTCCTTTATATCAAAACCTGCCTCCTGAATTTTGGCTTTAAAGTAATCTTTGTTAGACTCCAACTTATCTCTTAATTCCGTACTTTCGGATAAAATGTCAAACACTTTGTTTGACGCACCCACGATTGCCGGAGCCAAGGAATTCGAAAACAAATAAGGTCTAGAACGCTGCCGTAGCATGTCAATAATTTCTTTTTTACCTGTGGTGTAACCTCCCATAGCTCCACCCAGAGCTTTTCCGAGAGTTCCGGTGATGATATCTACTTTGTCCATCACGCCAAAATACTCAGGCACTCCTCTTCCCGTTTTGCCGATAAATCCGGCAGAGTGACACTCGTCAGTCATTACCAAGGCATCATATTTTTCCGCTAAGGCACATATTTCGTCCATTTTGGCCAAATCTCCATCCATAGAGAACACTCCATCGGTCACAATTATTCTGTGACGTTGGTCTTGTGCTTTTATCAATTGCTCTTCCAAATCTGCCATGTCGCTGTGAGTATATCTGTATCTTGCCGCTTTGCATAATCTTACTCCATCAATAATGGAAGCATGGTTCAGCGAATCCGAAATAATGGCATCTTCTGCCCCAAAAATCGGCTCAAATACTCCACCATTTGCATCAAAGGCCGCAGCATACAAAATAGTATCTTCCGTTCCATAAAAATCGGCTATCTTCCTTTCCAATTCTTTATGAATATCCTGTGTTCCGCAGATAAATCTCACTGAAGACATTCCAAAACCATGAGAATCTAAGGTGTCTTTGGCAGCTTTTATCACTTCTGGATGAGACGAAAGTCCCAAGTAATTATTGGCACAAAAATTCAACACGTTATCACCAGTGCTAACCGCAATTTCAGCTGATTGTGGGTTTACTATTACCCTTTCGGATTTGTATAATCCCGCTTCTTTAATTTCCTTCAATTCCTGTTGAAGGTAATCTTTTAATTTTCCGTACATGCTTTTTTTATTTAAAGGTAATTGGCACTACCATTCTTACTTTTACACCTTCGCCACTTATCTCACCGGGTATCCAGGGGGAGGTAGCTTTCAATAATTTTACAGCTTGTGCTTGTTGGTTAATGGTAGATTTTCCAATAGGGGCGAAACTAGTTAACGTTCCGTCCTCCAAAACAACCATTTCTGTGTACACTGTGCCAGGCTCAGCAACTGACCCTTCTCGGTTTAATGTCTCCTCAATCACTTGTGATAAGGTAAACTCTCCCGCCAACTGAGGCATTATTTCTGCCGCGTTCACTATTATTTGAGAGGGAGTCAAATCAAATCTTTCTACCCCATCTACTACTTGATTTCCTGTAGCTATTTCTAGCTGTGTAGACAAGTATTTTACTTGCTCTTTCATTCCAGCAAGTTCACTTTTCAGCTCTGTATTTTCCTTCACAAGCTCAATGTTTGTTGCTGTTTTCTCTGTAAGCTCTTTTTTTATTCCACAGCTGGAAACTAAAAATATCGCAGCTATTGATAATCCTATTGTAAGTCGCATAGTTTGAGATTTATTTTGAATAAATCAAAGATATAATTTTTTAACTTAACTAAAAATAATATACCTTTGACACAACTAAGGGGTGCCCTAACAATTTTCGGGCTGAGATTATACCCATCGAACCTGCCGTGGTAATTCATGGAAGGGATTTTTAAGGAAGATTCTGTCTACCCCCTAAAAAATTAGGTGCATCTCTTGGAAGATTATTAACCATCAATAACAAAACCATGAGAAAATTTACCCTAATTTTTACCTCACTACTTTTTGTAGCCACTTCATTTTCCCAGTTCAAAATCACAGGAACCGTTACCGATCAAGACAACCAACCTCTGCCTTGGGTAACTATCCAAATGGAAGAGACAAAATATGTTGCTACTACTAATGGAGAAGGGTATTTTGAATTCAAAGATTTAAAAAACGGAGATTATGTGTTGATTTACAACTATGTAGGTTGTTATGAATTTAGATACAATGTGAAGATTGAGAACAAAAACTTTGACGCTTCTGTGAGAATGAGACGAAAAAATGTACTGATTGACGAGTTTACAGTAAATGGAACGCGTATAGAGGAATCTACTCCCACCACTTACACCACAATAGACAAAGAAGAAATTGCCAAAAACAATTTGGGGCAAGACATTCCTTACCTTTTGCAGCAATCTCCTTCCATGGTGGTGACCTCGGATGCGGGTGCAGGTGTGGGATATACTTACATGAGAATAAGAGGAACCGACCAATCGCGAATCAATGTGACAATCAATGGAATTCCGGTAAATGACGCTGAGAGCCATGGAGTGTTTTTTGTGAATATGCCCGATTTTGCCTCCTCGGTGGAGAGTATAGATATACAAAGAGGTGCCAGTACCTCCACAAATGGCGTAGGTGCGTTTGGTGCATCGGTCAATTTGTACACCGATTTTCGGGCCGAAACGCCATATGGCGAAGTCAACAACTCGATTGGGTCGTTCGGAACGATAAGAAACACCGTGAAATTTGGAACAGGAGTCATCAATCGTAAGTTTTCTTTTGACGGAAGATTGTCCAACATACAGTCGGATGGTTTTGTGGATAGAGCTTCTGCAGATTTGCAATCATACTACTTCTCGGGGCAGTATGCTTCGGGCAAAAACAACCTGAAATTCATTACCTTTTCGGGAAAAGAAAGAACCTACCAAGCTTGGGCAGGAATCCCAAAAGATTCGCTAGAAACAAACCGCACCTACAATCCCTACACCTACGAAAACGAAGTGGATGACTACCAACAAACGCATTATCAATTGTTTTTTGACAGAAAAATCAGTAATAATCTCATTCTCAATACGGCTTTGCATTACACTCGTGGAGCCGGATTTTTTGAACAATACCGAGAAGACGATGACATGTCAGACTACGGAATAAGTCCGTTTGTAGAGTACATCAACGACAGTACAAACATCACCCGAAGCACCACCGATTTGATTCGAAGAAGATGGCTCGACAACGATTTTTATGGGGGGATTTTTTCTCTGAAATACAACCCAAACACAAAAATCCAAACCATCCTAGGTGGTGGCTACAACCACTATGATGGCGACCATTTTGGGGAGGTGATTTGGGCACAATTTGCCAATAATACCGACATCAGAGAACGATATTACGACAACAATGCCACCAAAACAGATGGAAACATTTACTCCAAAACCAATGTGCAGGTAAACAAAAAACTAAACACCTTTTTGGATTTGCAATTAAGACGAATTACCTACAATTTTTTGGGGTTTGACAACCAAAAGAGAAACGTACAGCAGGATGCAAATTTTCTGTTTTTCAACCCAAAAGTAGGTGCCTCGTATGCCCTGAATTCGAGCACCAAACTTTATGGATTGTTTGCGGTGGCAAACAAAGAGCCAAACCGCGATGATTTTACCGAATCTTCGCCTACCTCGCGTCCTACGCACGAAAGCTTGTACGATTTGGAATTGGGTTTCAAACGGTCCAAATCCAAGTATGCCCTGAGCGTAAACGGATATTACATGTTGTACAAAAACCAATTGGTAGCCACTGGAGAAATAAACGATGTGGGAGCTTCGGTGCGAACAAATATCGAGGATAGTTACCGACTAGGAATAGAAATAGAAGGAGGAATACAACTGACCAAAGGACTAAAATGGAGCGGAAACCTCACCTTGAGCCAAAACAAAATCCAGCAATGGACAGAATATGTGGATAACTGGGATACTTGGGGAAAAGACACAGTGCGACACACCAACTCCACTCTAGCCTTTTCGCCTAACTTTGTCGCCAGTAGTATTTTTGAGTTCAAACCTTACGTGCAGTTTGACGGACCCAGAATGGCAAACAGAATAGATAATTTGAGCATTGCGCTTATCAGCAAATACGTGGGCAAACAATTTGTGGACAACACCCAAAGCAGAGACCGTATGCTCGCGGCCTATTTTGTACATGATTTAAGAATCAACTACGACATCAAATTCAAAACCGGGATAGACAAAATCACATTGTTCGGTTCTATCTACAACCTCACAAACGAGCTCTACTCTGCCAATGCTTGGAGCTATCGCTATTCTTCGGGTGGTGAATTTCAGCAGCTTATAGGATTCTATCCTCAGGCTTCTACCAACTTTTTGGTTGGGTTGAATTTGAGGTTTTAAGGTCAGAAAAACAGAAAAAAAGAACGAATTGCTTTCTGTAGTTAACAATTTTTACCAGAAATTGCTCACTACAAAAGGCATTTTTTTCCAAACTCACTTCTTTATCTCTTTTGTCACTTCGACAAAACTATCCATTCGAAAAAAGATAATTAACCCCATCCTTACCCCCAAATTTTTCGTTGCCTACTCTCCACATCTTGTTTAAAATTTGTTTAACTTTACATGTAATTTGTTAAACAAAAAAAGAAAATGAAGAATTTTTTAGTAATTGGAGGTTCCTCGGGAATCGGGAAAGCATTGACAGAACAACTAGCCCTCGAAGGGGAAGTGTATGCTACGTACAACAAAAACGAAACGGAAAGCATCATCCCTAGTGTCAATTATTACCACTTGGATGTAACGGCAGACGAATTGGAATTGGACGAGTTGCCAGAGGAAATTCACGGAGTGGCGTATTGCCCAGGTAGCATCAATTTGATGCCTTTCAAAAGAATAAAGCCGGCACAATTTGCTGAGGATTTTGAGCTGCAAGTAAATGGAGCTGTAAAAGTGATACAAAAAGTATTGCCAAACCTAAAAGCTGCGGGAAATTCCTCTATCCTATTTTTCTCGACTGTTGCTGTACAAAATGGATTCAACTTTCATGCACAAGTTGCCGCCTCCAAGGGAGCAATCGAAGGATTGACTCGTTCACTTGCCGCAGAATTTGCTCCAGCCATCAGGGTAAACGCTATTGCGCCTTCGCTTACCGATACTCAGTTGGCTAGCAAACTACTAAGCAGTGACGAAAAGAAAGAATCAAACGCACAAAGGCATCCGTTAAAAACCATAGGAAACCCAGAAAATATTGCGCAATTAGGAGCGTTCTTATTGTCGGACAAATCAGCTTGGATTACGGGACAAGTAATTCATGCGGATGGAGGAATGTCTTCGATAAAAGGATAATTAATTACACAAAACACCATGGAAGAAACAGCAGTAAACCACAGAGAAGCAATCATTACCAGCTACATGCACTATGTGCTAGAGCACGGAAAAAAACCATACAACGTATTTTCGTTTGCCAAAGAAAACGACATGAGCGAAAGCGATTTTTATGCCCATTTCCCAAACTTTGACGAACTCGAAAAAGAAATATTTTGTGAGTTTTTTACTCAAACCCTCACACTTCTGCGCAAAAACGAAGAGTACCGATCGTTTGATGCGCAAAACAAATTGCTGAGTTTTTACTACACGTTTTTTGAAATTCTTACTAAGAATAGAAGCTACGTGCTGCAAGCCATCAAAACAGACAAACTAAAAGGATTGGGAGTAACCAAACGATTGGGAAAACATTTCAAGGAATACATTCATTCGATAGACATTGAGACCCTCGAAATTCCGGAAGACAGACTGAATTCGCTGAAAGACAAAAGCATTGCCGAAGCCTATTGGGGCCAATTTGCTTTTATCTTGGCTTATTGGGAAAGAGATACATCGCCAGGATTTGAAAAAACCGATATTTTGATCGAAAAATTGGTCAATACAGGGTTTCAATTGCAAGACATAAAACCCTTGGAGAGCGTTATAGATTTGGGGAAATTTTTGCTCAAAGAACTTAGAAAATAATCGCCATGGAAACGATTGATAACATTCCGATTTCGAAGATAAAACGAGCAAGCAAGCTAGTAGGAACGGGAGCAAAAGTGGGTGTAAACTACCTAAAATACTACGGGAGCAAACTGGTAAAAACCGAGGAAGACGCCCGCGAGCAACTAAACAAAGACAATGCTGAGGATATTTACAACATCCTAAAGCAATTGAAAGGAAGCGCCCTGAAAGTAGCACAAATGCTCAGCATGGAAAAATCGATTATGCCAGCGGCTTATGTCGAAAAATTCTCGTTGTCGCAGTTTTCGGTTCCGCCACTTTCGCCTCCGTTGGTCAACAAAACTTTCAACAAGTATTTTGGTAAAACGCCAAACGAAGTGTTTGATGAATTCAACACCCAATCTACCAATGCGGCAAGCATAGGACAGGTGCACAAAGCCAAAAAAGATGGACAAGAACTAGCCGTAAAAATCCAGTATCCAGGTGTATCAGAAAGCATAAGTTCGGATTTGAAATTGGTAAAACCAGTGGCGCTGCGAATACTCAATATTTCGGCAAAACATTCGGATAAATACTTCAAGGAAGTGGAGGACAAACTAATGGAAGAAACCAATTATTTGTTGGAGCTTTCGCAAAGCAAAGAAATATCGGAGGCTTGCAAAAACATTCCAAACCTCTTATTTCCCAAATACTACAAAGAATATTCGTCCGAAAGAATCATCACGATGGATTGGATGACGGGCGTGCATCTTTCGGAGTACACTCCCACGGCAGAAAGCGGCACAAAAATAGGTCAAGCCTTGTGGGATTTTTACATGTATCAGATGCACGTGCTCAAAAACGTACATGCCGATCCGCATCCAGGAAATTTCCTCGTGTCGAAAAACGATGAACTGATAGCGCTAGATTTTGGGTGCATGAAACAAATCCCAGAAGATTTTTATGTACCCTATTTTGAGTTGGTGCAAAAAGAAACCTTGGCAGACGAACAATTATTTCGGTCGAAGATGTACGACTTAGAAATCTTAAAGCCAAGCGATTCACCCGAAGATGTGGCTTTCTTTTCTCAAATGTTTCATGAATTACTCAGCTGGTTTGGAAAACCCTTGCAGAAAGAATATTTTGATTTTAGTGACGAGGTTTTCTTTAATAAAATAGGCGAATTAGGCGAACAATACACCAAAAACACCGAGCTCCGAAAAATGGATGCCAACCGAGGAAGCAAGCATTTTATTTACGTAAACAGAACGTTTTTTGGGTTGTACAGCCTCATGAATTCACTGCAAGCAAAAGACATTGCCATCAATAATTACAAAAATTTATAAGCCCCATTGCGGAGCAAAACCCATCAAAACTAGCTTACCATGTTTGGATTATTCAAGAAAAAAAGTGAATTAGAAAAGCTGCAAGACCAATATCAAAAACTAATGAAAGAGGCGTTTGATTTATCCAAGATAAACCGAACCAAAAGTGACGAAAAAACAGCCGAGGCAGAAGAAGTAATAAAAAAAATAGACGCATTAAAAAACTAAGTCATGGCATTTTATCAGTTTATTCAAGAACAAAAAGTACCCGCTACCTTGGAAGAGGTTTGGGATTTTATTTCTTCGCCCAAAAACCTAAAAGAAATCACACCCGAGTACATGGGTTTTGAAATCACCTCCAAAGACAGTGACCAAAAAATGTATCCCGGGATGATAATTACTTACATAGTAAAACCAGTTTTAGGAATTAAAACTCCCTGGATGACCGAAATAACGCAGGTAAAAGAACTGGAGTATTTTATTGACGAACAGCGAGTTGGTCCATACAAAATGTGGCATCACCAGCACTTTATCGAACCAATAGAAGGTGGAGTGCTGATGAAAGATATTGTGACTTACATACCACCACTCGGTTTTTTGGGTGCGATTGCTAATAGCCTTTTCATCAAGAAAAAATTGAACGAAATATTTGACTACCGGACAACTGCCTTGGAGAAAAAGTATGGGAAGTTTGGAGGATAGCTTTTAGATATTAGAGAAAATAATAGAAAAAAGAATAGAGAGAAAAGACTAAAGACCGCTGCGCTATACGACTGACGACTAAAGAAACAACAATGAAACAAGACCTTACGGAAAGAGACATAAATAGAATAATAGAAATGGCTTGGGAGGACAGAACTCCGTTTGAAGCCATTGAATTTCAGTTTGGTACGCCCGAAAGCGAAGTGATCAAAATCATGCGAAATTCGCTTAAGCGGAAGAGTTTTAATCTCTGGCGAAAACGTGTGAATAGCGGTGTGAGTCAGAAGCATTTGAAAAAACGAAATCCAGAGATAGACAGATTCAAATGTACCCGTCAAAGAATAATTACATATAACAAAATATCAAAGAGATAACATGAATTTTCCTACGGATTACAACTCCATTCTTGCACGAATAAACGAAATTGAGCCGGTGGCTTATTGCAAATCCCGAAATTTTATGGACGGAAAAGTCACCTATTTATCTCCTTATATTTCTCGTGGTGTTATTTCTACCAAACAAGTTTTTGACCATGTGATGAGCTTGGGTTACAAACCTTATCAGATTGAAAAAATGTTGCAAGAATTGGCTTGGAGAGATTTTTGGCAGCAAAGCTGGATTCACAAAGAAGGAGGAATTGACCACGACATCCGAAACCCACAAAACGGCACGACCTCGCGCGAAATATCCAGTGTTTTGGTGGAGGCAAAAACAGACATCACGGCAATAGACAAGGGGATTGAGGAACTTTACGAAACTGGTTACATGCACAATCATTTGCGAATGTACACAGCAGGAATTGCGTGTAATTTGGGTAAAAACCATTGGAAACTTCCTGCACAATGGATGTACTACCATTTGCTAGATGCCGATTGGGCAAGCAACGGACTCAGCTGGCAGTGGGTAGCAGGAACCAACAGCAATAAACAGTATATTGCTAATCAAGAAAACATCAATAAATATTGTAAAACCTCCGACAAAGGCACTTTCTTGGATATTCCATACGAAGTTTTGGGCGAACTAGAACAACCAGAAGTCCTAAAACCTACTCAAAAATTGGAATTAAATACACCACTTCCACAAAAAAAGGAACTGGAGATAAACGAGAATTTGCCCACTGCCGTTTACACTTTTTACAACCTAGATCCCAACTGGCGAAAGGAAATGGTAATGAACCGAGTATTGATTTTGGAACCTTCTTTTTTCGAAAAATATCCTTCGTCACAAAAAGTAATTGATTTTGTGTTGGATTTGACCAAAAACATCCCGAATTGCCAGGTGTTTGTGGATGAGTTTGATGAATTCCAAAACTCCTACTCCACTCCTCAAATTTATTTTATGGAACATCCAACAAACACACATTTCAGAGGAATAGAAGATTCCAGAGATTGGATTGCTCCCGAAGTTCAGGGAGATTTTAGGTCGTTTTTTGGGTATTGGAAAAAAGTAAAAAAGAGCCTCAAACTGTGAGTAAACCTCAGGTAAATATCGTTTGGCTTAAGCGTGATTTGCGGACTCAAGACCATGTTCCAATTCAGCAAGCCGAAAAATCGGGTTTGCCTTACCTCCTACTTTTCTTGTACGAACCTTCCCTCATCGAGTATCCCGATACTTCGGATAGGCATTTGCAATTTTGTTATCACTCTGTCAATCAGATGAACGAAACGTTGGCAAAAACAAACCAAACAGTCACCCAATGCTATGGTGAGGCGGTGGATGTTTTTGCTCATTTTATCTCTATTTATTCGGTTCAAAACGTATTTAGCTACCGCGAAAGTGGGATAAAATTGACTTGGAAAAGAGACAAAGGCATAAAACGATTGTTGGATAGGGAGGGAATAACCTGGTACGAATATCAACGAGACAATGTGCTAAGAGGAATAAAAAACAGAGACAATTGGGACAAAATGTGGTACCACAACATGAACCGAGTGGTACTGACAAATACCTATTCGCCCAAAGAAAAAATGGAGGTAAATCATCCGTTTACTTTTCCTAAGGAATTTAAAAAAACGCTCGAAAGCTATCCCACGTCTTTTCAGCCAGCAGGCGAAAAAAACGGCTGGAAATACCTAGAATCTTTTGTGAAAGACCGAGGAAAAAACTACAACCGACACATTTCCAAACCTACAGAAAGTCGGCTTTCTTGTGGACGAATATCGCCCTACATTTCTTGGGGAAACTTGTCGGTAAAACAAGCTTCGCAGTTTGTGGTTTCGCACTCCAATTACCAAAAAAACAAGCGCGCATTTGATGGGATGCTGACCCGATTGAAGTGGCATTGCCATTTTATTCAGAAATTTGAAGTAGAATGCGTATACGAAACCGATTGCGTAAATCCTGGATACGAAACATTGGAACACAGCAATAATCCAGATTATTTGGAAGCGTGGAAACAAGGAAAAACGGGCTATCCTCTCGTAGATGCCTGCATGCGAGCAGTAATCAAAACGGGGTGGATAAACTTTAGGATGCGTGCCATGCTTGTTTCCTTTCTTTGTTTTAACTTAGACAACGATTGGCGTAAAGGGGTGTATCACTTGGCGCAGCAGTTTTTGGATTATGAACCAGGGATTCACTATCCACAGTTTCAGATGCAGGCGGGAACCACAGGAATCAATACCGTGAGAATGTACAACCCCATTAAACAATCGCAAGACAATGATCCTGAAGGAATTTTTATAAAAAAATGGGTGCCCGAACTCACCGATTTTCCTACAAAATTTATCCATGAACCATGGAAAGCTACCACGATTGACCTGATAGACTGTGACATGGTACTGGGCGAAGATTATCCCCTGCCAATAGTGGATTTGAAAGAAACCGCAAAAGTAGCGAGAGACAAAATTTGGGGACACCGAAAGACTCCCGAAGTAAGAGAAAACAAACGAAGAATTGTGAATTTACATACCAGGAAGAGAGGGTAGATGATAGATATTAGAGAAAAGAATAGAGAGAGGAAAGAAGAGAGAAGAGAAAAAAGTGAAAAGACTAAAGACCAAGGACTGACGACTAAATACTAAACAATATGCATTTAACAAAAGACGATTTGTACCAACTAGAACGAAGAAAAAAACTAAACTTAATCAACTCGATTACAGGTATTAAACCTGCCAACTTAATCGGGACTGTGTCGGAAGACGACATTCCCAATGTTGCGATATTTAGTTCGATTGTGCACTTGGGTAGTAATCCTGCTCTACTCGGTTTTATTGTGCGACCTGCGGGCGAAGTGCCCCGAAATACCTACGAAAATATTTTGGCCAATGGTTTGTACACCATCAATCACGTAAGAGAAAGTTTTGTAAAAAACGCTCACTACACCTCCGCCAAATTTGATAGAGAAGTGTCCGAATTTAATGTTTGTGGCTTGACCGATGAGTATTTACCAGGTTTTAAAGCTCCATTTGTGAAAGAAAGCACCATCAAAATAGGGATGAAATATTCCGAAAGCATTCCCATCGAACGAAATGGAACCATCCTAGTAATTGGGGAAGTAGAACACATTATTCTTCCAGACGAAGCCGTAAACGAAAAAGGCTACATAGACCTCGAACAAGCAGAAACAGCCGGAATCTCAGGGTTAAATTCGTATTACAGTGTCGAAAAAATCGCCTCATTTCCTTATGTAAGAGTGGAAGAAGTGCCGGAGCTCCCATCTCTAACTCTTCCCTAAAGGAAGTGAACTACAAATTCTATGAAAATGTAAAGATTGCTATCAAAACCAACTTAACGTTCTTCAAAAAAGGAAATTTGTGGATAAAAAAACTATACTGAAATGAGAAAGCAACACCTTCCAACCAAAATTTGCATCGTATGCGAGCGACCATTCACGTGGCGAAAAAAATGGGAAAAAGTATGGGAAGAAGTGAAGTATTGTAGCGAAAAGTGCAGGAAGAATAAAAACTCCCATCCCTAGCCTTTCCCAAAGGTAAGGGAATATTCTCGTGATATACTTTAGAGAATTTAAAGTTCCTTCTCCCGAGAATTAGGGATTAGGATGAGATAACTTAATAAAAACCAATATGAACCAAGCCAATTTAGTTTTCCCTCACCAATTACACCAAGACTTGTCTCTTTTTGAAAATGGAGCACCTTTCTATTTAATTGAGGAATATTTATTTTTTAATCAGTGTAAATTTCATAAACAAAAAATTGCGTTCCATAGAGCTACCATGAAGTTTTACGAGCGGTATTTGACACAACAAGGATTTGAAGTACACTACATTGAAGCCAAAAATGAGCTTTCGGATATCCGAAACTTGATTCCATACTTTGCAAACAAAGGGATTGAAAAAATCACGTACCGAAATCCTACCGATTATTACCTAGAACAACGATTAACAGAAGGATTAAATAAATACAACATCCAAAAAACCGAACTCGAAAGCTTTTTGTTTATCAATTCTAAAGAAGACTTGAGTAGTTTTTTTAAACCTACCAAAAAGAAGTTTTTTCAAACAAGTTTTTACAAAAGTGAACGGGCAAGACTCAATATTTTGATGGATGAAAACGGCAATCCTGTAGGTGGAAAATTAACTTACGACTCGGACAATAGGAAGAAATATCCAGCCAAAAAAACTCCGCCAGCCATTCACTTTCCCGAAGCAACCGAATTTCATAAAGAAGCCAAAGAATACGTGGAAAACAACTTTAGTGAAAATTACGGAGAACTAAACAACGACACGTTTTATCCGGTCACTTTTGAGCAGACAGAAACATGGCTCAACCAGTTTTTGGAAACACGATTTCACGAGTTTGGCGATTACGAAGATGCGATTGTAAAGGAAGAAATTTTCTTGAATCATAGCATGCTCACTCCCATGCTAAATGTTGGGATTATTCAACCTAAATACATCATTGATAGAGCCATTGATTTTGCCAAGAAACATAACGTCCCCTTAAATTCTCTCGAAGGATTTGTAAGGCAAATAATGGGCTGGCGAGAATTTATCAGAGGAATGTACGAAGCCAAAGGACGAGAATCTAGAATCAAAAACTACTGGGGCTTTACCCGAAAAATCCCTGCTTCGTTTTACGATGGGACCACGGGAATTGTACCTGTGGACAACACGATAAAAAAGGTGCTCAAAACTGGCTATTGCCACCACATTGAGCGACTCATGATTTTGGGAAATTTTATGCTCCTTTGTGAATTCGATCCCGATGAAGTGTACCAATGGTTTATGGAATTATTCATCGATTCGTACGATTGGGTGATGGTGCCCAATGTTTATGGAATGAGCCAATTTGCAGACGGTGGATTTTTTGCTACCAAACCGTACATAAGCGGAAGCAACTACCTCAACAAAATGAGCAATTACAAAAAATCGGGCGAGTGGCAAACCACTTGGGATGGCTTGTTTTGGCGATTTATGCACGTTCACCGAAATTTTTTTGTAAACAACCCAAGATTAGGAATGTTGGTAAGGAACTTTGACAACCAAACTCCCGAAAAGAGAAATGGGCATTTGGAAGTGGCGGAGGAGTTTTTGAAGAAGCTCGACTAAAGCGTATTCAAAACCTGCTCTTTAATTTTCTCCAGTTGGTCTTTCATTTCCACTACAATTTTCTGAATCTCTTGGTGGTTGGCTTTGGAGCCTAGGGTGTTTACTTCTCTTCCTATTTCTTGAGCGATAAAACCGAGTTTTTTTCCTGCGGATTCTTCGTTTTTCATTACATCCAAAAAGTAGGACAAATGCCCCGAAAGTCTCACTTTTTCTTCGGTAACGTCATATTTTTCGATAAAATAGATCAATTCTTGCTCAAATCTATTGTTGTCTATTTGAGGACTCTCGAGTTTTTCTTCCAGGTTGGATTTGAGCCTAGCTTTTACCGTTTCTATTCGTTCGCCTTCGTATTTTTCTACTTCGGTGAGTAGGTCCGCTATTCGGTTGATATTTTGGGTAAATTCTTGGTGCAGCACCTCGCCTTCTCTTTTTCTAAACTCCTGAAAGTTTACCACAGCTTCTTCTATCATTCCCTCCACAGCTTTCCATTCCTCAGGATCTAGCTCCTCTTTTTCTTGGCTATATACTTCTGGCATTTTCATGGCTAGCTCCATTAATTTTGCATCATTGTCTACGCCCAACGAATTAGAAAGTGATTTTAAATCATTGAAATACGTAGTCACTACTTCGTGGTTTATTTTTGCCGAATTGCTTTTTGGTGGCAACTCCACGTAGATTCCAAAATCCACTTTTCCTCTCACAATCAATTTCGAAAGTTTTTTATTCAAGGTCAATTCATTTTCACGATAAAACCCAGGCATACGCATGTTCAAATCAAAGTACTTGCTATTGAGCGATTTGATTTCGATGCTTATTTTTTTTTCGTTGTATGTTCCGGTCGCTTTTCCGTAACCTGTCATGGATTGAATCATAGGGAGTGGTTTTTGTGTAGCAAAGGTAAGGTTTATTGTTCTATTTGTTTGAGGGAGTTTTTTCCTTTTTTTTATTGGAATACAAAAGGACAATGGTTTATGGTAAAAATCCTAGGTTAGCTTTTTACTTTTACTCGTTAAATATACTCCCAGAAAAATAAGAAGCGTACAAAATAATTTAGGCCAAGTAATTGCCGAAGCAGAATTACTTGTACCATCTGTCAAACTAATTACAAATCCAATAACCATGGCAAACACCGGCTGAAGGTAGATGTAACTGCTGGCAATGGTGGGCGATAGTTTTTTTACTGCATAAATATTGAACAAATAAGTACAAAAAGTGGTGAAAAATATAATAAAACCAATTGAAAATAATACCACGGTTGGGAAACTTAAACTAACATCTTGAATATCTGAAAAACCAAAAGGAAGTACAATAAAGAAGGCAAAAACAAACATGTAGCTAATAACCGTTAGCGGCTTGTACTTAGCAAGTAAAGGTTTGACTAAAACAAGATACAAGGAATAACTGGTGGCATTAGCCATAATCAGTAAGTTCCCTTTCATGGAAGATCCAGTATTTGTCCCTCCACTCAAAGAAATAAGTACAATGGCTCCAACTAATCCTAATGTAATTCCAATTACTTTGTTTGCGGTTAGTTTTGTTTCGAGAATGAGTAACGACAGAAGTGTCACAATTACTGGCGAAGTAACCATAATTATCGCTGAATCTATGGGAGAAGTGATACTCAATCCCTGAAAAAAGAGTAATTGATTCAAGGCTACCCCAAATAATCCTACTAATGCGATCCTCCAAAGGTCCTTTCTGTCTACTTTTTCACGAATAAAATATCTCAAACTCCAAAATAGCAAGCTTGCCCCAAACACTCGAAACAAAATAAACGTGTTGGGTTTTAAATAGTCAGGCATCACCTCCTTGGCAATGAAATGGCTACTGCCGTAAATTAAATTTACAGCCAACAATGCTAGGTGTGCGAGTAAGTTTTTAGGCACCTAGTTTTGTTTTAAGTGATTCAATGGTTTTCTTAGCATTCCCAATAAATATCTCGTTGTTACAAATAAAAACAGGTCTTTTAAGGAGTGTGTACTCTTCCAAAATCATATATTTTAGTTTTTCTTCACTTAACTCTTGCCCTTTGTATTCGGATAGTTTTCTGGCTCTTTTGTTCAATAAACTCTCGTAGCTATCTGTTAGGTTTCGCATTTCTTCCAGTTGTTCAAGAGTAATTTTTTCAGTCTTGATATCTTGCAATTTCCAGTTGGGCGAAAGATTCAATTCTTTCAGAATTCGTTTGCATGTATCGCATGTAGAGAGGTAATAGGCTTTTTTCATTGATCTGGTTTTACCATATTATCCTTCCCAAAGGGAAGGGAATAGCTTCGTGTTACTGTAAAATAAGATTCTTTTTTTATTTCAACTGATTTTTAATTTATCGGTTTGCAAAGAATGATGAGCTCTCTTCCCTTTGAGAAGAGTTAGGGGTGGGAAATATACTCCCACAACAAATCTTTCAGTTCTGTAATTCCTTGCTGAGCAACTGATGAGATAAAAATTGTTTCGATACCTTCCGGTAAATCGGCTTTTATTTCTTGGGTGAGTTCTTCATCCAGCATATCGCACTTAGTTATGGCAAGTACTCTGTCTTTGTCCAATAATTCTGGGTTGTAAGTCCCTACTTCATTGATTAAAATATCGAATTCTTTTTTGATATCGTCACTATCGGCAGGAACCATAAAAAGTAGTAAGGCATTTCTTTCAATGTGACGCAAAAACCTATGACCCAAACCTTTTCCTTCGTTTGCCCCCTCAATAATTCCTGGAATGTCTGCCATGACAAAAGACTTATACCCTCTATATTTCACAATTCCGAGATTGGGTACTAAAGTGGTAAATGGATAATCAGCAATTTCGGGCTTGGCCGCTGATACCACAGAAAGCAAAGTAGATTTTCCGGCATTAGGAAACCCAACCAAACCAACATCTGCCAATACTTTTAACTCTAGGATTTTCCACTCTTCTTTTCCTGGTTCTCCTGGTTGAGAATAACGCGGTGCTTGATTAGTAGAAGATTTGAAATGATCATTTCCTCTTCCACCTTTTCCTCCTTTTGTTAAAATCACCTCTTGTCCGTCTTCGGTAATTTCGAACAACACTTTTTCAGTTTCTGGATCTTTTACAAGTGTTCCCAACGGAACTTCTACGATTTTATCCTCGCCCTCAGCTCCAGTTTGATGCTGTCCTCGCCCAACATCGCCATGTCCTGCAATGATGTGCCGCTGAAACTTTAGATGAAGTAGCGTCCACAACTGGCTGTTACCACGTAAAATGACGTGTCCACCTCTCCCACCATCTCCACCATCGGGACCTCCCTTGGCAGTAATCTTGTCTCTGTAAAAATGTGAACTTCCTGCCCCACCTTTTCCTGAACGGCAGCAAATTTTTACGTAATCTATGAAATTGGATTTTGACACTCTTTGTTGATTTTTTACAAAACTAACAGAATTACGAACGATAAATTACGAATTATGAATTAATTATCCCCTTAAACCCTTCTTTATTTAATTTTAATAAAAATTTGATCCCTTACTCATTAATTCATTGAAGGATAATTTTTTATTCCTAAATTATAAGGATCTAGTCCTTACCATACTTTTTCGTTGACACTAAACTATTCTGGACTCACATAGCCCCACGTGGGACATGTATCACATTTCTTCTTTTTCTTTTTAGTTGCACAAGAATTGGATAGAGCCAAGCACAGCAGAATGACTGCAATAGATAAATACTGATTTCGTTTCATTTACAGGACGGTATTTTGACTTTTAAACTTTTTGTGATTATAAGTATCGGTTAAAAAGACTTAGGCTATTTTGATAGAAACTAAAATAACCCTTATTTTAGTACTTTAAAAGTAAGAAATTTGAATTTATTTGAGCACATAGGAAGATTTATTTTAATGATTGCCGCAGCTTTCAAAAAACCTGAAAAATGGAAAGTGCTTGGTAAAAACTTCATCCATGAGGTTCACTCAATCGGAATAAGTTCATTGAGTATCGTGGCTTTACTTTCTCTTTTCATGGGCGCGGTTATGGTAATTCAAACAGCTTCAAATATCGATTCTGTCTTAATTCCTGCCTACACCGTTGGTTTTGCCACCCGTCAATCCATGATTCTAGAATTTTCATCCACCATGATTTGCCTGATTTTGGCTGGGAAAGTGGGTTCCAATATTGCCTCCGAAATTGGCACTATGAGACTGACAGAACAAATTGATGCCCTAGAAGTAATGGGAGTAAACTCCATAAACCACTTAGTACTCCCCAAAATCTTAGCTTCGTTGTTTATATTTCCCTTTATCGTATTGCTAAGTATGGGCTTAGGGCTGATTGGTGGTGGATTAATTGGAACTCAAGCAGGAATTATTACTCTTGAAAAATATATTATGGGACTTCAGTACTATTTCGAACCCTTTAGTATTACCTATTCTTTGATTAAAACCACTTTTTTTGCCTTTTTTATTGCTACCATCCCTTCTTATTTTGGATATTACGTAAATCCAAGTGGCGGAGCTTTAGAAGTAGGTAAATCTGGAACTAAATCGGTTGTGGCGAGTAGTATGATTATTCTCCTTATCAATCTTATAATCACTTACTTCTTATTGTTATAACCATGAGTATTATTGTAAATAACATAGAAAAAGGATTTAACGGTACAAAAATTCTAAAAGGAATAAACTTTGAGTTTGAACAAGGGAAAACGAATTTGATCATAGGACAAAGCGGTTCTGGTAAATCTGTACTAACAAAGTGTATTGTCGGTTTGTATGAGGTTGATAGTGGCAAAGTCATCTATGGCGGTCAAAATTTTTCTGGTATGACCAAATCGGAGCGAAAAGCAATTCGCTCACAAATTGGAATGCTTTTTCAAGGTAGCGCCCTCTTCGATTCATACAGTGTGGAAGAAAATGTAATGTTTCCTCTAATCATGTTTTCTGATATGAGTACAGAGGAAATGCTTGACCGAGTAAATTTTTGTTTAAAAAGAGTGCAACTCGAAAACAAAAACCACCTCTACCCTTCAGAGATAAGTGGAGGAATGCAAAAAAGAGTAGCTATTGCAAGGGCCATCGCTCTGAATCCAAAATACTTATTCTGCGATGAACCCAACTCTGGTTTAGATCCCAAAACATCCATTGTAATCGATAATTTGATTCACGATTTGACCAAAGAATACAGCATGACTACGGTAGTTATCACTCACGACATGAACTCTGTAATGGAAATTGGTGAGAACATTCTCTACATACATAAAGGAGAAAACTGGTGGACTGGGGACAAGCACTCAATTGTAACAACGGACAATAAAGAAATCGGAGATTTTGTTTATGCCTCAGAATTTATGAAGCAATTGCGAGGTAAACTCAATTAATTTTTTTGTGCTATCAAAAGAAGGATTTTTCGAATTAATTTTTATAATCAATATGAACGAACATTATGAACACATTTCACACCTTATTTTTAAGCTCTAAAGAAGTATTTGGGATAGAAGTATTTGACAATGACTTCTATAAACTATTGGTTCTTTTTGGCCTCAATTTTTTGAGCACGCTATTACTAGCTCGATTTATCTATTACCCCTTCAATAATAAAAAACGAGAATTCATTTTTGCCTACATGGTGGTGAGTAGCGTAATTTTCTTTTTGTGCTTTGCTTTAAAAGCATTTAAGTTCAATACAGGAGTAGCAATAGGTTTGTTTGCGTTGCTGGGGGTTATCCGATTTAGAACAGACACCATCTCTTTGAAAGAAATGGCCTATCTTTTTGTCTTTATTGGAGTATCAATGATTAATGCTTTTTCGAAAAAAATGAGCTTGTACGAAATTGGCTTTATTAACCTAGCATTTATTTCTTTAACAGCAATAGGAGAGAAACTTCTTCAACAAAAAGAGAGTGCCAAACGCACTGCTAATTTTGAATTGACTTATGGAAATTTGAAAAATTTGAGTACGGAAAATTACGAAGCATTGAAAAACGACATTGGTTCAACCACAGGATTAAAAGTAGAATCAGTCAAAATTATGAGTATGGACTTAAAAACAAATGAAGCAAAACTAAAAGTATATTACGAGAAATAATCCTCAATAATTCTTCTTTCATTTTTTTTCCTTTACCAAAAAAATCCCCTTCCGAACAACAAACGGAAGGGGATTTTAAGTTATAACAACAATAAGTTTGCCTTAATTATTCAGGTTCTCTTTCACCAATTTTGAAATAATTTTACCGTCAGCTTTTCCCGATAGCTGCCCCATAGCAGCACCCATTACTTTTCCCATATCTGCGGAAGAAGAAGCGCCTGTTTTAGCAATTATCTCTTTCACTACCACCCTTATCTCCTCTTCGCTCATTTGAGCAGGCAAGTAGGCTTCAATAATCTCTGCCTGAAACACCTCGTCATGCACCAAATCTTCTCTTCCTTGCTCTTGATACAGAGCAGCAGCATCTTTTCTTTGTTTGTGTAGCTTCTGAAGTATTTTCATTTCAACCTCTTCGCTCACTTCTCCACTACCGTCTTTGGTAGCCTCCATCATTAAGGCAGACTTTATGGCTCGCAAGGCGTCTAATTTTTCTTTATCTCGAGCTTTCATAGCTTCTTTGATATCGGTATTTATTTTTTCTGTTAAACTCATTGTTTTCTTTTTAGTAGTTGGTCGTTCGTCTTCACTATGAATTACAAAGGTAATTTAAATACTGAAGACTTTTTACTTACGACTTTACACTCATTTAATCCACATTGTCATGCAAAAAAGAGTTGTTTCCTTTAATGGAATTTCCTTTTCCTTCTTCGTCAGACAAGGTAAATCTTGAGACATTGTTCTCCGATGAATGTGGAGTGTCTTCCAATTTTATTTGTCTTCTGATGTAAGCTGGTTCACTTTCAAGCTCAGTAAGTCCAAATGGTGTTCTCAGCTTCAAGCTCAACTCCTTTATCCTTTCCTCTCTTTCAGCTGACAATTCTTGAAGCTGCCCCCGGCTAATCTCCTCTCTTACTTCTTCTTTAGGCTCTGTAGGTTCGGGAATAGTATTGGCTGGAGTTGTTGGCAAATCATCTTCCATATCGTCCTCCAAGTAGTGAATTATTCTTTCTTCCTTTTTTGGCTCTTGCTGAGAGTTTTGAGGGGAAGAAATCGGCTCAATCACCTCTTCACTTTTGGGTGTATTGATTTCAAAATTCAAGGAGGCTTGTTCCTCTCTCATGATTCTTTCCATATTATCTTCCTCTTCTACATCTTCCTCTGGAGTTGAAGCTTGTGGCTCCTCTTTGGGCGCTACACTTTTAAGGTAAGGCATTTCATCTAACGGTTCCTCCTCTACAGCAGTAGGCTCCGGTGTAGAGAATGATTGAGTAGGTGAGGTAATTGGCTGAGCAATCATAGTTGGCTCCTCAGTTCCTAAATCAAGGTAAGTCTTTTTTGGCTCTTCAGGAGTTACTCCTGTATCTACATTGGCATTTGTATGAAAACCAGTAGCAATTACAGTAACACAAATTCCAGTACCAAGAGTTTCATCATATCCTTGACCCATAATCATTTCTGCTGATCCTCCGGCTGCATCTACAATGAAGTCAGTAATTTCGCTCATTTCGTCCATTGTCAATTCCTCCTCTCCAAACGTAATGTTCAGCAACACTTGCTTAGCACCTGTAATATCATTGTCGTTAAGCAATGGCGAAGAAAGAGCTTTTTCGGAAGCAATGATGGCTCTGTTTTCTCCTTCGGCAGTTGCAGTTCCCATAATAGCTACACCGCTGTCCTTCATTACGGTGTTTACGTCATTCAAATCTACGTTGATGAATCCAGTTTTAGAAATTACTTCGGCAATTCCTTTGGCAGCCGATGCCAACACTTGATCAGCCTGAGCATAGGCATTTCGGATAGTTAAATTACCGTACATATCTCTCAGCTTTTCGTTGTTAATGATAAGCAATGTATCTACAGCTTCTCTCATTTCTTTGATCCCTGCCTCGGCTTGTTCTTTTCTTTTCTTTCCTTCGAAACTAAACGGAACAGTCACGATTCCTACTGTTAAGATTCCCATGTCTTTGGCAACCCTTGCAACTACTGGACCTGCTCCGGTTCCTGTACCACCCCCCATTCCGGCCGTGATAAACGCCATGTTGGTATTATCAGATAAGTAGTTTTTTATTTCATCTACGCTTTCAATAGCGGCATTCTTTCCTACCTCTGGCAAGGAACCTGCACCTCTTCCTCCAGTAAGAGTTTCTCCTAATTGAATTTTGGTAGGTACTGCACTAATATCTAGCGCCTGAATATCGGTATTACACACGATAAAATCAACGTCCTTAATTCCAAGTTCGTACATGTGGTTTACGGCATTACTACCTCCACCTCCAACACCTATCACTTTGATGATATTGGCTTTGTTGTTGTTTGGGATGTTAAATTCCATATCTATTGGTTTTGTTGTTGTTTTTTGTTTTTATTTTATTTCTTCGTCAAAAAATCTCTTGATCTTATCAAAAAAGTTAGGAGCTTTCATAAAAGAAGTATCTCTTTGTACTGTTTCTGGTCTTTGAATCGCTCTTTGGTTTTCGTATCCTTTCATCACCAACCCAATACCGGTTGCAAATAGTGGACTTGTAATATCCTCCTGGATTCCTTTACCAACATGCTCATTGGGATAACCAACACGGCTATTCATACCTGTTACGTACTCAAATAATTGAGGTAAATATTTCAGTTGAGAACCACCTCCTGTAATTACAACGCCACCAATCAGTTTTTTCTCAAATCCGGAGTTTTTTATTTCAAAATGGATGTGTTCGATAATTTCTTCCATTCTGGCCTGAATGATACTTGATAGATTTTTTACAGAAATTTCTTTTGGCTCTCTTCCTCTCAATCCAGGGATACAAACAATCTCGTTCTCCTGGCTTTTGTTGGCAAAAGCAGTTCCATATTTCTGTTTCAATACCTCAGCCTGACGCTTCATGATTGTAGTTCCCTCTTTAATGTCCTCCGTAATGACGTTTCCTCCAAATGGAATTACAGCAGTATGACGAATTATTCCTTCATGAAAAATTGCAATATCAGTGGTACCACCTCCTATATCAACCAAGGCAACACCGGCCTCTTTTTCTTCTTCACTAAGCACTGCCTCTGCAGAAGCAAGTGGCTCCAAAATAATGTCGGCTACCTCCAATCCAGCTTTCTCAACACATCTATAAATGTTTTTTCCTGCGGCAATTTGTCCAGTTATGATATGGAAATTTGCCTCCAGTTGAACTCCTGCCATTCCTATTGGATCTAGAATTCCCTGTTCTCTATCCACAATATAGTCCTGCGGTAACACATGGATAATTTCCTCGCCTGGCATCATCACCAACTTGTACATATCATCTACTAATGAATCGATATCTGCTTGTGATATTTCTTCTTCATGACTACTTCTTGTAATCATCCCTCGATGCTGTAGGCTCTTTATGTGCTGACCAGCGATTCCCACATTTACCACCTTAATTTCCACACCTGATTTTAACTCAGCTTGTTCTACAGCTGCTTTTATCGACTGAACAGTTTTTTCGATATTGGCTACAACTCCCCTTGTCACCCCAAGAGATTCTGATTTTCCAACACCGATTACTTCAATCTTTCCGTGTTCATTTTTTCTTCCAACGATACACGCAATCTTGGTGGTACCGATGTCTAATCCTACTACGATTTCTGATGATTCCATATTATTTATTTTTTTTTGCAAACTATTTGGTTATCGAACTTTAAGTTTATGGTTTTGTATAAGTTTAAATTGTTTGGGTTTATTCCTTTTGTATAAAACAGCTTTAGTTTTTCGAATTTTGTTTCAATGTTCTTCGCTTTCCCAAAGATTATTTCTTGGTTTCCCACTTTAGGAATAAGAACAATTTCTTCATTTTTCTCTACAAATATTTGTTCTATCAATGCCTTCAAAAACTCATCCTTGTTGATGGCACTGGCTACTTCATAGACTTCGTCCAGTAGCGTTGTGTTTTTTACTGAATCTTGCTGTACAATTTCGTAATAATCTTCACCCGCCTTTAGTTTTAAATACCCGTTTACTCCCAAAACTCGAGCCGTGTAATGTTCAGAAGTTTCCATAGTCTTTCCTTTATCATCGATATAGACAGAATAACCATTTCGATTGAACACCCTAGCAATCGGCTTTCTTTGGCGTATGTCGATTCGTAGCTCACCTTTTATACTTTTGTAAACCTCCACCTCTTCCACACTAGAGAGACTCAAGAGCTTTTTTTCGAGTTTTTTGGAATTAATTTGGCTAAACTTATCCTCCCCTTTCTTGAACCCAGTATTTGCCAAAATATCCTCTACTCTTTTGCGAGTTACAAAGTGATTCCCGCTCAGAACATCTACGTTTACCACTATTGAGTCGCAAATAATATTTTCCTTTTTGCGCAAAGTAAAGCTCAACAAGGCCAAGGTGGCTAATAAAAACAATGCCCAAATCGATATGTTCACTATTTTTTTCATTCCTGATTTAACTTTCTTTTAATTGGTTCTACTAATGTATTTATATCGCCTGCTCCTATGGTGAGTAACACCTCCAATTCCTCTTTTTTTAAACTTTCGACTAGCGTAGCTTTGGTTTCCTTTCTTTTGTTGCTGTTTTCTAACCTATCGAGAAGATATTCCGCATCAATTCCTATAATCGGTTTCTCCCTTGCTGGGTAAATATCCAATACTATTATTTCATCTAACTCAGACAATTCTTTTGCAAACGCATTGCCAAAATCTCGAGTTCTTGAGTATAAATGTGGCTGAAAAACACCCGTCAGTTTCTTACCTGGATACAAGGCTTTCACTGAATGTACGAGAGCTTGAATCTCGGTTGGGTGATGTGCATAATCATCAATAAACACTATGTCGTCTTGTTTGATTACGTACTCAAATCTTCTTTTTACTCCTTTGTAGCCTTCTAATCCAGCCTGTATCTTTTCGTTGGAGATACCAATTTCTTGACATACTGCAATCGTTGCCAAGCAATTTTCGATATTGTGAATACCGCTAATTCCCAATTTTATACCTTGAATAACACCCAATGGAGTAACTGCATCGAATACAAAGTCCCCGTTTTCTACAGAAATATTTTCAGCGTAATAGGCAACATCTCCTCCTTCTACAGAGTAAAATTTGGGGGCATTGAAAGATAACTCAACATTTCTTTGCAGAAAGACTTTACCTGTTGGAGTTACTTTGTTCAGAAAATCTTGAAACGAAGTATTCATAGAATGAGAATCACCATATACATCTAAATGATCTGCATCGTTAGAGGTAACCACTGCAATGTTGGGAACAAGACTGAGGAAAGAACGGTCGTACTCATCTGCTTCCACGACCACCCAATTGGAGTTGCTATTGAGAACTAAATTGGAATTAAAATTAGCCGCAATTCCTCCTAAAAAGGCATTACAGCCCACTCCTGAGTGGTCCATTACAGCTGCAATCATAGAAGAGGTTGTGGTCTTGCCATGAGTTCCAGCCACAGCAATAGTGTCATATTGTTCTGTTATCATACCCAGAACTTCTGCTCTCTTTTTAAGTACAAACTGCTCTTGCTTAAAATAGTTCCAAATCTCATTGGTTATAGGAATTGCAGGAGTATAGATAACTAACGTGTTTTCCTTTTGGGAACGAACACTTTTATCAATGTTTTCTATTCCATCTTGATAGACTATAGAGATACCACTTTTTTCCATTTCCGCGGTGAGTAGTGTGGCGGTAAGGTCATACCCAAACACGGGAATAGAGAGCGAGTTGAAATAACGTGCTAATGCACTCATTCCAATTCCACCAATTCCGATGAAAAATACTCTATGTATTTCGTTTAGGTTCATTTCTTTTTACTTCTCTTTTTTCATACTACCCGATTTGCCACTTCGGATATTTTTTCAATTTATTATTTTCATTACTTCATTCGCAATTGAGTCAGCAGCATTTGGCCTTCCAAATCCAATAATATTAACGCTCAACTTCACTAATTTCTCTTCTTCTTTTATCAAGTTCACCACAGAATCACCCAAAATCTCGGGAGCTTCAGAATCTTTTACTAGTATTGCTGCTTGATGATTTACCAATGCCATAGCGTTCTTTGTTTGGTGATCTTCGCTCACATTTGGCGATGGAATTAAAATAGTAGGTTTTCCTACTAAACACAATTCAGAAATAGACAAGGCCCCCGCTCTGCTCACCACTAAATCTGCCGTGGCATAAGCCAAATCCATCTCATAAACAAAATCGTATACCCTTGTGTGGTTCAACTGGTTTTGTTCCACAAAAGACTTCATCTCATCATAGTAGTATTTACCAGTTTGCCATAGTATTTGTATATTGTTTTCCTCTAGTTGTTTAGCCGCATTTTTTATACTTGCGTTAATCGTTCTGGCCCCCAAGCTACCACCAATCACCAATAAAGTCTTTTTCTCAGGACTTAATCCAAAATGGGACAAGCCTTTCTCCTTTTTGCCTTTTATATCGAGAATCTCCTTCCTAACAGGGTTTCCGGTAAACAGAATTTTCGATTCTTCAAAGAATCTTTCCATATTGTCGTAGGCAACACAAATCTTTTTGGCCTTTTTGGCTAACAACTTATTCGTAATTCCTGGATACGAATTTTGTTCTTGAATGAGGGTGGGAACTCCCAGTTTTCCTGCTTGTCGTAACAATGGACCACTGGCATACCCTCCAACACCGATTGCTATATCTGGTTTAAATTCTTTTACTATTTCTTTCGCCTTTTTCAAACTCTTCATCAACTTGAATGGAAAAGAAAGATTCTTCAGAGTTAATTTTCGTTGAAGTCCAGCAATATCAAGACCTATTATATCATAGCCAGCTTTTGGCACTTTCTCCATCTCCATTTTGCCGTTTGCCCCAACAAATAAGATTTCAGTTGTTGGATACTTTTCTTTGATTGCATTGGCAATGGCAATGGCAGGGTAAATATGCCCTCCAGTTCCACCTCCCGATATGATCACTCTCTTAGCTTGCATACTCTTCGTTTGTTTGTTTGTTTGAACTAAATTGCGCCTCTCTGCTTACACCTAAAATCAACCCAAAAGAAACGCAAGTAACTAAAATAGCTGTACCTCCCATGCTTACCAGAGGCAATGGCTGCCCTGTTACAGGCAATACATTTACACTAACCCCCATATTGAGAAACGCCTGAAATACGATACTAAAACCTAATCCAAAAGCTAGGTAAGACCCAAAATCGCTCTTCGAATTTTTGGCTATTACAATCACTCGATACAAAATAATGAGATACAACAAAATGAGGAATACGCCTCCCAAAATGGAGCCATATTCTTCAATAAAAATGGCAAAGATAAAATCTGCCCAAGCTGATGGTAAGATATTCTTTACTGTACTTTTGCTCGGGCCTGTGCCACGCAATCCTCCTCGAGCTATTCCAGCTTTTGCAATATCCGTTTGGTAATTTTTGTCAGCAGCATTTTCCACCTCATCTCCCCCAATAAATGCTCCTATTCGTGAAGTCCAAGTAGGAACTCTTGGCAGCAATTTTGGCTGAACAGTTCCGATGAGCAGTATGAGAAGAAATCCACCAATTGCCAATCCAAGCATTCCGCCAATATTTTTCCAGCTGACAGAAGAGATAAATATGAGCACCAAACAATCGACAAATAACATGACCGATGTGGATAAATCTGCGGGTAAAATGGCTCCACAAATTACAGCAACAGGAAGTACAATTTTGAGTACAAAGACCTTGAAATTTTTTAATTCTTCTTTATTCATTGACAATTGGCGTGCTAAATATACCAGCAAGGAAATCTTAGCCGCATCAGAAGGTTGCATGCCCATAATCCATCGAGCCGTGGATAAATCTGAACTAAATACGAGAGCTATTATTAGCGCACATAAAGAAATCACCATGCCGAGGACTGAAATAGGCGCGAAGTATCTAACTTTTACTTTATGTAAATAGTACATAATCAAAAAGCCCAATAGAATAATCATCGTGTGCTTGAATAAATAGGACTCTGTATTGCCGTTACGAAATTTATAGGACAACTGAGAAGTAGAACTGTACACAATGAGCACGGAGAAGAGGGATAGCAAAATAGCTATCACCCAAATCACCCGATCCCCGGTAAGATATTTCTTAAACAATGTGTTCATTTTATTCTAATTTTTTTGTCTCTTTAAAAAAGGCTCTTGGCATTCCGCACTTGATGCGCAATGACTGGCTACTTTTTTATTCAGAAGATTAAAGCTCCCTTACTGCCTTTCTAAACTCTAGTCCTCTATCTTCATAATTATCAAACAAATCAAAACTAGCACAAGCTGGTGACAAGAGAACTAAGTCTCCTTTAGCACCTAATTTGTAGCTCAATTTAACCGCATCTTTTGCCGAACTAGTTTCATATACATCTATCACGTCTTTAAAAGATTCCACTAGCCTTGAATTGTCTACCCCTAAACAAACCAATGCCTTTACTTTACTTTTTACCAAAGGAATAAGCTCCTCGTAATCGTTCCCTTTATCTACTCCTCCCGCAATCCAAACGATGGGCTTGTTAATACTTTCGAGGGCATACCATACAGCATTTACATTAGTAGCCTTTGAGTCGTTGATAAATTCTATTCCGTTTACATAACAAATATGCTCTAATCTATGTTCTACGTTTTGAAAGTCGGACAAACTTTCCCGAACAATTTCTTTTCTTAAATCCAACACTTTGGAGGCTATTCCGGCCGCCATCGAGTTGTAAATATTGTGCTTTCCGTTTAATGCTAAATCGTGTATTGACATAGTTTGGGGTTCTTGATTTATTAGGTTAAATAGTATTTCTTCGTTCTTATTTAAAAATGCTCCTTCTTCTACTTCTTCTTTTATCGAGAAAGGGAGCTGTTTTGCTTTTATACTTTTACTTTCTAGTGCTTTCGCTATGGCTTCATCGTCTGTGCAGTAAATGAAGTAGTCCTGGTTTGTTTGGTTATTTGTGATTCTAAATTTTGAATTCACATAATTCTCAAACTTATATTCGTACCGGTCGAGGTGATCAGGAGTGATGTTCAACAACACAGAGACATCTACTTTAAAATCTACCAATCCATCCAACTGAAAACTGCTTAATTCTAACACGTAATAATCATAATTCTCGGTGGCTACTTGCTTGGCGAAACTTGATCCTACATTCCCGGCAATTCCCACATTCAATCCTGCCTTTTTTAAAATATGATAGGTAAGCATTGTGGTGGTGGTTTTTCCGTTTGACCCTGTTATTCCTATTAATTTAGCTTGTGTGTAACGTCCGGCAAACTCAATTTCAGAAATTACCTGAATCCCTTTTTCCAAAGCCTTCTGAACAATCTGAACATTATCAGGAATTCCAGGACTTTTTATTATTTCTGTAGCTCCTAAAATCCTATCCGAGTTGTGTTTTCCTTCCTCCCACTCAATGTTCTCCTTATATAGTACCTCTTTGTACTTCTTTTTTATTTTCCCAAAATCAGACACAAACACCTCAAATCCTTGCTTTTTTGCAAGCAAAGCAGCGCCAACTCCGCTCTCTCCAGCGCCAAGTATTGCTATGTTATTTGTCTTTGTCATTTGTTTGTTCATTATTAATTCTTTCACGCTCATCTAACACACTCTAACTAATTCTAGCTTTTCCTATTTTCAAAACCAATTCTTTGCTCTTCTATCATCCCTCTTTCAGCGAAGCGGTCTCTTATCTATTTTTTTCTCTTTTCTCTTTTCTCTTTTCTTTAAAAAATCTTATCTCAATTTCAGTGTTACAATAGTTAGTATGGCTAGGAAAATTCCTACTATCCAAAATCTCGAAACAATCTTGGATTCATGCATACCTTTTTTCTGATAATGATGGTGGAGTGGAGCCATAAGAAAGACTCTTCTTCCTTCTCCATATTTCTTTTTGGTGTATTTGAAGTAAGCCACCTGAATCATCACAGAAAGATTCTCTGCTAAAAATATTCCGCATAAAATGGGGATTAGTAATTCTTTTCTTATTGCAATTGCAAATACTGCTATAATTCCTCCGATAGTGAGACTCCCTGTGTCACCCATAAAAACTTGTGCGGGGTATGCATTGTACCACAGAAAACCGATACATGCACCCACAAATGCACTGATAAAAATCACCAACTCTCCGGAATTAGGAATAAACATCACATTGAGGTAATCTGAAAAAATGATGTTTCCAGAAACATAAGCAAAAATCGCCAAAGTAATTCCAACAATTGCGGAGGTTCCAGTTGCCAAGCCATCTATTCCATCGGTCATATTGGCTCCGTTTGAAACAGCCGTTACAATCACAATTACGGCAGGAATAAAAATTAACCAAGCCCATTTTGCTCTCCCTTCATTTTCCATCCAAGCCAAAAACCATTGGTAATTGAACTCATTATTTTTAACGAAGGGCAGGGTCGTTTTTGTTGAATGATGCTCTACCCATGAGAATGTGGCTGTAGAATCTTTCGCGGGAGTTACTTCTACTAAATCCTCTCCTATTTTTTCCACAAAACCAGCCAACACATCATTTTGCACTTTTTCCTTGATGGTTACATTTTCATTGAAAAACAGCATAAATGCAACGATAACTCCTACTCCAATTTGACCCACTACTTTAAATCTTCCCGCTAATCCCGCTTTGTTCTTCTTAAAGACTTTGATGTAGTCATCCAAAAACCCGATTGCCCCTAGTCCCACAGTGGTAACAAGCATTATAAGAATGTAGATATTATCCAATTTTGCAAATAAGAGAGTAGGAATAAGTATTGCGGCAATGATGATTAAACCTCCCATCGTTGGAGTTCCTTCTTTTTCTTTCTGTCCCTCTAGCCCCAAATCTCTAACAGATTCGCCTACTTGAAGGTTCTTCAGTTTTTGAATAAGGGTTCGACCAAAGACGAGTGAAACCAATAAGGAAGTTAAGATAGAAAGCGCTGCTCTGAATGAAATAAAACTGAACAATCCCGCTCCAGGAAAATCCATCTCTTGTAGGTATGTGAATAAGTGAAACAACATTATTTATCAAGTATTTTTAGGGTTTCGGACAATATTTCTAAATCGTCAAATGGGAACCTTCCTCCATTAATTTCTTGGTAATTTTCATGCCCCTTGCCGGCCACCAGAATAATATCATTCTCTTCTGCAAGAGCTGAAGCAGTTTTTATTGCTTCTTTCCTATCTGTAATAGTGAGGGTTTTCTTGTAATCTAACGGCTCCACACCGGCTTGCATTTCTTCCAAAATTGTTACCGGATTTTCTGTTCTTGGATTGTCAGAGGTAAGAATTACTTTGTCACTCAGTTTACAGGCGATATTCGCCATCAATGGTCTTTTTGTTTTATCTCTATCTCCTCCACAGCCAACCACTGTAATCACTTTTTCATTACCAGTTCTGATGTTAGTAATTGTTTTTAACACGTTCTTCAGTGCATCTGGTGTATGCGCATAATCGACTATTGCTATGACATTACCTGGTGTTTTGATATACTCAAATCTTCCTTCTACGTTGTTCAACAAACTCATTTGAGTCAGAATCTCCAGTTCGTCTTCGTGAAGTTGTTTAGCCACTGCATAGACAGACACAAGGTTGTACGCATTAAAATCGCCAATCAGTTTCACCCATACCTCCGTACCATTAATTGTTAGCTGCAAACCGCTGAATTGATTCTCAATTACTTTCACCCTGTAGTCAGCTTCTGTTTTTCGGGCAACCGTTATCACTTCAGCCTTGGTATTTTGCATCATCACCCTACCATTCTTATCATCTGCATTTGTAATAGCAAAAGCATCCTTTGACAATCCATCAAAAAAGGCTTTTTTAACTCCTAAATATTCTTTAAAGGAATGGTGATAATCCAAGTGATCATGGGTGATATTTGTAAACACTCCTCCAGCAAATTCAATCCCCTCAATTCTTCCTTGATGAATAGCATGAGAACTCACTTCCATGAAGCAGAAGTCACATCCTTCCTCTACCATTTGTGCAAACAATTCATTCAATCGAATTGCATCAGGTGTTGTATGGGTAGATTTTATTTCTTTCTCCCCAATTTTGTATACGACCGTAGAAATCAATCCCACTTTGTATCCTAGCTTTTGAAATAAATCGAATAACAGAGAGGTTGTAGTAGTTTTTCCATTGGTGCCCGTAACTCCAATTAACTTTAGTTTGGATGACGGGTTGTCGTATAAATTGGCTGCTATTAATCCCAGCGCTTGGTTAGAGTTTTCTACCTGAATATAGGTGACACCCGAGAGTATATTCTCTGGCATAGTTTCACAAACAATTGCCTTAGCACCAGCCTCAATAGCCGTGTCAATGTACT
Organism: Flavobacteriales bacterium; assembly: GCA_965658995.1. Taxonomy (GTDB): domain Bacteria; phylum Bacteroidota; class Bacteroidia; order Flavobacteriales_D; family CAJJDF01; genus CAJJDF01. The sequence continues at coordinate 13,522 of CBFHVI010000007.1, read as the reverse complement.
GATGTCCGTCCACAGAAGTACCTCTGGTGGCAACAAACAAACCATTTCGTTCTATTTTTCTCGAATCAAAGGCAATAAATGAAACTGAAGATTTGGTAGAACCAATAACTCCAACTAATCTCACTTTATACAATATGTCCTTCAATAATTTCATTCTTTTCTTTACCTCCTTGAGAGGATTTTTTTATCCCAAATTCAGGATGATTACTTTTTTGTTTCCTGTCAAAGGAGTTTGACTCTTTACAACACCCCTGCCATTTACACGGACAGAAAAACCTTTGTTTTCTAATAAAAACAAGGCATCTTTCATGCCCATTCCAAGTGTGTTTGGCACTCCTTCTACAGATTTTTTATTCAGTTCTACTTTATCTTTTTGAGCCACAGTTGCAATCCATTTCGAATCACCGTTTTTGAACTCCAACGGAACAGAAAAAAACTTAAACACAAACTTCAAATCATCCAGATTTCCATTTTTAGAAGCTGGCATATTCAATTGTTCCAGCTTGTCTTTGGAGCGAGTCATTTCTATGTCTGTGGCGTATACTTTCTCGGCAATTTCTTTGAACACAGTTCCAGAAACCACATTTCCATATATACTCTTGGTAGGAGCTGCAACCACCACAATGCAGGAATATTTGGGATTATCGGCAGGAAAATATCCGCAGAAAGAGGCTTGGTGACGAACTCTCGACCTTGTTTCGGAATCGGACTTACCATACCCTACTTGAGTGGTACCAGTTTTACCTGCTATTTTAAAATCCAAGTTTTTCAGATTACTAGCAGTTCCCTCTTCCACAACTTTCTCTAATAAATATTTCGCGTCATTTAGTGTCTTTTCCGAACAAATACTTCGGTTCAGCACTTCAGTTTTTCCAGCAAAAACCACTCTACTTCCTTCTTTAATCTCTTTCACAAATTGTGGCTTCACCATCACTCCATTATTGGCTACTGCATTGTAAAAAGTCAATATCTGTAGGGGAGTAAACCTTGTTTCGTACCCGATACTCATCCATGGAATAGAAATCCCCGACCAGGTGGAGTCAGCGGTGGTTTTAACGTAAGGCTTCCCTTCTCCCAAAATCTCTACTCCTGTTTCATTTCCTAACCCTAATTTTGAAATTCCGCTCAGGAAACTAGATTGAGACTTTTTGTAATTTTCATTAATTACCTGCGAAATAGCAACGTTACTTGAAAGAGCAAAAGCCTTCCACAATGGAATAATTCCATCTCCCCCTTCGTGGGCATCTCGCATCACTTGGTCGTGATATTTAATCGTTCCATCTTTTGTATCCACCAAATCGTTTATACTTACTTTACCATCTTCGAGTGCTACCATGAGGGATGCCAGTTTGAACGTTGATCCTGGCTCCGAAGCCGACCCAATGGCGTGGTTGTATATTTCGCGATATTCTCCCTTTCGGTCTTTGGAGATGTTAGCTATCGCCTTAATGTGTCCCGTTTTTACTTCCATTAGCACAGCACAACCATGCTGAGCATTTTGAGAAACTAATTGTTCCATCAGAGCTTTCTCTGCCACATCTTGAAGATTGACATCGATAGTTGTGTAAATATCCTTTCCGTTCTCTGGTTTTATCAAATAATCATCAGTCAGAGGTATTTTATTTCCTCCACCCACACTTTTCATGTATTGCAGCCCTTGTTCACCTTTGAGCTTGGATTGATAGGCATGTTCTAATCCTACACCATTTCCTTGGGCATTTATATATCCTACAGTTCTGGCCGCCAACATACCAAATGGTCTTTCTCTCTTATTTTGCTTAAGAATAATTCGACCACCTTTGAATTGACCTTTTCTCAGAATAGGTGCCTTCAGTACCTGCTCCATTTCGTTATAAGACACATTTTTCTGAATCAAATGATACCTTCTCTTATTTCGCTTAGCATCAATTAACTCTGCTCGGTATTGACTTTCAGTTTTGTCCCTAAACACTGTCGATAACACATAAGCCAATGAATCGATTTTTTCGGTAAACAACTCCTCCTTTATAGCCACCAAGTCCATTCTTATTTCATAAATAGGAACAGAAATCGCTAAAGCACTTTTCTCCTTATCATCGGCAAAAATATTTCCCCTTGAGGCAGTAATCTCGACCTTCGAAATACTGGATATATAAGCGTTATTTTCGGTATTTACGGTCATCTGAATGGAAAATATTTTCCATATCAATACTAACGAAAACAAGAGTACTCCAAAGTACACTAAGTAAATCCTTGCTGATATGTTTTTCTTGATTTCCATCATTTTTTTGCCTCCGTATGTATAATAATTGGAGCTTGTTTTAATTCTTTTATTCCTTGGTCGGCAGTCATTTTCAAAATATTTGACTGAAGACTTATTTGATTCAATTCCTTAATGGAAGAATGAAGTTTTGAGTTCAACTCTTCCATGTTTTCTAATTCGGCCGCTATTTTCATTTGCTTATCAGCGTAATATCCATAACCGATGTACAAGACCACCAAAAAAGTAAAGTACACCACAAACCCCATGTTTTTTTGAACAAACTCCTTCCCAAAGAAATTCCCCGAGAGCAAATCCGTAAGAGGTTTCAATATGTTTATTCCTTTTTCAGCCATTGTTTTTTAACTTTTCAGCTATTCTCATTTTTGCGCTTCGTGCTCTTGAGTTTAATTCTATTTCGTCGTTCGTTGGCACTATCGCCTTTCTAGCCACGTCTTTCAATTCTAACAGGGGGTTTCCGTAAAAGTCTTTTTCCACCTCTCCCTCAAACTTCCCTTTTTTAATGAAGTTTTTCACTAATCTATCTTCTAAGGAATGGTAAGAAATCACCACTAACCTTCCTCCAGGATTCAACAGATCTTTGGCTGCCAACAAAAACTGTTTCAACACCTCCAACTCTTGATTCACCTCAATTCGTATCGCCTGAAAGATTTGAGCCAAAAACTGATTCTCTTTCTTAAAAGTTGTGAGCAACTTGACAACCTCAATGAGCTGGGTAGTTGTTTCAATTACCTGCTCGTTGCGTGCCTCCACAATTTTTCTTGCTACTAGCTTTGCGTTTCTGATGTCGGCATAAGCTTTGAAAATAAACTCGAGCTTATCTTCTTCGTAATCATTGACAACCTGCTTTGCTGTTAACCCTTGATTCTGATTCATTCGCATGTCCAACTCTCCTTCATATCGGATAGAAAAACCTCTTTCTCCCGAATCAAATTGGTGAGAAGAAACACCTAAATCAGCCAAAATTCCATCAACTTTTTCAATACCATGAAAAGCCAAGTAATTCTTTATAAAAGCAAAGTTTTGATCTATCAGTTTGAATCGAGAATCTTCGAAAGCATTCTCATGAGCTTCGGTATCTTGGTCAAACGCAAATAATTTTCCGTTTTTACCCAAACTATTCAAGATTTTCCTTGAATGTCCACCTCCACCAAAAGTTACATCCACGTAGACACCCTCTGGCACAATGTTCAATCCTTCGATCGAACTATTTAAAAGAACTGGGATATGATAACCGTTTTCATTTTTCATCATCTTTGCCATCACTCATAACTTCTTCGGCTAGAGTTGCAAAATCGCCCATTTCTTCGTTCATCACTTCTTCGTACTTCGCCTTGTCCCAAATTTCAATCCTATCGGCATACGCAAAGAGAACCACCTCTTTGGAAATTCCAGCAAACTCTTGAAGATCTTTCGGTAGGAGAACCCTTCCGTTTCCATCCATATCAAGCTTGGTGGCACCATTTTGAAATTTTCGAACAAAAGCTCTGTTCTTGATCGTGAATAAATTCAAATCATTCAGCTTTTTCGAAACCGCTAACCAGTCTTTGTGAGGATACAAACCAAGACACCCCTCGAACCCACGGTTCAAAACAAACCCCTCTCTTCCCTCATTGTCTAATTGTTTTTTTAGACCTGACGGAACAGTGAGTCGCCCTTTGGCATCCAGTTTACATATGTATTCTCCTAGATAAGACATAGTTATTGTTAATTAGCAAAGATATTTATTATATCCCACATTTCTCCACATTTTACCACGATGTGAATAACTTTAGAACGAATGTAAACAAAATTTGTTTTAATAAAAACAAAAACTCATGATTTTAAAGGCTTACAAGAAAAATTTATGTTAATAACTATGGTGGGAGAGATTTCCAAAATATTAACAACTGAATGTTGATTATCGAGAAATACAACTCAATTTCAACCCTATTTTCCACTTGGTGGTTAGAAGTGGGTGTAGTGAGATTTTCTTGTATATTTGTTCAAATTTTGAGTACAACATGAAAGTAAAAACAGCAGAATTTGTCATCAGCAACACCCGAGTAGACATGTGTCCCAAACCCCTGTTACCGGAGTATGCGTTTATTGGTCGATCCAATGTGGGAAAATCGAGTTTGATAAATTCATTGTGCAACAACAAGAAATTAGCAAAAACCTCCTCTACACCAGGAAAGACGCAATTGATCAATCACTTTATCATCAATGACGAATGGTACTTGGTAGATTTACCGGGATATGGGTTCACGAAGACACCGGTCGCGATGAAGGAAAAATGGATGAATTTTACCCGAAACTACCTTCGCCACCGAGAAAACTTAATGTGCGTATTTGTTTTGCTCGACTCTCGACACAACGTACTGAAGGCTGACGATGAGTTTATGGAATGGCTAGGAGAAAATGGGATTCCATTTGTGATGGTTTTTACTAAAATGGATAAGTTGGACCCACGAGATGTGGAAGGAAACATAAAAGCCTATCAAGAAAAAATGAGTGAAAAATGGAGCTTCTTACCGCAGCATTTCTTAACCTCTTCTGAGAAAAAAACCGGAAACGAAGAGCTACTCGCTTTTATCGAGGAAACGAGCAAAGGTTTTACTCCTGTGAAAGAATAAAAAAAAGGGATTCAATTAAATTTGAATCCCTTTTTTTGGTACTTAAAGTCTCGAGTTTATTTCGCTGTTCTTACATCGAATTTAATCACCGCTTCCACTGGCTGCTCTTCTTCATTGTCCTCACTAAAATTGGCATCCAAGACCAAATAAATTTTTCCGTTGGCCAAGTACTCTTCCAAATCAACTTCTTTTATTATTTCCATCTCCACCGACTTAGAATCTTCTGAAACTTCGGTAATTACGGACACTGTTACCATTGGCAAATCTTCACTTTCGCTCATAATTTGCAACTTAGAACTTGTGATTTGAGACAATCCAAGAGAATCATTCTTTGAGAGAGTAACTCCTGAAACAAAGACGGACTCTATTTTTTCTGAATCGATAGACTCCTGAGCCTCAATCATCGCTTTAGAATCCATTTCTACAGTAGCAGAGTTACTTCCTTCGTAAATATCCTCAAAAGTAAATGTTTTAGCCTCCATCGTAATTTCGGTTGAGTCAGTTTCTGGTGAGCAGGAGGTCATAAACAGAGTACTCAAAATTCCGGCAGTAATCAGTTTTATTTTCATAGTCTTAGGTGTTTTTATTTTTATTTGTGAGTTTAAATATAGGCAAAGTTTTATGAAAACAGCTGATACCAAATTAAACCGTGTAGTACTTTTTTCTGAACTTATAAATGAGGGAGCCTCCTCTGAACATATTCCAAAGAAGAAAAGCAATCCATATTGCGTAGAGCTTGAGATCAACAATATCCAACAAATAAATGACTGGTACAAAAAGGAATAAAGTAGCAAAAATCAGGGTGTTTCTGAGATAGGCAGTCTCTCCCAGTCCTTTGAATACTCCATCGTAAGTAAAGGTGACACCGCTAACAAATTGAGCAAGAATAATCAACCAAAATACGGAGTAAAAATGAGAAACTACCTCCGTATCGTTGCTAAAAATTCGCCCTAAAAAAGGATAAAGCGCGAAAAATATCAAGGCCAACACACTAGCTACAATCAAATTGTATTTCACCAAATCTTTGGACAACAATGTAAGTGCCTTAAAATCTTTCTTTCCGAGTAATTTTCCGGAAATGGCATTACCCGCATTGGAGAATCCATCGATAAAAAAGAAAGAAAACACCCATAAATTGATGAGAATAGTGTGGGCCGCCAAATAGCTTTTTCCATAACTTGTGGCATACCGATTAGCGAGAAAAAAGGCCAAATTAAGCGCTAATGTCCTGATAAGCATATTTGCTGACATAAGAAGCATCGTTTTGAACTCTGGATTCGGTTTAGACCAAGAAGGAAGCAAAGAAAACTCTGTCTTTCTTTTTACTATGAGGGTGATAATTGCCATCATTGTAAATTGAGCAAAAACACTGGCCCATGCCACTCCTTCAATCCCCATATCGGGCTGAAAACCACCAATACCAAACACCAGTAAATAATCCAATATCACGTTCATAATAGCCCCAATGATACTCGCCTGCATAATCCAAATCGTGTTTTGCATTCCTCTAAAAACTCCAAAAACAGTGTACACAATCATGGAAATTGGGAGCCCGATAATTCGGATATTGAAATAGCGAATTGCTTTTTCTAATAACTCTTTATCCTCAGGGTCTACTCCATAAAAATCAAGAAAAATACTGGGAGAGAACACAAAGGAAATTCCTCCCACAATTACACCAAGCATTGCTCCAAATAGAATCGTTTGAGGAATTAAGGTCTTAATTTCTGATACTTTTTCGGCCCCAACATATTTCGAAACGATGGAAGAAATGGATGTTCTGATTTGAGAAAGACACCAAAGAAGCAGAGTGTAAAAGGCAGCACCTAACCCAACTGCCGCCTGAGATACTTCCGAATTACTTCCCAAATTTCCTATCACTGCCGTATCCACCAAACCGATAATTGGCTCTGCAATACCTGCAAATATTGCTGGAATTGCCAAGACTCTTATCTCCCTAAAACTTATCTTTTTTGAATTCACGTTGCAAAGATACTGTTTAATACATCGATGTCAATGAACCAATGCATTTTTACAATAAATCGCCATTTTCTATTAATAGAGGTGGTTTTATTTCCGAGTAATCACCATTTTTGCTATTTTCGACAAACACAAATTTATTTAAGTTTATGCACGTTGCAATTTCTGGAAATATAGGAGCAGGTAAAACTACGCTCACAAACTTATTGGCCAAGCACTACAAATGGGATACTCATTTCGAGGATGTGGAAAACAATCCCTACCTCAATGATTTTTACGAAGACATGCAACGATGGTCTTTCAATCTCCAAATCTTCTATTTGAATAGCCGGTTTACTCAAATACAAGAAATAAAAAACAGTGAAAAAACTGTTATCCAAGACAGAACCATCTACGAGGACGCTTATATATTTGCGCCTAACCTTCACAAAATGGGACTTATGTCAACCAAAGACTTCGAAAACTACTTTTCACTATTTTCTTTGATGGAAAACTTTATTTCTGCTCCAGATTTATTGATTCATCTGCGAGCTAGCGTACCTACTTTGGTAAATCAAATTTCGCAGCGAGGGCGTGAATACGAAGAAAGTATCCGAATTGATTATCTAAAAAGACTCAACGAGAGATACGAATCTTGGATAAGTAGCTACAATAAAGGAAAAGTTATCATTGTAGATGTGGACAACAATAACTTCAAAGAAAACCCAGAGGATTTGGGAAAAATCATCTCTGATATTGACGCAGAAATAAATGGATTGTTTTAGAAGAAACTATTTCAATCCAATCTCGTAACGTAAGTTACGAACACCCTATACGTT
>CBFHVI010000007.1:0-5749 GCA_965658995.1 Flavobacteriales bacterium | reverse complement strand
TTACAAACAGTAAATTAGACATCATGAAACACACAATACTCCTAGGATTTATCCTACTGGGTCTTACGACCATCGGACAAGTTGAGAATACGAAAAGAATTGAATCAATTCTCTCTCATTCCACCCAGAATTTTCTGAACGATGAAAGCTCAATTCCTGGGTTTATTGAATTTCAAACTAATTTTTCGCCAAAACTCTCGGAAATAGAATCTCTGTTGAACTCTTTCGGCAAAACGCCTTTTCAGCTTAGAGAAATAAAACGAGAAACAGATCAATTGGGGATTACTCACATCAAATTTCAACAAATCTCCCATTCAATTCCATTTGAATTGAACCATGTAACGGCTCACCTACAACACGGTGAAATTGTAAGCCTTAATGGAAATTTGGTTTCCGAAATTCCTACATCTGCCGCAACTAGCATCACAGAACGAGCTGCCTTAGATGCTGCTCTTAACTCTATCAATGCTTCTCAATACAAATGGGAACTCCCAGAAGAAGAAGCTTTTATCAAGGAAGATACTCAAGATCCTTCGGCTACCTTTTATCCTAAAGGAGAGCTGGTATATTTGCAAACCAAAAAAGGGGTTGCCCTTACTTATAAGTTTAACATTTATTCTCACCAACCGGTTAGCAGAGCAGACTACTACGTAGATGCAGGTCATGGTAAGGTTCTTTTCAAAAATGATTACATTCATCATGCAGATGCGAACGGATCTGGGAATACAGGCTACAGTGGTACAAGAACGATCGTAACAGACTCTCTGTCCTCTACGAGTTATCGATTGAGAGAAGCAGGAAGAGGAAACGGAATAGAAACTTACGACATGAATACGGGCACAACCTACGGGAGTGCGGTGGATTTTACTGATAGTGACAATAACTGGACTAGTACTACGAATGACGACCAATATGCTCTAGATGCTCATTGGGGTGCAGAAATGACTTATGATTACTTTTTGAATGTTCATTCTCGAAATAGTATTGATGGGCTAGGTTTCAAGCTAGTGAGTTACATCCATTATGACAACAATTATGTCAATGCCTTCTGGGATGGAAGCAGAATGACCTACGGAGACGGAAACGGAACGTCCATTACACCGCTTACGTCCATGGCAATAGCAGGGCATGAAATTTCTCATGGTCTTACCTCCAATACAGCAAACCTGGTTTATTCATACGAATCCGGAGCATTGAATGAGTCGTTTAGTGATATATTTGGCGTGGCAATCGATTTCTGGGCAAGGCCTACTTTGGCAGATTGGGAAATGGGAGATGAAATTTATTCTTCGGGCACCAATTATTTTAGATCCATGTCGAATCCGAAAGCTAAAGGTGATCCAGATACTTATTTAGGAACAAACTATTACTTAGGTACAGCAGACAATGGTGGAGTTCACACAAATAGCGGAGTTCAAAACTTCTGGTTTTATTTGCTTGTAAATGGCGGAACCGGAACAAATGACAACGGAGATACTTATTCGGTGAATGGACTTGGGTTAGACACAGCCGCTCGAATTGCATTTAGAAACCTAACTGTGTATTTATCCAGAAACTCTCAACATTCGGACGCAAGATTTTATGCCATAAAAGCGGCAACAGACTTGTATGGCGCCTGTTCTCCAGCAGTAATTGCAACTACCAATGCTTGGCACGCAGTAGGTGTTGGACCCGCTTATATTCCGGGAGTGAATGCAAATTTCGCTACAACGGACTCAGTAGGATGTAAATTTCCTCATACTGTTTCGTTCACTAATCTCAGTAACAATGCCTCCAACTTTTTGTGGAATTTTGGAGATGGAAACACCAGTACAGCTCAAAACCCCACTCACACTTATACCTCAGGTCCTGGACCTTTCAATGTTACGTTATCTGCCAACGGTGGAACTTGTGGTACTGATACCCTTTTCAAAATCTCGAATGTATCCATTGACACTACACTGTTATGCCCAACAATATTGGCTAGAAATTCCGCTATGAGCACGAACTCTTGCTCTGGAACATTATTGGATGACGGAGGAGCAACGGGAGATTATTCAGCAAATCAAGTAAGTACATTTACCATTTCTCCTACTGGAGCCACTAATGTTGTGTTGAACTTCAATATGTTTGATGTAGAGGCGGGATCTGGAACTTTTTGCAACTATGATTACCTTGAAGTATATGAAGGAACTTCCACTGCCGGAACTCGAATAGGAAGATACTGTAACAACAACCCTCCACCTGCTACCATCACTTCTAGCTCGAGTAGTGTATTTCTAAGATTTAGAGTTGATGGAGGTTTAGAAGAAGCCGGATTTGAAATAGATTGGTATTGCCTTTATACTTATCCAGCTCCTGTAGCCAGTTTTAGTGCCACTCCCACGACTGTTTGTCGAAATGAGCTGATTACATTGAACAACACAAGTGTTTCGGCCACATCCTACAATTGGTCAATGATTGGGAGTAATGTAACGAGTTCAGTAGCTGCCAACCCAACTATATTTTACACGGCCGACGGAACCTACACCGTACGATTAATTGCGACCAATCCAGGAGGCAGTGACACCGCCCACCAGACTATTAACGTAAATGGAATTTGCTTGCCACGAGGAGGTACGGCAGGTCCTTTTTCTGATTGTAATGGCAAAATTCTAGATGATGGAAGTTACTCAAATGATTATTCACCCAATCAAACTACCTACGTAACAATTGCTCCTTCCACGGGCGTCAATGTTACTTTAACTTTTAACTTGTTTGATATCGAAGCTGACAATTGTATTTACGACTACATGTCGATTTACGATGGTGCTAATACAACCGCTCCACTTATTGGTAAGTATTGTAACTCAAGCCTTCCACCTTCTACCATCACATCTTCTGGCAATGCCATTACGATTAAGTTTTATGCTGATGCGGGTCTTGAATTAAGTGGCTTTGATATTGACTGGCATTGTTCTCTAGTTGGAATTTCGGAGACTGACAAGATCAGTAACCTAAACATTTACCCAAATCCATCTACGAGTTTTGTCACCATAGAAGCTAACTTCAGCCAACAAACTGAAAGTCATATCAGAGTGGTTGACTTGCTAGGGAAAGTGATGTACGAAAACATCAATAAAGACAAATCTCTTCAGTTCACAGACAAAATTGATGTATCTGGATTTGCCGCTGGAACCTACCTCATTTATGTTAACGGAAAGGCCAATAAGTTTATAAAGCGAAATAATTATTAGGGTAAAAAAAAGGCTTTCCATTTTCAGGAAAGCCTTTTTTCGTTTGAGCAAAATCATTTTTTACCCATCACCTATTCGGGACAAATTGATTCGTCTTTTGGATTTACAGCTTCATTTCAGGAATCTCACCTTCAATGATTAGGTTTCCTTCAGTAGCAGCTTTTATTTCTTCCACCGAAACACCCGGAGCTCTTTCAAGAAGCTTGAACCCACCTTGTACGATTTCAAGAACTGCCAAATTGGTTACTATTTTCTTCACACAACTAACCCCAGTCAAGGGCAAGGAGCATTCTTTCAATAGTTTAGACTCGCCCGCTCTATTGGTATGCATCATGGCTACAATAATATTATCGGCAGAAGCAACTAAATCCATTGCTCCTCCCATTCCTTTCACCATTTTTTCCGGAATTTTCCAATTAGCGATATCTCCTTTTTCAGAAACTTCCATAGCACCCAACACAGTGAGCTGCACGTGTTGACCACGAATCATAGCGAAGCTAGTTGCCGAGTCAAAATAAACCGCTCCCGGAAGAGCTGTTATAGTTTGCTTTCCAGCATTTATTAGGTCAGCATCCTCCTCGCCTTCAAAAGGAAACGGACCCATACCCAAAATCCCATTTTCAGATTGAAACTCTACTTCTATTTCCTCGGGAATATAGTTTGCCACCAAAGTTGGAATTCCAATTCCTAAATTTACGTACCATCCGTTTTGTAATTCTTGTGCTATTCGTTGTGCTATTTCATTCTTATTTAAAGCCATAATCTCTTAATGTAGTTATGCAACAGTGTAGAAGCGTTTCCATTATTTGTTCTTTTTACTGCTACTTAAAATTTTATAAATTATTAATCCAATTTCATTAATTTGTTATTCAAATGATCGTCAAAAGGCTAAGTATTTGATTTTTTTTCATAAACCTAACCAGTATTTAGTTTCTTCAACTTCTTGGGCAGCTATTTTCAACTTTATAAATAAAAACTCCTCTGCTTTCAGCATTTTGAGCTTCATGAATAGTTGCTGCAAAAGAAGTAGCACCTTCGTCAGTTGTCTTGCAATAACATACTTTTCTTTTACCCTTGTACATGAACTTAGTTGACAACATCAAGAGAAAAATCTATTGTGTTGGTTACAATTGAATTCTCTTTAAATGTTGGATGATATATTACTTTTGTCTCACCGTTCTTTGTTCAATTCTTTTCTCGTATCCTTTACCTTGGAAAATACGTTGTACAAAAATTCCTGGAGTGTGAATTTCATTTGGATTCAATTCTCCAGGCTCAACCAATTCTTCGACCTCAGCAATGGTGATTTTTCCTGCCATAGCCATCATTGGGTTAAAATTTCGTGCAGTTCCTTTGAAAACTAAGTTTCCAGCTGTATCTCCCTTCCAAGCTTTCACAATAGCAAAATCAGCAGTCAATGCCGATTCCAAAATGTGTGGTTTTCCATCAAACTCTCTTACTTCTTTTCCTTCAGCTACTTCTGTTCCATATCCTGCTGGAGTAAAAAATGCAGGAATACCGGCTCCACCTGCTCGACATCTTTCGGCTAAGGATCCTTGAGGGATTAAGTCCACCTCCAATTCACCGCTTAGCATCTGCCTTTCAAATTCATCATTTTCACCCACGTAAGACGAAATCATTTTTTTTATTTGTTTTTTTTGCAGAAGTAACCCCAATCCAAAGTCGTCTACCCCAGCGTTATTCGAAATGCAAGTTAATTCCTTTACGTTAAGATTTACCAATTCCGAAATGGAATTCTCAGGGATGCCACATAGCCCAAATCCTCCTAGCATTAGGGTCATTCCATTTTCTATTCCTTTACAGGCCTCCGCTGCGTTTGCTACTTTTTTATTCATAGTTCGTCTTATTTAAAATAATCCACTGTTTGAAAAATTATTATAATCTATCTTTTCGTTCACATCTTGTTCAGAACAATTTGTGTAATCATCTATGTAATTCTCGGGTAATTCAAAGTCTTCCTTAGAAATTTTTATGGTAGAATCTTTGTATATTTTATTCATGTAATACCCCCAAATTGGCAATCCGGTATTGGCTCCTTGTCCCAGACCTGTGTTCACAAATCGAACTCCTCTATCTTCTCCTCCAACCCATACTCCCGAAACCAAATCTGGTGTGAGACCAATAAACCATCCGTCACTATTACTTTGAGTTGTTCCTGTTTTTCCTGCTATTGGGTAAGGAATATTCCCGTACTTTCTCCAAGAAGATCTAATTCTCATCGAGGTACCTCCATATTTCTTAGTTGCCGGATTATACACTCCATCAATTACTCCTTTCATCATTTTTATCATCGTTGCCGACAAATTTGCATCGAATACTTGGTCTGTTTCAGGTTGTGCCTCATATATTACAACTCCATTTTTATCTTCAATTCTTGTTATAATCATTGGTTTAATAAAAACTCCATTATTGGCAAATGTGCTCATGGCGCCCACCATTTCATACACCGATAAATCCACAGCTCCCAACGCAATCGAGGGATATTCATTAATCTGATTTCCATCCAATCCCAT
>CBFHVI010000006.1:0-115634 GCA_965658995.1 Flavobacteriales bacterium | reverse complement strand
CCGCCAATTATTCCTATTTTCATAGAAACAAATGTAGCAAAAGAACTTATCGAGTCAGAGTTACGTGACCAGTTTTTTCAAAACTTTCTGTCGAATACTGTTCTTTCCCTACTATTCTCCACACATATACTCCAGCTGGAGCTTCATGACCGTTGTAGGTTCCATCCCATTCAAAGTCCAATTCTTGAGATTTGTAAAGTAATTCACCCCAACGATTAAAGATGAAAACTTCGTACTCTTCGACAGAAGAATTGTTGAAAACGATACGAAATTTGTCATTCAATCCATCTTCATTGGGAGTAAAAGAATTTGGAATCCAAATACTTAATGGATTCTTTATGGTTACGTTTTTAGTGATTTGATCTGAACATCCTCCTTCGTTTTCCACAAATAATGTAATTGGATAAACTCCACCATCTGCTTTTGGGAAGATGTAAAAGTCATCTTGGTTGCTGGAGTTGGCTTGGCCGGCAAAGTCCCACAAGTACTGGGTTGCTCCAGTAGAACGATTAGTAAAGTTTACCAGAGTGTTTGGGATGATACTTTCTGCTGGGTCGTAAACAAAATCTGCTACCGGAGTTGGGTATCCACAAATTAGGTCTGGAAATACTGAATCTACTCTACATCCAAGTGCGTTTACCAAGGTAACTCGAACATCAAAACAGGAAAAGGCATTGTAAGTATGTGTTGCGTTTCCCTGTGAGTTGCTGATGGATCCATCTCCAAACTCCCAATACACACTGTCAAAAAATGTCATGTCTGAGTTGTTTGTGAAAAAAACCGCTTCTGGTATACAGACCGTATCTTTATTTATAGCTATGTCAATAGTGTTTTGAACTTGAACGTAGTTTATTTCAACTGTATCAGGATAAGTTAAGCAACCATCGAGTCTTTCTTGCAAGACATAACTATAACTCCCGTAATCGGTTACTGTTGTTATAGGGGTGTAACTGGTAGAGTCGTCAAACGAAGAAGTGTTTACCAAAGAAGGAGTGAAGTAACTCCAAGAGTCAAGAATGCCTCCAGGTGTTGGCACCGGAGCCAAGGTGTGGGTAAGTAAGCAGGTCGTAAAGTCTATTCCTGCGTTTGATTTAGGTTTGGGTTTTACCACAATATCTATGGTGGTATCGTGAATACATCCAAAATTATCAATTACCGTGAAAGTATAGGTGTAATTTCCAGGAGCTGTATGTTTTAATACGGCAGTAGAATCATTAGGTCTAGTGATTATATTAGCAGAAGTATTCCAATAGGAGGTGTCCGTAGCTGAGGTGATGGTGGTTGAGACGTTTGGGGGTCTGATTAACGTGTCGAATCTAACTCCCCAGAAAAAAATGTTTCCATCATCAAGACCGATGTTGTCTCTTACTCGCAAAATCCACCTACCATTCATGGGGCAGCCTGCAAACTGGGTATTCATATTCTGAAAAGGAGTGTATGTGCCTGCGGGTAAATGAAATTCATTGATGTAGTTGTTTCCCAAAACATCTGTATAACTATACTGATGCACATTTGCCTCATTTGTCATGGTGTTGTACCTTGGATTTATGTTGGTAAATCCATAGGTGTAACCTACTCCAGGATTGAGCGGAGTAGGAAATACTCCGGCAGGATCGACAGGTTCCCCCAAAAAAGTGTTTCCTCCACCTGGATTTGTTTTTAAGACAGTAGTTTGCCCATTCGGACAAGTTAATTGAATGTCCAAATCTCCCAGATAAGAGTGTTCAATATTCAAATATATTTCTTCTAGAAATCCTGCTTGGTAAATTGCTGCATTATCAAAAATGGTTACATTGATTGTATCAAAAAATGATACACCCGTTCCATCAGGTAGGGGAGTAAGACCTGCGTTGTTTAACACAGGTGTTTGATAAGGAATGTAGGTAGTAGGTGCTACAATAAGGGCAGTGTCTTCCAAGCAAATTGTATCATTTGGAAAAACAAATGACTGCGAAAAACTAGGGACATCTGAGATGATAACGCGCACTGAGTGGTCAATCTCGCGGCACAGTAATGTGTCCTCAACCACTAAATGAACATCAAAAATTCCATTGGAATTAAAGGTGTGAGATATGTTTTGTCCTGGTGTGGAGAAACCATCTCCTAGTTTCCATGTAAAAGTGGACGTAGAATTGGATTGGTTGTAGGAAGTTCCGCTATTTGGATAGCTTGCATCACCAAAGAAATTAATTGTTTCTCCTCGGCAAGCCCGGATTATCCGCAAGGCGGAGGTGTCTGGAACAGAAGACACACTATCTCCATTAGCGGTAAATACTTGACAGGCTAATTGACAAGAAATTGTAGCAGACCATCCATTGTTTTGTTGCGAACCATTTGAAGTAAATACAAATGTTAAGCTTCCAGATGGATGAGTAGACTTAAATGTCCTTCCGTTTAACGTTCCGGTTCCGCTGTAGCAACCTAGAAATGGACTTGCCGTAGTAGGACCGTCATAGATGCAAAGCACGTCAAATCCCATTTGTGTTTGAAAAGTGGTAAATGCTATTTGGATTACTCTACCAGGAGTGCTAGGCGAAAAGGTTTGAGTAATGTTTTGGTTGTTTCCGTATAAGCCGAGGCCACCGTTATCAAGAAATATACCAGAACAAGTGGTAGTAGTTCCGTTACTCATCGAATAGTTTTGAGCTATTCCTTGAAACATAACTCCAAGAAAAATAACTAGCAGGGCGATAGGTTTATTTTTCATTGTTGAGATATTTTGTTGATTTGAGAATGAGACAACAAAGTCATCACTGTATTGGTTTTTCCTAGTCTGAAGTGCGAGTTGTTTTCGAAATTTCTTTCTATTTGTAATTTAATCGCATTAAACTGGTTAGTCTCGAGTAGAGTTATGAATTCTTCTATGGATAATTCGATGATCTTTCCATTTGTTCCTGAATATGGAATGAAGTTCAAGACTTCGTAACTTTTTAATGCTTCTGCCTTCTCTTTCACAACTACAACGGACTGAAACAACAGCACTTCAAAATATTTTTTTTGTGCAGGATTTTGTAGAATTTGAGAGCATATTTCAGTCGAATACACTTCACTCAATTTAGATTCTAGGGTTGGATTTCGACTCGACAAGCTCAAAAGCAAGGGTAGAATGATGAACAGGAGTATCTTCTTCATTAAATAGTGATAAAATGTTATTATTTGAAACTAAAATTACAATTTTGCTAAGAATATACCACAATTAGTTACTAACGTTGGTGATAGTTCCCTTGTATACCTCCTCATTGCCGTATTCGTTGGTGAGAGTTACCACCCATACGTAGGAACCAAAAAGGCATCTTGTGCCATTCGCTAACATACCATTCCATGGAGTTTCTGCTGAATTGGTTGTAAAAATTAATTGGCCATTTCTGGCGTAAATGTTCATTACAAAATCAACTGCCAAACTTGTTAATTCTACTGGGATAAAATTATCGTTTATGTTATCGCCATTCGGTGAAAACCCATAATCTTTTCGGAAATTATAGATTCCAGGGATATCTAATTTCGTGATGGTGGAACTTTTGCAGCCATACTCTGTTGAA
This sequence comes from Flavobacteriales bacterium, assembly GCA_965658995.1. Lineage (GTDB taxonomy): Bacteria > Bacteroidota > Bacteroidia > Flavobacteriales_D > CAJJDF01 > CAJJDF01. The sequence goes on along the minus strand of CBFHVI010000006.1, from coordinate 112,095 downwards.
CTGGAGCACTTCACTTCATACACCCCCATTTTTTTGTAAGAGTGATTGGCAGAATTTTCATTTGATTGAGTTCCGTCACCAAAATCCCAAGTTACCTGATGTTGATCCGCTCCAGATACTTCGAATGTGTATTGGTTGATAAGTGAGTTAGGATTATTTTCTAGGCTTACACTTAACTCCATTTTAGGATTTATCTCAATTACATGAGTTTTTTTGGCTAGTTCATTTCCTTTGTTATCAAACACCGCCAAAGAAATTTCAGTTTCTCCTGATTGAGCTGCCTTATAATTTTGGTTGCTTCCTTCGAGAGTAATAGTACGGTTTATGAACCACTGGTACCTTCTGTTAATATGGTTTTCTTGTGCGGTTAAATAGATTGTTTCTCCTTCACAGATAGATTTTGGCAAGTAAAACTCAGCTGATGCAGTCACTGCGGCAGATTCCTCGAAATTTCTCGGTTGGGTTCGTTTAGAGAGTTCAGCAGCCGTGTTAGCTTTTTCTTTTTGTCCAGTCAAATCAGTCAAAGTGGTTTGTAGAGGCAAAGTTTGCTTATTTTTTGTTTGTCGAAATGTTTCTACAGTATTCTCTGTTGGCTCCGAACTTACTTGTTGGTAGTCTTCAGCTATTGTTACTTCTTCCTTAATACCCGCAGAATTTTCGCTAAATTGCTTTCTATTCTTGAGTATATTTTTTGCAACCTCATTCTTCGTGGGATTAGGTGTAAACATGATAGTAGTCACTAAAAGTAAGGTTAAACTTAAGAGTGCTATACCAATAAACCAGCCAGATTTGTATAAAGGAGAAGCCTTGGCCGTATTCTTAACGAATGATTCCCAAGCGCCACTTTCATAAGGCATTTCGTGATTGTTCACGGAGTTTTTAATTATTTCTTCAAAATTTTGTTTCATTCTTTTCATGTTGTTCAAATTAAATTGAACTTTTTTTCTAGTGCTATTTTAATTTTCGCCTTTGCTTTGGCGTAGTTTGATTTGGAAGTTCCCGGACTTATTTCAAGTATTTCTGCCACTTCTTGGTGAGTGTAATTTTCAATTGCATATAAGTTAAATACCAATTTGTAGGCCGGAGAAAGCGTTTCCATAGCCTCCATAATGTCCTCTGACTTGATTTGGCTGTATTTGCTTTCGTTTTCTTCTAGGTCATTGTAAAAACTGTTTTCGTCCTCAATGTTTCCTTCCTCTTCTAAATTAAATTTGTTTTTATATTTTCTGTAATGATCAATGGCGGTATTTATAAAAATTCGTCTAACCCAACCTTCAATCGATCCAGAAATTTCATATTTTTCTAAATTGTCAAATACTTTAACGAAGGCATCTTGAAGAATATCTTGAGCCTCGTCTCGATCCTTTGCGTAGAGAGTGCACACAACCAACATTTTACCATAAAAGTGTTTGAAAAAAAGCTCTTGGCCTCTTTTGTTTTTCTTGATGCATAATTGGATGATTTCATTTAGCTCGTCTTTCGTCAAAGTGCTTCTGTTTTTCGTGAGTAAAACGTAATGGGTAAGTAGTGGTTGCTTTTATTTGTCAAGTTTTTTTCTATACTTTAAAAATAAACACATCAATACAAAATAGAACTGTCAACTTTCATCTCTAATTAAAGAATAATTTACCTAATTTTTGTAATTTCACTCCATAAATTTTTATTCATTTAATCATCAATACAATATGAAAGTAACAGTTGTAGGAGCCGGTGCAGTAGGTGCCAGTTGCGCAGAATACATAGCGATTAAGGATTTCGCTTCGGAAGTAGTTTTATTAGATATCAAAGAAGGATATGCAGAAGGAAAAGCAATGGACCTCATGCAAACAGCGTCTTTAAACGGGTTTGACACAAAAATTGTGGGAAGCACAAATGATTATTCCAAAACAGCAGGAAGTTATGTGTGTGTAATTACTTCAGGTATTCCAAGAAAACCAGGGATGACCAGAGAAGAACTAATAGGTATCAACGCTGGTATAGTAAAAACTGTTTCCGCTTCATTGATTGAGCATTCTCCAGAGACAATTATCATTGTTGTATCGAATCCGATGGATACAATGACTTACTTGGTGCACCAAACTACTAATATTCCAAAAAATCGAATAATTGGAATGGGTGGAGCCTTGGATTCTGCAAGATTCAAATATAGATTGGCGGAAGCCTTAGGTTGTCCTATTTCGGATGTGGATGGAATGGTGATTGGAGGTCACTCGGATAAAGGAATGGTTCCATTGATTGACAAGGCGACCAGAAACGGTGTGTCTGTATCAGAATTCATCGATGAGTCTAAAAAAGAGTATGTAGTTCAAGAAACGAAAGTAGGAGGGGCGACTCTTACAGGATTGTTGGGGACTTCGGCTTGGTATGCGCCAGGAGCAGCAGTGAGTGGATTGGTTCAGGCTATTGCTTGTGACCAAAAGAAAATGTTCCCTTGTTCTGTGTTACTTGACGGAGAGTATGGACTAAAAGACTTGTGTATTGGAGTTCCAGTAATTCTTGGAAAGAATGGAATAGAGGAAATTATTGAGATTTCTTTGACCGATGCAGAAAAAGCAAAAATGCAGGAAAGTGCTGAAGGTGTGAAAGCAACAAATGGACTTTTAAGTTAGGATTTTAAAAAGATAAAAGTATATTTGCACTCTATTAAGCGGGAGTAGCTCAGTTGATAGAGCGTCAGCCTTCCAAGCTGAGGGTCGCGGGTTTGAGCCCCGTCTCCCGCTCATAGTTTTACAAGTATTTTTAACACTTGTTTCCAAACTAGAATCATAAGGAATCTCTTAGTATTTTACTAAGAGATTTTTTTTGTGGATACTTTTTCGTTTTTTCCATCATTCCAAACTAAAATGGGTTCACTGTCATTCATGCGCAGGCAGAACTTACAACATGAAATGGTTAGTCGAATAGAAATAGCCACAAATAAACTTCTTGCAATTTTTTAAGAGGAGTTATGTTGTAGTTCATATAAATTGCAACCAGTAATTCTTGCGCAGGTAGGAATCTAACCAACAGAAGAATTAAGGAAATGGTTGTTGCCGATGAAAAAGATTCCTGCCCAATCGGGAATAACAACATGACATAGTTGACAGAAAATAGAGCACAAAAAAACTCCTTTGAACTGAATCAAAGGAGTTTTTTTAAAAAATTATTCGGTACAAATTACTTCGTTACGTTTGCGTGAATTGTAAAGGCAATTTCATTCGAAATTAGGTAATCAACTGGCACACCTGCTGTTCCTTCAGCATTGTAAGTTAATCCCCAATCTTCTCTGTTTACTTCAAAAGTTTCAGAAGAAATAGTAACTGCGTTTTCAGCAATTTCCACATTACTGTTAAAGGTGATGTTTTTAGAAATTCCTTTGATAGTCAAGTTTCCACTAATCTTTGTATTGAAATCTCCAGACATTGTATCTACGCTTGTAATTTCAAAAGTAGCTGTTGGAAAAGAATCAGTTAAAAAGAAGTCTCCACTTGTCAAGTGTCCTCTTAATTTCTCGTTTTGAGCTGTATCTTCACCAAAATTAGTTACAGTCAAACCTGCAATATCCAACACAAATTTACCACCAGCTAATACACCTTCGTTTACAGAAACCTCTGCTTCTTTTAACATGACAGATCCTGATCTTTCAACTGTTTTACCAAGGTGCCAAGCTTTCCAATCTACGTGGTTATGGTCTCCTAAAGTAGAGTAGGTAGCTGTGATTGCTGTTTCTTGTACTTCTTGTGCTTCTGTAGCTTCCACTGCATCGCTTCCACAAGATGTTAGCATTGTAGCCATTAATAAGGCTGGAATAATAAATTTTTTCATTGTTTTTTGTTTTAAATTTTTACAAATCTAGTGAATAGCAGATTACAAAGCGTTAATCGAGGTTAATATTTGTTATACAAAAGTTTATTTTTTTGATTGAAAAAATAAGATTTGTTGAAAGTCAAAGAGTTAAAATCTTTTTCTGAAGGAAAATCCCAAAAGTTGATAAAACTCATAGCACAATTGTCATAAAAGGCACAAAAACATCTACGGTTATTGATGTTTTTGCCCAGAGGATTAAGGATTGATTACCCTATTGTATCCAGGTTGATAATAAAGTTCAAGTCAGCTCATTAATCCTAATAGGTTTTTACTTGTTAGAACTCATATTTTGGACGTTGCTCCAAACAAAAAAAACCATCAACGGAAGTCGATGGTTTTTTCTCAGCGGAGATAGAGGGATTCGAACCCCCGGTACGTTGCCGCACAACAGTTTTCAAGACTGCCGCATTCGACCACTCTGCCATATCTCCACTGCAAAAGTAGAATAAGTTTTTATTTCAACAAAAGAAATCAAAAAAAAATCTGCACTTATTTTTAAGTGCAGATTTTACAGTTCAATTTCATCAGTATTTACTTGGCTTCCAACGCTTTTTCAATTATTAGTTTCAAATGCATTTTATGCGCTTTCGTGGCAGAATCAGATGCCCTTTCTTTTGAAATAATTAGTATTTGATTCAATTGCCCCAAAACCTGAGACTTGGTGTTGTACAACGCATTTTTGTTTCCGAGATAGGCAATCAATGATTTTGTATAAAGGATCTGTAAATTTTGTCTAGCACTCGATACTTTTTTAAATCTATCTTCTTTAAATACAGCATCCGTTAGATCAGCCAAATATTCTGGCAAAGTATAAGTGTTTCCATATAATTCAGTATTGGATATCCTTTTCAAGACATTTGGATGCAATAAGTGGGCAAATAATCCAGATTGTATGGCAAGATTTCTGTCCAAGATTTTTGGGTCTTCGCCACTTCCTCTATGATTGAACCCTCTTCGTTGTTGCTGTAAATGTTTTATAAGGGTTTGGTCTACTTCAAACACTTCAGGAGCAAAAGCATGCTTGGTTAATGCTTCCATTGCTGCTTTCTGCACTGCGTAAGGAACAGGAGTAAGTGGGGCAGTGGTAGTAGATTGACCTACAAAAGCTCTATTCACATACACTCCTCCAATTTGTCTAGTCATGATATTTAATTGAATTGCTTTCTGACCATTTAAAGATAAATAGGCATTTCTTAACGCCATGTAAGATTGGTTGTCTTTCGAATATTTTTTCATTAACAATGGCATCAATTTAGTATCGATTAGTTCAATTCTTTCCTTTGCGTATCCAACCGGATCGCTCGATAGGTCATAAATATTTACTAGAGGATCTATTCCTTTGCCTGGTGATCTCATGTCATCTGCATCGTTTCCAAAAACCAGTTTTTGATCCGTAGAACGTGACAATATAGTGTCGAGTCTTTTTTGTTCTGCTTCTTCATCTTCCAAGGCGGTGGAGTAGCCATACTCTATTACCCAATGATCATAGAGTCCGGGTTTGTCATCGTAGTAATATGTTTGATCTTCTTTGTTTAGAGCAAAATTAATAGAAGGGTACTCCATCACAGAATTACACATTCCTTCTTTGTCCATTTTTTCTTGGTTTTTGAGGTCTTCTATTGTTTGTATAGAACTACCTTTCATGTTATGGTTTAAGCCAAGAGTATGTCCAACTTCATGAAGAACAAGTCTCTGAATTGATTCCCTCAAAAATTTATCTTTTTCTATACCGGTTAAATCAGTCAGCGACATGGCTATATTTCCAAAAAATACATCCTCTTGCATCATGGCACCAATACTACAATATTTATGATCATGCCGGAAAGCGTTTTTTTCAGTTTCAAAAAATTCTAGTCCTGCTTTTTCAAAGAGTTCCGCGGATCTTATTCTACCAAGAATATAGACATACTCGAGCATAATATCCGCTCCCAAGATTTCTCCTGTTCTTGGGTTTACAAAACTTGGGCCATATCCTCCAAAAGGTGGCTTAGGTGTGGAGGTCCATCTCAATACGTTGTATCGTATGTCACCTGCATCCCAGTCTGCCGTATCTGGTTGAATTTTTACAACCACAGCATTCTTAAATCCTGCCTTTTCAAAGGCAATATTCCATTTTTCTACCCCTTCTTTAATGATGGGCCTGAGTTCCTTGGGTGTAGTGTTTTCAATCCACCAAGTGATAGGTTCAACTGGCTCAGAAAGGTCAGCATCTGGATCTTTTTTTACAAGATTCCAGCGGTGAATCATGTCTCTGTAGGGAGTTACAGAGGCCGAAGTTTGATCAGTGACTTGAGTCATGAAATAGCCCAGTCTAGGATCGTCTCTTCGCGGTTTAAAATCATTTTTGGGCATTTCCAAAATGCTATGGTGATAGGTAATAGAAACACTTTGGTTGCTCGTCATTTCTCTGGAATATCCACTCCCATTGTCAAATACATATCTTGTTCTTACATCTGTATTGTTCGGGTAATTTTTTATTTTTAAGACCTTGGTTTTTGTTTTACTGAGCATGCCAAGTTTGGCTCCTTTGTAGCCAGGAGGGTATTTGGGTTTTATTTTTGAAAAATTCTCTTTCATAAAAAGCGAACTTGCCTCAATGAGGAAGTTTTCGCCAGTTTTACCCAATATTTTTTCCGAAATAATAATCGGCTTGTTTATGTTGGTTTCGGCCGACTTGCTGATTTCATTGTTAGGATCAAAGTAATAATTGGTGTTTTCCAATTGAAACTCAATCTTTCCATACGATTCATTGATTTTGAAAATTTTTGAACCTCGGTAAGACCCTTTAAATGCTCCCACATCCATCAATCCATTCTCTACATAGCTAAAATAAATAAACTCCTCACCGAGTTTTTCCTCACTTATCTCGATATAAATTTTTCCGGTATTGGTATCTCGATACATAGGAAAAAGTCCATCAAATTTTTCGCAATTTTTCGTCACACTTTTGATGGATTTTAGTGAAGATTTTGGTTTTTCAGGAGATTTTTTAGTTTCTTCTTTCTTATTTTTTTTAAAAAGTTGAGCATGAGAGCTGCTCGTGTTCCCAATAATCATGAAGATTGAGAGGAGAGAGGTAAATAGTATTTTCATAGTTTTTCTTTGATTAGACCTTCTAATTTCTGAAAAAAAACTATGAAAAGAGGTGTTTTGGTGGATTTAATGTGAAATAAAAATGGGAAACGCTTTATTACAAGAACATTCCTACCACTACAGCCGTGAGCAAACTTGCTACGGTTCCTCCAATTAAGGCTTTAACTCCCAGTTTGGAAAGGAGACCTTTTCTTGTAGGAATAAGAGCTCCAATCCCACCAATTTGAATACCAATGGAGGCAAAATTTGCAAATCCACACAGCATGTAAGTGCTCATTACAACTGCTTTTTCTGACGCAAATTGTGATTTGATATTCCCAAAAGTGGCGTAAGCGTAAAACTCATTTAAGATTGTTTTTTCTCCTAGTAGTTGACCTGTGAGTACCATGTCGCCCCAGTTGTCAATTCCCATTAATCCTGCGATAGGAGCGAACAAATAGCCTAACAAAAATTGAAATGATAACTCTGAATAACTCGTGTTTTGAACGATCATTTCATTAAGTCCTGTAAAAGCACCCACGGTAGACAACAAATAATTAGCCATGTACACAATAGCCGTGAAAACTAAAAGCATAACCCCTACATTAACGGCTAACTTCAGTCCATCAGTTGAACCATTGGTGATAGCTTCTAAAATATTAGAACCAATTTTTTCTTTTGGAATACTCATTTCTTTGTTGAATTCTTCCGTTTCGGGAACAAGAATTTTAGCTGCTACTACTGCTGCTGGAGCCGACATAATGGAAGCGGTGAGCAGATGTTTTGCGAAGAATAAACTTTGTTCGGGATCATCGCCTCCCAAAAAGCTTATGTAGGCTGCCAATACTCCTCCCGCGATAGTTGCCATTCCTCCCGTCATCAAACACATCAATTCAGATTTAGTCATTTTTTCGAGATACGGTCTTACTAAAAATGGTGCTTCCGTTTGACCTAAAAATATATTTCCTGCGGCTGCAAGACTCTCTGCTCCCGAGAGTTTCATAAATCTTCGCATTAACCAGGCAAAAATATAGACTACTTTCTGTAAAATACCCAAGTAATAGAGCATGCTCATCAGAGCAGAGAAAAAGATGATTGTAGGGAGAATTTTGAAGGCAAAATTTTGGAGTGGGCCTTGGATTTCACCAGTACCAAATTGTCCGAAGACAAAATTTGCGCCCGCATCCGTAAATCCAATGATGCGCATAAATCCTGCGCTTAATGCATCAAAAAATGAGGCAACAAAAGGAACGTAGAGCACTGCTAATGCCAACACTAATTGAAGCCCCAAGCCTTTACCAACCAAGCTCCAATTAATCGCTTTTTTATTCGAACTGAAAAGAAAAGTGATAAAAATTAAGACGGCAATACCGAGTAACCCTCTTGAAACAGAATAGAACGAAATACTGGTAGGAATAACTTTGGATTTGTAGACAAAAGGAAGAATGAGTATTGAAGGGTCTTGACCAGCGCCCTCGAAGACAAGGGTTAGTTTTTCATTTGAAATTTCGTTGATAAGATAGCGTTGCTGTATTTCTTTCGTTTTGAATTTACCGTCTTTTAGAGTGGCGACATTATCATTTTCCTTAAAATAATATACCGTGGTATTTCCTTCTTCATCGTAGCTTTGTGTTATGGAATCAATGTCCGTTTCTATTCTTTGTAATGGAAAACTAAGTAAGAGTTCGTTGCTATCTAAAATCTCCCATGTTCCAATATCTTTACGTCCATTTATTTCCCATTTAAAACTGTGCTTTTTTTGATCATCCGTAAGATCAATTTCGAACTTGATGTAGGCCCCAGAGTCTATATTTTCTGAACTATTAACAGTGTCAAAATTCCAGGTTCTTACTAATCTTTGCTCAATAGAGGATTCTTGTTTGGTACATGAGAAAAGTAGAAAAAACGAGTAGATGAGGGCTGAATATCGAATCAATTTTCTCATGATAAAAAATAAATGTAAGGGTTAATTTCTGCTGTTAATTTGGTCTCTTAATTGAGAGGCCTTTTCGTAATCTTCGGCTTCGATCGCTTCTTTGAGTTCTTTTTCAAGTTCTTCAATTGATTTTTGCTGCACAGAGTCAGATTCTGATAGTTCGATTGGGGATGATTCTGTTTCCAAATTACTTTTGGTTTCACTAAAGTTCTCCTCTTCTCCTTCGTCATCAAGAATTATTCCGGCAGAACTCAAAATAAATTCATATGTGAATATGGGACAGGCAAAACGAACTGCGATAGCTACTGCATCCGAGGTGCGAGAGTCTATTTCTATTTTATTGCCTTCTTTGTTTCGGCAGATTAGTTTGGAGAAGAAAATCCCTTCTATTAGATTGTAAATAATTACTTCTTGGATGGTAAACTCGAATTCCTCTGCAAATGACTTGAAAAGATCGTGAGTAAGAGGTCGACTAGGGGTCATTCCTTCTAATTCTATGGCAATGGCTTGCGCCTCGGTTCCGCCAATGATAATAGGAAGTCTTCTATTTCCTTTCGTTTCATTGAACACAAGAGCATAAGCTCCACTCTGAGTATGGCTGTAGGATAGTCCTGCTATTTCAAGTTCTACTTTTTTCATCGGCTTTTCAGCTAAATAGTTGCTGATTTCGGGGGATAAAGTTACGATATTTCAACACGAATGCAAAAGCATTTTTTTTGACCTTAATTATACTTCAATAATTTCTATATTTGAAGGAAACAGAAAGAGAATACTATGGAAAACAACACTTTTCATTCAATGCATCCAAATTTGCTCAAATCAATGGTTTTGAAGAGATTATTGTTTTTTTTGGTAGTATCCATAAGTGTGTTTGTTGGTTATTTTATTCAGGTCCAAGACTTGTTTACTTGGGTCATTTTATTAAGTGTCTTGGGAGGATTTTTCTTTATTTTTCTAGGATTGTTGTCGCTCACCAAAGCTCATTTTAAAAGAAAGAAGTTTAAAATTAGCGATAAACATATAGCCTATCAAGAGGGATTGGTATTTCAAAGAGAAACCACCGTTCCTTTCACTAGAATTCAACACATAGAAATAGACGAAGGACCACTCGAGAGGTATTTTGGGTTGGCCACACTCAGTATTTACACCGCTGGAGATAGTGGGCGAGATTTAAAAATCAATGGCTTGGAATTGCAAAAAGCTCAAGAGATAAAAACATTTATTTCAAATTTCATGAAAGATGAGTAGTAGTTCTTTTTCTGAATTTAGGAGGCAGTCTCCCGCGGGTATTGTTATCAATTACGGCCTTTTATTATATAAGTTAGTCAAATCTTTTTGGGTGTTTATACCCGTTTTGTTTTCAGATAATATTAAAAATAAATGGGAGTACCTTCTTTTTGTTACTGTGGGCTTAACTGTTTTAATACTCGTTGTTGCAATAGTCCAATTTTTATTTTTCAAGTTCAAAATAGAAGGAGATCAGTTTGTGCTTAACAAGGGAGTTGTTTTTAAAAATAAAATAGCTATCCCGATTGAGCGAATTCAGTCAGTTAATTTTAAACAAAATATCTTTCATCAATTAGTGGGAGTGACTCAGGTAGAAATTCAAACGGCTGGCGCAAAAGATGTCGAAGTTTCCATTAAAGCAGTTTCTAAACTGGTGGCCCAAGACCTTAAGTCAGAATTGCAACGTACTCAATCAAATGCTGAAGTGAAATCGGAAAGTGAAGCCCCAGAAGTCAATCTCATAGAGCGAGAAAGGTTGGTCTACGCGCTATCTTTTTTGGAATTATTGAAAGTTAGTTTTTCCGAAAATCATTTGAGAAGTTTTTTTTGGATTTTGGCCATTACTTTCTCATTTGGATATCAACTTGAGGATATCTTTAAAGATTGGAATTTTGCCGATAAGCTTGTTCAATTTGTGGTATTGAATAAGGAAGAAATTGTGAGTAGTCTTCTTGGAATTACAGTGTTGGTAGTTTTAGGAATGCTCATTTCGGTGATTGTTTCGTTTTTTAGAGTAGTATTGAGGCATTTTAATCAAAAGGTGGTGTACAAGAAAGAGGGAATTGAGGTGAGTGAAGGTTTATTTACTAGAAGAGAAGATGTGTTGAAAATATCAAAAATTCAATATATTGTGGAAGTGACGAACCCTGTGAAAAAGGCGATGGATATAGGAACGGTAAAAATAAAACAAGCCGGAAGCGCCAAAATGAAGCAAAAAAAGCTGGTTGAGCTTGTAGGTGTTAAACTTCCATTTATGCAAGAACTCAAAAGTCTTTTCTTTCTGAAGGAAGTTACTGAATCTAGTTCGGTTTTTAGGCCCGCACCTTATTTCGTTTTTAGGATGTGCCTAAGGTCGTTTGTTTTTGTGTGTTTAGTAAATTTGGGTATCTATTTCAATGCATTTAGTGGGCTAGAGACCCTCCTGCTCAATAGTATAATACTTCCTCTAACTGTCTATTTAATTTATTTAAAACGAAATAAAACGTACTTTCAATTTGATGGAGAAAAGTTGATCATCGGAGACGGGAAAATTAGTACAATCACAACGATAATAGAGTTTTACAAGACTCAGAATATTCAGAGAGTACAATCGGTTATTCAAAAAAGGAGGGAAGTTGCCACGATAAAAATTCAAACTGCCTCCGGTGTTGTTAAATTACCTTGTTTACATCAATCAGACGCAATTCTCATACAAGAGAAAATTATACAAAAAGTTGAAAACTCTCGTAGAGATTGGATTTAACCAACAAGTAGATTGTGTCTCCTAGTGAATTTAGGCGTCAGTAGTTACCAAAAAAAAGCATCATTCAAACTGAATGATGCTTTTAAATGGTTTGTAGGATAACGTATTACAAATTTGCAGCTTTTACAGCTTCGGTAAGTCTTGGTAATACTTCAAAAGCATCACCTACAATTCCGTAATCTGCCGCTTTGAAGAAAGGAGCCTCGGGATCTGTGTTGATTACCACGATTACCTTACTTCCGTTAACTCCAGCCAAATGCTGAATAGCACCAGAAATTCCTGCAGCGATGTACAAGTTTGGTCGGATGGCTACACCTGTTTGTCCTACGTGCTCGTGGTGAGGTCTCCAATCCGAATCCGAAACCGGACGAGAACAAGCGGTGGCAGCACCAAGTGCTTTCGCTAGGTCTTCTACTATTCCCCAGTTTTCTGGACCTTTTAGTCCTCTACCAGCCGATACTACTAGTTCTGCTTCTGGCAGGGCAATTTCTCCAGTTTGCTCTACTTTGCTTTTGATCACAATCTTTTGAGCACCCAAATCTAGAGCGCTTGCCACAACTTCTGCAGTTCCTTCACCAGCCTCAGGCTGAAGGGAATTTGGCAAGACAGAGATTACTTTGGTAGCAGTATTTATTTTTACGTTGCTAAATGCTTTTCCTGAAAATGCATTCACTTTTACCACAAAATCATTGGTAGGTAGCGCGATGGCTCCAGCAACCAATCCTGCCTCTAGTCTAACAGCTACTCTTGGTGCTACTGCTTTTCCTGTCAAATCTTGAGAAAAAATGACAACGGCAGCGTTATTTTCTTTGGCAGTTTCGGCTACAAGCTTGGTTAGCTGCTGGCTATCCAAGTCTGAGGCATTGTGCGCAATTACTTTTTTTGCTCCGTATTGTCCCAGTGCTGACAAGGTATCATTGTTGGCAGTTCCTGCAGTCACAACAACAGTTTCCATTCCGTGTTCTGCGGCAATTTTACTTCCGTAAAAAATGGCTTCTTTGGCGTTTTTTGCTACGCCATTGTTTGAATCTATATATACTAATACTGACATATTCTTTAAATTACTTTTGCTTCGTTATGTAATAATGCTACTAATTCGTCCATGTTGTTTGGGTCGATCATTTTTACCCCCGATTTTGCTGGTGGCATTTCATAATCTACCGTGGTTGTCATGGCATCTACAGCAACTGGTGCTACTACTGTCAATGGTTTTGATCTAGCCGCCATAATTCCTCTCATGTTTGGAATTCGTTGTTCTGCCATACCTTTAGCAGAAGAAATTACTAACGGAAGTTCCCCTTCTACCAGCTCGTCACCTCCTTTGGCATCTCTCTCGATGGATGCTTTGGTTCCGTTTACATCTAGTTTTGTGGCCAAAGATACAAATGGCATATCGAGCATTTCGGCAACCATTCCGCCTACTTGAGCTCCGTTGTATTCGATAGTTTCTTTTCCTAATAATACCAAATCAAACGATTCGTTCTTGGCGTATTCAGCAATTTGCTTTGCTACAAAATAAGCATCTGTTGCTTCGGCATCTATTCTTACAGCGGCATCTGCACCAATCGCAAGGGCTTTTCTTATGGTAGGATCATCGGCTGAGGTTCCAACCGTCACAGTGGTAACGCTTCCGCCATTTGCTTCTTTTAATTCAATTCCTCGAACAAGTGCATACCACTCATCGTAGGGATTGATAATATACTGTACACCAGCATCATCAAATTTTGTATTATTATCGGTAAACCCAATTTTGGAGGTTGTATCCGGAGATTTGCTTATGCAAACTAATATTTTCATAAGGTTATATATAAGTTAGTAAATTTTATGGAACAAATTTAATAATAAAATAAATAAAAATACATGGTATGCGTGCATAATAAAAGAGCAGATTTCTAATAATTCGATCGATTTTTTTTAATCTTAAAAAACGCTAAAAACATAAGACAAATAAAAAATAGTATTCCTATCTTTGAAATCATTTTTACAATAACACATAAACTGAATAGATGAAAACAGTTCAATTTAGAGAAGCACTTCGTGAAGCAATGAATGAAGAAATGAGAAGAGACAAAAGTGTTTTCTTACTAGGCGAGGAAGTAGCAGAGTACAACGGTGCTTATAAAGTAAGCCAAGGAATGTTGGATGAGTTTGGTCCAGAGCGAGTAATAGATACTCCGATAGCCGAGCTAGGATTTGCGGGGATAGCTGTAGGTGCAGCTATGAATGGATTGAGACCAATCGTAGAGTTTATGACTTGGAATTTTGCCATTTTGGCGGCCGACCAAATCATCAACAGTGCAGCCAAAATGTTGCAAATGAGTGGTGGGCAAATCAATGTTCCAATCGTATTTAGAGGAGGAAACGGGACAGCTGGGCAATTGGCAGCGACTCACTCTCAAAGTTTTGAGGCAATGTATGCTCATGTTCCAGGGTTGAAAGTAATTACACCCTCCAATCCTTATGATGCCAAAGGATTGCTAAAAGCAGCCATACGCGACAATGACCCAGTACTCATAATGGAGTCAGAAAAAATGTATGGCGACAAAGGGGAGATTCCTGAAGGGGAATACATTATCCCAATTGGAGTGGCAGATGTGAAAAGAAAAGGAGACGATGTCACCATTGTATCTTTCGGAAAAATAATAAAAGAGGCTTTCACAGCGGCCGATGAATTGGCAAAAGAAGGAATTTCTTGTGAAATCATCGATTTGAGAACTATCCGTCCGTTGGATTGGGATACCGTGATGAAATCGGTAAAGAAAACCAACCGATTGGTTGTGTTGGAAGAAAGCTGGCCATTTGCTTCAGTTTCTTCCGAAATTGCTTACTACGTTCAGCGATATGGATTTGATTTTTTGGATGCTCCAGTAATGAGAGTTACCCAAGCAGATACTCCGTTTGCATTTTCACCAACTTTGATAGAGGAGGCATTGCCAAACCGAAAAAGAGTAATTGATGCAGTGAAGGCTGTGTTGTATGTGAACTAAAAATAAGATGTAATATTTATTGATAAGCCATTTACGAAAGTAGATGGCTTTTTTTGTCATTAACTTTTTAATACTCTATTCAGTTTCGTATTTTTACGATATAAACCATTAATAAGGTAATTACCTTTTTATGTCATTCTCACAAAAGCTAGAATCTTTGTTTTTTTAGAAAGGTTCTCAAGGTTAAATTCCCTTTTTCAAGGGAATGACAGATGAAAATATTATTAAATAACAACTATGACAATAAAAGCAAACAATCCAGTATTAAAATCATGGGTAGAAGTCCCAGCTAATTCCGATTTTCCTATTCAGAACTTACCGTTTGGTATTTTCAAAAAAAATGGAGGAACTCCCAGAGTTGGAGTAGCCATCGGAAATCAGGTATTGGACCTCAAAGCACTCCACTCCTTGGGTTATCTTACTCGTTTGCAGTTTGCTATCGAGGATTTTGATACCGATGTATTGAATAATATGATGCGTCATGGCAAGCAAGGAACGAGAGAATTGAGAGATAGGTTATCGGATCTGCTCAATGCAGAAAATGACGAACTACAAAAAAACGAACACCACGCCAATCAGGTCCTTCACTTACAGAGTGAAGTAGAAATGTTGTTGCCCATGCACATTGGTGATTACACCGATTTTTATTCTAGTGAGCAGCACGCATTCAATGTAGGGTGTTTGTTTCGCGACCCCAACAATGCGCTCCTCCCAAACTGGAAACACATTCCAGTAGGATACCACGGAAGATCGAGCTCTATTGTGCCTTCTGGAGTAGATTTTCATCGTCCAAAAGGACAAAAGAAACCGCCCACTGCCGAAGTTCCAGTATTTGGAAACTGTAATTTGTTGGATTTTGAATTGGAAACAGCCTTTTTTACCTATGACGGAAAACCATTAGGAGAAAGTATTTCGACTGAAGAAGCAGACGACTATATTTTTGGAATGACCTTGCTCAACGACTGGAGCGCAAGAGATATTCAGGGATGGGAATATGTGCCACTAGGTCCATTTTTGGGAAAAAACTTTGCCTCGCACATTTCGTGTTGGGTGGTAACATTGGATGCTTTGGAACCCTTCAGAACGGCAGGTCCCGTGCAAGATCCCAAGGTATTACCCTACTTGGAATATACTGGAGACAAACACGTGGATATCAATCTGGAAGTAGCCATTCAACCAGAAGGTGAGGAAGAAACTGTGGTGTCAAACTCCAATTACAAGTATATGTATTGGAACATGAACCAGCAATTGGCGCACCATTCTATCAATGGATGTAACATACGATCAGGCGATTGCATGGGGTCGGGAACTATTTCTGGACCCAAAGAAAGCGAGTTTGGATCGATGCTCGAACTCTCTTGGAAAGGAACCAAAACTATCCCAATGAAAGACGGAAGTGAACGTAAATTTATCAACGACCACGATACCGTAATCATGAGAGGATATTCTGAGAAAAATGGAGTAAGAATTGGGTTTGGAGAAGTGAAAGCTAAAGTGTTACCGGCACTTTAGTAGCAAGTCATAAGTCCTTAGTATTTAGTTTTTTTCTAGATTGCTAAGGACTTAATACTAATTTATTTAAAGACGAGAAAAATGTTTGGAGGAAACGGAATGATGAAAAAGTTGCAAGAAATGCAACAAAAAGTAGAAGAGACCAAAGCAAGACTCGACACCATCACGGTGGAAGGAAAAGCGAGCAACGGCAAGGTAGCAGTAACCATGACAGGGAATAGAAAAGTAAATGCTATCGTTATCAATGAAGAATTGACCAATCTGGACAAAGAAGAATTGGAAGATTTGTTGGTAATTGCTACCAATGATGCGCTTGAAAAAGCTGAAAAAGTAAATGAATCCGAAATGAGGGTAGCCTCGGCAGGGATGATTCTTGGGATTTGATTTTATATGCATCATTACATGCACGATTTGTTCTTTGCGAGGTTAACTTGTAAATAGAAATGAACTTTTTTTATCTCAACGTGTACAGATAGAAAACAGTCAAACATGAAAGTTCAAATAAAACAACCTTGTCCCGCAAATTGGAATGAAATGAGAATAGGCATTAACTCAAGACATTGTGAGTTGTGTGTAAAACCAGTAATGGATTTTACACAAATGTCGCGAGAAGATATACTGATTCATCTCTTTCAGAATAGAAATCAATCAACATGTGCTCGAATAATGGGAAACCAAATTGATTTTCATTTCCATGAATTGGAGGCAATAATTGAAAGTAGCCGAAAAGAAAAAGGAAATAAAGCATTTTTAATTTTAGCACTGGCCACTCTAGCTCTTGTCTCTTGTACTTCGGATCCAAGTTCTACCAATACTTTGGGTGAAGTTGTTTGTGTTGAACAGCTTATTGATTCATCTCAAAATTCATTAATCGACACTTTTCAGGCTCAAAAACCAGTGGAGGAACCAACTACCACTTCACTTGACTGTCGAGCAGAGGATTCTATTGACATGCCATTGAAGGGTGAAGTAGATATTTCAGAAATCATTATGGGAGATGTGATAATTGAATCTCCTGAAATTAGCGAAGTGCCAGTGGTTCTCGGGAAAATAGAAACTCCGAATATTGAGCCAAGCGTTACAGACACGACAGTGTTTGAATTTCCTGAAAAAATGCCGGAGTTTGTTGGAGGGGTAGACAGTTTAATGAGCTATTTGTCTGACCATGTTTCTTATCCGGAATTAGCTAAAAAGAAGGAGGTGCAGGGTAAAGTTTATGTGAGTTTTGTGGTAAATAAAGACGGTTCAATATCTCAGTCTAAATTGATAAAAGGTATAGGGGCAGGATGTGATGAAGAAGCTTTGCGCGTAATACAAAATATGCCGAAATGGTTGCCAGGGGAAAATAGGGACGAAAAAGTGAGGGTGAGGTATAGAATTCCGATAAAGTTTGTGTTGAAATAAGTTAACTTTGTGACATGAAAAAGAAAGCACTGAGAATAGAATATTTACAGAAAAGGAAATCGTTTTCGAGCCAGTTTGTGAAACTCGAGAGCCTTAAAATATCTGATATTCTGAGCCAAAACTTTGAGCTGGAAGGCAAAACAGTTCATTGCTTTATTCCTATAGCCCAAAACAACGAGATTGACACGTGGCTCCTCATCGATCGCATCATGGAAAAGGGGAGGGTAGTGGTGCCAAAGGCAAATTTTGAGGACAACTCCATGACTCATTTTTATTTTGAAAAAGATACCGAGCTCACTCCCAACAACTACGGAATTTTGGAACCAACCAATGCCAACCAATGCCAGACAGACGATATCGATATTGTGCTACTTCCGATGTTAGTTTGTGATAAAAAAGGCTATCGAGTAGGTTATGGAGGTGGTTTTTACGACAGATTTATAGCCCAACTTCCACAAAAAACTCAATTAATAGGACTTTCTCTTTTTGATCCTACAGAAGAAATAAAAGATTTGGATACCTTTGACAAGAAAATGAACCACTGTATCACGCCAACCGAAATTTATAACTTTGACTAATACGACTCCCATCAACGAATTACCCATCATGGAAACTTTCTACACCGTTCAGGGAGAAGGTTTTTATACAGGACGTCCCGCTTTTTTTATTCGAGTGGCTGGTTGTGACGTAGGCTGTGTGTGGTGCGATGTAAAAGATAGCTGGGATGCCAATGAACACAAAGTATTGCAAGTGTCCGATTTGGTAAAACAAGTAAAAGAATCGGGAACTCAATTTGTGGTAATTACCGGTGGCGAGCCAGGAATGTACGACCTGAATTATTTGACCAATGAATTACACAAATTAAACATAGAAATAGCGGTAGAAACATCTGGTGCCTACGAACTGAAAGGTGAATACGATTGGATTTGTTTGTCGCCCAAAAAATTCAAGAAACCGATTTCTTCGGTGATAGAAAGAGCCAATGAGCTAAAAATCATTGTGTTTAATAAATCAGATGTGAAATGGGCGGAAGAGCATGCTGCCCAAGTTCCAAAGGAGTGTAAACTCTACATGCAAGCCGAATGGAAAAAAAAGGAAGAAATGTATTCGCTAGTACTCGATTACATTACAAGGCACCCACAATGGAGTATTTCTGTACAAACTCATAAGTATTTGGGGGTGGATTAGGGTTTAGTATTAAGTCTGTCGATAGTCCTTTTTTTACTGTTCTATATTCAAAACTCCTAAACACCTATTTTTTTTGGCGTTTCATCAACACCGTTTCCTAGTTTTTATTAAAAAGACAAATCAGTAGATAGTTGTTTTAGAAAACCCAAACCTATGCATTCAATCTATGAACTTTCGTTCCAGAAAAGCCTTGGATTCCTTCAGAAATTGGGTTGAGGGCGGAAGTAGCCCAATAGTTACCCTCGAAGAGAAAGACTGGAAATGAGGACTCAATCTTATTTGTACAGCTCCTCTCTTTGTTCTTTTATTTTTTCGCTTTCGATGTACTCATCGTAGGTCATTAGTTTGTCGAGGTGACTTGTAGGCCCTAGTTCCACAATTCTGTTGGCTATTGTTTGTACAAACTGGTGATCGTGCGAGGTAAACAACACAGTTCCCTTAAAATCTGCTAGTGAGTTGTTCAATGCCTGGATGGATTCCAGATCTAGGTGGTTGGTTGGTTCGTCCAAAATCAGTACATTCCCTTGTAGTAGCATCATTCTCGAGAGCATACATCTTACTTTTTCTCCTCCAGAAAGTACGTTACTTTTCTTAAACACTTCTTCCCCCGTAAAGAGCATTTTACCTAGGAATCCACGGATAAAAACTTCGTCTTTTTCGTCAGAATATTGCCTTAGCCAATCTACCAAATTGTCGTCCCCATTGAAGTATTCATCGTTGTCGTTTGGCGAATAGGCTGGAGTAATGGTTTGTCCCCATTTTATTTCTCCTGCATCGGCTTCCATTTCTCCTATCAAGGTTTTGAACAGGGCAGAAATAGCATTGCTGTTTTTACCAATAAAGGCAATTTTGTCTCCTTTGTTTACATTGATATGAAAGTCTTGGAATAATCCTTTTTTTGTCAAATATTCTACCTCCAATATTTTGTCACCCGCTTCTCTCACTTGATCAAAAATAATGGCAGGATACCTTCTGCTCGAAGGTTTGATTTCGTCAATATTAATTTTGTCCAAGAGTTTTCTTCTACTCGTGGCTTGTTTCGATTTAGAAGCATTGGCACTAAATCGAGAGATAAAATCCTGAAGTTCTTTTTTCTTTTCTTCCGCTTTTTTGTTTTGGTTGGCTCTTTGTCTGGTTGCCAATTGGCTACTTTCGTACCAAAAAGAATAGTTACCTGTAAATAAATTTAGTTTGTTGTAATCGATGTCGGCAATGTGAGTACAAACAGTATCCAAGAAGTGCCTGTCGTGAGATACCACGATTACGGTATTCTGAAAATCCAACAAAAAATCCTCGAGCCAAGACACGGTATTGATGTCCAGGTCGTTGGTTGGCTCATCCAGAATCAAGATGTCTGGATTCCCAAAAAGAGCCTGGGCTAGGAGTACTCTTACCTTTTCGCTACCACTCAAATCTTTTACGAGCGAGTAGTGTTTTTCTTCCGGAATATTTATTCCGCTCAACAAACTTTCTGCTTGTGGCTGTAAGTTCCAACCGTCCATTTCGGCAAATTCTGCTTCTAGGTCAGCAGCTTCCATCCCGTCTGACTCGCTAAAATTTTCTCGAGCATACACCTCCTCTTTCTTTTTCATGTTGTTCCACAGCTTGTTGTGGCCCATGAGTACAGTATCGAGCACCGTTACGTTGTCGTATTCGGAGTGGCTTTGCTTGAGCACCGCCATTCTTTTTCCTGGCTCAATGGCTACGCGCCCAGAAGTAGGCTGGATGACTCCCGCCAATATCTTCAAAAAAGTGGACTTACCAGCACCATTTGCACCAATTACACCATAGCAGTTTCCCTGTGTAAATTTCACATTTACTTCGTCAAAAAGGACTCTTTTTCCGTATTGTAAGGAAATATTTTCGGTAGAAATCATAAAAATTCGTTGTATTTGACTGCAAAGTTAAGGTTTATCCCAAGAATAGCCAATTGGATGTATTTTTATATTTCAAATGGAGAATATGATGTTTATCTTATCATCGTTTATTTTTAGCCGTCACTCCAGCCTCCGAGCTAGAATCTTGTGTTCTACTTTTTTTTGTATATCAAGGTGTTACTAACCTAGGCATCCCCAATCTGAACATCCAAAAATCCGAGTGCCAAAAATCCAATAAACTTAAAACCTCAGATTCCAAGTCGAGCTTGGAATGACACATTAAGAGAAGGATTCTGTGAAAGTCCTGAGTCGTCAGTCCTTAGACTTTCTCTATAGGATCCTATTTTTCAAAGCTCATAAGTCATAAATCGCAAGGGTCCTATGTCGTAGGTCTTATCTCTATCATTTAAAATTTAGAATCAATCATCCAAAAACACTACAGGATTCTGTTCTCTCAAATTGTAACCAGAAACCATCACTTCGCCATAAGCGCCTGTGCTGTGGATTTTTATGAAATCTCCCCGTTTGGTTTGTTTCAGTGCGATTTTTTTACCAAAACAATCCGAAGATTCGCAAATGGGACCCACGACATCGTAAAATTCTTTCTCCGAAGAATCCGAAGTAAGATTTTCGATAAAATGAGAAGCTTGATACAGAGCGGGCCTAATGAGTTCCGTCATGCCAGCATCCAGGATGGCAAAATTGGTTTTCACTCCTTTTTTTACATACAATACTTTGGTTATCAAACTTCCACAATTGGCAACCAAACTTCTGCCTAATTCAAAATGAATCTCTTGGTGAGGTTGAGGTTCCAAAAATTGCTTGAAAACTCCAAAAAACAATTCAAAGTCTGGAATTGTTTTTTCGGTGGGATGTTGGTAATCAATCCCCAAACCACCACCTAAGTTCAGGTGTTCTATGCGCACTCCTCTTTCCAAAAACCAATGGTTGAGCTCGTTTACACGAATACATAAATTTTTGAACGGAGTCATCGAGGTAATTTGCGACCCAATATGAAAATGCAACCCAGTGACTTTGATATGAGTGAGTAAGGGCAATTTGGTAAGTAAATTTTTTAACTCCAAATGATTGATTCCAAATTTGTTTTCTTCCAGCCCTGTCGTAATGTATTTGTGAGTTTTGGCATCCACATTTGGGTTTAGTCTAAGGGCAATGTTGGCTGTTTTGTTTTGTTGCGCTGCCAAGTCGTTTATCACTTCTATTTCTTCTACCGACTCGCAATTGAACGTAAAAATCTCGTGTTCCAACCCTATCTGTATTTCTTCGTCCGATTTTCCTACTCCTGCAAAAGCAATTTGATTAGGCGCAAATCCCTTTTCAATGGCTTTATTTACTTCATTTCCACTCACGCAATCGGCTCCTAAACCTTTGGATTGGATAATCTCCAAGATGCGGTCGTTCGTGTTGGCTTTCAGGGCGTAATGAATGTGGTAGCCGTACTTTTTGGCATGAGTTTGTGCTAGGTCCAAAGTTTGGTTGAGCAAGTCCAAATTGTATTGGTAATAAGGAGTTTTGTGCTGAATAAGAGCTTTTTTTTTCATCTTAATTTTTGTTAAAAAGTCCATTATTCAAAGAAACCAACGCCTCTTTTTTGTAGTCGGATTCTATTACTATCGATACATTGTGCTGACTTCCGCCATATGAAACCATTCGGATAGGAATTTGCTGGAGACTGGTAAAAATCTTGTTTCCCGATCCCATGGTGTCGTGCGAAAAATTTCCTACCACGCACACAATCGATAAGTTTTTGTTGATTTCTACTTCACCCAAATAGCGTAATTCTTCTTGGATGGCATCCAGATTGGTATTGTCATCAATGGTTAGTGATACCGCAACTTCTGAGGTGGTAATTACGTCAATTGGAGTTTTGTAACGTTCAAAAATATCGAAGATTTTGCGCAAAAAACCATAAGCCAAAAGCATCCTTCCAGATTTTATCTTGATAGCGGTAATTCCGTCTTTGGCAGCAATGGCAGTAAACTCTCTGTCCCCCACTTGCTGTTCTATTTTTGTGCCATTTTTGTTAGGTTCTAGAGTGTTTTTGAGAAAGATAGGAATGTTGCACAACTGAGCGGGATACACGCTGGCAGGATGCAAAATTTTGGCACCAAAATACGCAAGCTCTGCTGCTTCATCGTACGACAAATGTTCGATAGAAAAAGTGCCTTCTACTACTCTAGGATCATTGTTGTGCATGCCATCGATGTCGGTCCATATTTCTATTTCGGAAGCCTGGATAGCAGCCCCTATCAGCGAGGCAGAATAATCGCTTCCTCCTCGTTTTAGGTTGTCTATTTCTCCAAAAACATTACGACAAATATACCCTTGCGTGATGTGCAAATTGCTTTGGCAATGAGTGAGTTCTCTTTCTATGTTGTGCTTGATGTAAAAACTATCGGGCTCTAAGTCTTTGTCTATTCGCATAAAATCCAAGGCGGGTAACAAACAAGAATGGACTCCTATTTCTTCCATGTACAACTGAAATAGGGCAGTGGAAAGCAGTTCGCCTTGTGCCAAAATGGTTTTTTCTTCGTGAATGGTAAACAAATCTTCGGTAAAGGAATCGATGTGCGAGAAATGACTTGCCACCAAGTCATGCGCTTTTTTTTGCTGAGTAGCTGAGGAAAGCAATTCATTCACAAAAGTTTGGTAACTATTCTTTAGTGTTTCAATTTGTTTTTTAGCTTTATTTCGCTCGTTTTGGAAGAGGAGTTGTGCAATGTCGGCAAGGGAATTGGTGGTTCCGCTTATTGCAGAAAGCACGACTATTGCCTGTTCATTGGCTATGAGTTCAGCCACTTTTTTCATTCTGTCCGGAGTGCCTAAAGAAGTGCCTCCAAATTTGATTACTTTCATATTTATTTTAAATATTTAACAAAAATAGTTAGATATTTAACATTTGAAAATATTTTGGATGTTTTTTTAGTTTGAAACAAAAAAATGGCCCAAGGGAATCTTGAGCCAATCTATAAAATGGATGGGTTAAGTTATTTCTTCAAATCAAATCTATCCGCCATCATTACTTTGTTCCATGCAGCCACAAATTCTTTTACAAATCGTTCGTTGGCATCGGAGCTACCGTACACTTCGGCCAGTGCTCTCAGTTCAGAATTGGAACCAAAAATAAGGTCGGCTCTTGTGGCTTGCCATTTTTTGTCGCCAGAAGCTCGGTCAGTTCCCACAAATTTTTCTTTTGTGTCGTCTGTTGCTTTCCATTCGGTGCTCATCGAGAGTAGGTTCACAAACCATTCGTTGGAGAGGTGTTCTCTTTTGGCAGTGAACAATCCTGTTTCCGAATTGTCGTAGTTGGCACCAATGGCTCTCATTCCACCTACCAGTACAGTCATTTCTGGGGCAGTGAGTCCAAGTAGCTGAGCTTTGTCTATCAACAATTCTTCTGTAGATACGGTGTATTTGGTTTTCAAATAATTTCTGAATCCATCAGCCATTGGCTCTAGCAAACCAAAAGAGTTTACATCCGTTTGTTCTTGGCTAGCATCGGTTCTTCCTGGGGTAAACGGCACCAAAATAGATTGTCCTGCATTGGCAGCCGCTTTTTCTACTCCCACCACTCCAGCAAGTACAATCAAATCTGCCATAGACACTTGCTTTGCAGTAGATTTAGTATTAAATTCAGTTTGAATGTTTTCCAATACTTTCAATACTTTTTTTAGTTGAGTAGGATTGTTTACTTCCCAATCTTTTTGGGGTGCCAATTGTATTCTGGCTCCATTTGCACCACCTCTTCTGTCCGATTGGCGGTAAGTACTTGCCGATGCCCAGGCGGTGGTCACCATTTCTGTAACGGTGAGTCCTGAGTTTTCTATTTTGGTTTTCAATCCTTGGATGTCTTGTGCATTTATTATTTGGTACGTTGCAGCAGGCACGGGATCTTGCCAAATCATGTCTTCGGTAGGAGCTTCTGGACCGATGTAGGCCGTTTTTGGTCCCATGTCTCGGTGGGTCAATTTGAACCAAGCTTTGGCAAATGCCTCATCAAATTTTTCTGGATTTTCGTAAAAATCTCTTGAAATTTTTTCGTACACAGGATCAAATCTCAACGATAAATCCGTTGTGAGCATGGTAGGTTTGTGTTTTTTTTCTGGGTCAAATGCATCGGGTACAAGCATTTTTGAATCTTTGGCTTCCCACTGGTGAGCTCCTGCTGGACTTTTTACCAATTCCCATTCGTTTTCAAACAAATTCATAAAAAACAAATGGCTCCATTTTGTGGGGGTTTGTGTCCATATTACTTCCAATCCAGAGGTGATTTGGTCGGGTCCTTTTCCAGATTTGTAATCGCTTTTCCATCCAAATCCTTGCTCAGTAATGTCAGCTGCTTCTGGCTCTGGGCCTACATGCGATGCTGGTCCTGCTCCGTGAGTTTTTCCTAGGGTGTGACCACCGGCAATAAGTGCTACCGTTTCTTCGTCATTCATTCCCATTCTCCCAAAAGTTTCTCTGATGTCTTTGGCTGCCAATACAGGATCTGGGTTTCCGTTGGGTCCTTCAGGATTTACATATATCAATCCCATTTGTACGGCTGCTAGTGGGTTTTCGAGTTCTCTATCGCCCGAATATCGCTTGTCATCCAGCCATTTTTCTTCTTTCCCCCAATAGATGTCTTTGGCTGGTTCCCAAGTATCTACTCGTCCTCCCGAGAATCCAAAAGTTTTGAATCCCATAGATTCCAAGGCTACATTTCCGGTGAGCACCAACAAATCTGCCCAAGAGATTTGTTGCCCATATTTCTGTTTTATAGGCCAAAGCAATCTTCGTGCTTTGTCTAGGTTGGCGTTGTCTGGCCAGCTATTTAGCGGTGCAAATCGCTGTTGCCCAGCGCGCGAGCCTCCCCTTCCGTCAGCGGTTCGGTAGGTTCCTGCACTGTGCCAAGCCATGCGGATAAACAATCCTCCATAGTTTCCGTAATCGGCTGGCCACCAGTCTTTGCTATCGGTCAGTGCTGCTTTTATGTCTTTTTTTAATGATTCGTAATCCAAGGTTTTGAATGCTTCGGCATACTCAAAATTTTCTCCCAATGGATTGGACAATTCTGAGTTTTGTCTCAAAATATCGAGGTTGAGCCTGTTTGGCCACCAGTCGTTGTTTTCGCTAACGCTTTTGTTCGATTTGCTTTTCATGGTTGCTCCTGTCATTCCATCGTATTCCGTATTTTTTTCACTACATGAAAAAAGCAATGCGCTGGAAACAATTGCTAAGCCTAACTGTTTTATCTGTTTCATAATTGTTTGTTGTTAAGGTTTATGCAAAGTTAAGGGAATTTTTTATTTATAAAAATGATAATTTAGATTGGTATATTGATTTTATGAATATTATCTGTATGTTTGTTGCATGACAATACAACAAATAAAATATGTACTTGCTGTAGCTAAATATGCTCACTTTGAAACAGCTGCCGACTCTTGTTTTGTGACTCAATCCACGTTAAGTACTATGATTAATAAACTCGAAGACGAGTTGGGAATTTATATTTTTAATCGAAAAACAAAACCAGTAAGTATTACGAAAGAGGGAGAGGTGTTAATTGATAGAATGAGAATACTTTTTCATGAATTTGAATCCCTCGAAAATTCGGTTCAGGAAATGAAAGGAGAGTTGGTGGGAGAATTAAGGATTGGGATAATTCCAACTATTTCGCCTTATTTGTTGCCTTTGTTTCTTAAGACATTTGCTGCTCGTTATCCAAAAGTGAAGATGATTGTGACAGAAACTACAACTGAGAATATTCAACGAGAACTAATAGCACGTAATTTAGATGTAGGAATTTTGGCTATTTCTATTGACGACAAAGAGTTGGAAGAAAAAGCCTTGTACGAAGAACCGTTTTTTGTATTTGACTGTAAATCATCAAGACCTCCTTCTCAGTTTTCAATAGAGGAACTAGATTATTCTGATTTATGGTTTTTGGAGGAAGGACATTGCTTGCGAACACAAGTGCGTAAAATTTGTGATTCGTCTAACAAGGAGTCAGAAAAATCAATAAACATTGAGTTCAAGGCTGGATCAATTGATAGCCTAATGAGGTTTACCAAAGCGAATAAAGGTGTGACAATTCTGCCTTATTTGTCTGGGTTGGAGATTTCTGAAGATCAAAGGAAACACATAGTTCCGTTTTGTTCTCCTGTTCCGGTGAGAACAGTGGGACTTGCTGTTCACAAACATTTTGTAAGAAAAAAGTTGTTGGCTGAAATGGAGACTATTATTAAAAAAGTTGTTTTACCGTATTTACCAAAAGTGGGAGAAGTTGAGGCTCTTACCCCAATTTAAATTAATAAAAATTGAGTCTATTTGAATAAGAATAATACAGAGGGAAGAAAAAACACTTTACCCGAATAAACCGATAAAAAACTCTTAATTTCGCACCTAAAATTAAACGAAATGAATACCTACACCCCGCAAGAGATTAAAAAAGGAAATATCCTGGAAATTGAGATTGAAGACATGGCTTTTGGAGGCAAAGGATTGGCAAAACTCCAAGTAGGTGAGAGTAAAATAGTGATGTTTGTTTCGAATACAATTCCCGGACAAAAGGTGAAGGTGAGAATATTTAAAAAGCGCAAAAAGCACTTGGAGGGCAAATTGATTGAAATTGTATCGCCATCTCCTGAGGAGGTAAAGATGGATTTTCAACCAATATCTGGAGCTCCCTATTTAACCTTGCCTGTGGAAAAACAAAGGGAATACAAGCAGAGAACTACGATCGAACAGTTCAGGAGAATAGGAAAAGTTGTCAATATTGAAGAGTTGTTTGACAATTACATAGAGTCTCCAGCGAGTTTTCATTACCGAAATAAAATGGAGTACGCCTTTAGTACAATTCGTTACGACTTTGAACAACATGAAACCCTGGACGATGAATTTGCTTTGGGTTTTAAGCGAAGAGGAACTTGGTGGATTGTGGAGAGTTTGGACAAAGATTCTGGGTTATTTGACGAAGAATTTGAAAATAAATTAAAAGAAGTTCGAGATTATCTTGAAAAAACTGGGTTGCCAGCATGGCATCCACCAAAAAAGCATGGGTTTTACAGATATTTAACGGTAAGAAAATCTTTTTCCAATAATCACTTGTTATTGAATCTTACCACTTCGGCTACTGGACTAGTTCATTTTGATAAACATGCTTTTGTAGATTTTGTCCTCGGACTATTTGGTGAGAGAGTGGCGGGAATTTTGCACACAATCAACGATAGTTTGGGAGAACGATCTCACAATGATGAGAATGAGTATGAAATGCTATTTGGAGAAAATTTGATACAAGAAAATTTGCTAGGACTATCTTTTGAAGTGAGTATGCAAAGTTTTTTTCAAACCAACCCAAAATCGGCAGAAAGATTGTATTCCAAAGTAATTGAGTATGTTATGGAAGGCACTGTCTATTCGGAAGAAGATACAGTGATGGACTTATTCTGTGGGACGGGTACAATAGGACAGCTCATTTCGAAGAAAACAGGAGTGCAAGTAATTGGCGTTGATATTGTGTCTGAAGCAATAGAAAATGCGAAAGAGAATGCAAAAAGAAATAACGTGGAAACAGCAAAATGGTTTGCGGCAGATGTGGGTAAATTTTTGACCCAGTATCCTCAATATGCTGGAAAAATAAAGACCATTGTGTTGGATCCACCAAGAGGAGGAATAGCGCCAAAGACGTTGTTGAAGGTTTCGCAAATTAATGCACAGCGTATCGTTTATGTATCTTGTAACCCAGCAACTCAATCTCGAGATATTGAGGTTCTTAAGGAAAATGGGTACGCACTGGTAAAAATTAGTTTTGTGGATCAATTTCCTCATACTGCGCACATTGAGACAATTGCTATCTTCGAAAAAACAAAAAATTAGTTTATTAACAGAAATGTGTAAAAAAACAGGTAATTTATTAATTTTTGTTAAAAAAGAAACATAATGTCTTTTTTAGTAGAAAAATCCTCCTTATTTTTGTGTCGTAAAGAAAAAGAAGTAAAGCGAAAGAATGAGCACAATTTCAAAAATTATTGAAAGAGAAATATCTTCCTCCCCATTTTTGGAGGAATCTATTGCAGAAGACCTAATAAACATCTCATCATTGGCCAGAATGCTTCAGCCAAAAGTGGAAGAAGAATTGGGGAAACCTGTTAAGACTGGGGCCTTGGTAATGGCAATAAACAGAATGGAATTTGAGAAATTTAATTCCATTAATGGGAAAATAGAAAAATTCATGAATTCTTTGGGTGACATCATCATCCGAAGTAATCTGAATGACTATGCTTTTAAGAATTCGCCTACTTTGGCTACGGCTCAAATGAAATTATTGAAAGAGTCGAGCGATAAAGTGGATGGTTTTTGTACGGTTTCGCAAGGAGTTTACGAGTCTAACATTGTGGTAATTAAATCATTATCTGCAAAGGTGGAGGAGTTGTTCAAAGACGAAACTCTCTTGTTCAAAATGGAAGATTTATCCTCGGTTACTCTTCGTTTGCCAGATTTTAATGTTCCTGGTGCCTATTACTTTCTGCTGAAAAAAATAGCTTGGGAGAACATTAATATTTTTGAAATTATTTCCACAACCAACGAAATTACGTTGGTCGTAAAAAATGAAGACATAGATAGAGTATTTTCTTTATTGATGTCATTCAAGAAAAAGTAACACATGTATTCACTTATAAAAAAAGAAGTTGGGAGTTTTTTTAGTTCTCTGGTTGGCTACATTACCATTGTCATATTTTTGCTTTCCATTGGTTTGTTCATGTGGGTAATTCCAGGAGAGACTAACGTATTCGATTCTGGTTTTTCTGATTTAGGATTTTTATTTACGAATGCACCCGCCATTTTTTTATTCTTAATCCCCGCAATTACCATGCGTCTGTTTGCGGAAGAACGAAGGATGCAAACCCTTGAATTGTTGTTTACTAAGCCTATCACCGATTTCCAAATCGTTTTGGCCAAATATTTTGCAGGAATCATTTTGTTGGTTCTTAGTTTATTACCCACTTTGGTCTATTATTTTTCTGTGGTTCAATTAGGAAATCCAGTTGGGAATATTGACTCAGGGGGAACGATAGGTTCTTACATTGGTCTGTTTTTTTTAGGAGCCAGTTTTTTGTCAGTTGGTTTGTTTGCTTCGTCACTTTCAACTAACCAAATTGTCTCATTTTTGGTAGCAGTGGTCTTGTGTTTTATGGTATATCTTGGATTTGATTTTATTGGAAACAATATAGAATCTGGCGAAACGGCTTACTTTATTAAGAATTTTGGGATTGAAGAGCATTACTCATCCATTCAAAGAGGAGTAATAGATAGCAGAGATTTGTTGTACTTTATTAGTTTGATAGTGATCTTTTTATTGGCTACCAAATTAAGTTTAAAACGAGGAAAATAATGAACGGAACAACAAAATTAGCGATACAAATTGTGTCAGTTGCCTTGGTGGTATTACTGACAAATTATATTGGTTCCAAAAAATTTTTTCGAGTTGATTTGACGGAGGAAAAAATCCATTCTCTCTCCGAAAAAACGATAGACATATTGCAGAACGACTCATTGATACGCGATGAGTTGAGATTTGAAGTGTATTTGGAGGGAGACCTTCCACCAGAATTAAGAAAACTTCAATCCGCTCTCCAGGAGAAGTTGAGTGAATTAAAAGCGTTTGGAGGAGCAAATATTTACTATGAGTTTATCGATCCGGCAGAGGACGAAACAAGAAAAAATGAGGTGTATACCCAATTGTATGAGTTTGGTCTAAAGCCTACAAAAGTTACTTCCATCGTGGGTGGAACCAAAAAAGATAACTTGTTGTTTGGAGGAATAATTCTGCGAACTGTTGACAACAAAAATATTCCAATTCAAATTTTAGGTCCCAGTAATTTAGATCCTAATTCGGGCATTGCGATACCGGTTCCCATAGAGTTGATACCCATAGAAAACTTAATTAATGAGTTGGAATACCAACTTTTAGAAGGGATATACAAAGCCGTTAGTCCTAATAGAAAGAAAATTGGATTCTTGCAAGGACACGGAGAGCTTAGAGAAATTCAGAGGTATGACGTGACTTACGAACTATCCAAGTTTCATGCAGTGGAAGATGTGGAAATAAAAGGAAGAATTAATGCACTTAAATCTTTTGATGCGTTAGTAATTGCAAAACCAACAAAGCCCATTTCAGAAAAAGACAAATACATCATCGATCAGTTTATTATGAACGGTGGAAAAGTTGCTTGGCTAATTGATATGGTTGAGGTGGACATTGATTCCTTAAACATAAATGAAGAGACCTTTGGATTGGAGAGAAATTTGAACGACATTGACGCCCAACTATTTAATTATGGGGTTCGGTTCAATAAAAATCTTTTGATAGATGTTAATTCGGCCAAAATACCCTTAGGAGGTAATTTGTATCCTTGGTATTACCATCCGGTAATGAACTCATGGCGAATAAAAAACTCTGTAGTAGATAACCTCGACCCTGTAAGATTGAAGTATGCTGGAACTCTGGATTTACTGAAAACCGAAAACATTGTGAAAACTCCGTTATTGCAGAGTTCTGAAAATGCGATGACCTACAAAGTTCCTGTTCGTATCAATTACCAAATGATCAATCTTAAACCGGAAGCTCTAAAATATAATTCTCAGCCCTATCAGGTCGTTGCAGCAATGCTTTCCGGAACTTTTAAGTCAAGTTTTAGAAATAGATTGACGGACACTTATTTTAAAAACACACCCATCAAACACAAAAATGAAAGCATACAAAACAAAATGCTAGTAATAAGTGATGGAGACATTATTCAGGGGGAAGTAGATTCTTTTCCTAACAATAAGGGAGTAATGATTGTAAGACCAATGAATATTAACTATGATCGATACGATAGAGCTGCAACATTCGGTAACAAAGAGTTTTTTGTCAATGCCATGGAGGATTTAATGGGAATTGATGAATTAATTCCTCTTCGTAGCAAAACTATCACTTTGCGTCCATTGGATAAGGCAAAAGTGAAAAGAGACAGATCTTTTTGGAAAGCAATCAACGTATTTGTCCCCATTTTTGTATTGGTAATATTCGGGTTGTTTTACAACTATTTGCGGAGGAGAAAATTTGCCAGAACACGTCAGTAAACTTCATTATTGTTTCAAAATTTAGCCGAAAAACAGAATAATTTAGGCTCGCTTTTCTTTCTAGAACTCTTCATTTGGGTTATATTTAACAAAATAGCCTTGGATGAATAAGCTTTTTGTCATTTTTTTACTATTCCCTCTTTTTCTTAATGCGGGAAATGATAATCTACCGGTGGGAGGGAGGGCATCGGGAATGGGAAATACCGGCTTGTGTATTGCAGATGTTTGGGCTATTCGTTTCAATCAAGCTGCTTTAGCAGACCTTCGCTCTGTTAGTTTTGGCGTTTCTTATGAAAGTAGGTTTTTACTAAAATCTTTAGGCGTACAATCCTTGGCCGTATCTATTCCAACAACAAGAGGAACATTTGGTGTAAACTATACAGGTACGGGTGATCAATTGTACATGGACTCAAAAATTGGCTTGGGGTACGGAATGAAACTTTCAGAAAAAATAAATCTCGGAATTCGGTTGAATTATCACTCGCTGCGATTGGGTAACAATTACGGAAGAACTCAAAACATAACGGCTGAGCTTAGCCTTTTGGCCAAACCTACTGACAAAATTCAAATAGGGTTTCATCTGTTTAACCCAACTCAAACCAAACTAAATGACTACCAAAACGAGGAGATTCCTGCCATTATGAATCTGGGTGTGTCCTATAAGTTTTCGGAGAAAGTAAGAGGAAATGTGGAAATAGAAAAAGACATCGAGCTTCCTTTTTCGGTAAAAATGGGTGTAGAATATTTTCCGGTCGATAACTTATACATTCGGGCAGGAATTAGTACCAATCCATCCATCCCTACTATTGGTTTTGGTTTAGTGAAAGGTGAATTTCACCTCGATTTTTCTTCCGCATTCCACCCAGCTTTGGGGTTAACTCCCAGTTTGGGTCTAAGGTATTCGCTGTGAGCATAAAAATAGAAATACTACTTTTGTTTCTGCTGATAAGTGCAAATCAATTCACGCTGGCTCAGACAAAATCCGAGGAGAAGAATGACATTATCGAAGCGCGAATAGAATACATAGGAGGCGACAATGAAAGCATTGACTATTCTACTTTGTTTGATAATCTCTATTACTACTATGATCACCCAGTCAATTTAAACAATATAAAACAAATTGAGGTGTTGTTGGAACTTAGTTTACTCTCGGAAGTTCAAGTGGTGAATTTAAAAAAACACATCGAGACGACTGGCAAATTAATGACGATTTACGAATTGCAGTCGGTCGAAACTTTTGATTTACTGACAATCCGAAATATTTTACCCTTTTCTTTTGTCTCGTCCGAATTATTCGCGCCCAATGTATCGGTGAGAGAAATAATAAAAAATAGTTCCAACGAGCTCTACATCAGGAATATTCGTGATTTACAAGAAAAAAAAGGATATTCCCAGAAAGAACAGGAGAACGATACGCGCTATTTGGGGAGTCCCGATAAACTTTTTGTGCGATATCGCTTTAGGTATCTCAACAAGATTAGCGCAGGAATCACTGCCGAAAAAGACCAAGGAGAAGAGTTTTTTCGAGGAAGTCAATCTCAAGGATTTGATTATTATTCGGCACATTTTTTTCTTAAAGATTTTGGAAGACTGAAGGCACTGGCTTTGGGAGATTATCATTTTCAGGTTGGCCAAGGATTGACGCTTTGGAGTGGATTGGCTTTCGGAAAATCGGTAGATATCAGCACGGTGAAACGAAATGCAGTAGGAATAAGGCAATATGCCTCGGCCGATGAAAATAATTTTTTGCGAGGAGGAGCTGCTACATTTGAACTTATAGAAAAGATTCATCTTTCAGCTTTTTTTTCGCGCAAGAAAATTGATGCCAATATTACAGATACACTAGATAACTTTACCAATGAAATTGCTTTTTCTTCCCTTCAAAACAGTGGATTTCATCGAACTATTGCAGAGTTTGAAAACAAAGATGCAATTTTAGAAACTCATTTTGGTGGTCGGTTAGAGTTTGTTTCTTCTGCTTTGAGAGTGGGTGCAACAGCCTTTGCGTCCAGATATGGGGGCGAATTTCAACGAAGTTTAAGTTTTTACAATCTGTTCGAATTCTCGGATAATAAAAATTATGTGACAGGAATAGATTACAATTACGTCTATAGAAATTTTAATTTTTTTGGCGAATTTTCTCGCAGTGCAAATGGCGGAATCGCCTATGTAAATGGAGTGTTAGTCTCCTTAGATTCCCGATTTTCGATTTCGATTCTTCACCGAGATTATGGAACAGACTATCAAAATTTATTGAGTAATGGCTTGTCAGAAAGCAGTAACTCTTGGAATGAAAAAGGAATTTTTATGGGATTTGATGCTAGTTTAACCAAGTATTTTACCCTGACAGGTTCAATGGATTTTTTTACTTTTCCTTGGATGCGATTTCAAACTTATGCCCCAAATTCAAGTGGTAACGAATACATTACTCAGCTTCAGTATAGAAGGTCCAGAAACTTTATGGCCTATATTCGTTACCGAAAGCAAGTACGCGAGGTAAATAACAATCAAATAGAATCAGCCACTTATGAGTTGGTGAACGAATCAAGAACCAACTATAGACTGAATGTGTCTATGAAAATTACCGATTATTTAAGTTTGAGAAATAGGGTAGAGGTAACCGAGTACCAGAAAGGAGAAATGAGCACAGAGTTTGGATTTTTGGCTTATCAAGATGTCGTATTTAAACCAAAATCTAAGTCTTATTCGATTACGGCCAGGTATGCCTTATTCGATGCTCAGTCATTCAATGCACGAATCTATGCCTACGAAAATGATGTCTTGTATTATTTTTACATACCCGCATATTACAGAGTGGGCTCCCGATTTTATTTAACCGCACGTTATAAGTATCGTAAGAAATTTGATTTTTGGGTTCGTTACGGAGTTTGGAATTATAGAAATGAAGAGACCTTGCTCAGCGGTCTGGAAGAAATTCAGGGCAATATTAGATCTGACGTGAAGGTTGTCTTTCGGTATTTGTTCTAATGTTATTTTTTACAAAAATGTTAAGCTAATTTATTCTAATTTTATAACTCAAACTGAACAAACAAAGAGCGTATGATTAAGAAAATTTTATATTATTTAAACCCTCGAACTTTTTTTCAAAGAAATGAGGAGGAGAACATAAATGCTTCTCACAAAACCATGCAAGGGATAAATAGATTGTCTATTTACATGTTTTTATTTTGTATTATTTTGATGATAATCAAATACTTGAAGTAACTTTTTACTCTGTAATTCCCATCTTTTTCATTAAAAACTCGGCATTCATGTTTGAACAAATACCTTCTTTTAGGGTGTAATCAAACACGAGTTGGTCTTGTTCGATTTCCACATCAAAATATTTGTTTTCAATATGATCAGGGAATTCTTCTTTCACAGCACAAAGAGATAAATCGTGAGTAGCGATAATTCCTGCAGCTTGATGGGTTAGGAGTTGTTTGATGAATTTTTTTGAGCCTTCCGCTTTGTCCTTTGAGTTTGTTCCTTTCAATATTTCATCCAAAATCACAAACAGGGTTTCTCCTTTTTTTAGCTTATCTACTATTGATTGAAGTCTTTTTAGTTCCGAATAAAAATAGGACTCGTTGTTCGACAGAGAATCTGTTGTTCTCATGCTCGAATATAAAGGTGTAGGTCTAAAAACAAATTGTTTTGCGCAAACAGGGGCACCGCAGTTTGCCAATACTAAATTTACTCCAATAGCTCTCAAAAATGTACTTTTTCCTGCCATATTTGCACCTGTGATAATAACAAATTCTTGGAGATTCTGTATGTCGAAATCATTGGCAATACGATTCCTTGAATGCATCAGAGGATGAGCCAATTCCTGTGATTTTAAAAGTACCTCCTTTGAGATTTGAGGGAGAGAAAAATTAGGATTATTAAACCAAAAGGTAGCAAAACTTGCATAAGATTCAATTTCATGAGTCGCTTTAAACCACTTCGGCAGTTCATGTTCGTTTTTCTTTAGCCATTTTTTTAGTCTAAACAAGTACCGTAAATCCCATAAGAAAAGTGAATTTGACAACAGTGCAAAGATCGGATTGCTGCGATTGTCAAATTGATTGGCTAGTTGTGCAAGTTCCGCAATTTTTTGCGATGCAGCAGAATTATCAGAAAAAAGTGTTGACTGAATATCAAGTAAAATTTCCGAAGAAAAAATTTCGTTTTCTATTTCTGCCACCAAGAGAGTGTGTTGGTTCAGAAGAGGTAAAAAGGTTGAGATTTTTACATGTTGGGTATTGATTATTTTTAGATGTCGCCCTGTAATACCTAGTGGAATTAGAGCTAGCAACAACTCGAACAACCAGGGAATCATCGCGTAATAAGCCAAAATGATAGACAAGGTCATTACAACGGGAATAAAAACAAAAAGAAGCCTCCAAATAGTTTCGTTTTCAAAAAGAGCTATTTCTTGATTTTTCCAAGAAGTAAGTAGGTCGATTGATTTTTTCTCGGTGAAATACAATTTCCCTTTAGCTCTGAACTCCTCCCTCCATATTGGTTTCTCTTTTAACTCTTGAATAGCACGCTGTCGATTGAGAATCCTTTTTTCACTGGTAAATGGCTGAGAAAGTATCTTGGCAAGCTTCGAGGCAGAGGCAGAGGAACTAGTTCTATTAATTGTTTGGAACAAGGATTTTTCTCCGAAAATATCTAAATCATGCGTGAATTCATGGGAAGAATTTACAAATTCCTTCCCGTTTTGGAATGAACTATAATTTCCGTCTAGAGCTTGAACTTCTTCTTGGTTTGTTTCAATTTTTTTTTCAATTAATAACAGTTTCTCATTCTCTTTTCGGTTTTTTTGGACTAAAAATCCAAAAATGAGCAAAAAAGGAATCACTCCAAAGAGGAAATTACTCTGGTTTGTGGATAGAGCTAGGGTAATTAAGCAAAGAATTATAAGAAAACTAACAATTCGTCCTAATAGAATTTTCTTCAGCTTCTTTTTTTGTAAGTTTTTAAGTTCAATCAGCGCCTTCATTCGCTGCTGATAATGTATGTGTGTTGAGGTTTTCATTCCCGTAAAGTTACTAGGAAATCTATAAAAATTGTGGGGTCACTAAGGAAATTTATTAGTTGTTGATAACAATAAAATTTAACAGGTTGCATACTATTTGTGAAAACCTTAATTTCGAAAAAAACGTTAATACCTTTATGAAAAAAATTGCAATTTTGGGAGCAGGACGCTCCTCCTCAAGTTTAATCAGATATTTAGTTCAACAAGCAGAAGAAAACAACTGGTTTCTCAGAGTTTGTGACAGAGATCTGTCAATGGCAAAAAACAAAATTGCAAGTCATCCTCAAGCAGAAGCCGTTGAATTTGATGTATTCGATAAATCTCAGGTGATCAGGGAAGTGGAGCAGGCAGATTTAGTTGTTTCAATGTTGCCTGCGAGCATGCATATTCACGTAATAGAAGAGGCAATTCGACAAAAAAAGAATGTTGTAACTCCGTCCTATATTTCTCCAGAAGTGAAAGCACTGGATTCGGCAGCAAAAGATGCCGGTGTGTTGATAATGAATGAACTAGGTGTTGATCCCGGAATAGACCACATGAGTGCGATGAAACTTATCAATGAAATAAAAGACAATGGCGGAGAAATACTCAATTTTGAGTCTTTTACCGGGGGCTTAGTTGCGCCCGAGAGCGACAATAACCCGTGGAATTATAAGTTTACTTGGAATCCAAGGAATGTAGTAATAGCAGGTCAAGGCGGATGTGCAAAATTTATTGAAGAAAATCAGTTCAAATATATTCCTTACAACAAATTATTTAGACGAACAGAATTTATTGATATCGATGGTTTTGGAAAATTTGAAGGTATCGCCAACAGAGATTCACTCAAATATCAGTCTGTTTACGGATTGGAGAAGATAAATACTATCTACAGAGGAACGCTAAGACGAGTTGGTTTTTCAAGAGCTTGGGACGTGTTTGTACAAATAGGAGCTACAGATGATAGTTACACGATGGAAAACACTGAAGAAATGACTTACAGAGACTTTATCAATTCATTTTTGGCGTATAGTCCTTCGGATTCCGTTGAACTAAAATTGAGGCATTATTTAAAAATTGAACAAGACGACACATTATGGGAAAAGCTAGTGTGGCTTGGGATATTTGAAGAAACAAAAGTGGGCTTAAAAAACGCAACACCAGCTCAAATTTTGCAAAAAATTCTGGAAGAGAAATGGACGCTAGAGCCTGAAGATAAAGATATGATTGTGATGTGGCACAAACTGGTGTACAAAACTAAAACGGGAGAGACAAAAGAAATACACTCAAGTATGGTATCCATTGGTGAAGATCAAACGTACACAGCCATGAGTAATACTGTAGGATTGCCTGTTGGCATTTGTTGTAAATTGATATTAGACGGTACTATTCAATCTACAGGGGTGGACCTCCCGATTTCCAGAGAATATTACGAACCCATTTTAAGAGAGTTAGAACAACACAATATTTCATTTGTCGAGAAAGAAGTGAGGTAAAGCTGCTCTTTCAGTCAGTTTTTCTTCTTTTATCAAACCACCCTTCGAGAGTATTTATTCTGTGAAAAACAGAACAAATTCCTCAGGGTTCAGTTAAGTATTATTTGCAAGATGAGGGTTTTTCTGAAAGAAAAATGACTCGAAGCCCAATATAAAGAGCAATCCAAAACCGTGTAAAACTTGTCAATAATCTGAGTGGTTTTATCTTGTCAAACCGTTGATTTACTTGTATTTTTGGATCAGTAAAAATTACCTATGTCAAACCTCATAAAACTTCTGCCAGATGCAGTAGCCAACCAAATTGCTGCAGGAGAAGTGGTGCAAAGGCCCGCTTCTGCTGTGAAAGAATTACTAGAAAACTCAATAGATTCTGGAGCAACTCATGTTCAACTAATTATTAAAGATGCCGGTAAGACCTTGATTCAGGTAATTGATGATGGTTGCGGAATGGGAGAAACGGATGCTAGAATGTGTTTTGAGAGACATGCCACCTCCAAAATTAAAGAAACGAATGATTTGTTTAGTATTCGAACAAAAGGATTTAGAGGTGAGGCAATGGCGTCCATTGCAGCAGTGGCTCAGGTTGAAATGAAAACAAAGCTTCACGACCAAGAGGTGGGTGTAAAGATAGACATCGAAGGAAGTAAAATCCTAACCCAAGAACCTGTTCAAACACCCAACGGAACCTCTATTGCTATCAAGAATTTGTTCTTTAATATTCCGGCAAGAAGAAATTTCTTGAAATCAAATCAAGTGGAGACTCGACATATCATTGACGAATTTCAGAGAGTGGCGCTCACTCACCCAGAAGTATCTTTCAAAATGACTCACAATGGCTCCGAAATTTTTAATTTGCCACAAGGAACTTTGAGACAACGAATTGTCAATGTATTCGGAAAAAAATTCAATCAATCTCTCGTACCAATTGATGAAAAAACCTCCATTACTAATTTGATAGGATTTATTGGTAAACCCGAATTTGCCAAGAAAACAAGAGGAGAGCAGTTCTTTTTTGTGAATAAAAGATACATCAAGAATAGTTATCTCAATTACGCTGTGATGCAAGCTTATCAGGATCTTATTCCTACTAAGAGTTTTCCTTCTTATTTTATCTACATGGACATGGATCCAGCTAGCATCGATATCAACATTCATCCAACCAAAACAGAAATAAAATTTGAAGATGAAAAAGCTATTTATGCCATTTTGAATTCGGCCGTTAAGCAATCGATAGGGAAGTACCAAGTTGCTCCTTCGTTGGATTTTGATCAAGAAACTAGTTTTAATGTGGAACCTTTTCAGAAGGGAATGGAAGTTAAGGTCCCTGAGATAAAGGTGAATCCCCAATTTAATCCTTTTGAAAAAGAAGTCTCAAGAAAATCGGAATCGAGCAAAGGAAGTTATAGAAACGACACTCCTTCTGCCCGACAAATTGATGCCCTTCAGCAATTTTACTCCCAACAAAGAGAGACTATTCCTGCCCAGAAAGAACAAGATTCTAATGAGTTATTGCCTATTGATTTGGATAAAAAAATATTCCAAGTTCATAATCGATATATTTATTCGCAAATCAAATCTGGATTTATACTCATCGATCAACAAAAGGCTCACGAAAGAATACTCTACGAGAAGTTTTCGTTTTCTATTCAAAATCACTCGATTGCTTCCCAAAAAGAATTGTTTCCAGTTCAGCTAGAGTTCTCAGCCAGTAACTTTGCTCTTTTAAAAGAAATTTGGGAGGAAGTGCAGTTAATGGGATTTGATATTGTGGAATTTGGCAAAAACACTATTTCCATAAATGGAGTTCCTTCTGGTATAAAAGACACCGATTATCAGCGTTCTTTCGAGCAAATATTGGAACAAGTAAAAAACAACCAAGATAAATTAAACCTTAATATCCAAGAAAGTTTGGTGCGTGCAATGGCTTTTAATATGTCCATAAAGAAAGGAAAACAACTAACGGAGCTAGAAATGAATAACTTGATAGACGAATTGTTTGCTTGTGATCAGCCAGAATATGCAATTAATGGAAAAAAAACTTACCTTACATTCACTACAGACGAACTAGATAAACTATTTTAAATGATTAGTAATTTACTACGAAACCTTCCTGAGGTTGTAAAAAATTTATTGATAATAAATGTGCTTATGTTTCTGGGGATTCAGGTATTCCCAGAATATCGCGAACTACTTGCCCTGCACAATATTGGGAGCGAGTATTTTATGCCGCATCAGTTGGTGACTCACATTTTTATGCACGGGAGTTTTGCCCATTTACTTTTTAACATGTTTGCTTTAGGTATGTTTGGCTCAACACTAGAAAAAGTTTGGGGTGGCAAAAAGTTTTTAATTGTTTATTTTGTCTCAGCGGCTGGAGCTTTATTGCTTCAGTTGTTATTCAATTATTACAACTATTCCTCCGCACTCGCTGCCTATTCCGACTCTGAAATTGAACAAATAAAAAGTATTGTTTCTGTCTTAGATTTTTCGTCACAATATCCTAGCTACCTCATACCCGGAATTGAAGCAGAATACTACAATAATATTGGAATGGTAGGAGCTTCTGGCGCAATCATGGGATTGTTGGCAGCTTTTGCCTATTTGTTTCCCAATACAGAGTTGATGCTCATATTTTTGCCCATTCCAATCAAAGCCAAGTTTTTTATTCCGTTCTATATGTTGGTGGAATTATTTTTAGGGGTGAACCGATTCGAATGGGATAACATTGCCCATTTTGCTCATTTGGGTGGGGCAATAGCAGGATTTATTTTGGTTTATTTTTGGAATAAAAAAAGAGATAGTTTTTACTAATAATTAGTATCCATGAGAGACTTACCTGTATTTTTATCAGTGTTGTTTATTCTTTGCACGATATTTACCGTGATTATTCTCTGGATGTCATCGAACCGTTCGAAGAAAGCTCTGCTTCTCTCGCTGTCTTGGCTGATTCTTCAAGGCGTGCTCAGTTACTCCATGTTTTATGAAGATACTTTTTCTTTTCCTCCACGGTTTGTACTCCTTCTGTTGCCAGCTATTCTGTTTGTTGTGGTTTTATTTTTTTCAAAAAAAGGAAAAAGGTTTATTGATTCCCTCGACCTAAAAACACTTTACTTAGTTCACCTTGTAAGAATTCCTGTCGAAATTGGGTTGTACAGTCTAGCAACGTACCAGGTTATTCCTTTTCTCATGACTTTTGAGGGAGTAAACTTCGATATTTTTGCAGGCCTGTCAGCGCCTTTTATAATATTGGGTTACTTTGTAAAAGATTGGCTGAGCGATTCATTTGTATTGATTTGGAATATCATGTCTTTAGGACTACTTGAAGCCATTGTAGTCAATGCAATGTTGTCTGTTCCTTCACCACTGCAAACACAAGCTCTAGAACAACCCAATGTGGCTATCCTTTATTTTCCGTTCAGCTGGCTAGCTTGTTTTATTGTGCCCATTGTATTTTTTGCTCATTTAGTGGCAATAAAAAGAGCTTATTCTAAATAAATCCATTAAACGCCTCAATTATGAAAACTTATGTGACCCTTATTCTCTATGTGATGTTTGTAGGAATTGGATCTACCTACTCTCAATACAAAAGATATGGAGGCAAACAACGAACACAAAAAATGGGAGCATTTATAAAACCATTGAATAACACTGGGTGGTATTTTGGAGTGGGAGCTACTGCGACACCAAAATTTAATTTTTTCGATTACGACCCCGTTCTTACCACCAATACTTTTCAGCCAGAAGTTCTTACAGCGATCAATTTGGAACAACAATCGCAGTTGGGTTTGTATTTGGAGGCAGGAAGATATAAATTGCTAAGTACTAAAAAGCCTATCAGTTACATTGATTATGGAGTGTTTTACAAGCAATTAAGAGCTGGTCAAAGTTATGATTTGGTAAGAGAGAATTTCTCGTTGTTCGACACCACGGCTTACAGCCAATCCTACCAAAGCCATTCTTTGGGAGGTCAGTTTAACGCGAATAATGTGATAGCGATAAACAAAAATATTTTTTTTCAGAATACCTTAGGAGCAAATGTAGAGTATGTGTTTTCGCAAAAGTTGGAGTCAGAGGATAATACAGGCTTTGAGGAGACCTACCAAGAGGATCCATCCAGATTGAGAGCTCAAATTCATTACAAATTTGGAATAGGAGTGAGAATTAGTGAAATGTGGTATGCGATTCCTTCTGTGGAAATACCGCTTCTTAATGCTTGGCAATGGGAGGGAGGAAGGTCTACTTTTGGTGCATTCAATTCTCGGTATCGCCCAGTTATTTTTTCTATTTGTTTTACTTGGCTTACCAAGCCAGATTGTCCTAAGGTCTGGGACAATGATGACGCAACGAAAAATGGTGGTGGGCTGTAGAGTTCCTCTTTTATTTTAGTCCTTCCAATTTACTCACACCTTTATATGTAGATAATGAATTCAGCTACTCTTATCGACTTCCTCCTTTCCAATGATGAAAAAGTTCAAGTAGAACAAGTAATAGTTCAATCTATTCACATTTTGAACGAGAATGTCTTAGTAAAGGCTAAATTTTATGAAGGAGATTTATTGATGACTATACTCTCTATTGATAAGGTGTTTTGGCAGAGCAAACCAAATTTATGGCTAAAGGTCATCGAAATCTTAAATAATCAAGAAGAGAGAATTACAAAACAACAAGTTTCGTTCGAAATGAAAGTAGACTGGTACGAGCGAATTGATAGGTTTAAGTTACACAACTAGCTAGGAGTTTGAGGTTTGCGTTTTTTTTGCACTATCATTCCCCGTAATTCTATCGTGAATCGTTTAGAAATTGGGAGAAAGTAAGTGAGAGTGTTCGGTCAATAAATAACTGGGTGAACAAGTTTTTAGTGCAATCAGGGAAGATTTTTCTGCGCTAAAAGAATTTATTTAAGGCCCAAAATTTCTGGTAGTTTCTTAATCAAAGCCATTTCTTTGAACTCATCTCGCGCTTCTTTTGCAGGACTGCCTAGGTAGGTTTTTCCTTCCTCGGTGTCCTTCATTATTCCAGCTTGACCAAGAGCTGTTGAATTCTTTTTAAGAGTTAAATTTGCCGGTACGCCCACCTGTCCCCAAAGCGTTACATTATCTTCAATAGTCACACAACCCGCAATCCCAACTTGTGCAGCAAATCGACAATGTTTGCCCACTATGGTATCGTGTCCAATATGTACTTGCCCATCAATTTTTGTTCCTTCCCCAATTTTTGTTACGCCACTTACTCCTCTGTCAATACTACAACTTGCTCCAATTTCTACGTCATTTTCAATTACAACGGATCCACAAGAATGAAGCTTATTGTGTTTGTCTTCTTTTGTTTGAAAATAAAAAGCATCTGCACCAATTACTGTGTTAGCATGAATAATTACATGGTCGCCAATGGTTGTATTGCTGTAAATAACCACTCCCGGGTATAGAATGGAGTTTTTCCCAACTTTCACGTTATTTCCTATAGTTACGTTTGGAAAAACCAGGGCAGAATCATCAATTTCTTGGTTCTTTCTGCTCCACATTTCCACTGGGCTAAAATGCTTAGTCAACCTGTTAAAATCTCTAAAAGGATTCTCTGAAATAATAAGAGCTTTTCCCTCTGGGCATTCTACTTCTTTGTTGATTAGAATTGTTGTAGCAGCAGAATTAAGTGCTTTGTTATAGTATTTTTCGTTATCCACAAATACTAAGTCTCCTGATTCTACTTGATGAATTTCATTTATTCCAGTTACTAAAAAATCCGGATTTCCAATGAATTTACTGTCGATTAATTCAG
Source organism: Flavobacteriales bacterium (assembly GCA_965658995.1). Taxonomy (GTDB): domain Bacteria; phylum Bacteroidota; class Bacteroidia; order Flavobacteriales_D; family CAJJDF01; genus CAJJDF01. Next base: position 68,118 of record CBFHVI010000006.1, on the reverse strand, counting down.
CAATAGCCTTTAGATTGTGTGCGTAAGGAAGTTTCATTTTATACGTGTTTGTTTAAAGTTAGGAATTTTTCAGATCTTCTACAGAGTTATCTGTAAGGTCGTAATAAGTTGCTCTTGTTACTTAACCGATAGTATCCAAGCACAAAATTGACAGTTTTTGAAAATAAAGAAGTTATCTTTTTCTACTAACAAAACGCTAAAACTTACTATCTCAGCGAAGCTCCAAGTTTGGATTCTAATTCCCCTTGTATTTTGGTCATTATTTTCTCAATTTGATTATCTACTAATGTCTTGTTTTCGTCTTGGAACAAAAAGCTTACTGCGTAGGATTTTTTTCCTTCAGGTAAGTTTTTTCCTTCATAGATATCAAACAATCCTATTTCTTTCAGAATTTTTTTGTCTGCTCTCGAGGCAATTTCTTGGATCTGTTCAAATTTTATTTCCTTGTCGAGCAACAGTGATAAGTCTCTTCGTGAAGAAGGAAATTTAGCCAACTCTTTATACTTGGTTTTGTTCATCACCATTAATTGAAGAACACTGTCCCAGTTTATCTCAGCATAATAAACGGGTTGTTTAATGCCAAAATGAGCATATACTTTCTTGCTCACTCGTCCAAAGTCAGCTACTGGCTTTTTGTTGATAGAAATTGCTAAACCTTCTGCCAATAATTCGTTCTTAGTGGCCTGGATGAGCTGATTTTTCAATATTCCAAGTCTACTCAGGGTGTTTATTACTTCTTTTTTAATTGAAAAGAAATCCACTTGCTTTTCTTCTTTATTCCAATTCTCCGAGTGCTCATTTCCTGTTACAAACAAACTTAGTACTTGGTTTTCTTCGTACCCAGAGTCAAATTTGAAATAGGTCTTTCCAAATTCATACAATTTTAGGTTTCCATTTTTTCTGTTGATGTTGTAAATTATGGCCTCCATTCCATTAAAAAGGAGAGATTGTCTCATTGTGTTCAGTTCACTGCTCAGGGGATTGAGCATAGTAACGGCAAATTTCGAGTTTATTTTTTTCGACTCAAATGTTTCTAAGTAAGCCGATTTTGAAAGTGAATTCGACATAATTTCGGCAAAACCATTGTCACTTAGTCTGTCGGCTACAAGATTAAGTAAAGCTCTCGAGTCAGTTTTATCTTTGTGGGTAATAGAGGTATTAAGTTTAGCGGGTACTGGAACATTATTAAAACCGAAAATTCTTAAAATTTCCTCAGTAATATCAGACTCTCTCAATACATCGTTTCTGAATGCAGGCACCTCTAGTTCTAGGTCTTTACCAGTTTTAGAGAGTTGTTTAATTTGTAAATCCTCTAAGATTGAATCTATTATTTTTTCTGAGATGTTCGTTCCAATAAGTCGAACACAATTGTCATAATTAAACGAAACACGATGGTTTTGTATTTGAACCGGATAGAATTCTTGAATTTCTGAAGAGATAGTTCCGCCCGCTATTTCCTTGATTAGTAAAGCTGCCCTTTGTAAGGCATATACAACAGTCTCGGGATCTATTCCTCTTTCAAATCGGAAAGAGGCATCTGTGTTTAACCCTTGTCGTTTGGCAGTCTTTCTCACAGATACAGGGTTAAAATACGCACTTTCTAAGAAAATAGAGGTAGTAGATTCATTTACTCCAGATTCCAATCCACCAAATACTCCGGCAATACACATAGGTTCTTCGATATTACAAATCATTAAATCCTCCGAATGTAATTCTCTTTCGGATTCATCCAAAGTGATAAATTTTTGCTTATCCGAAGTATGCTTTACTATAATTTGCTTTCCTTTTATTTTGTCAGCGTCAAATGCGTGTAGGGGTTGTCCTAATTCATGTAATACAAAGTTGGTAGCGTCCACAATATTATTAATCGGTGCCAATCCAATGGCCTCCAATCTTTTTTGTAACCATTCAGGCGAATCCTTCACTGTCAAGCCAGATAGAGTAACACCGGCATATCTTGGGCAAGCTTCAGGATTTTTTATGTCAATCGTGATGGTGAGGTTGGTATTGTCCACCTTCCATGAGCTTACCGATGGTGAGCAACACTGTGCTTCTTTTGGTAAAATTTTCTTATGTTTCAACGCTACCATCAAATCCCTTGCTACACCAAAATGGCTCATGGCATCTGCTCTGTTTGGGGTAAGTCCAATATCAAAAACTGTGTCGTTTTTCAAGTCGAAATACTCTGCAGCGGGCAGACCTATTTTGGCGCTTGAATCAAGTACCATAATTCCTTCGTGACTTTTTCCAATACCAATTTCGTCTTCTGCACAGATCATTCCGGCAGATTCCTCCCCACGTATTTTTGATTTTTTGATTTTAAAAGACTCCCCATTTTCAGTGTACAAAACTGTTCCGACTGTTGCCACAACTACTTTTTGTCCTTGTTGCACATTAGGTGCGCCACACACAATATTCAAGATTTCCTCTCCAATATTTACTCTGGTCTTATTGAGTTTATCCGCACCTGGGTGTTTTTCAACTTCTAGTACCTCTCCAATTACTAATCCCTTCAATCCACCTCTAATAGATTCCACGATTTCAGTTTTTTCTACTTCAAGTCCAATATCGGTCAGTATTTCTGAGGTTTGTTCGGGCGAGATTGTTAAATTTAAGTAGTCGTTAAGCCAGTTGTATGATATTTTCATGGAAGATAAAAGTCTTTGTTTTTATAAGGGTTAAAGATACAAGAGATTCAATAATTTAGTAAAGTTTAGAGCAAAAAAAAACCATTTCATCTATTGAAATGGTTTTTTTTAAAAAGAAGTATACAATTTATAATTTGTTCACTTTCAAACTTAGGCTAGACTTAAGGTTAGCCGCTTTGTTTTTATGGATAATGTTTCTCTTAACTAATTTATCAAGAATACTCGTTACTACAGGCAAGAATGAAGCCGCTTCTTTTTTGTCTTCCATTCCTCTCAATTTCTTGATCGCAGTTCTGGCGGACTTGTGGTAGTACTTATTTCTAAGTCTTCTCACTTCTGTGGATCTAATTCTTTTTTTTGTTGACTTGTGGTTAGCCATAATGTGTTAATTTATATTTAGTATTAAACTATAGTAGCCCGTAGGGGAATCGAACCCCTCTTGCAGGAATGAAAATCCTGAGTCCTAGCCGATAGACGAACGGGCCAAAAGGTGTTCCCATTTGTTATTTTGGGAACGCAAATTTAGAACAATTTTTTAAATTCAAAAAAAAAATCAACTTTTTTTTAAATTATTTCTGAATCTGTCCCAAACTGGAATCCCATTCGTTTCCCTGTCTTTAGTTGAATGGTGTCTCCAGTGGTTTTTATTTGATGTATAGATACTTCGCTAACACTCTCATAAAGAGGTACGTAAAGATCGAAATCAAGTACATGAATCATGATGTTTTCAATAATATCTTCCATGTGCTGAGTGTCAAAAATTAATTTGTCAAACTCGGTGTAAAGGAAACTCATTTTTCTCTTTCCTTCGGTTATAAAATGATTTTCTGCATTGATAAATACACGACCTACGAGGTACCCTGAATCATTTATTCGGTTGAACCGAAAAGAATCAGCAAGAAAGTTATATATATTAATGATTCCGGTGTACCCACGATTCTCATCTTCTTTTAAATAGTTCGTTCTCCAAATAGAGTGATTTTCATCAAATTTAAAGACATTGGAATGTAAATTAAAGACCAATATATCACCTGCCAAAGTAATGTGAAATTCGTATTTGCTCTTTTCAGTATACTCAATAATTATTCTGTCATCTTTAGCACATACTTTTGCCTTGATATTTTCTACGACATTAGAAGCGACTTTTTTCATTTCTTGAAATTGCTCTACGGTGTTTTTAAAGATATCTTGCTTTAATGTAGATTTAGTGCATAACGTCAGTGCTATTTGGTCGAGTTCGGTATTTGCCATGATAGTTGTATTAATAAGCTTTCGCAAATATAACCCTTTCTTTAGATGGATTTCCACTAATAATGCAAGAACCTTCTTCTTCTTCTTCTTCTTCTTCTTCTTCTTCGTTATTCACTAAGATACAACGGATAGTGGCTTTGGTTTCTTCTTTTATTTTTTGTTCAGTCTCTGGAGTTCCGTCCCAATGTGCGGAGACAAACCCACCTTTTTCCTCCAAAACTTGTTTGAATTCAGCGTAAGTTTCAACTTTTGTTATGTGTTCATTTCTGTAAGTCAAAGCTTTTGCATAAATATTCTCTTGAATTTCATCCAGCAACTGAGAAATGTGGTCGCCCAATCCCTCTTGAGAGACACTTGATTTTGATTGCGTATCTCTTCTTGCTAATTCAACTACGTTATTTTCAACATCTCTAAGACCGATAGCTATTCGGAGTGGAACTCCTTTTAGTTCGTATTCTGCAAATTTCCATCCAGGCTTTCGATTGTCATCGTCATCTACTTTTACAGAAATACCTTTTGACTTAAGTTCGTCTGCAATTTTATTAGCAGACTCCATAACTAAATTTAGGGATTCTTCGTTTCTGTATATAGGAACAATCACAACTTGAATGGGAGCTAACTTAGGAGGCAAAACCAATCCAGCATCATCTGAGTGAGCCATAATTAAAGCACCCATCAATCTTGTGGAAACTCCCCAAGAAGTACCCCAAACTAATTCTTGTTTTCCTTCTTTATTTACAAATTTAACATCAAATGCGTCAGCAAAATTTTGTCCTAAAAAATGCGAAGTGCCAGCTTGTAACGCTTTTCCGTCTTGCATCAGTGCCTCGATACACAGAGTATCTTCTGCTCCTGCAAAACGTTCGCTGTCTGTTTTTCTTCCTCTTAATACAGGTACGGCCATATGTTCTTCAGCAAACTTTGCGTAAACATGAAGCATTTGTTCAGTCTCTGCTATCGCCTCTTGTTTAGTAGCGTGTGCCGTGTGACCTTCTTGCCATAAAAACTCTGCGGTTCTCAAAAATAGTCTTGTCCTCATTTCCCATCTTACAACATTTGCCCATTGATTTATCATAATAGGTAAATCCCGGTAAGACTGAATCCATTTTTTATAAGTACTCCAAATTATGGCCTCTGAAGTGGGTCTTACAATGAGCTCCTCTTCCAATTTCGCTTGAGGATCCACCATCAACTTTCCCGGTTTGTCTGGGTCGTTTTTCAACCGGTAATGAGTCACAATTGCTGCTTCTTTCGCAAATCCTTCTGCATTTTTTTCTTCAGCTTCAAACATGTGTTTCGGAACGAATATCGGAAAATAGGCGTTTTGATGCCCCGTTTCTTTAAACTGTCGATCCAGCTCGTCTTTCATTTTTTCCCAAATTGCATAGCCGTATGGCTTAATTACCATACATCCTCGTACACCTGAATTTTCAGCTAAATCAGCTTTCACAACCAGCTCGTTGTACCATTCAGAATAGTTTTCACTTCTTGTAGTTAATTTCTTACTCATAATAATTATTGTGGCACAGTATTTGTATTTTGGAAGGTAAATACCGCCTCCAAATTTAGATAAATTATCGTAATTTAGAGGTGATTTATAAAGAAAGGTACACACCTTATAAAACTAAGTGACTTATGAAATCTAACTATCTATTACTTTCGGCCCTCGTTTTCTTAAACATCCAATCCTTTGCTCAAGAAGGATTTGACGATTTCGATGATGTTTATTCTGATAACACACGACAAGTTATGACTTCTTCTTCGTCACAGTCTAGCTCTACCGAGTATGTGAAAGGGGAGGACCCAGCTACTTGGATTGAACAGGACGAATATTATGATCCTTCTTATAACTCTACCGTTGATTCGTTAGAAGGAAATACCTATATCACCAACAATTATTATGGAGGTAATTACCACTATTCAAATAGATTCAACCGATTCAACAACGTTAATAACGGTTGGAATGATCCTTTTTGGAACACCTGGGTAAACCCAGGATGGAATGTAGGCTGGAACTCATGGAACGGATGGGGTGTAGGTTACAACATTGGTTGGGGAAATCCATACAGATATAATAGATGGGGCAACCCGTATACATGGGGAGGTTGGAATTATTATAATCCATATTGGAATAATGGATGGGGTTACAACGGATGGGGTTACAACGGTTGGAACAATAATTGGGCTTACAATCAAGGATTTACTCAAGGAGTGTTAGCTGCAAATGGTGGAGGATTTGAGACAAATTCGAGAGGTGTAACCTACGGACACAGGGGAAGTAGAGGTACCGGTTCTCGCGTATCTTCGGTTTATGGCGATAGAAGAGCTGGAGCAAGAGTTTATAATTCTTCAGGTAAAAGTGTTGAGAACAATGTGACTGCATACACTGGCCCTCAATCTCAAGGATTTTCATTGAGAACTTCCAACACAGGAAGAAATCAAGGAGTTGCCGAAAGAACTAACAATCAGGCAAGAAGTAATTCTGTAGGTATGGATAATGCCCCAAGAAGAGCAACAAGTACAAGAGGAGAAGATAGACAAGTAGAGAATAGAGCATCGGCTGTATCAAACTCTACTCCAAGAACAAATCCCACTCAGACTAGAATAGCAAGACCAACTTCTCCTAATTCGGGAAGAACTGTTCCTTCGGGAGTCAGAAACTCTAGGAGTACACCTACAAGATCTACTCCAGCGAGAAGCGAAAGACCTTCCACTACGCCAAATAGGGTAGCAATTGGCTCTCCGTCAAGAGCTACGGTGGGATCAAATACTCCAAGACGAACTGCTCCTTCTTCATCTAACAGGTCGAGAGCAACTTCGCCAACGAGAAACTATACTCCTTCGCCTAGATCAGTGACTCCTTCAAGGACCTATCAACCTAATAGAACTTCACCTTCAAGGTCAAGAAGTTACACGCCAAACAGAACAGCGCCAAATCGTAGCTATACTCCAAGTAGAAGCGCTCCTTCACGAAGTTATACTCCAAGTAGAAGTAGTTCTCCTTCAAGAAGTTCAAGAGGAAGTAGTACAAGTTCTTCTGGTTCCTCAAGAGGAGGTAGAAGGTAGAAAAGTTCAATTCATTTAAATCAAACAACATGAAAAGTTTATTCATAACACTTTTTGGGATTTCTATTGCCTCTTTGGTCTATGCTCAAAATGAAACAGATGCCCTGAGATATAGTTTTTTGAACTATAGCGGTACGGCTAGGTTCACTGGCTTGGGTGGTGCAATGGGCGCCTTGGGCGCTGATATGTCTGCGATAGGACTAAACCCGGCAGGGATGGGACGATACAGCAGGTCAGATTTTAGCTTTACAAGCAATGTAACATACGCTGGAGCCGAGTCGGAATACAACAATACTTTCAGCTCAAGCAACAAAGCAAATTTTAATATTCCGAATATCGGAGCTGTTTTTGTAGTTCCAATCGATTTTAACAAAGCTAGTATGTGGAGGTATTTTCAGGTGGGAATTAGTTCAAACAGAACAAACGATTTTCACGGAAGAACTAGATCAGAAGGAGTAAATGATAACTCGATGTTGCTTTCCTACACAAATTTTTTGAATGCAAACGGAACTCCATTATCAGAAGTGTCTGATTTTTATGAAGGACAGGCATATGATGCATACCTTATTTCGTACGACTCTATTTCGAACACCTATGCTCCGTGGTATGATACTTCAAACTCCTCTATTAACCAATTAAATTCAGTTACCACGAGAGGAGCGCAATATCAAACGGATATTACTTTTAGTGGGAATTATGATGGAAAATTATACGTAGGAGGAAGTTTTGGTTTTCCCCGAATTCGTTATAATTCAACTAGAACGTTTACAGAAACCTTCGCTAACCCAGATTCTACTTTGGATACCGAGAATTATACATTCGAAGAGAATCTTACGACCACTGGTAATGGATTTAATATAAAACTAGGAGCTATCTTTGTTCCCACCCCTCAGGTGCGATTGGGATTAGCAGTTCATACTCCTACTTGGTACACAATGAGTGATTCGTATAACACGCAATTTGTGTCTAATTTTATAGATAATAATTTCAATGAAAGAGCTGAATCTCCAGAAGGAATCTACGATTACCGACTGAGAACTCCAGGAAGATTAATTGCCAGCGCAGCATTTTTGTACAAGAAGCGAGGTCTAATCTCGTTTGAATACGAGTTAGTAGATTATTCTAATGCCTCGTTTAATGGAGCGGCAGGTGCGATAGCACCGTATGATTTTAACTCCGAAAACTCAACAGTAAAAGACATTTATCAAACTGCAAACATCTTAAAGGTTGGAGCAGAATTTAGAATGACGAATCATTGGACAGTGAGAGGAGGTTATACTTTTTTTGGTTCTCCAATCAAAGAGGAGGTTGAAATCTTGGATCACTCCAGAACAAATTATTCTGGAGGAGTAGGGTACAAGAACGAGAATTTCTCTGTAGATTTTACTTTTTTGAGAACAACTTGGAGAGAAGAATCTTACTTGTACGACCCGGAGTTGGTTGAGCCTATTATCACTGATCGTTTTGTAAATAACTTTATGGTAACTGCAGGATTTAGGTTTTAAAAGAAAATATAGAGCAATAAAAAAGAGCTACCTAAATAGGTAGCTCTTTTTATTATTCAGAATAGATAGTTAATCTAATCCCTTAAATTTTTGAATTGCTTCGGTTCCGCTGGATTGAGTTTTCTTCAACCACAATTCGTCATTTTTTAATCGAGTAATAGTCCATTTGTCTGGAATCACTTGTCCGTCTATGGTTAGGATAAGCACCGTTTTGTCATCACTGAATTCCCACGTTCCTTTTCCTTCGGCTTTTGCTCCTTGTGGAGTTTCACCACCGTAACTAAAGCTATCATCTTTTTCTATAGTTAGGGTAATTCCTTTCGAAAAATCTGTAATGTCTGTACTACCATCAACAGCTTCTGTTAATTCCCATGTATTTACTAATCGGGCTTTTTTTGTTCTTAATGACAAGCTAGGTCCATCTTCGTATTTATTACAAGAAATAGCTCCAAATAGAATAGCAGCGGCAAATAAGAGTGAGGTGATTTTAATTGATTTTATCATTTTTTGATTGGTTTTAGTTTATATATTTCTTCTTTGTTGATTGTTACGTTATATTTTTCTGACAATGATTGTAGCCATTCACTTTCCAAATGCTTTTGGAACTCCGAGATTACCTTTCCTCTTACTTCTTTTAATTCTTTATTCTGTGGGGGTAATATTTCATTAATTTTCAAGAATACGAATTTCCCGTCAATAAGTTTCAATTCCGATAGCCCTTCCACAATTGGAAACTGAGAGAGTAATTCATTTCCATCAATTTCTATTTTCCCCTCTTTTGCCGTAAGATCTAATTGAGAAGCCTGGTTGCCACTCATTAATATTTCTTGAGATGATAGACCAGAATCCTTCGCTAGAGCGTAAGTTTCTTGAATAATATCTTTTTTTGCAGAAGAATAAATTTCTACGTCTACTCTTTTTTTCCACTGATAATTGTTTTGCGTGGATTCAAAGAATTTTTCAAGACCCAGAGTGTCTTTGCTTGATTTAGTCCAAACTTTTTGGTCGGATATTTCGAACAACAAAATTCCATCCTCAAATTCTTTTACCAAAGACTTATATGCAGGGTATTTGGTGAATAATTGAGATTTTTCATAGGAGTAGAAATATTCATTTGTAAACTCCTTATAGTTTGATTCTACGTCTAATTGGTTGGCAGGTAGGTGAGAAGAAAGATAATTTCTAAATTCAGCTACTCGTACTTTAGTGGTAGGCTTAAGAAATCCCGGAACCTTTTTGAATTTGAAAGCAACTTCACTGTCGTCTGCTTTGAGTCTTCCTATAACCTCTTCGCTGTAGCTATTTTTTATCCATTTAGATGATTTGTCTTTGTATTGGTACTCTTTCTTTAGTTTATTAACAAAGTGTTCTTTTGTTTTACCGCTCCTATCGCCTCGCTTAATATTTGAGAGTATTTCACTTTTCATTTCCTCGAAACTTCCAATTGGCTCCGATTTTATTTTCTTTACAATGTGCCATCCGTATGACGTTCTAAAAGGTTCAGAGATATCTCCATTTTTGGCTAAAGAAAAAGATACTTTTTCGAATTCAGGAACCATTCTTCCTGTTCCAAAAACGGGCAATTCTCCTCCTTTGTTTGCTGAGGTATTATCGTCAGAATATTCTTTCGCTAAAGTTGCAAAGTCTCTTTTTCCTGAGAGTAATTCTTGGTAAATGTCTTTGATTTTTGCCTCTGCATTGGCTTTTATTTGCGCGTCAGCATCTGCAGGAACTTTTGTGTAGATGTGAGCTACTTGAACTTTTCCTGGGTTTGGCCTTTTGTCGTTTACCTTGATTAGGTGATACCCAAATCTGGTTTTTACAGGCATAGATACTTCGCCTACTGGTGTATTGTATGCCGCATCTTCGAATGGATAGACCATTTGAAATGCAGTAAAATAGCCTAATTCTCCTTTATTTTCTTGAACAGAGGGATCTTGTGAGTATTTTAAAGCAACTGTTTTAAAATCTGCTCCATTCATTATTTCCTTTCTTGCTTCCAATGCTTTTTCATAGGCATTTCCTTCCATTATAAGAATGTGGCTAGCGTTTATCTCGATATTTTTTCTTTCGTAAGCTTCTTTGATTAGTTCATCTGTTGCACTAGGATCAGTTAAGTACTTTTCGGCCGATTTTTCAACGTATCCTTTTAGTTCATTTTGAAGTCTAGGTATCGTATCCAATCCTTCAGATTTTGCGTCAGCTACTTTTAGTTTGAATTTTACAAACATGTCCGTATAAGCATCCAGGGAGGCCTTGTCATACTTTACATCCGAGTTGTTTTTGGTGTAATTGTATAAGAATTCATCTTTTCTAATCTCTTCTCCAGCAATATTGAGCAAAACGGGATTGTTTTGTGCCAATAGTGTGCTACATAGTAAGAGAGATAAGGTTGCTATCAGTATTTTCTTCATTTCTTTAAATAGTTTTATAAATCGAAGGGCTAATTTACCCTTTTTTTCATAAAAACAGAAAGGAAGTTCGAAAACCTATTTTAAACTGTAATTGGGTGCCTCTCTTGTAATGGTTACGTCATGTGGATGACTTTCCTGAATACTCGCTGAAGTGATTTTAATAAATTTCGCTTCTTTTAGCGCTTCTATATCTTTAGCTCCGCAATAGCCCATTCCAGATCTTAATCCACCGATAAGTTGATGCATTACTTCACTCAGGTATCCTTTAAATGGAACTCTTCCCGAAATTCCCTCAGGCACTAGTTTTTTGTCGTCATTTTCACTATCCTGAAAATATCGATCTTTTGATCCTTTTTTCATTGCTTCTAATGACCCCATTCCTCGGTAGGTTTTGAATTTTCTTCCTTGATAGATAACTGTTTCTCCTGGCGATTCTGCCACTCCCGCAAACATGGATCCTAACATTACAGAGCTAGCTCCTGATGCAATGGCTTTCACAATATCACCTGTAAACCTTATTCCTCCATCAGCAATCACTGGAATTCCTGAACCTTTTAATTCTTCGGCTACATTCATAATTGCCGAAAGTTGAGGTACGCCAACTCCTGCAATTATTCTTGTTGTACAAATTGAACCAGGTCCAATTCCAACTTTTACTGCATCAGCACCTGCATCAGCAAGCATTCTTGCGGCTTCTGCCGTTGCAATATTTCCTACTATAACCTCCAATTTTGGAAATTCTTTTTTAACTAATTTCAATTTGTCAATCACTCCTTGAGAGTGACCATGTGCTGTGTCAATTACAATGGCGTCTACACCCGCAGCAACAAGTGCCGATACTCGCTCAAGGGTGTCATGTGTTACTCCTACAGCTGCTCCCACTCTAAGTCTTCCTTGTTCATCTTTGCAAGAATTAGGGTGTTTTTTTACCTTAATGATGTCTCGGTAGGTTATTAGCCCTGTCAACTTGTTCGACTCGTCTACAATGAGTAATTTCTCGATTTTATGTTGCTGAAGAATTTTTTCAGCTTCCACCAATGAAATTTCGTTTACGGCAGTAACCAATTTGTCGCCAGTCATTACTTCGGTAATTTTTTTGGCATTATTTTTCTCGAAACGCAAATCTCTGTTTGTTACGATTCCTTTCAGCAGCCCCTCATTATCCACGATGGGAATTCCTCCAATCTTGAATTCAGACATCAGGTTTAGTGCATCTCCCACTGTCGCATCAGAGGTAAGAGTGACGGGATCTGTAATCATTCCGCTTTCGCTTCTTTTCACTTTTCGTACCTCTTTGGCTTGAGATTCGGCCGACATATTTTTATGGATAATTCCCATTCCTCCTTGCTGTGCAATAGCGATTGCTAACTCAGATTCAGTTACCGTATCCATCGCAGCGGATAGGATAGGTGTTTTAATCGAAATGTTTTTAGTGATTTTGCTTTCTAAAGTAACTGCGTTAGGCAATACGTTTGAATAAGCTGGAATCAAAAGAACGTCATCGTAAGTTAGACCTTCTTGCACAATTTTAGAATGAGACATAGTCATTTGTTTTTCTGTAATTGCATGCAAATGTACGACTTTTTTTCTGTTTCCTTGTTTTTTTTTCAAGTTTGCATTACACCCAAAATGTGATAAACCGAATTAGTTTTCGTTTGAGGTTGGAGTAGGGCGGAAGAATTGTTTTTAATGTGGTAAATCCAACTCTCTGGTGCAACACCGACCGTTGATTGCTAAATTCTAAAAATCCAAAGTTGCCATGTGCCTTTCCGATACCGCTGTTATTGACACCACCAAAGGGCAAATGAGGTTGTGCAAATTGTATAGTGGTTTCATTGATCGCGGTAGTGCCAGCGCTCGATTGAGAAAGTACGATTCGTTTGTTTTTCTTGCTTTGGCTAAAGAGGTAAAGAGCCAATGGCTTTTCTGTGGTTCGAATAAGGGTAAGTGCTTGATCCAAGCTGGTGTAGGTTATAATGGGTAAGATAGGGCCAAATATTTCTTCCTGAAATAAGGACGAGTTTTCTGAAATTCCTTCAATGAGTGTAGGAGGGATGAAATTATTTTCTTTTACAGTTTTTCCACCATAAAGGATTATACCGCCTTCTTTTATTGTGACTTCTAGCAAATGCGAAAGTCTATTGAAATGATGAGAATTTACTATTTTGGTAAGGGATTCGCTCTCTGGAGGAAACTGAACATTTAGTTGATTTATGAGTGCTTTTTTTAGAGAGTCAGATTGAGTTTCGTGAACAAGAACATAGTTTGGTGCGATGCACGTTTGTCCTGAATTTATAAATTTTCCCCAAACAATTTTTTGGGCAGCATCCTTTATATTTGCCGTTTCATCTACGATGGTAGGGTTTCTTCCGCCCAACTCTAGAGTCACTGATGTTAAGTTTTTAGCCGCGGCTTGCATCACTATTTTACCCACCGCAGGACTCCCGGTAAAAAATATATGATCGAATGGAAGAGCCAATAATTCTGTCGATACTGCGACATCTCCTTGTACAACTTTTACTTCTCTGCTATCGAATAGTTCCGAAATCATTCTTTCAATAAGGTTGGAGGTGTTTGGAGTATGTTCGCTGGGTTTTATTATTGCCGTACATCCCGCGCCAATGGCAGAAATTAGTGGACCTATACACAGATTAAAAGGATAATTCCAAGGAGCAATGAGTAAGGTAACTCCCTTTGGCTCGAATTGAATGTAGGAACGTGTTCCCCAAAAAGCTACACTCGAAGAAACTTGTTTTGTTTCTGCCCATTCCGATAAATGTAATGTGTGTTGCCTTATTTCATCAATAATAGGCTTGATCTCTGTTAAGAGTACTTCTTCTTCGCCTTTCCCAAAGTCTTTATGAATCTCCTCACAAATTTCTTGTTCATTTTGTTTAATCCATGTTTTAAGTGCTTGGAGCTTTTTTAAACGCTTTTTTATCGAACTCGTCTTAATTTTCTGATGAAAATGGGTCTGCTGTTCGTCAAATAATTGTTGGAATGAATGGCTCATAGGGTAAATTTTTCAATGTCAGTTCTCAAGCATTTGGAGAGATTGGCTATGCTATTTTTAAGGATTACTTTGTTCAGATAAAATTAATTGTCTCAATAAATTAAAACCAGCAAGTGCTGATTGCGAAATGTTTCTCTCTCTGTTATTTCCGAAATTATATCTTCGTGAAACAACTTGTTGGATACTTCGGGCAGATATCCAGACGGTTCCCACTGGTTTGTCTTCTGTGCCTCCAGAGGGTCCAGCTATTCCAGAAATTGCGATAGAATAATCAGTATTATACTTGTTCTTTATTGATTCGCTTAGTAGTTCTACTACTTCTTTGCTCACCGCACCTTTATCCAGAAGTGTTGATTTTGGAACTCCTAATTCTTTTTCTTTGATGTCATAGGAATAGCAAACAATACTTCCTTCGTAGAACGAGGAACTTCCGGGTATCTTAGTTAATAAATGCGAGGCATAACCTCCTGTACAACTCTCAGCTAAGGAGAGAGTAGCATTTCGCTCAAGGAGCAAGTTGGCCAGCGTTTCTTGCATAGTGATGGTTCCTTCTCCAAAAATGTATTCGGGAATAATGGAATACAATTCATCACAAAAAGTATTGACTAATTTGAAATCACCTTGGTTACTGGTTACTCTTAATTTTACCAAACCAGGAGAAGGAAGATAGGCCATTTCTAGGTTAACCGCTCGTAGTCGGTTTTCCCAATCTAGAATAATTTCGGCAAGGAATGATTCGCCAATTCCGTGAGTAAGGATTGTTCTGTGAGCCAATTCTTGTAGACCAAATTTTTTTCTAACCTCTGGAAATACTCCGGTTTCCATTAAATGTTTCATTTCGTAAGGTACTCCCGGCATAGAGACAAAAACTTTCCCGTTTCGTTCAAACCACATGCCTGAGGCTGTCCCCATTTTGTTACGCAAAACTTTACATTTCTCAGGAAGCATTGCCTGCTGGTTGTTGGATTCCAGAAAAGGTTTGTTTCTAAGTTTGAAGTATTCTTGTATGTCCAATAACACTTCTTCGTTCAGAACTAATTCTGTTTCAAAATAGTCGCACAAAATTTTCTTAGTAATATCATCTTTGGTAGGGCCAAGTCCTCCTGTTATCAAAATCAAATCTGCGTATTCTTCCGCACGTGTAAGGGCAATTTTTATTTCTTCTTCCGTATCCGAAATAGTTGTCGTACGGTTGTTTTTGATTCCAATTTTGGCCAATTCTTGTCCCATCCATGAGGCATTGGTATTGATGGTTTGGCCTATGAGTAATTCGTCTCCAATGGAGATTATTTCTGTTGTCATTCGTAATTTTTAAGTAATTAAAAGTACGAAATGAATTAGTTAAACGCTCGGTATTAGTTTAATTTTTTTTCTTTTGCCTTTGCTTAATGAAGTAGGTTAAACTAAAAATAAAAAAGCACACAAATCCTACTAAAATCAGTTCAGAAGCATACTTCCAATGATTTATTTTAGCGAAAGAACCAACAAGGAGAAATCCAATTCCTAGTAAACTAAATATATTTCGGGATGCAGTCATAATTTCAATATACAAAAAAATCTCGAAAAAAATTCGAGATTTTTAAAAGTAAAAAAGAGGAAAGTACTATTTTTTTACTCTTTTTATGGAGCAGCCTATGTTTTTAGTCTTTTTCGTAGTAATTTCTGTTCCTTCTGCAAGTGCGTTCATTGCATTGGAGAGCCAATGTTCCTTTACTTCTGATTTTTTGTCTACATTATCGTCAATTGCTCCTGTGTATACAAGCTTATTTTGGTTGTCAAATAAAAATACATGTGGAGTGGTCAAAGCATTTAAGAGATCCGCTACTTTATGTTTTTTATCCAAGAGATAGGTGATTTCCTTGTAGTTCATTTCTTTTGCGTGTTTTTCCATTTCTTCAAAAGAATCTTCGTTCTCTCGCTTTGCCTCATTGGAATTGATCAACGCAAAACCAATGTCTAGTTTGTCTGCCAATTGCTGGATGTCATTGTATCTATTTTCCCACCCTTCTGATTTATCACCATTTCCTACCACGAAAGGGCAAGTATTACAAGAAAAAATAAGTAAGGCACCATTCTTTTTTCCAATTTCTTCTATGTGCATTTCTCTTCCAGAAATATCTTTTAGTTTTACTTCTAATGCAGGATTAGTGTCACCTATTCCAAAAGGTTTTTCTTTGCTTTCTGAACAGCATTCTTTTTGGCAATCTGCTGCGCACTCTTGATGAGATTCACGGGTATGTTCGCAATTTTCTTTGTTACATCCTTTCTCACATTTTTCGGTAGTAGTTTCTGTGCCACAAGAAAACATAATGAGTAATGTGGCGATTGTTAAGAGGGTTTGTTTCATGATTTTTTTGGTTATATATTCAATGTAAAAAAAACAATTTTTTCTTGAGATTTCGATTTATTCCTTGTTTTTTTTGTTCCTGATTCTTTACTCAAGAATGAGTGGTGCTCCATTTTTTTCAAAGAGAGGTCCCAATTTTTCTATTTCTTCTATGTAGAAAGAGAGTTTAGGAGCTATTTTACCAAATAGAGTATGGGCAATATCATAATTTTCCATGTGCAGCTGGGTTGGGCCATAAGAATTATTGGACCCTCTTGCTCTCCACAAGTAACTCTCGAGACTAGGGTTAGTTTTTTCTCCGATTTTTTTCTTGGCTTCGCTCCCATAAAGATCTAGCTGAAGTTCATTCATTTGTTCAATTAATTCATATACTTTTTTCGTTAATTTTTCTCTTTCTTGGGTTACATAAGTAAGGTTTTTTTGATAGGTTTTCAGCTTTGCATTGGCTTTACCAAATTCGTGGGTAGAGATTGAGATAACTTTGGTAAGTTCAGCAAGTTTATCGAAATAGGCTGCATGCTCGTTTGCCAAAGGATTTGTCAGTGTTCCTTTTCTGATTTGCTCTACCACCAAATTTTGGGTTTGCCCTAGTTTAGTGAGTATTCCTGATTCATTTTTATACAATGTGAGCGAATAATTCCCTGCAGGAACATTGCTCGTGATATCTTGATAGTTCTTTCCAGTATTTACTTTTGTCGAAATGGCTTTTTTCGAGGTTAAATCCCAAACTAGCGTATTCAGTCCTTTTTTATACTCACCTTTTACTTGGGCTACCGTTTGGCCTTTTCGGTTTTTTATTTCTAGCAGAATATTTGGTTTTTGTTCGGTTAGTTCATCATCCAGGGCAGTCCAACCAGGAAATTGATTGGGTGTTCCTTTCGATTTTTTCAAAATTTCTATCACCTCTTCGAGCTTTTCTTTTTCGATGTTTGTTGCCTTTTCGAGCTTTTTTACTTTTTCATTTACAATGCTCTCAGGAGTTGTGTAGCCGGCCTCTGATAGTTTTTCTATCAGGGAGTAGTCCAGTTTGTCAGATAGCTCTGCTTTTTTTCGTAAAGAAGCTTTAGAGATAAAACCTTTCTTTATGTAATAAGTAATTACTGCTCCGTAGGGAGGATTATCCGCTCGGTACGTTTGTCCGCCCGATGACCAAGAGTTACTCGACACTTGATGGTAAAGCAGGGCTTTTCTTGGTTCAAAGAGAATTGCTTCTTCTTTTAAGGTTTCTTCCGATATTTTTCTCAAAGCACTGTAATCGTCTAAGATGTACATTCCTCTACCAAATGTAGCTAGAACCAAGTCACTCTCTCTTTGTTGGATGGCCAAATCTCTTACAGGAATCGTTGGCAATCCGTTGGAAAATTTGTTCCACGATTTTCCTTGATCCAGAGTAAGATACACTCCATATTCAGTACCAATAAAGAGAATGTTTTTATTTTTATGATCTTGGACTATTCGCCAAATCATTGTGTTATCTGGTATTCCTGCAGTAATTTTTGACCAAGTTTTACCGCCATCGCTTGTTTTGTATAAATAGGGGGCGTAATCTCCAAATTTATGATTGTCCAGGGCCACGTAAGCGATGTTTTCGTCAAATAAATCAACTTTTATATCATTTACAAAAGCAGTGGAAGGTACACCAGAGAGGTTGTCTACACTTATTTTTGACCAAGATTTTCCTCCATTTTTAGTTGTTTGAATGAGCCCATCATCGGTACCAGCATACAGCACATTCTCATTTGTTTTTGATTCGGCCAAGGAGGTAATTGTATTGTAAGTTGACATAGCATAAACATCCCAAGCGTTGTTATAACTTTGGACTTTTCCCATGACAGGAAGAGCTAATCTTTCTTGATTTTTTGTGAGATCACTCGATATACTTTTCCAGCTATCCCCACGATTGTCAGATCGGTGAACTTTTTGTGAGGCAAAATAGATTCTTTTGGGATCATGCTGACTCACTAGAATTGGGGCATCCCAATTAAATCGGAGTGTTGGTTCACCAGCTTTGGCATGAGGTTGAATGTACACTCTTTCTCCGTTTGTTCGGTCCAATCTATTGAGGTTTCCTTGTTGCCATTGAGCGTAGGCAATGTTGGGGTTTCCGGGTTCGGTAGCAGGTTGGTGACCATCACCTCCCAACACTACTTCCCAATCTGAGTTGGAGATTCCTTCTGATTTAAAGGTTCTGGAAGGCCCCATTTGGGTGTTGTTGTCTTGGGTTCCTCCATAAATGTTGTAAAATGGTTGGGTGTCATCAAGTGCAAGTTTGTAGTATTGTGTAATTGGCAAATTCCCTACAAATTTCCAGTTTTTTGTGTTGTCAAAAGATTCATAAATACCTCCATCTGTTCCCACTAATAAATAATTGGGATCGTTTTTTTTAAAGGCAAGTGCATGATTATCGGAATGTTTAGACTTTTCAGACATCGTGTAGAAGGTTTTACCTCCATTTTCTGAAATAAGCATCCTTACGTTCATCAAGAAAATTTTGTCAAACTCATGAGGAGAGGCAACCAATTCTTGGTAATAATGCGGTCCGGTTCCACCCGAAACTGTTTCAGACATTTTAGTCCAGCTGCCGCCACTATTTTCTGACCTATATACAGCTCCTTTTCTTAGTTCTAATTCCACGGCCGCATACAACACGTTTGGTTTTATAGGAGAAATAGCCAGGCCGATTTTTCCTTTGTTGGATTTGGGTATTCCGTTATCAATTTTTATCCAACTTTCACCGCCATCTATACTTTTGAATAGGGAAGTTCCGGGTCCTCCTCCCATGTATACAGCCACATTACGATGCCTTTGCCAAGTTGCTGCATAGAGGATGTTTGGATTTGTGGGGTCAATAACAATGTCTGTAACTCCCGTCCACTCGTTTATTTCAAGCGTATTTTTCCATGTTTTTCCACCGTCAGTTGTTTTAAACAATCCTCGTTCGCCTCCTTTGCTCCACAATGGGCCTTGAGCAGCTGCCCACACAATATTCGAATTAGTGGGGTGAACAATTATTTTGGAAATATGTTCAGACTGTTTCAGTCCTTTTTCAGTCCAAGTTTTTCCACCGTCAACACTGTGATAAATACCTTTTCCAATTCCAACATGCCTTCCGCCTACATTTTCTCCAGTTCCTAGCCAAATGGAAGAATTGTTTTGGGGGTCTAAAGTAATACATCCGGTCGAGTAAAAAGGTTGTTTCTCTGTCAAAGGAAACCAAGTTGTACCCGCATTGGTTGTTTTCCATACTCCCCCAGATCCCACTGCTGCATACCAGATGTTTTCATTGGTTGGGTCTATGGCCAAATCTGCAATTCTACCTGACATAAAGGCTGGACCAATGCTTCGGAATTTGAATCCGTGTAATGCTGTTTTGAGTTCTGAACTGGTTTGAGAAAATGTATTACTTGTAAAAAATAAGAAAGTTGATAGAAAGAGTAATTGGATTAATTTCATTGTTTTTTTGTTTTTGTACTGATAAAAATAGGAAAGATTTTCATGAGTCCTTAGGTATCGGATAGATTCTTTTTCTCTCATTCTGTGGGCTCCAATTTTTGTGAACAAAAAAAAGGGAAGTGCCACATTTCCCTTTTTACCTAATGTTCTTTTTAGCAAGAGAGAATTACTCCTCTTTACTCCAATCTTTGGTGTTTAGTTTGTGGTACACAAAACTTAGTTTGTTGGCGATATCGTGATTTTTATCTCGGTCGCCACTCGCTTCTTTTATTTTGGTTTCTTGTTCCATTAAAAAGTTCCCAACATCAATCGTATGTTTCCCTTTTTCGAAAATTTTTATAATCGTAGAAACATACCAGTCATACTCTACCGGATCGTGTTCTTCTTTTACTTCAATGATTCCCCATGAGGTTTGAAGAATGTGAGTCATCATGTCTCTCAAGTCTTCGTTTTGAAGGTCTGTGTGTTCGTGTTGTTCTTCCATTAATTTTCTGTATAAATTACAATGAGTGTTTCCTCTGTTTTGGTCACTTTTACTAGGTCTAATTTTGTCAAGGATTTCATTCCTTTGTCCCATTGCTTGTTGCTGAGGTCAGTAGCAGCTTTTAAATCGCCCAGGTCCATCGATTTTTTTTCTTTAATAATGTCGTAAATAGCTTTTTCGTTTTCGGCAAGTTCCAGTTTCTTTTTCTTTGTTTCTGGTCTCATCTGAGGAAAAAATAACACTTCCTGGATAGACTGGTTGTTAGTTAAAAACATGATAAGTCGATCCATACCGATTCCCAAACCAGAAGTTGGAGGCATTCCATATTCTAGAGCTCTCAAAAAATCATGGTCAATAAATTCACCTGCTTCGTCATCTCCACGAGCCGCAAGTTTTAGTTGTTCTTCAAATCTTTCTCTTTGGTCTATTGGGTCATTTAGCTCGCTGTAGGCATTGGCAATTTCTTTTCCACACACCATTAATTCAAATCTTTCTGTCAATTCTGGGTCTTCGCGATGCACTTTGCACAAGGGAGACATTTCTTTTGGGTAATCGGTAATAAAAGTCGGTTGGATATAATTTCCTTCGCATTTTTCGCCAAAAATTTCATCAATCAATTTTCCCTTCCCCATCGTCTCATCTACTTCTATGCCCATTTCTCTTGCCGCTGTGCGCAATTCGTCTTCAGACTTTCCTTTGATGTCGAAGCCAGTAAAATCGATAATCGACTGCCTCATAGTGACACGTTTGTATGGAGCTTTAAAATCAATGTTGTGTTCTCCAAAAGTAGCTCGAGTGGTTCCGTTCACTTCTGTAGCTACTTTTTCCAATAATTTTTCGGTAAAATCCATCATCCAATTATAGTCTTTGTAAGCTACATAGATTTCCATTGCCGTAAACTCGGGGTTGTGAGTACGGTCCATTCCCTCGTTTCTGAAGTTTTTACTAAACTCATATACTCCGTCAAAGCCTCCTACAATTAACCTTTTGAGGTACAATTCATTGGCAATTCTCATGTACAACGGAATATCAAGGCTATTGTGATGGGTAATGAAAGGACGAGCGGCTGCACCTCCTGCTATGGACTGTAAAACTGGAGTTTCAACCTCAAAGTATCCTGCCTCGTTAAAAAAGTTTCTCATTGCGTTGAACATTTTTGTTCTTTTCACAAAAACTTCTTTCACTTGCGGATTCACCACCAAATCCACATATCTCTGTCTATACCGTAGTTCTGGGTTCGTAAAGGCATCATGTACTTTTCCTTCGCTATCCGTTTTGGGCATCGGAAGCGGTTTTAATGACTTGCTCAATAAAGTCATTTTTTCTACGTTGATCGATTTTTCTCCAACTTGAGTAGTAAAAAGGGTACCTTCAATTCCTATGAAATCACCAATGTCTAGTAGTTTTTTGTATACATCGTTGTACCAAGATTTATCTTCATCAGGACACATCACATCTCTGTTAAAGTAAGCTTGAACCCTTCCTGCAGAATCTTGGATAGAGGAAAAAGATGCCTTACCCATAATGTTTTTGGTCATTAATCTTCCCGCCACAATTACTCGTTTTCCTTCTTCGTAATTTTCTTTTACTTCAGAGGAAAGAGTGTTAACCGGAAATAGGGCAGCGGGATACGGATCGATTCCTTGTGCAATAATTTTTTTTCTTGTTTCTCTTCGAAAGATTTCTTGTTCAGATAATTCTAAGCTCATTGTCAACTTTATTTGGCTTGGTTTAATTTGGAGGCAAATATACGCATTTTGTAAGGAGTTTTACTGGAAAATTCTCGTAGTTTCTATCGAGTTGAGAGGAAGAATAAAATTTTAGAGAGAAACTATTTATCAGTTATTTCTGTAACTTTGACAAACCCTATTTTTTTTTGACCATGAAAGTATCCTTAATTGTTGCGAAAGCAGCGAATGAAGCAATCGGAAAAGACAATGATTTAATTTGGCACTTGCGAGATGACATGCGTTATTTTTCTGAGACAACAAAAGGGCATTATGTTATTATGGGAAGAAAAAACTTTGATTCTATTCCAGCGAAATATCGCCCATTACCAGACAGGCCGAATGTGATTGTTACACGCAACCCAGATTTTAGTGCAGAGGAGTGTGTTGTAGTGGGTTCTGTGGAAGAGGGAATAGAGATAGCTCGCAAAAATGGGGAGAAAGAGGCGTTTGTGATTGGAGGTGGGCAAATTTACCATACTGCACTTCAGAATGATTTGCTTGATAAATTGTACATAACTTACGTGCATCATGAGTTTGATGCTGATGTATTCTTTCCCGAATACGACAAATCTATCTGGAAAAAAACGAGCGAAATATTTCATCCAAAAGATGAAAAACATGAGTATTCATTCTCTTACGTGACCTACGAAAAAAAGTAATTTTGGACACGATTGACTCCAACCAAATTCCCAAAACTCCGACTCAACAGAAACTATTTCTTGCCCTAGAAATTCTTGCCATCAGTTTAGGACTGACCTACACAATTCTGTACATCCAAGAAGTGCGATATTGTTTCGTATTTGCTCTTTTGGGTGCCCTCATTTATGCTTATTTGTGTTTTCAGAAGAAAATTCTTGCAGAGTCTTTATTGCAAGTTTTTTATGTTCTCACTGCTGTTTACGGGTGGTTCAATTGGGGAAGGTTTAACGAAAATAGTTTTTCTCTCACCACTCATGTTGTAATTCTTGTTCTTACTGCCGTTGCGACCTATGCAATAGGGAGGTTATTAAATAATAAAACAAAATCGAAACTCCCATACTTAGATTCTTTTACCTCTGTTTTTAGCCTAACCGGAACTTGGTTAATGGTGAATTTTGTTCACGAAACTTGGTTGTATTTTATAGCAATCAATTTCGTTTCCATGTTTTTATATTACCAGCGAGGGATGAAACTGAGCGTGTTTTTGTATGCCTTTTATGTGTATTTGAGTCTCGCT
Organism: Flavobacteriales bacterium; assembly: GCA_965658995.1. Taxonomy (GTDB): domain Bacteria; phylum Bacteroidota; class Bacteroidia; order Flavobacteriales_D; family CAJJDF01; genus CAJJDF01. The sequence goes on along the minus strand of CBFHVI010000006.1, from coordinate 44,991 downwards.
GGTTGGTTCCATTGGAATCTATTCTTTTAAGTTCCTTCTCATTGGTAGATTTTAGTTCCGAAATATGAAGTAAACACTAGGTTACATAACCTAATTCACAAGGAAAAAATAGGAGTTATTCTTTGTTTTTGGAATCGAGTAGTATCGTTACAGGTCCGTCATTCGTCAATTTTACTTTCATGACTGAACCAAAAACTCCAGTTTTTACTTGGGTACTTGCTTGGGCTCGAAGAGATTTTATGAAATTTTCGTACAGAGGAATTGCCTTCTGGGGATTGGCAGAACGAACGAAAGAGGGTCTGGTGCCTTTTTTACATGAAGCAAATAAAGTGAACTGACTGACAATTAAAATTTCTCCATGCACTTCATTGAGCGATAGGTTCATTTTTCCTTGTTTATCGTTGAAAACCCTCAAAGTCAGAGTCTTTTTTACAAGCCAATCGATATCTTCTTGAGTATCGTTACTTTCAATTCCAACAAAAACCAATAGGCCACGATTAATAGCCGCATGAACTTCTGACTCAATTGAGACAGAGGCTTCAGTTACTCTTTGAATGACGACTCTCATGGCTCAATTATTTCGGTGCATACAAACTTTCTCTAAATCCGCTCGTATCATCTCCGTGAAATAGATTTAGGTAGTTTTCGTACCTAAACTCGGCAATTTCTCCTTCCTCTACAGCCATTTTTATTGCACACTTTGGTTCGTTTACGTGCACACAATTGTGGAATTTGCAGTCATTCATTCTTTCTCTCATTTCGGGGAAATAATGATGAATTTCCTCTTTCTCGATGTCGATAATTCCTAATCCTTTTATTCCCGGAGTATCAATAATGTGGCCGCCAAATTTTAGTTCATGCATTTCGGCAAAGGTGGTGGTGTGTTTCCCTTGGTTATGCGTGTCAGAAATATCACTTGTTTTGATATTTAATGAATGATCAATTAAATTAATGAGAGAGGATTTTCCCACCCCAGAGTTACCAGAAAACACGGAGGTTTTGTTTGTCATTTCTGACTTTACTTCGTCAATTTTTATGTTTTTTTCTACCGATGTTTTAATGCACCGATATCCAATTTTGGAATATACCTCTACCATCGTTTCTAATTCAGCCAACTCTGTGGTAGAAAGCAAATCAATTTTGTTAAAAATCAATACTGTTGGTATGTGATAGGCTTCAGCTGTCACTAAAAAACGATCGATAAAATTGAGGTAGGTTTTGGGATAGTTTACCGTCACAACTAAAAATGCCAAATCAATATTGGAGGCGATGATGTGTGCTTTTTTGGATAAATTCACCGACTTTCTAATGATGTAATTTTTTCGTGGTTCGATTTCCACTATCATTCCGTTATCGTCTTCCTGCAGTTCAATTATTACAATGTCTCCTACTGTTACCGGATTGGTTGTTTGGATGCCCTGAAGACGAAACTTTCCTTTTATACGACAAGAAACAATCTTTCCGTTTTCCAGTTTTACGGAGTACCAGCTACCAGTTGATTTTATGACTAATCCTTTTTCCAATCGGTTGTTTTAGGATTCAAAGATACGGTAATTCTAGTCAAAAGAAAATTCCAATTTTTTCAAAAAACAGAACTAGTTAGCTTCGTATTTTTTGGCAAACTTCACCATTTCCGAGATAAGTGATTGGCTTTTTTTCTCTTTTTGATGACAGAATATTCAACTCGTTGAGGTACTTCTCCAAAATTAGCCGAGCAGATTTAGCACAATTCATCTTGAAGGAGGTGGAGGAAGAAAACTATTGGTATCAAATGCCATTTATTAGCTACTAGCGCAGCGATACTATCTAACCAACAGAAGAAAGACACTTAAAAAACTGAGTGTCTTTTTTTATTTAAACTCATTTGGAATTTCTTTTTTTTCAAGGAAAACCAAAGAGTTATAACCTTGTTGGTTGAAAATTCTTTATTTTTAAAGAATAATTCAAAATCAATTTTGAGGAAATGTCGATAGAAATAAAAAACGTAACCAAAGAATACGGACTGCAAAAAGCACTTAATGAAGTGACTTTTACGGTAAAAAGAGGAGAGATATTAGGGTTTTTAGGACCTAATGGAGCAGGGAAATCAACGTTGATGAAGATTATTACTTGCTACATTCCACCTACCTCTGGAACTGTAATAGTAGACGGTTATGATGTTCGAGAAGATTCATTAGAGATAAGAAAGAAAGTGGGATATTTGCCTGAGCACAACCCTCTTTATTTGGATATGTATGTGAAAGAGTATTTGAGTTTTATTGCTGGATTACATAAACTACCAAAAAAGAAAGAAAAAGTATCAAACGTGGTCGAATTAGTGGGGTTAGAAATCGAACAAAACAAACGAATAGGGGAGTTGTCCAAAGGATACAAGCAAAGAGTAGGGCTTGCGCAGGCGCTTATTCATGATCCAAATGTGCTTATTTTGGATGAGCCTACAAGTGGACTGGATCCAAATCAACTAGCCGACATTAGGGAGGTTATAAAACGAATTGGTAAAGAAAAAACTGTCATGTTCTCCTCCCATATTATGCAGGAAGTAGAGGCGATTTGTGATAGAATTGTCATTATTAACAGAGGTAAATTGTTGGTAGATCAGGATGCCAACCAAATTATGAAAGCTAGTTCCGACAGACAAATTGTCCGTGTAGAATTTGATCAGATTGTTTCGAAAAATGAGCTAAAGCAAATTGTCGGAGTAAGTAAGGTTAGGCAGTTGGAGGGCAACGAGTGGGAAATAAGTTCCCTTAAGTCTCAAGATTTAAGAGCTTCAATTTCTAAATTTGCAGGTGCAAAAGGAATATTGGTGTTGTCTTTACAGAAAGAAACTCAAAAGCTGGAAAATATTTTTAAAGATCTTACTCACTGACCCGAGTTGGCGTATAAAATTACCTAAATCAATAAGGAATGAAATTTAAATTAGTATCGGATTTTAAACCAACAGGAGATCAGCCAAAAGCTATCAACGAATTAGTGGAGGGCGTGAACTCAGGAGTGGAGAGTCAGGTACTGTTGGGAGTTACTGGATCTGGTAAGACATTTACTGTGGCAAATGTGATTCAGGAAACAAACAAGCCAACTTTAGTTCTTTCTCATAACAAAACCTTGGCGGCTCAATTGTTTGAGGAATTTACTAACTTCTTCCCCGAAAATAGGGTAGAGTACTTTGTGTCGTATTACGATTATTACCAACCAGAGGCATATTTACCCACAACTGGAACTTATATCGAAAAAGATTTATCGATCAATGATGAGATTGAAAAATTGAGAATACGAGCTGCTTCAGCTCTGCTTTCTGGCAGAAAAGATGTAATTGTCGTTTCTTCTGTTTCCTGTATTTATGGAATCGGAAACCCCACGAATTTTAAGGACAGAATACTTCAAATCCAAAAGGGTATGGTGGTTACAAGGAATACTTTTTTAGCCCAGTTGGTAGATAATTTATATTCTCGAGCCGGCTTAGACTTCGAGAGAGGAACCTTTCGAGTTAAAGGAGATACCGTAGATATCAATTTGCCCTATGCTGATTTTTCTTTGAGAATTGGTTTTTGGGGAGACGAAATTGAGGAAATTGAGACTATTGAAACAGATTCTGCAAGAAGAATCGAAAAATTTGATGAATACAGTATTTATCCAGCCAATATATTTGTGACAAGTAAGGACACCATTCAAGGAGCTATATACGATATCCAAGAAGATATGTTGGTAAGAACTGAGGCTTTTAAGTCAGGAGGTCAACACTTGGAGGCGAACAGATTAGAGGAACGAGTTACTCTCGATTTGGAAATGATAAGAGAATTAGGGTATTGTTCTGGAATAGAAAACTACTCTCGTTATTTTGACGGACGGGCAGCGGGGTCAAGGCCGTTCTGTTTGTTGGATTATTTTCCTGATGATTTTTTAATGGTAATTGACGAAAGCCATGTGACTTTGCCGCAAATTCGTGCGATGTATGGGGGTGATAAATCAAGAAAAATAAATTTGGTCGAACACGGCTTCCGTTTGCCCTCTGCAATGGATAATCGACCTCTTAAATTCGAGGAGTTTGAACAAATCACGAAGCAAACGATTTATGTTTCGGCTACACCAGCAGATTATGAATTAGAAAGAGCAGAAGGAGTTTATGTAGAGCAACTTATTAGACCAACGGGACTCTTAGATCCTCTCATAGAAGTAAGGCCCAGTAAAAATCAAATTGATGACTTACTGGAGGAAGTTCACAAAACCATTGTCAAGAACGAGAGAGTTTTGGCCACAACTCTTACCAAAAGAATGGCCGAAGAATTACAGAAATACCTAGAAAAAGTTGGTGTTAGAAGTAGATACATACACTCAGACGTTGATACTTTGGACAGAATTGAGATAATTCAGGATCTGCGGAAGGGAGTGTATGATGTTTTGGTGGGAGTTAATTTGTTGAGAGAAGGTTTAGATTTACCCGAAGTATCACTTATTGTAATTCTAGATGCAGATAAGGAGGGCTTCTTGAGGTCAGAAAGAGCTTTGGTGCAAACAGTGGGAAGAGCAGCCAGAAATGTTAATGGAAGAGTGATAATGTATGCAGATAAAATGACTAATTCGATGCAGCGCACCATCGATGAGACCGAACGAAGAAGAGGAATACAGATGGCTTACAACAAAAAACACGGGCTTGAGCCAAGACCTATCAAAAAGAATTCAGAAAATACTCCCTATAAATTTGAAAATAACCTTGAGAAGATTCCCACTCTTGCCGCAGAGGAAGAAGTGGAGTATCTTACTAAAAATCAAATTGAAGAGAATATAAAAATGAGTCAAAAGGCAATGGAAAAAGCCGCAAAAGAATTTGATTTTGTGGAGGCTGCAAGGCTCAGAGATTCAATTAAATTATTAAAATCTAAATTGCCCGCGTAAATCAAACTAGTTGCTAAAGCAACCAAATGCCATAATGTGCGTAATTTAAAATATAACACATAACATATGAAGAAAATAGTTGTAAGCTCCCTTTTGTCAATATTCACTTTGTTGACTTATTCACAAGTTACTCCAAGTAGTTCTTACCCAGTTATCCCAGGAAAAACTGTACCTTTTGATGGTGAGAAATGTGCTTCACATTACATGGATGAATTTTTAAAAAGATTTGACCCTGCCTATTCTTTAAACAGGCAAATGATTGAACAGCATACTCAGCAGGTACTTCAAAACTCCTCGGTTTCTCGTTCTGGAGGAGTAAACCGAGGTGTGGTTTATACAGTACCCATCGTGTTTCATGTATTGCATGAAGGAGAAGCAGTGGGAGACTCTACCAATATTTCGGATGCACAAATTTATTCATGTATTGCAGCATTGAATAGAGACTTTAGGCGAAATTCTGATGATGGCGGTATCGCTCAATCTGGACCACTTGGAGCCGATGCAGAGATTGAGTTTTGTTTGGCAAGAAGAGATCCTAGTGGAAATTTTACAACGGGAATTACTAGGCATGATATGTCTGGAGTTCAAGGCTACCTGGATAGCGGTGTTTATCATAGCGGAACATGGAGAAGCGATGCTTCCATGAAAGCTATGGTGCAGTGGAATCCTGCACAATACATTAATGTGTGGGTAGTAAATAAGATTAAGAGCACTACCAATATTTATCAAGGAGGTGGTGGTGGAGTTATTGGATATGCTACTTTTCCTGGAGGTTCGGCAGCATCAGATGGAGTGGTTATTCGGTTTAGCGCTACAGGAAATGATATTTCTGGTACAAAAGGATACAACTTGTGGTCGGCTACGAATGACAACAGAGTGTTGACGCATGAAATGGGGCACTATTTTAATCTATATCATACTTTTCATAATACCAGTTCGTGTACAGTTGCAACACCTTGTGCAACCTCGGGAGACTTGTGTTGCGACACTCCTCCCACGACCGTTGGAACCGGTAATGCCTGTGTAACTTTAGCTTGTCCTTTGGATAACAAAGAAAACTACATGCAATATCAAAATGGGGCTTGTGCTTCTGACTTTACTCCAAATCAAGTCTCTAGAATGAGAGCTGTTTTGGTTCCTGGGGGAGCCAGACATGCCTTGACAACGAATCAAAACTGCTCATCACCTTATCAAATTAACCCTACATTGGCAAGTGTTTTCTATCCAGAGGATACAGTTTGTTCGAATCTTATTCCAGGGTTTGCAGTTGTTTGCAATGGAGGCAATGATACATTAACCAGCTTTCAAGTAAATTATGATATCGATGGTGGAATTTCAAATGTACATTTTTGGACAGGAAAAATTGGTCCTTTTGAATGCGATACAATCGCATTGCCAGCATTAGCCACCACAGCTGGTCCTCATACCTACAATGTGAGAGTAGATTCTACCCTCATAAACGGAACACTGAATGATGGGTTTCCAGGTAATAACCTGATGTCAAAAGGATTTGTTTCAAAAAGTGGATTTGCAGTTTTGGTGGATATTAATACTGATTGTAGTGCACAGGAGATATCTTGGCTGATAAGAGATACAAATGGCACAGTAAAATTAAGTGGTAGTGGATATACCCAACAAGTTCAAAATATATTTGAGACTGCTTGTTTAGATTCTGGTTGTTACGAATTTGTAATTTATGATTCGTGGGGAGATGGACTTCAAGGAAAAGGGTTTTGTTCTACCAATGGTAATTTTAGAGTAACAGATGCCGGAACAGGTCAAGTGATTTCGAAATCAATAAACCCAAATTTTGGAGATTCGTTGGTTACATCATTTTGCTTGCCTTACAACACCGTGTTGGTTCCTGGGTTTACAGGTTGTGATACGGTTTACCCAAGTTATCCCGTATATTTAATGGATACTTCAATTTCTTTTCCGGCTGCTTACAAATGGGATTGGGACTTCGGTGATGGAACAACTTCTGTTCAAAAAAATCCAGTTAAGAGTTATTCTACTGTGGGAACCTACAATGTAAAGTTAGTTTTAGAAAACGCGGCATCAAAGGATTCAATTACTAAGGCAGGATGTGTGGTGGTAATTCCAACTCCACCCGGTTTTTGCGATACTCTTTACAACTATGATAGAGTACTTGATTCAATGATTTTTTACAAGTTATTAGGGACATGGGGGTACTATCCCGGACACAATGGAGCTAATATTACGGGTTATGCTGAACCGTTTACACTTACCGGTGCTACAAATTCTGTTCAAAGAGTTGTATTGCCTGTAGTACAAGCTGATGCTGGAACGGCAAACTCCTCTTTTGTAATAAATATTTATGATGACAATGCTGGGACTCCAGGAACTGTACTTTCATCAGATACAATCAGAATTAATTCGTTAGTCGCAGGAGTAAGTAATGAAGTATATTTAACTACACCGCCTTTTATCACAGGGAATTTCTGGGCAGGTATCGAATTGGATTATGGTAATGGCGATACCTTAATCGTTACTACTGCCAATAATAGAATTGGAGGAACCAATACCACGTTTGTTAAAACAGGAGGTATTTGGCAAAGTTCGACTGGAGTTGCGGCAATCAACACCTCAATGGGAATTCGAGTGATATACACAGATTTGCCAGCTACCGGAACTCTTAATGTTTCTAGAAATAGATTGTGCCAAGGTCAAACAACCAATTTTAGTGCAACGGGATTGGCAAATTATGATTCATTAAAGTGGTTTTTCCCAGGTGGAACTCCTTCTTTTTCTACCAATACTAATCAATCAGTGACGTACTCCACTCCTGGAACCTACCGAGCAATTCTATACCTTGAAGGAATTTGTTCAAACGATAGTTTGATTACTACCATTAAGGTAGATACCGCGGGAGCAACGGCAAGTTTTACTGAGTCGTCTCTGGCTATTTGTGAACAAGATTCTGTTTCTTTTGACGGAACGGTAAACGGAAACGGAACCATTTATTGGACTTATCCAACTGGTATCCCTTCGTTATCCAATCAAGAAGATAATACAGTATTTTTCGCTACTCCAGGTGTATACCCAATAAAAATGAAGGTAGACAATGGTTGTGGGGCAGACAGTGTCACAAAAACATTAACGGTGAGAGGGTATCCAAATACATCAATTTCTCCCACGGACACAACTATTTGCGATGGATCATCTATTGCCCTTACGATTAATGGAGGAACAGGTTTTTCTTGGAGTACTGGTGGTTCAACCCAAACTATATCGGTTGCTCCTTCGACTACAACTAGATACTGGGGAGTAGGTAGTAATGCAAATTGTGTTGGAGATACTGCTTATGTCACAATTACGAATAATCCTATACCTAATGTTGTGGCAAACGCAAATCCTACCCTGGTGTGCTTAGGAAGTGCAATTTATTTTAGCATGACTGGATCCAATGCCATAACTTATGACTGGGATTATGGGGACGGAACAACTTCTTCCACTCCTAATGCCTCGCACATCTATTCCATACCAGGAACATATACCGCCACTGTAAAAGGTACCTACGGACTGTGTGATAGCTCCGCAAGTATACAAGTAATTGTAAACGATTGTACAGGATTAGAAGAAGATAATTTAGCTTCTTCCATTGTAGTGTACCCAAACCCTGCCAATAGATTTTTAAATATTTCTATTCTCGAAACTAACATGGAACAGGTAACTATGGCAATTTTCAATAGCTCCGGAAAAATGGTTCATAGCTCAGTGATTAATCCAAAAACTGAACAAACAACCATTGATGTGAATGAATTTTCTGAGGGAGTTTATTTAATTCGATTTAATGCAGAGAACAAAGTGGTGACGAAAAAACTAATTATTGTGAAATAATTGCCATTTTTCAGTACAATTTGAAACACCGTTCGAAAAATCGAATGGTGTTTTTTTATGATCTAAGCTGAATAAACATAGTCTGCTTTCGCTTTATTTCAAATTTTGGAGGGAGAGGTTAAGAATATCTTCGTTTCTAGTCTTTTTCTAGCGTATTGTGTACGATTTTTTTTAAACGAAAAGGGGTTTTATGATTCTTTATAAAATATTAATCGCAAGATAATTCTATCTTTGATAAAATTATCAGTAGTGAAAAAGAACCTAATAAAAATTTTAAAAATTATCCTTCCTCTTGGAATCGGTATATATTTGACTTGGTATTTTTATTCCAATTTGTCACCGGAAGGAAAAGCTGGAATCCCAAAAGCGTTTGCTGAGGCCAATTATTTTTGGGTGTTTTTATCTCTTGTTACGGCTTGGTTGGGTCACATGAGTAGAGCATATAGATGGCAGTTTTTAATGGAACCTTTAGGTTATAAACCTAAGCTCATAAATTTATATCATTCAACAATGATTGGGTATGTGTTGAATTTTACCATCCCAAGAAGTGGAGAGATAGGAAGACCAGGTTTCCTTTCCAAAAAAGAAGAGTTACCTTTCGACAAGGTGTTTGGAACAGTGGTGGCAGAGAGAATTATTGATGTTATTATGTTGCTTGGGATTACATTCGGAACCTCCTTGCTTGTCGGCAAAGAAGTGATTGACGGATTTACCAAAACGGACAATGAATCGGGGAATTCCTTTGTTCTTAAAGGTATTATTAGTTTCATTATTTTGGGAGGAATTGGAGTGCTTTTTTCAAAAAAACTAAGAAAGATTTTTTTGGAAAAAGTGAAGGGAATGCTAGAAGGAGTGAAGACTATTTTTACGATGAAAAAGAGAGTAGCTTTTATTTTTCATACGCTTTTCATTTGGGTAACTTACGTGCTTTTAATGTGGTTTATGGCTCTTAGTTTAACTGGAATGGAAACCATCGGAATCAAGGAATTGATGGTGGGATTTGTAGTAGGAGCAGCAGCGATTGCAATTACCCCTGGTGGTATAGGTCTCTATCCTTTATTTATAACCGCAGCACTCGTATATTTTGGATATGACAAAGATCTAGCTTCAAGTTTTTCAATTTTATCTTGGGTGGTTCAAACTGCATTTTTGGTAGTAATGGGAGTGATTTCGTTGTTTGCCATTAATGTAAAGTTCAATGTGATGGATACCGAAAATGAGGTTCCAAATTCTAAGATATAACACATGGCGAAAATAAAGAAAACATATTTCTGTCAGAATTGTGGTGCACAATCACCGCAATGGGTCGGAAAATGTCCGTCATGCTCGGAGTGGAATACGTTTGTGGAGGAGATAGTGTCAAAAAATGAGAAAAAATTATTTTCCACTGGGCCTGCCACCAAGAGAATATCAAAACCCATAGCAATTGGCGAGGTTTCGGATGAAAAACACAACCGAATAATCTTCAAAGATTCTGAATTAAACAGAGTTCTGGGTGGAGGGCTTGTTCACGGATCGTTGGTTTTGTTTGGTGGTGAACCAGGAATAGGAAAATCAACTCTGATGCTTCAAATGGCACTTCAGCATTCGAAGGCAAGAGTGCTTTATGTTTCGGGCGAGGAAAGCATGAAACAAGTGAAGATGAGAGCAGATAGAATTGGTCAAACTTCCGAAAATTGCTTTTTATTGAACGAAACAAAGCTCCAACACATATTTTCTCATATTGATGAGTTTCAGCCTCATATTTTAATCATTGATTCTATTCAAACTCTTCATTCGGAATATTTGGATTCCTCTCCAGGTAGTATTTCTCAAATTAGAGAATGCACAGGTGATTTAATGAAATTTGCCAAAGAAACGCAAACTTCTGTATTTATTATTGGACATATTACCAAAGATGGAAGCATTGCTGGGCCAAAAGTACTGGAACACATGGTGGATACAGTTCTACAGTTTGAGGGAGATAGGAATCACATTTATCGTCTGTTGAGAACCACCAAGAATAGATTTGGATCAACCAATGAACTTGGAATTTATGAAATGCAAACAGGAGGACTGCTACCTGTTCTCAATCCATCTGATGTCTTGCTGAATAATAATGATGAGGCTTTGAGTGGTGTAGCGATAGCTTCTACCATGGAAGGTATGAGACCCATGCTTGTTGAGGTACAAGCTCTTGTGAGCACAGCTGCTTATGGCAATCCTCAACGAACCACTACCGGATTTGATACAAAGCGATTGAATATGTTGTTGGCAGTATTGGAAAAGAGGTGTGGATTTAAACTGGGTGCAAAAGATGTGTTTTTGAACATTACGGGAGGAATTCGGGTGAATGATCCAGCTATTGATTTAGCCGTTGTATCTGCCGTGTTGTCGTCGAATGTTGACTTACCTGTAAGTAAAGAAATTGCCCTTGCCGGAGAGGTTGGACTTACCGGTGAAATTCGCCCTGTTTCTCATATAGATCAGCGAATTACTGAAGCGCAAAAGTTGGGCTTTGAAAAAATGATTGTCTCAAAATACAATAAAGGTGTAAAACAATCCGATTTTGATATTGAGCTCATTCAGGTAGGTAAAATTGAGGAGGTTTTTAGGCATTTATTTGGCAGTGAGTAAGAAATTTTCCAAAAAAATACATTGGTTTAATCCTCCTAAAACAAGAGGTGTTTTTTTCTGGTAACTCAGAAATAGATTCTTGTTAATTCCCCAAAATCTAATCTTTTGCCTGTGGTTGTTTTCATAGATAATCGTGATACTTCTACTTTATGGGTAGGAAAAATAGCACTAGCTGTTCGTTTTATTTCTTTCGCATCCAATTTTGGTGAATAGGTATTAATAACAATAAAACCACCTGGCTCTATCAATTCTTTTGTCGATTTTAGCAATTCTTGGAATTTGTCTTCTAGTTTCCATCTTTCTTTTTTTACTCCTATCCCAAAAGCAGGAGGATCCATAATAACTCCTCTGTACTTGTTTCCTCTTTTTGCCTCTCTTTGAGCAAATTTAAGCGCATCCTCCAGTACCCATTTTATGTCGCTCACTCCAGAGGATTCCATGTTTTCCTTTCCCCAATTGATTACGTTTTTTACACTGTCGCAATGTAAAACCTCCGCATGATTTAATCTTGCCACCACGGAAGCGGCTCCAGTGTATCCAAACAAATTCAATAGTTTGTGATCTTTTTGGACCTTTTGTTGAATAAAATCCCAATTAGTTTGTTGCTCTGGAAAAAGTCCAACATGTTTAAAATTGGTAATTTTTAAATGAAATATAGCCTTGCCATACTTTATTTGCCATTCGTCCTCCGCTTCGGCATTTCTTTTTATCCATTCGCCCGAGGTTGAGGTGTTTTCTATAAATTCAAAATCTACCTTTGCTCTCCAGTCTTCTTCGGAAAGTACAGGAGGGAAATAAGCATTTCGGTCTGGTCTGATAGTGTGAGTATTGCCCCATCTTTCCAGTTTTTTTCCGTTTCCGGCATCCAGTAGTTCGTAGTCTTTCCAGTTCTCAGAGTAAATCGTATGCATGGTTCGTTCTATTTTGTCTACAAAGTTAATGGGATTACATTAGAATCATCCATAATTAGACTGATTCTTAGAAAAATTAGTAGAGGGAGAGTTCTCCTCTAATCTACCCAAAATAGTTCGCTTGAAATTCTATCGGCTAATAATTTTCCCGATTGAGAAAGCGTGTAATTATTTCCAGCTTGTACCAAGGAATTATCGAGAATAAATCGCTTGCTTTCCTTCACAAAGTGAATGGCAAATTTTGGTTCAAAAGTATTTTTTATATATCCCAAATCAATTCCCCAGCTTGTCCTCAGGGAAGTCATTACGTATTCGTTGTAACGAGTTTTTTCATCGAGTTCCTCCTCTTCAGCGATCCAGTTATTTTCTCTTGCTCCTTTTATGTAACGGGCATTATTTGCCACGTTCCATCTCCTTGTTTTTCCATTAAAACTATGCGCAGATGGCCCAACCCCAAGAAAATGAGTTTGTTTCCAATAGGAAGAATTATGTTTAGAGTGATGTCCTTTTTTACTGAAGTTTGAAATCTCGTAGTGTTCATACCCATTGTCCGTCAGCATTTGAACTAGAATTTCGAACTGCTTTGAAGTGACTTCTTCGCTCGGCAATTCATATTTTCCTTTAGAAATATCGAAATGCATAGCCGTTCTCTCCTCTGAGGTCAAACAATAGGCAGAAATATGATTGACATCTAAGGCCAAAGCTTTTTTGATGTTTCTTATCCATTCCTGTTCCGTGAGGAAGGGAATACCATAAATGAGATCAATGGTTAGGTTGTCAAATCCTACTTCCTTGGCATATTTAACAGCATTGGTTGCTTGTAAAATGGTGTGCGAACGATTCATGAATGCAAGATCTCTTGCCACAAATGATTGAATCCCGATACTCAATCTATTTACACCACAATCTTTTATTTCTTTCAGTTTTTGTTTATTCAAATCATCTGGATTGGCTTCCAAGGTAATTTCCGCATTGGATAGCAGTTCGTAGTCATACTGAATAGTGCTTAAGATACTCAATAGTTCTTCTTTAGTCATCAAGCTCGGGGTTCCTCCTCCAAAATATACCGTGTTGATTTCTTTGGTACCTAGGTATTCTTTTTTTTGAGAAATCTCTTTATTGATACAAGCAATCAACTCCGATTTATTCTTCATCGAGGTAGAAAAGTGAAAGTCGCAATAGACACATGCTTTTTTACAAAACGGAATATGAATATAAATACCAGCCAACTGTTAGTTTTTTTCAAAAGTACTGCTTTTTTAACTAATTTTGGAAGATGTTTACTCCCAGAAAATCAGCCTTTTTTTTCTTAATTGCACTTGGTTTATTAATCACTAGCAAGATTATTTCGTTGGTGTATTTTAGTTTCAGATTTACAGGAAATGATGATCTTATTTTTTGGCAAATGGCGAGAGATTATTCTCACGGGATTTTTTTTGAGCCATTTATGTATGGACAGAATTATAACTATGGCATTGAATCGCTGTTTTCCATTCCGTTGTTACAGCTCGGAATTCCTTTCCAATATGCGCTTCCCACTACCACTGCCTGGATGGGAGCTTTTCCTTTTGTTGTTTTTTCCGTTGGGTTTTACAGAATAAAACAGTTTCTTGCTGCTATTCTTTGTTTGTCTATTCCTGTTTGGATGCCAGCAGAGTACGATATTCTCACCTCAATCACCCGTGGTTTTGTCAATGGATTATTTTTTACGTCATTCTTTGTTTTTGCTTTGGTTCGTCCTACCCGTCAATCTTCCTTTTTGTTATTTGGACTGTGTGCCTCCTTGGCATTTGTAACAAATCCAAATTCAGTTTTACTCTCTGTTCCTGTTGGAGTGTATTTATTATTGGAGAATAGAACCTCCCTCAAGTTTTATGGTTATTTTGTCATTGCCATGATTCCTCCCTTAGTTGTTTTTTACTTTTCCAAGCAGTTTTATGAGCTACACCCAGATAATGTCGTTCACCAATTACCAGAGCTAACCTATGCTTTTTCTCGGGTTTTAGAAACCTTGGTCCAATTGGATAGATCTTTTGCTTATTTATCTCCCTCTTTTTTTTGGTTTCATTGGTCTATACTTCTTGTGTTGACGGTAGGAAGTATTTTCTTAATGAAGAGAGATTGGAAAATGGGGATTGCCTTATTTCTTGGAATGATATTTATTTTGTTTTCGCTTGGGATAAATAAAGTAGAAGAGGGTGTCGGTGTTCTATTTTTTTCGCCCTCCAGAATGTTTTTAGCAGTACCAATTTTATTCGCTTTATTGCTCAGTTGGTTTTTCCGTGGGAAATATGCAAACCGATATTTTTATATTTTGATTGCCATGTCGGTGCTCTCTGTCGGAATGAAATTAGTCACTATTGAGTCTATTGTGGCTCTTCATACTTCCGACAAAAGTTATGGTCCCGTAGCAATAGAAAACATAGAAATTTTGAAAAAGGAATGTACCAGGTTCGAGGGTATTACTACTAAAAACAATGTGGAGTTAGTCGTATTTACTCTGTCTTCTCATAAGAATGTCCCTGAAGTTTCTTTATATAATTTTGGTTGTGAATTACTGATTCCCAATTTTCCTGAGTCCTCTATGCTTCACAAAGAAAGAAGGACATGGCTATTTGTAAAGCATCAAACGGAAATACCTACAACGCTATTATTTCTTAATTATGAGTTTAATGAAAACCTCTTGAGGACTGCAAAGCTAGATTATGAGGTTATTTCTGAACTTCCTAATGCTTTGTTACTAAAAAATAATTCAAAATCACTTCCTGAAATCTGCGAGCTTCTCGAGTTGCAGTATACTCGGAACAAAAACTAGAGGAGGGAAACAACTCCTTGAAAAAGAGCAGTAAGATTTTTTTCGGCTTTGCCTGCAACAGCGATAATTTCTTGAATATCTACCGGTTGTAAATTATTGTAGTCACATTCATCAGTAAGTACGGATACGGCTAGTACAGGAAGCCCCATATGGTTTGCTGCAATTACCTCTGGAGTTGTAGACATTCCAACAGCATCTGCCCCAATGATATCTAAATACCTGTATTCTGCCGCAGTTTCGAGCATGGGCCCCTGAACAGATACATACGTTCCTTCTCTCAGTGTAATTTTTTCAGATTCAGACACTTTAAGAGCAATTGATCTCAAATGAGAGGAATAAGGCTCGCTCATGTCCGGAAAACGAGTACCAAGTTCGGGTATGTTTTTCCCGATTAGCGCATTCGACTGAAGATTGATATGATCAATAATAAGCATTAACTCTCCTTTTTTGAAATTTGTATTGATTGCTCCAGCTGCATTCGAAACCAACAACTTAGAAATTCCAAGCAACTTCATTACTCGTACAGGAAAAACAATCTGATTCATTGAGTATCCTTCATAGAAATGAAATCTTCCTTGCATCGCAATTACTTGTTTGCCACCCAGCTTTCCATAAATCAGCTTACCCGAGTGAAATTCAACAGTAGATTCCGGAAAATGTGGAATATTTGAATAAGAAAGTTCTTTCTCAATTTCAATTTTTGTCACTAGATTTCCCAGTCCAGTTCCCAGGATAATACCAATTTCACCTTCCAAGAATCCTTGGTTTCTTATGTAGTCGGCTGCCTCCTGTATGTTACTTAATTCGTTCATGATGTGCGATTCTGTTGTTATGTTTCGTTCCATATTCGCCAGGCTTCATCTGCTTGGTTGTACAACATCGAAAGACCGTTGGTTGTACTTGCTCCTTGTTCTTTTCCTAGTTTTAAAAACTCGGTAAGTTCTGGATTATAAACCAAATCCATAAGCATGTGACTTTCGTTAATCAACGGATAAGGTATATTCGGTTTGTTTGTTACCTCTGGAAAAGTGCCGAGAGTTGTACAATTCACAATAAGTTTATGATACTTTATGACATAGTCATTTATTTCTTCGTAAGAAATTTCTCCTTTTTTTGGTTGCCTAGAAACCAAAACTGTTGTGATTCCGAGCGATTCCAAAACGTACCTCACTGCTTTTGAGGCTCCACCAGTTCCTAATAATAAGGCTCTTTCGTGGGTGTTTGCTAAAAAAGGTTTTATCGATTTGCGAAATCCAATTACATCTGTATTATGCCCAATTAAGAACCGTTTGTTGTTCTTCCAAGACACAGAGACCGTATTTACTGCCCCTATTTGATTTGCTTCAGGATATATTTTATCTAAAAAAGGTAAAATATTTTCTTTGAAAGGGAAGGTAACATTGAATCCACGTAGCTCATTGTTGGTGTCCAAAAAATGGGGCAATTCTGTTATGTCTTTCAGCTCAAATAACTCATAAGAGTGATTCTTGAGAGAGAGGTTCTCAAATTTTTGTTCAAAATATTTTTTTGAAAAAGAATGAGTGAGCGAAGTTCCAATGAGTCCTAGTTTCATTACGAATTGTTTTTATTCGGAGAATATTTTTCCAATCCTAGAACCAAAACAATTCCTAAAAGAAAAAACAAAATAGAGGCTAACAAAAAGGCTGGTTGTCCAAATTTTTCGGCATACACGGAAGGAGAAACACTGGATGAGGTAATTACTTTTTCGTAGTCAATACCTTTGGTGAATTCCAGAATTCGGTCTTCCTTGTTCATTACGATTTGAGGTATACTCCACGGCCATAATTTGTTTAGCGCTCCAATCATAAAACCTGTAAGCAAAGAAAGAGTTAGGTTGTTGTGTTTGGTCAATGCCCATGTAAGAAATCGTGCCATTGTCACTAATCCCACAATCATTCCTAGCCCAAAAACTACTATGGTAATAAGGGCATCGGTGTCATGATTGGTAAGTAAGTTTTGCTTGAGCGTATCGTGAAGTATGTAGGAGTACATTCCCATGATAAGTAGGATAAAACTTCCAGAGATTCCTGGTAAGATAAGGGCAGAGACGGCAATAGCTCCACACAAAAATACAAAGGGCAGACTTTCATTCACTTGTCCGATAGGAAGTAGGGTAATACCAAAAGCAATAACAATTCCAATACAAAGAGAAAGGATTGGACCCAAATTCCATTTTGTTACCTGTTTCCCCACATAAATAATTGAGGCAATTATTAAACCAAAAAAGAATGCCCATACCACGGGTGGATAGCTAGCAAGTAGTTTTTCTACGGCTACAATTCCTATACCAATTCCTAGTATCATTCCGCCAAAAAGTGAGACTAAAAAACCTCCGTTTATCTCTTTCCACACCGCTTTGGCTCCCTCATTTTTCCATGTTTTTAGCAGGCTAGGTGTAAATGCTTTTATGGAACCCAATAGGTTGTCGTAGATTCCGGTAATAAAAGCAATGGTTCCTCCCGAAACGCCTGGAATTGTTTCAGCAATTCCCATAGCCATTCCTTTGAGTGCGGTGAGTAAGCTTATCATAAAATTTAGTGTATGTGTAAAAAAGAAAGTGGAGTAATAGCCGTTGTTTTTGTGTCATTCGGGATGCGCTGTAGGGTTACCTTTCTGTCATCAGTTTTGTATTTATTTATTCCAACAAGGCTCAGTTCACCGGAATTAAATTGTTGGATTAGTTGATCAGCAGACAACGAAATTTCTTGCTGAATAAACCCAGATTCAAGTGAGTTGATGTAGCCCCCTTGTTTTTCAATTTCCTGGAAAAACGCCCATCCTTTTTCTACCAACTCTGAGGTTAAATTTTCAATAAAATAAGAGCCTTTGGCTGGGTCTACAACTTTGTCAAAATAAGATTCTTCTTTCAAAATGAGTTGTACATTATGGGCAATTCTGTCCGAAAAAGATTCTTTGTTCTCATCCACAGAATCGAAAGGAGGGATTGTGAGTGAGTCACATCCGCCAATGACAGCACTCATAGCTGAGGAAGTAGCTCTAAGCATATTGTTTTTTGGTTGCTTATCGCTCCAAAACAAGGTGGAGGTAACCGTATTTATTGTCAGTTTTTCGGTGGAAGTTTCAAAAGCATCGAGAACTTTACTCCACAAAATTCTAAAAGCTCTAAGTTTAGCAATTTCGGCAAGGTAATTTCCTCCAATTCCAAAATGGAACTGCAAACGATTGGCAAGCAGCTCGTTTGTATTCTCTTCATTCAGAATATTGAAATATTCCACGCCATGGGCAAGGGAAATTCCCAATTGCTGGGTTATATTGGCTCCACTTAGTTGGAAATAATAGTTACTTGCCGTGAGCAAATTCAGTTGGCAATCAGACGCTGTCGACAAGTGGGTGTTGAACTCCTTTACAATCTCAGAAAACGAGTTGTGCCAATTTCCTTTTCGGGCAAAATTACCCAGATAGTCAAATGAAATGGAGCCTTTGAGCTCTGAGAATGGTAGATTTCGTTTTTGGCAAATCAACCGTAGTTCATGATATATTTCTGAAGTTTTGGCACAGATAAAATCAAGGGTGATGATTTCAATCATGATGTCTTTTAGCAATACATCCAGTTGAGTAATGTCTCCTACAAATGTTAGAGCGTTTGCACCTTCGGCAAGGGCTTTAAGTGCTTTTTTGTTTGCTTCTTTTTCTCCCTCAACAAGAATAAATACGCTTGTATTCCATTCGTTTGAGTATTTGTTTTCTTTGGAGCTTGAGCTATTCTGCGGCTCAGTAACTTTTGCGTTTTCCTTGTTGTAATTTGGAAGTAGCTCAATGTTTTTGTCGAGGTTCCATTCCAATTCCTTAACGGATTTTCCTTTCAAGTCTTTTGCAATTTTCTGTTCCCATTCGGCTAACGAAATGGGCGAAAAATCATCAAATAATTGTTCTTTTTTGCTCATAAGTCAAAAATAGGTATATTTTTATGTTTAAGGAAAGAAGAAATCATTAAAAACGAAGAGGGATTTAATTATTATTGAATAGTTTCTATTTTCTTGCTTTCTTTGTGTAACTCAATAACTGATGAAAAGAAGATGTCTAAAATTCAGAAGAAAATATCTATCAAAAACAAAAAAGCCTATTTCGATTACGAAATATTGGATAAATATACGGCTGGTATAAAGTTATTGGGGACCGAAATAAAATCTATTCGCGAAAGCAAAGCAAGTATCAAAGAAGCATACTGCTACGTAGATAAAGGAGAAGTGTTTATTAAGAACATGCATATCACAGAGTATGCTAACGGAGGGTTTATCAATCACGAACCGTATCGCTTGAGAAAGTTATTATTGAACAAGAAAGAGATAGAAAAGATTGAAAAGAAATTGAAGGACGTTGGGATTACAATAGTACCGTTAGTAATGTTTATTAGTGAGAAAGGGTATGCAAAACTTGAAATAGGCATCGCAAAAGGGAAAAAATTGTATGACAAGCGAGAGAGTTTAAAGCAAAAAGATACCAAACGGGATTTGGATAGATTGGTAAGAAACTAGCTTAATGGAAATTCCAAAACTTTATTTGATACCAGGTTTTTTAACCGACAAAACCATTTACAAGGATTTTTTAAGTGATGATCGATTCGAATGTGAGGTATTGGAATTTATCGCTACGCAGGCTGCTGATGAATCGATAGAGTCCTACGCCCAAAGATTGAGTCAAAAGATTGATGATTCTCAACCTTTCTCCATTCTCGGGACCTCTTTTGGCGGAATTTTGGCTGTGGAAATTGCCAAGCAAGTTCCCCCTCATTCTCTTATTTTTATCTCTTCGGTGAAGAATAGAAAAGAGATGAACCCTTTGATGAAATGGAAAAAAAGTTCCTCAATACTGGATTTTATCCCCAGTAAAATTGTAAAAAAAACAATAGAGGCGGGGTACACAATTGGGAGTAAAATTGTTCCTGATTTGAAAGAAATAGACAATGAGGAAATAAATGAAATGGTTCACTCCATTGACGGAAAGCTTGAAAAGTGGATAATAAAGAAGATAAATACTTGGCACGGTGAAAATCCTCTAGGTGAATTCCTGCACCTGCATGGAGACAAAGACCATGTTTTTCCGCACAAAAACATCAAAGATTGTGAAGTGATAAAAGGAGGAAATCACAACATGATTTTAACTAAGTCTGAAGAAATTAGAGAAAGGGTATTTGCTTACTTATCTCAAAAGTAAAGAGTTACTTTTTTAGTAATTCTCTTAATTTTCCTAGATCTTCTTCATAATCCACGTCAGATAAGGTAGCTAATTCACCGTACGATAAGTCAGCTCCTTCTACGTCCCGTATTGCCTCGTATAATACAGTAGACGTACTCCAGGTTTTATTATCAAATACTT
The DNA here is from genome assembly GCA_965658995.1 of Flavobacteriales bacterium. Taxonomy (GTDB): domain Bacteria; phylum Bacteroidota; class Bacteroidia; order Flavobacteriales_D; family CAJJDF01; genus CAJJDF01. Next base: position 24,537 of record CBFHVI010000006.1, on the reverse strand, counting down.
TGGTGAAAGTAGTGCGAGTTCCGATTAAATAATATCCTCCATCCTTGGCTGGTCCAAACACGAAGTCGCTGTGCGTGAGTATCGAAAAAGCTTTTTCAATCTCCTCTTGAGTGAGTTCATAGCAGTCACTCCCAATCAACACGATTTCCTCAAACCCGTCATCAGTGGCTTCCACAAAGGCATTTCTCATTCTTTCGCCCAGGTCGGTTCCCTGTTGAACTCGTTTGTCGAAATAAGTGTCAGAAAAATAGGTGTTGTCTCCTATTTCATCAGAAAAATAGACTCTTTTTTCGCAGTCGATAGGTTGAGTAATGGAGGCCGTATGATAAATTAACTCCTTAAAAATAAACAATGCATTTTCTTGCCCAATTGTTTCAGCTAATCTCGATTTTCCCTTGCCCAGAGCTGGGTTTTTTGTAAATATAAGTAGGATTTTTTTTGGCATGTAGATTAGTTTCTCAATTCAGGTTTTAGCCATTTTCCCCATTTATTATTGTAAGGGTGAACTTTCTTCACCGCTTTGTTGTCTATGTGCACTTCGTTGCCATTGTTTGCCCAGTCAAAAATTCCTCCATACAAATTGAAGACAGAGGTAAATCCAGCTTCTCTTAGTTGTGCTCCTATTTTTCCGCTGCGATAGCCAACAGAGCAGTACACCACAATCATGGAGTTTTTTGGAATGGATGCGACAGAAGTAAGGGAAAAATCAGAGTATCCTACATGTTTTGCGTCTTTTATATGGCTGATTTTGAATTCGTTTAGTTCTCGTGCATCCAAAAAAACAACTGTTTTGTTTTTCTCTATGAGTGCTTTCACCTGTTTGGACTTAATTACCGGAACAGATTTGTCGGCCATTTTCTTAGCCATTTTATCAAATCCTTCTGGATTTTGAGACAAGGAGAAAAGGGGCATTCCTAGGATGAAAATAATTTGGGAGATATGTCGAAAAGTTTTCTTCACTGTACAATCTTTAATATTATGTTATTCGATGACTCTAATTCTTCGGCTTGTGTTATTTTTAAGTTCAAATATAACCGAAATTAACTTATGAGAACTATTAAAATGATGCTAGTTGCTTCATGCGTCTTGGCCATGCAACCAGCAACTTCTTTGAATAACGATTTAAACACACATTTCCTACATGCACACGATGTAAAAATTACTGTAAGTGTAAATAGAGGACAACAACCTTTGGGAACAACTAAGGTAAAAGTGATAATAAACAATGAGGCTGTGGCTGAAGGTGAGACCGATGAATTGGTGAAATTATCTTTGCTAGTAAAGAATTACAATCATGAAAAGGCAATGATTGTGGTGAAAGAGGGAATGGTTTTTAGAAACCAGAGAAACTTAATTTTACAAGCCCGAGGCATCTACAGTTTTGATTTGGATAAAGAGGTAGCTCCTGAATCCAAAACGGGAAGTATTTATTTTTCGGACTCTACTTCAGAGCAGATTAAGCAGAAGATGGTAGATGAGAAAGCCAAAGAGATGCTGGAAAAGAAAAAACAAGAAGAGGCAACTCAGTTGAGAGTAGCGAAAGAGAAAGCCGAAAAGGAGGCGAAGGAAGAGGTTGCAAGGAAACTAAAGCAGGCTGAAAAAGAGGCAAAAGAAAAAGAAAAAGCGGCTAGTGCTGTTGAGAAAGAGGTAAAAGCAAAAGCCAAGACCGAGGCGAAAAAAGCAAAAGAGCAAGAGAAACAAGCGAAGGCAAAAGCAAAGAAAGCCAAGCATGCGGAAAAAGAAGCAAAAGCCGCAGATAAAAAAGCCAAAAAAGAGGCAAAGGCCTCAGAAAAACTGAGAAAAGCTGAAGCCAAGTACGAAAAGAAACTTGTGGCCATCAATAAATCTCAAAAAAAGATTAACAAATCAAGAGAAAAATTAGTAAAAGCACAAAGCAAGCTCTACTCAAAAAAATAGAAAGTAAACGAAGAAAGTGAATATTTGAAAATAAAATTAAAACAACTTAAAATTGATTTAGCGTTAGCAAAACTAGATTCAAAACAAAAGAGATTAGACGAGAAGTTAGCTAAGTTGAAACGAAAATACTATAAATAGAGTCGTTCAATTTACCTTAATAATTGTCCTATAAAATCAATCAATCCGTCAGCTTCTGGCCGATTTTTTTTGTAATATTACGCTCGAATTAAAAACAAGTAAAGAATGAAAAACAAATCAACAGGGATATTATTGCTAGCCGTTGTTCTACTGGGTATAATTGCTCTTTGGGTAATGAAAACTGATTCTAGTAAAGGAGGAGGAAAAGCGTTTAGCGATTTTGAAATTGAGAATGTTGAGAATATCACGAAGTTTGTTATTACGGAAAGCACGGGAAATGTGGCAGATCTGGAGAAGGCGGGAGAAGAATGGAGACTCAACGGTAAGTTCAAAGCTCGACCAGAGAATGTAGAGTTGTTATTAAAAACATTTAAACACATTGCGGTGCAAAGTGCAGTGCCAAGCGAACTCAAAAAAACGGTGGTGGCTAACATGGCGGCACGAAATAAAAAAGTTGAGATATTCGAAAACGGAGAGTTAACCAAAACTTATTTTGTGGGATCGCCAACCAAGGATCATTACGGAACTTATATGTTGTTAGAAAAAAACGGACGAAAATCTTCGGAGCCTTACGTTATGCATTTACCCGGATTTAATGGATTTTTGGAAAGTAGGTTTTTTACCAACGAAAATGACTGGAAATACTCAGGAGTTTTTGTATACGATCCACTTGAAATAGCCTCTGTGAAAGTCGAATTTCCACAAAAGCTCTCAGATTCATACAGAATCAATCAGTCAGCAAAGATTGTGAGTCTCATGGACATTGATGGGAACCCTATCGAAGGAGCCGATAAAACCTTGGTAGAGAACTATCTATTAAATTATGAAAAAATCTATTTCAATAGAATTGCCGATTACACTGAGAAGCAAGTTGATTCTATATTGGCTGTGAGCGAACCTGTTTATACCCTTTCTGTTACTGATGTTTCCAACAAGAAAAGAACGGTAGATTTCTACCTCAAAATGAGTGATAATCCTAGTGTAAATGAGGTGACCGGAGAGAAGAACATTTGGGACACGGATTATATTCATGGCAGAATTAGAGGTGAAAAAGAGCTGTTGGTATTTCAGTATTTTGCTTTAGGAAATGTTTTTGCTCCCAAAAGTTATTTTATTCAATATAAAAAAGCCGAGGATGACTGATATGAGCGGGTTTTCAAAACGCGAAAAGCTAGACCCAGATGAATTTTATTACTCTTCTGAGGGATACATTATTTTTACAGAAAAGTATTTACTGAAAAGAGGGTATTGTTGTAAAAATGGCTGTAAGCATTGTCCTTATGGATTCGATAAGAAATCGGGTCGTATTCTCAAAAAAAAATAATTAGCTCACCTTCTTTTTTGACCGTAGGAAAATCCTCTGGCCTTGCTTGGGTACCACTCCTTCATCTAATCCATTTCTTTTATAAATTCGTTTGAGTTTTACTCCATACAGCTGAGAAATATCTCTCATGTTTTCTCCCGCTTTTACGATATGAAACTCTTCCTTGGATTTACACCGTTTAGGTTTCAGAAATATTCTTTCTCCTTCCGTCAGTTTATGATTCTTTTTGAGATCATTGTATTTGATGATTTGCCATTTACGGATCGCAAATTCTTTCTCTAGTTTTTCGTAAGAATCATTTTTTTTGATAATGATGAATGGAACCAGATTAGCCGTTTTTGAAACAGAATGCTGAAACTGCAAAGTAATAGTTTCCTGATTTTCCGAAAGCGGTTTTTTATACTTTTTTTTGGTAGAGACCAAGGGCTCATTAGAAATGAAATTTTCGGAATCCAATTCCGAGAGGTTGTAACGTTCAATAATGCTGATAAGAAGTTTCGGATATTTAGGGTTTGTAGCATATCCCGCTTTTTTGAGTCCATGAGCCCATCCACTATAGTCAGTAATATCAAGTAAAAATAGCGGTTGGTAGCGTGATTTTTTCAAAAAATTTGCATGATCTTCATAGGATTCACTGGCAGATTTGTATTTTCTGAAACACTCGTCTTTTTCATCATCGTCTTGGTAAAAGGTTTCTCCCGTCCACGAAGAATGACATTTAATTCCAAAATGATTGTTTGCCAATCTTGCCAATTTACTGTTTCCGCTTCCGCTCTCCAGTATTCCTTGAGCCAAAGTGATACTTGCAGGGATTTTGTGAATTTTCATTTTTTCAATAGCAACTTCTTTCCATTTTTCAATGTATTCTAGAGGGGTTTGGTTTTGTCCAAAAGAAAGAAGGAGTAATCCTACAGTCATCCAAATCGTTAATCCAAGTTGCTTAATCCTCATAAATTCGTATGTTATTTCTTTCTTCTATTCCTGCTATCCCTTGAATTCCTCCGGTGTGTACAAGAAGAATTCGACTGTGCTCAGGAAAAAATCCCTGTTTAATCATTTCATATACTCCATAGGCCATTTTTCCATTGTATAGAAGGTCCCACTTTATTTGATGGCTGGAGTAAAATTTTCGCACGAAATTAAGCAAATCTTCTGTGATTTTGGCATAACCTCCAAAATGAAAATCAGTGACAAGTTCAAATGAGTGTAGAACCGCATCCGTAAGTTCTTTATCATTCAGGACAGAATGAATTTGTGAGCGAATCTCTTGAGTTAAAAATTCACCACCTTTAAGTGAAGAAAAACCGAGGATTTTTGATTTTCCTTGATTTGAAATAGTGATTCCCGCAACAGTTCCGCCAGTCCCAATTGGGCAGCAAATATAATCGTACTCATCATACCTTTCTATAATTTCCATACATCCATTGATGGCATAATAGTTTGTTCCTCCCTCAGGAATAAGGTAAAATGATCCAAACTTATTCCTTAGATACTCCTTGTAGTCTTGAGTGTTTTTAAATTTATAAGTAGTTCTGTCTTCATAGTGAAGTTCCATTCCATTTTGTTTACAGAGCGATAAAGTAGGGTTGAGCGGCAGTGTTTCCTCTCCTCGAATGATTCCTATTGTATGGAAACCAAACTCTTTTCCTGCTGTGGCAACTGCTGCAATATGATTGGAGTATGCTCCTCCAAACGTAAGTAAAGTCTTGTTGCCTTTTTTTTTCGCGTTTAAGAGGTTGTAAGTTAGTTTTCTTAGTTTATTTCCCTGAATCAAAGGATGGTTTTTGTCTTCCCTCAATACACTTACATGTAATTTGTGTTCGTCAAAAAAATCTTCTTGTATCTTTTCTACAGTTGAAAATCTAGAGGGAAGTAGTTGCTTCATAGGATACAAAAATAAGGAATATTGTTCGACTTTTAAACAGAGTTGAGTTGATAATAAACTAGTCGATTTTAAAGAAACAATTTGTGGATAGGAAAAAATTACTTATCTTGAGATATTATTAACTCAAAAAAATAATTATGAAAAAGAACATTTTATTCGCTGCAGCATTATTTGCTGGGAGTTTTGCTTTCGCTCAAGGAAGTACAACTTCAATGAAAAACAAAAAAGGTCTAGAGTACTTGCCACAGGCGGGAGACTGGGCGATTCAGTTTGATGCTGTACCATTAATCGATTTTGGATTAAATGCATTAAAATTGAACGTAAACACTGGATCTACTGCTCAACACTTAGGTCATGTAACAGGATTTAACAATGTAATTGTTGGAAAAATGTTTACTAGCTCAACTGAAGCTTGGAGAGTAAAAGTTGGAATCAATTATACTTCTTCTAGTGATGAGTCTGTATTAGCTGTTTACGGTACTAACGGTGAAAACAACTACATTCAAACACAAAAAGATGTTGTAACTAATATCGTATTAGGTTTTGGAAAAGAGTTGAGAAGAGGACACAACAGATTGCAAGGTTTTTACGGAGCTGAAGCATTGTTGGTAATCGGATCTCCTGCAACCACAACTTCATTTGATTATAATCTAGATCTTCAAAATGCAATTACTGAAGGTGTAGAGGCTGCCGGTGCAACAAGAAACTTAGGAATCACAAAGTCTGGTTCTTTTGGATTTGGAGCTAGAGGTTTTGTAGGTGTAGATTATTTCGTACTTCCAAAAATTGCCATTGGTGCTGAATTTGGATGGGGAATTGGATTCACAGCTTCTAATGCTACGAACTCAACAGAAACTGATAATTCTGGTACAACAGAACAAACTGATTCGCAAGTATTAAAAAGTTCAGGTTTGAACATTGGAATTGATGATGGTGCTTCTGCTGCATTTGGTGGGTCTGCTGCTGTTAATGTAACATTCCACTTCTAAGAAATGTTTTTCTTAAACAAAAAAAATCTTCCTTCGGGAAGATTTTTTTTTGTCTCTTATTTTATAGACGTTATGATAAGGCAAGCTCAAGATTATTTTGTTTTAGTTCATCCAATAGTTCAGGAGTAAGTTCGAATGATTTTTCTTCATACTTGCTTTCTCTATGCAGGTACGATTTTCTGGTTTCTATACTTCTCAAAAATCTTCTAGCTTTTTGTTCTGTATCAATTATAATTCCTGGGGTAGGTGCATTGTTTCCGTCTTTGTCCTTGGCAATCATCGTAAAATAAGAAGAGTTACAATGAGTACAAATTCCCGATTGTATATTTTCAGATTCTACTCGTACCCCAACAACCATCGAGGTATTTCCGGTGTAATTGATTGAGGCTTTCAGAGTCACTAATTCTCCTACTTCTATGGGATTCAGAAAATCTACTTTGTTTACCGAAGCAGTAACACAATAATTCCCCGAGTGCTTACTGGCACAAGCAAACGCAATCTGATCCATTAGGCTTAAAATATACCCTCCATGAATTTTTCCACTAAAATTGGAATGGGAGGGAAGCATTAATTCGGTTAGGGTGATTTGAGAATCTTCTATGTGTTTGTACATGATAGTTTGTTTTATTCTTGTATTAATTGGTTCAATTGTTTCCTAATATACTCAGAATTCCAATTATAGGCGCCTTTCTTCTTCATCACAATGTCTCCTTTTTTGTTGATGATAAAAGTAGAAGGTAGGGAATTTGATACTAATTCAGGAGGTGTGATGGAGTTTTCGTAGTAATTTGGAAATGAATAACCTTGTTCTCTCATAAATGTCTGTACTTTTTTTGCTTTGTCATTCGCTACAAACAAAAACACAACTTCTGAGTTGTAATCCTCATACAAATCCTGAAAACTTGGCATTTCTGCCACGCAAGGCGGACACCACGTTGCCCAGAAATTTACGACTACCACTTTGTTTCGGAACTGATTAAAATCTATGTTATTCCCAGCATCGTTTTTCAAACTCCAATTGTAATTGGCCAATGTCACTCTTTTTTCTTGAGGTATTTCAGTGGGCAAAAAATGGACGTAGCGATTCATTAAAACCTTAACTTGAAATCCTATTGGGGTGAAGAACAGAATAAGAATTAATGCTATGAAAAGAATAGTATACTTATTTTTTTTTAGAAAATTCATGGAGAGTAACTTTCTGTAAAAGTAAAGATTTGTTTATTTGGGATGTGTAACATTTATGTCATTCTTATTGAATCCAAGTCGGTGAGGTGAAAAATTATTCTTCCAATCCTGAATCGAGTTTACCTGTGAGGTGTTTGAAAGAAAAGGTCAATAAAAAAATCCCTTTTGATTTCTCAAAAGGGATTCATGTATGTTCATATAAGAGAATCACGAACTACTAACTTCGTGCCAACTCTGTGCTATTTAGCATTCTCTTTTTTAATCAAGTTCAATGCAGAACCTTCGTTGTACCATTCTATTTGAGATTGGTTGTACGTATGGTTCAATTTGATAGTATCTTTGCTACCGTCAGCGTGAGTCAATTCTAGTGTCAATTGTTTTTCTGGCGCAAATTCATTCAAATCTACGAAGTTGAAGGTATCATCCTCTTGTATCAAGTCATAATCAGCTTCGTTGGCAAAAGTCAATCCAAGCATCCCTTGTTTCTTCAAGTTTGTTTCGTGGATACGAGCAAAAGATTTCACGATTACCGCTACCACACCTAGGTGTCTTGGCTCCATTGCTGCGTGCTCTCTTGAAGAACCTTCACCGTAGTTATGATCTCCCACTACTACTGAAGGAACTCCAGTAGCTTTGTATGCTCGTGCAGTTGCTGGCACCGGTCCATATTCGCCTGTTAGTTGATTTTTTACTTTATCAGTTTCTTTGTTAAAGGCATTTACCGCTCCAATTAAGCAGTTGTTTGATATATTGTCTAGATGTCCTCTGAATTTCAGCCATGGTCCTGCCATCGAAATATGGTCAGTCGTACATTTTCCGTATGCTTTGATTAGGAGTTTGGCGTTGTTTATGTTGTTCCCAATTGGAGTAAATGGAGAAAGCAACTGCAATCTTTCAGACTCTGGCGAAACCACCACTTCTACAGAACTTCCGTCCGCTACTGGAGCTTCGTATCCTGCATCTTCTACATCAAAACCTTTTGGTGGCAATTCAAACCCTGTAGGTTCGTCAAATTTTACTTGCTCACCTTTGTCGTTTGTCAAGGTATCAGTCATTGGGTTAAAATCTAATCTACCCGCAATCGCCACAGCAGCCACCATTTCTGGAGACGCTACAAAGGCGTGTGTATTTGGATTTCCATCGGCTCTCTTAGCAAAGTTTCTGTTGAATGAGTGGATGATGGAGTTTTTTGGAGCATTTTTTGGGTCGCTGTATCTTGCCCATTGTCCAATACATGGTCCACAAGCATTGGTAAAGATAGTCGCATCCAAATCTTCAAAAGTTTTAAGCAATCCATCTCTTTCAGCCGTGTATCTTACTTGCTCAGAACCTGGGTTGATACCAAATTCTGCTTTGGTCGTTAATCCTTTGTCTACCGCTTGTTTTGCGATGGAGGCAGCTCTCGATAAATCTTCGTATGAAGAGTTCGTGCAAGAACCAATTAATCCCCATTCCACGTCCAGTGGCCAATCATTTTTAGTCGCTTTTTCTTTGATGTCAACACCTGCTTCCGTTGCAATGTCTGGCGAGAAAGGTCCGTTCAAATGAGGTTTTAACTCACTTAAGTTGATTTCGATTACTTGGTCAAAGTATTTTTCTGGTTCAGCATACACTTCTGGGTCTCCTGTCAAATGAGCTCTTACTTCGTTGGCTGCGTCAGCAACTTCGTCTCTATCAGTGGCTCTGAGGTATCTTTCCATAGAGTCGTCATACCCAAAAGTAGATGTGGTAGCACCAATTTCGGCTCCCATGTTACAAATGGTTCCTTTTCCTGTACAAGACATTGATTCTGCTCCTTCTCCAAAATATTCAACAATAGCTCCAGTTCCTCCTTTTACGGTAAGAATTCCAGCTACTTTCAGGATGACATCTTTTGGTGCTGTCCATCCAGATAATTTTCCGGTTAATTTCACTCCAATCAATTTGGGAAATTTCAGTTCCCATGCCATTCCTGCCATTACATCTACGGCATCAGCACCTCCTACACCAATTGCTACCATTCCTAATCCACCAGCATTTACTGTATGCGAATCGGTTCCAATCATCATTCCTCCCGGAAAGGCATAATTTTCCAATACCACTTGGTGAATAATTCCAGCACCTGGTTTCCAAAATCCAATTCCATATTTATTGGATACTGAAGCCAAAAATTCGAATACTTCTGAAGAGTTTTTTCTGGCAAATGGCAAATCCTTTTTTGCTCCTTGTTTTGCCTGAATAAGATGGTCACAGTGAACAGTTGTTGGAACTGCTACTTGAGGCTTACCAGCTTGCATAAACTGCAAAAGTGCCATTTGTGCAGTAGCATCTTGACATGCAATTCGGTCAGGTGCAAAATCTACGTAATCCTTTCCTCTCGTAAATGCTTTATTTGCATTGCCATCCCACAGGTGGTTGTACAATATTTTTTCGGAAAGTGTAAGTGGTTTTCCTGTCACAGCTCTTGCAGCATCTATTCTGCTATTCATTCTGCCGTAAACTTCCTTTATCATGTCTAAATCAAATGCCATATGCTTGTTTTGAAGTTTTGTAAATAATTAGTGCGAATTTAGTTAAATTACCTAGGAAAATAAAATTCATATTCTGAAATATTATTATTAAAAATTTAATGAAATAAGTGGAGTTTTCCGAACCGAATAAGATCCTCCTTTTTTGGTAATTGTCCTTCGTTTTATTTGGAGGTTTTTTAAGATGTTACTTCAGAAAATTTTCTTTGTTATTTAGAGATTATTTCTCATAATTCTAGGTTACAACTGAGAATATATCAATAGCTTTGCACTTTACAACCAAAAATAAAAGCATGAAGCGAATAAAGGAATACAAAGAGGTGTTTGAAGTAGGGGGGCCACTCGTATTAAAAGACTTAAAGACGAAATACCGAAACTTGGTAAAAGAATGGCATCCTGACAAATTTCAAGACGAGTCGAAAAAAGAGGAAGCTGGAATAAAAAGTTCTCAAATAATTGATGCGTACCATTTCTTGGTAAGTATTGCTCCAGAGACCAAGGAGGCAAATTTGGAAGAGTACAATGCGACAATCACACATTCAAAAATCGCTGATTTTAACCATGACAAGAATGTTTTTGAAGTAACTTTTACTGATGGGACGTCTTACGAGTATTTTGGGGTAACAGAAAAGTTGTTTGCTAGATTTTTGAATAGTGATAAGCAATTCAGATTTGCTAAAAGACAAATTTTTCATTCATTTCTTTACCGAAAGTCGAAGAAAGAGGCAATTTCTGCCTAAATATCCTATTTAATGAACAAAAAAGACTGAGAGAAATCTCAGTCTTTTTTGTTTGGTTGAATTATTTGTTAGGATTCTTTTTCGTTTTCCAACACGAATGATTCCATAAATTTAGTCGTAAAGTTCCCGGCTCTAAAGTCTGGGTGCTTCATTAATTGTCTGTGAAACGGGATAGTAGTTTTAATTCCTTCTACGTAATACTCTTCCAGAGCTCTCTCCATTTTAGTGATTGCCTCTTCACGCGTTTGTGCTACTGTAATCAATTTTCCAATCATGGAGTCGTAATACGGTGAAATTGTATATCCAGAATACACGTGAGAATCTATTCTTATTCCATGACCACCTGGTTCATTGTAATATCCTATTGTTCCTGGACTCGGACGATAGTCATTAAATGGATCTTCTGCATTGATTCTACACTGGATGGCATGCATTTGAGGTTCATAATTTTTTCCAGATATTTTGTGACCAGCGGCAATTTTGATTTGCTCACGAATTAAGTCAAAATTAATGACCTCTTCGGTAATGGTATGCTCCACTTGGATTCGGGTATTCATTTCCATGAAATAAAAATTTCGGTGTTTGTCTACCAAAAATTCCACTGTTCCTACACCTTCATATTTTGCCGCTTTTGCTGCTTTTATGGCCGCTTCTCCCATTTTTTTTCTGAGATCAGGAGTCATGAAAGGAGAAGGAGTTTCTTCTACCAATTTTTGGTGTCTTCGTTGGATAGAACAATCTCTTTCCGACATATGACAATGGTTTCCGTGTTGATCACTCGCAATCTGAATTTCGATGTGCCTTGGCTCTTCCACAAATTTTTCCATGTACATTCCATCATTCCCAAAGGCCGCCTTGGATTCCGTACGGGCCGATTTCCAAGCTTCTTCCAGCTTTTCTTCTTCCCATACCAATCTCATACCTTTTCCACCACCTCCGGCAGTAGCTTTCAGCATAATTGGGTATCCCACTTCTTTGGCTGTTTTCTTACATTCTGCAAAATCTTTTAAGATTCCTGCAGAACCTGGGACACAGGGTACTTTAGCTTTGAGCATGGTTGCTTTTGCAGAGGCTTTATCACCCATTCTGTCGATCATTTCGGCACTAGCACCGATAAATTTTATCCCGTGATCTTCACAAATTTTAGAGAATTTTGCATTTTCAGATAAAAACCCATAACCCGGATGAATTGCATCCGCATTGGTTATTTCAGCTGCTGCGATAATATTTGATATTTTTAAGTACGATTCGGTACTCGAGGGGGGACCAATACACACAGCTTCATCTGCAAACCTCACAGGCTGACTGTCTTTGTCGGCTGTGGAGTATACAGCTACTGTTTTGATTCCCATTTCTTTGCAGGTTCTTATAATCCGCAAAGCAATTTCACCTCTGTTGGCTACTAATATTTTTTTAAACATTTTTTCAGTCTTTAGTCTGGGGTAGGAACAGTCAAAAGTACTCTGTGTATAGAGATTCTTTTTTTACGTATTCTACCCGAATGAATATGAGTTAATCCTTTGGCATTAAATAACAAGTAAGTTAAGTACTTGAAACTAATTAAGGTTCAACTAAGAAAAGAGGCTGATCGAACTCAATAGGTGAGGCATCGTCAACCAATACTTTTACAATTTTTCCGCTTACTTCTGCTTCTATTTCATTGAACAATTTCATAGCTTCCACGATACACAATACATCTCCAGGCTTGATGGAGTCCCCAACGTTTACGAATGGGTCCGATTCTGGATTTGCAGATCTGTAAAAAGTTCCAATCATAGGAGATTTCACGGTGATGTAGTTTGAACTATCTTCTTTCGCTGGAGCTGGTTCAGCAGGGGCAGCTGGAGCCGGTGCAACCGAAGGAGCCTGAATTGCCGATGGGGCAGCTACAGGAGCTGGAGCCACATGAGCCACATGAATTTCCTCCTTTTCAGATTTTATGGTGATTTTAAAATCTTTTTTTTCAATTTCTACTTCCGTCACCTTCTGTTTGGCTACAAATTTTATTAAGTCTTGAATTTCGTTAAGATTCATATTTTTGTTTTTGTTTAGTTTCAAATATATTTATTTATTTCCGTTTCATGGAAATAGTTTTTGTTAATTCCGTTAGTTTGAGTCGTATCCCCAGGTCAAGAACATAGCTCCCCAAGTGAATCCTCCACCAAAAGCAGATAAAATAAGGTTGTCTCCTTTTTTTAATTGAGACTCCCAGTCTGCCAAGCAAAGAGGCAAGGTTCCTGCAGTGGTATTTCCGTATTTTTGGATATTTATCATTACTTTTTCTGTACTCAATCCCATTCTTCGGGCTGTCGCATCAATTATTCTCAGGTTTGCCTGATGAGGAACCAACCAAGAAACATCCTCTGAGGTTAAGTTGTTTTTCTCCATTATTTCGGCAGAAACATCTGCCATTCCAGTCACTGCAGCTTTAAAAACAGGCTGACCTTCTTGATAAACAAAGTGTTCTCTATTTTTTACTGTTTCTTCTGTCGCTGGACTCACAGATCCTCCAGATTTTTGAAATAGGTGTTTTTTTCCGGCCCCATCGGAATACAAAATAGAGTCTTTAATTCCTACATTTTCTTCAGTAGCTTCGAGCATTACCGCTCCGGCTCCATCTCCAAAAATTACGCACGTAGTTCTATCTGTATAATCTGTGATGGAAGACATTTTGTCTCCACCCACTATTACTACTTTTTTGTATTTCCCTGTTTCTATGAATTGGCTTCCCGTGGTCAAGGCATACAAGAATCCAGAACATGCAGCATTCACATCAAAACTCCAGGCATTTTTCGCTCCTACAATATCCCCAATAATGTTAGCCGTAGAAGGGAAAACGTGATCAGGCGTAACAGTAGCACATATAATTAAGTCGATTTCTTCTGGTTTTGTATTTGTCTTTCTCAATAAATCCTCTACCGCCTTTGCGCCCATGTAAGAGGTTCCTTTTCCGTCCTCTAAAATGTGACGAGTTTCGATACCAGTACGAGATTTTATCCATTCGTCATTGGTGTCTACTAGTTTTTCTAAGTCTTTGTTAGTAAGTGTTTTATCTGGCACATAACCAGCAACTCCAGTAATTACTGCATTCATAGTTGAAATAGTTTTTGTCTTTTGTGAAAAATTCACAACATAGCTTCAAAGGTACAACAATTGTTCAAAAATCAATTTTTTCTGTCTTTTTTTCGGTGAAAAACAGCTTAAAATCCCAAAAAATTAATCAATTCCGACTGAATTCTATCTTCGTCATTTTTCTCTCAAATATTCTTTTAATCTCTTTCGTTTTAATTTCAATTTATCTTACCTTTGAAACACAAAAAACCAAAATTTTAAGAATGAACTTACACGAATACCAAGGTAAATCAATATTAAAGAGTTACGGTGTAGCAATCCAAGAAGGAATTGTGGCAAACACGCCTGAAGAAGCAGTTGAGGCTGCAAAAAAATTAAATTCTGAGACAGGAACTGATTGGTGGGTTATCAAAGCTCAAATCCATGCAGGAGGAAGAGGGAAAGGTGGAGGAGTAAAACTTGCCAAAAGTCTGGATGATGTAAAGAGAATTTCGGATGAAATCTTAGGAATGATGTTGATTACCCCACAAACTTCTGCCGAAGGTAAGTTTGTGAGAAAGGTATTGGTTGCACAAGATGTATATTATCCTGGAGATTCTGAGCCAAGCGAATTTTACATGTCTGTTTTATTGAACAGAGCAACCGGAAGAAACATGGTAATGTATTCTACGGAAGGTGGAATGGACATCGAGAAAGTTGCAGAAGAAACTCCACACTTGATTTTTACCGAAGAAATAGACCCAAAAGTAGGAATCCAAGGATTTCAAGCGCGAAAGATAGCTTTTAACTTAGGATTGAGTGGGAAAGCAATGAAAGAAATGACAAAATTCGTTTTTGCTTTGGTAAAAGCATACGAAGGAAGTGATTCTGAAATGTTTGAAATTAACCCAGTACTGAAAACTTCGGACGACAAAATCATAGCTGTAGATGCGAAAGTATCGCTGGATGGAAATGCATTGTTCAGACACAAAGATTATGCTGAAATGAGAGATACTTCGGAAGAAGATCCTACAGAAGTAGAAGCATCTGAGCACGAATTGAACTACGTAAAACTGGACGGAAACGTAGGATGTATGGTTAATGGAGCCGGACTTGCTATGGCAACAATGGATATCATCAAATTATCTGGAGGTGACCCTGCAAACTTCCTAGACGTAGGTGGAACTGCCGATGCTGCGAGAGTAGAAAAAGCTTTCCGTATCATTATGAAGGATCCAAACGTAAAGGCTTTGTTGGTAAACATCTTTGGAGGAATTGTACGATGTGATAGAGTAGCACAAGGTGTAATCGATGCATACAAAAACATTGGAGACATCCAAATCCCAATTATTGTAAGATTACAAGGAACCAATGCCATAGAAGCTAAAGAGTTAATCGATGCTTCTGGACTCAAAGTTCATTCGGCAGTGCAACTAGAAGATGCCGCAAAATTGGTATCTGAAGTTCTTGCTTAATACGTAATAGAAAACAAGTAGTAAAAAGTCCTTGAAGAATTTCAAGGGCTTTTTTTATGAGAATATTTCGGCTCGAAGAAATTCAATTTAGTTTTGTTGAGTGTATCGAAATGCAAAGTTAATTCCCATGATAGCTTCAATTAAATCGACTAGAATTAACAAAGTTGATTTTAAGAATTTAAAATCGTGATTTGTCTCAATTCGAGTGTTTTAGTTTTTCGATAGAAAAATAAAATGTATCGAGAACAAATACACTATTTTATTAAATTTCATTTAATTTTAGGAATGACCAAACAAGAAAAAGTACAATTCATAATAGACGAACTAGAACGCATTTATCCAGAAGTTCCAGTTCCGCTTGAACATACTGATGCTTATACCTTATTAATAGCCGTGTTGCTTTCGGCACAATGCACCGATGAGCGGGTAAATAAAATTACTCCTGCTCTTTTTGCTCGAGCCAACAATCCGTTTGACATGGCAAAGGTTCCGGTGGAGGAGATTCGAGAAATCATAAAACCTTGTGGCTTGTCTCCCCGAAAATCAAAAGCCATTTCGGTGCTTTCGCACATGTTAATTGATAAATACAACGGAGAAGTTCCTGCCAGTTTTGAAGAATTGGAAGAATTGCCAGGCGTAGGGCACAAAACTGCTTCGGTGGTCATGGCACAAGCATTTGGTGTTCCAGCTTTTCCGGTAGATACGCACATTCATCGATTGCTATATCGCTGGGGAATGACTACAGGAAAAAATGTTGAGCAAACCGAAAAAGATGCCAAACGGCTTTTTCCTAAAGAATTTTGGAACAAACTGCACTTGCAGATTATCTTTTATGGTAGAGAATTTTGTCCTGCCAGAGGTTGGGATATTTCTAAAGATACGATTACATTAAAAGTGGGTAGAGCTCAATTTTTAAAGTAATAAGAATCGATTTCTCTCGTGGTCATTCCTTCGGAGTCAGGAATCTAATGATTGTTTAATTAAAAAAAATAGTGTTACATGTATACTTCTGGTTGAAAGTTGAATTGTAACGTTTCTCGCCAAAACAGTTAAAACTTAACATTAAAAAGTCTTACTTAGTTTTAAATTTCATCAAAAAAAGAGTGTTTTGTTAGTGGTGAACTAATGTACTTGGTAATATCATTTTATTCAAAAAGAAATAATTTAAAAACTCAATAAATCTCCTCATTATACAACTCAGGAAACTTCCCAGATTTGGTTTTATAAAACGCCTGAATTTTCTCCATATCGTTTTCGAAGGATTCTGAAAGGTGAATAAATCCTCCAACTCCTCCTATCTTTTCTTTATAATCTAGGAATCCAAATGAAATAGGTACTTTTGCTTTTTGAGCAATATAGTAAAACCCTTTTTTCCATTTATCTACTCTTTTTCTGGTTCCTTCTGGTGGGATGATGATAATTAATTCTTTTTCTTTCTCAAATAAGTTAGCAGCAGTTTCCACCCTGTTTCCAGCTTTTTTTCGGTTTACTCCAATTCCTCCCAGCCACCTAAAATAACGTCCGTGTAGTCCTTTGGTGTAGCTGTCTTTGATAAAAAACTTTACGGAAATTTCGTGCATCCACAACACACCCATCATGTACACCAAATCCCAATTTGAGGTGTGTGGAGCGGCAATCATCACACTTCTTTTGGCTACTTCAAGATCTTTTAATTCGGTTTTCCAGCCAGTAATCCAAAATACTATTCGGGCGATTAATTTTTTCATACTTTGAAAATAGGTTAAATTTGAGAACCAATTGTATTTTGAAATCATAATAACGAATTAATAACCCAATTTTTTAGGTTTGCTTATTCCCTTTAAGGGATTATTGGGGTGAATTTTCACAGGAATAGTCACCTACCTAACCTTTCTCAAGATAGGAATTAATAACAATAAGAAATGAATCAAATCAAACAACTTTCCAAAGAACTAAACATTCCTGAAAAACAAATTCAAAAAACCATCCAATTATTGGAAGAGGGAGGAACAGTTCCTTTTATTTCTCGTTACCGAAAAGAACAAACTGGCGCATTGGACGAAGTACAAATTTTGGCAATAAAAAATGGACTAGAAAAACAAAAAGAGTTCGAAAAAAGAAAACAAACGATACTCCGAGCAATTAGGGAACAAGAGTTGTTGACGGAGGAGATAATAGGTTTGATAGAAAAATCAACTTCTTTGACCGAGTTGGAAGATATTTATTTACCTTTTAAGAAAAAGAGAAAAACAAAGGCAAGTGAAGCACGTGAACATGGATTGGAACCCTTGGCAAAAATCATCATGGCTCAACATGAAGAAGATGTTCACAGAGCTGCTTCCAGATTTGTAAAGGGAAAAATAGACTCAACCGACAAAGCCCTGGAAGGCTCACGATACATTTTGGCAGAATGGATAAACGAACGAGTTTCGGTGAGAAACATCGTGCGAAAAGCTTTCGAAAAACAAGGGGTGGCTATAGCCAAAGTTATAAAAGGAAAGGAAGAGGAAGGCGAGAAATTCAAAGATTATTTTGAATATTCGGAACCCACTCACAAACTAAAATCGCATAGAACTTTAGCTTTATTTAGAGCCGAAAAAGAGGGGGTTATTCGGTTGAAAATAGAACCTGATGAGGAATATGTATTGGAAAAACTGACCGAAAAACTGAAGTATGGCTACAACGAATCTTCGGAGCAAGTGGAATTGGCTATCAAAGATACCTACAAACGACTGTTGAAACCTTCGATAGAAACGGAACACAGAAATGCACTGAAAGAAGCGGCAGATATTCAGGCAATTACCGTCTTTTCAGAAAACTTGAAACAATTATTGCTCACTGCTCCTGTGGGTCAAAAACGAATTTTGGCACTCGATCCTGGATTCAAATCGGGATGCAAAGTGGTGTGTTTGAGCGAAAACGGGGAATTAATTCACAACGAAAATATTTATCCGCACCCTCCGCAAAAAGATACAGCCATGGCGGGAAAAAAAGTAGTGTCGATGGTGGAGCGATACAAAATAGAGGTGATTGCTATTGGAAACGGAACGGCTAGCCGAGAAACAGAATATTTTATCAAGCGATTGAAGTTTGACAGAAAGTTACAAGTATTTATAGTGAGCGAAGATGGAGCCAGTATTTACAGTGCGAGTAAAGTCGCTCGGGAGGAATTTCCTCAATATGATGTCACGGTTCGAGGAGCAGTTTCTATCGGTAGGCGATTGATGGATCCCTTGGCAGAGTTGGTAAAAATTGACCCAAAATCCGTGGGAGTAGGACAATATCAACATGACGTAAACCAAACGTTGCTCAAAAACTCTTTGGACGATGTGGTGATAAGTTGTGTGAACAAAATTGGGGTAAACGTAAACACAGCTAGCAAATATTTATTGCAATATGTGTCGGGATTAGGCGAAACTACTGCCCAAAATGTAGTGGATTATAGAAAAGAAAACGGAGATTTTACTTCGCGTTCTCAACTCAAAAAAGTGAAGAGAATGGGGGAGAAGGCCTACGAACAGTCGGCTGCTTTTTTAAGAATTACAGGAGCTAAAAATCCTTTGGATAATTCGGCTGTGCATCCCGAGAGTTACAAAGTAGTGGAGAAAATGGCAAAGGATTTGAAAGTAACTGTGAAGAAGTTGATAGGAAATAAGGAATTGATAAATTCGATACAATTGACTAATTATCAAGATTCCAATACCGGAATGGCGACTCTGCAAGACATAGTTGCCGAACTAAAAAAGCCAAGCCAAGACCCTCGAGAAAAAGCAAAAATGCTTGAGTTTGAGGAGAGTTTGAGAACCATAGCCGATGTAAAACCCGGAATGGAACTGAACGGAATTGTGACCAATGTGACCAATTTTGGTTGTTTTATAGATATTGGAATTAAAGAAAATGGTTTGGTTCACATTTCTAATATTTGTGACGAATATATCTCAAATCCTGCAGATAAAGTAAAGCTTCATCAGCATGTAAAAGTGAAAGTGCTCGAAGTGGATGAGGTAAGAAAACGAATTGGGTTGACATTGAATTTTTAGTTATTATTTCTTTTCAATCAGTCATTCCAGCCTCCGAGCCGGAAACTAGAGTGTTACGTTTGAATGGAAGAAAACTAGATTCCAAGTCGTGCATGGAATGACAATGAGCAACAAAAAAAATGTGTTACAAAATAATGTTGAACCCATCCCCATCCTCCAAAGCTGGAAATTTCAATCTAAAATCAAGTAAATCTTGCTGAATTAACTCATGAATTTGTATTTCATTTTTATGCGGAGTAAAGTTAGAAATTTCATCTCCTTTAAAATCGATAATTGCAGAATTACCCGAGTAACTTTTATCGGTTCCATCCATTCCAACTCGGTTTATACCAACTACATAACTCACATTTTCGATGGCGCGAGCTACCAACAAATTACTCCAAGGTTTTTGACGAACTTCGGGCCAGTTGGCTACATAAATATACAAGTCAGTTTGATGGGTATTTCTACTCCAAACTGGGAAACGCAAGTCATAACAAATCAAGGGACAAATATTCCATCCGTTCCACTCAAAAACTACTTGTTTTGTGCCAGCAGAATAATAATTTTGTTCGCCTGCAAAAGTAAATAAATGGCGTTTGTCGTAAGTCAATATACTTCCATCAGGTTTTGCAATCAACATCCTGTTGTAATAATTTCCGTGTTCTTCAATGATTACCGAACCAAGAATGCAGGCATTTTTTTCTTTGGATTTTTTCAGAATCCAATTCACCGTTTGTCCGTCCATCGTTTCTGACAAATCTGTATTCATAGTAAATCCGGTGGTAAACATTTCGGGTAAAACGATTAAATCAATCCCAGGTTTTAGGCTGTCTATTTTATCTCCAAAAAGAGTCAGATTGACTTCAATATCTTCCCAGATAATTTCTGATTGTATGGCGGCAATTGTCAAATTGTGCATAAGATTTTTCCAGCTTTGATGAGTAATTCGTCTTCTTTGGCAAAACAAAATCTCAGGACTTTGTTGTCTTCCAAATCGGGATAGAAAACCGAAACAGGAATAGAGGCGATGCCGTGTACTTTGGTTAGTTTTTCTGCAAATTCCACATCGTTTATGTCGGTAATTTCGGAATAGTCGAGGAGTTGAAAATAAGTTCCTTTACACGGAATTACCTTGAATCTAGACTCTTTTATTGAGTCCAAAAACAGGTCTCTTTTTCTTTCGTAAAACTCACGGGTATTGCCAAATGGATTGTGATTCAAGATATACTCGTTGATCGCATATTGCATAGGCGAATTGCAGGAAAATACGGTGTATTGATGCATTTTTCTAAACTCATCCATCCACCATTCTGGCGCTACACAAAATCCTAATTTCCAGCCGGTAACGTGCAAACTTTTTCCAAAAGAATACACCACCATCGATCGTTTTTTTAATTCGGGATAGGCGAGTACACTTTCGTGATTTGCACCATCAAAAGTAATGTGCTCGTAGACTTCATCACTCAATATAAGCACTTCGGTCCCAGAAACGATGTCATGTAGCTGTTTCAAATCCTCTTTTGTCAACAAACTTCCGGTAGGATTGTGTGGAGAATTTATCAAAATAAGTTTTGTTTTTGAGTTCATTTGTTTTTTCACAGTCTCCCAATTGATAGAATAATATGGGTGCTCGAGCGACACAAAAACAGGGATTCCTCCGTGGACTTCAACCGCAGGAGCGTAACAATCGTAGGCAGGTGAGAACAAAATTACTTCATCACCCGGCCGAATGATTGCCGAAATGGTATTATAAATGGCTTGAGTCGCTCCAGCAGTAACGGTGATTTCGCTGTTTGGATTAATTTCGGAACCATAGGTTTTTTGCAGATAATTGCATAAAGTAATCCTCAGCTCCAAAAGTCCTGGCATGGGAGCATACTGGTTTTTTCCTTCTTTCAGGTATTTCGTTACGAGCGAAGTCAGGTTTTTGTCTACCTCAAATCCCGGGAAACCCTGCGATAAATTGATAGCTCCGTGTTCGTTTGCCATGGCAGACATTTTGGTAAAAATGGTCGTACCCACGTTGGGCAATTTTGAGTTAATTGGATTCATTGGAGTCTTTTTTTGTGGAACTAGTTCCGAAATCTACTTCTTTTTCAAACTCTCCATTTTCGTTATAGAAAAACCAATTGCCAAACTTTTCATCGTTTTCGTACATCCCATGGATTTTTAGCCTTCCATTCGGATAAAACGATTTGTAAATGCCATTTCTTTTTCCAAATAAATAAGTGGACTCGCTCCATTTCACCCCATTTTCATAAAATGATTCCCATTTCCCTTGTTTTAGATTATTCACGATATCTCCTTTTATTTTGAGAGTTCCATTTTGATGAAATTCTTGATGTTTTTCAGTGAGTTTTGTTTCTACTTTTTCTTCAATTCCTTGTGAAGGCTGAGAACATGAGCAGAAGACTAAGTATAAGAGAGTTAAAAAGAATGTTAATTTTTCCATTAAAATATATTTTTTTTTGTTACAAAACAATAAATGATTTGGTTGTAGTTTGATTCATAGTTTGTTAAGATTGTTCTTTTTACCATATATTTGTCGAGATAAAAAGTGTCACTATCTACCTGTCATATAAACCATTTGATATGTCAAATCTATGAATAAAAAATATTCGAGATTCCATTATAGCTTATCAAAAATATCCATTTTATTTTTTTTAACTTTTTTAGTAAAAACCAATTATTCACATAATGTGGGTTTAGGAACCTCGACTCCTACTCATGGTTTTCATGTAGTGCGCTCTCCAGGAAATCCTCTTTCAGATTCGTTGCGACTTGAGGTATTCGTAGATTCTTATACAAACACTTTATTTCTAGTTACTTTACCGTATCCTTTTGGTTCAATTGCAACAGTAGGCAACAGCTAAAAAGCGTCCAAAGATGTAATTACTTTGGTAAAATTAGTAAAATACAGAATTAACTATCGAATTAGTTTAGAAATGGTGGGTGGCAACAACCGCTCAGAGAGCGAACCTCGATTGACAAGAAACAATGTGGTATTGCCTTGAACTTACGCTTTTGGAAGCTACAAAAATAAAATTACTGGAACGGCCACAACATGTTTGATAAAAGTTGTAAATTTGACTACTGGAGATGTAATTCGATTAGAGGGAAGAAATTCAACCGGAATAGGAGAGTTGGAAACAAAGTTAAATGGTTCCTCACTCTTAATATAAAGACTATAACTTAAATGAATAGAGGGTTTATTGGAATTGTTTTTTTAGTTATTGTGGCAATTCTTGCCGCGACTTTTGTTTTAACCAAAAACAATACACGAGATACCCAATCTCTTCATTTTTATGAGTTTATTCCCGGTAATTTTACAAGTGAAATTATAGAAGTAAAACAGCCTTATCTTTTGGTGGAAGAATTGCTTACCTCAAGTTTGATTTGGAAAGAGCTGGAAGAGAATAACCTTGAATTAGAGAGTTTTTGGAATTCCAATGACTCTCAATTCAACTCGATGAAAGAAAACGCGAAGGCTTTGTACCTTTTTGCGCATCGTGAAAATAATTATTTTTTATTTGAATTAGGAGCTCCCTTGGACTCCATCAATCCTAAGAAAGGGTTTTCTTCTTATTTGAATCATAATTTTTTGTTGTATTCCGCGAATGATCTTTCAGAATTTAAAACCAAGTGCGAAGAGGAGGCTCCACTTTTCGATAATCCATCCTTTCAAAGAATTTTAACTCAAAAAACGAAAAGTAAAGAGGGAATAAAATTATTTCAAAAAAAGTCTGAAGAATGGAATGTTCACGAGATAACATTCTTGCCAGAGCAATTGTTTAGTAGTTCTAACGTAAAACGGCAAGACAAGAAATATTCTTTTGATGGACAATTGGACTTGACAATTTTTGATTATTTGCCAGCAAGATTCCACCAGATAGAAATAAATCAGAAGGATACAATCCTTGTCTCACAATCGGATTCATTATATTATTCAGAGGTATCCAAGACTTGTTTTTGTGACGGCTTTTTTGCTCTTACCAACTGGAGACAACAATCTGAAACGAATGTGGTTCCTTTGGGAGATTCGAATGAAGTAGTGTTGGTAAAGATTAATGATTTATCGGATTTTGTAGATGCCATGAAGGATTTAAAACCAGATAGTATCTCGTTTAATGAAGGAAATCATCAATTGAATTACCTGGGTGAAGGAATCAGGATAAATAGTCTGCCAAAGAAGTATAACTACGTCTTGCGAATAGATGATTACGCTTATTTTAGTCAGGAAAAAACTCAATTAGAGAAAATGGATTTCAAAATTTTTTCTGGTTTGACGGTTAATTCTTCCGAAGAAGTTTCCACATTTATCAAGAATAACATAAGTCGAGGTTCATTTCATATTTCCATTAGTAAAGGTTTTGATTTGGGTGGATTGAAGAGTTCTAAGGGCTTATCCATGTACCAAGAAAAAAATCAAACATCCGATTTGGATTATGTCAGTTTTATTTATTCGCAAGAAATAGAAATTGGAAAAGGAATGGTGAACCCCAAGTGGAAAAAATCGTTTGCAGCCAATTTAAACAATAGAATTTACAGAGTAAAAAATCACCGAACCAACGATCACGATTATCTAATCCAAGATGAGAATCATGTAATTTATTTTGTTTCACCTAACGGTGAGATCAATTGGAGCAGAAACATTGGAAAACGCATTGTAGGTGAGGTGAAAAATATAGATGTTTTTGGCAACCAAAAAAAACAGCTGATTTTTAATACTTCCAATCAATTGTTTTTGATTGATATTTTGGGGAGAGATGTAGGAGCATTTCCTGTTACTATCAAAGATTCAGCCACTGCAAATGTCTCAATTATGGATTATGACCAAGATTTAAATTTTAGATTTATGGTCCCAACTCTTGCCGGAATCAAAAGTGTAAATATTCAAGGAGAATTGGTAAATGGTTGGGCACAACCCGTGACAAAATCACCTGTAACTGGGGATATTCATCACTTATTGATTGCAAACCTCGATTATCTCTTGGTGCAAGACAAGGAGTATCACTTCTATTTTTACAACAGACGGGGAGAAGAGCGGCACAAAGTGTCTGCGGTTTTTGGAGCTCCTTTTTATCTCACACAAGGAAGCACAATCAATAATTCAAGAGCCTTGTTTTTTGACTCTTCCGAGAACACGATTAGCAGACAATTTTTTGGAGATAAACCAGTTTCAATTTTGTTGAGCCCGCAGAAGAAAATCACGCAGTTCTTTTTTGTCGATTTCGATCAAGACGATGAGAAGGATTTTGTGTTAATTTTTGGTGATGAGCTAGTGGTGTATGGCCAAGATCTCATAATCAAAGAAAAAATGGAGCT
>CBFHVI010000005.1:0-120138 GCA_965658995.1 Flavobacteriales bacterium | reverse complement strand
CTGCCCCAATTGTTGGGCATCAAAGGAAGTAAATTATTGGCTCTCCTTTTTCTTTTTAGTTCATTTATGTGCCTCATTACATTCAATTCCACTCACCAGTCCGTCATATTTTTTGCTAGTTTTCTATTCGCTGGGGGGCTCATTTTGCAATCTTTCCCTACCAAACGGCCTTTGTATTTCGGCTTGTTTATTGATGGACACATTATTCTCCAATTTCTAATAGTTTATTTTCTTGGTTAAAATGAAATGGCTAAATTTAACACTTAATCAATTTACGTTTATGAAAAAATCCACCTTATTCTTGTTGAGCACTTTAACAGGATTTGCCTCTTTGGCCCAAGAAGAAAACTCAAAAGATATTGGTCAGATACACGGAAACGTACAAACCGATGTTCAGTATTACAACGAGGATTCTTTGATTGGAGCTCCCATAGTTCCAGAAAAAACCTTAATGAACGGGTTTGCCAACATCAATTACACGCGAGGAAATTTTGCTGCCGGAATCAGGTATGAATCATATCTAAATGCACTTCAAGGATTTCCTTTGGGATACAAAGGCTCAGGAATTGCTTACAAATACGCTACTTATGCAATGGATAATTTAGAGGTAACAGCCGGGAATTATTACGAGCAATTTGGAAGTGGAATGATTTTTAGAGCTTATGAAGAGCGCCAACTAGGATACGACAATGCCATGGATGGATTTCGATTGAAGTACAAGCCCTACCGCGGAGTCTATTTAAAAGGTATCTATGGAAAACAACGAATATTCTTTTCTACGGGTGCAGGTATCGTAAGAGGTGTAGATGGAGAAGTCGTAATCAACGAACTGTCCGATTCGCTAGAATTAAAGATGAAGACACGAATTGTTTTTGGGGGAAGCTTTGTTAGCAAATACCAAGAAGACGATAATCAGGCCTTTATCTTACCCGAAAATGTAGGAGCCTTTGCAGGAAGAATAAACCTTTACAGAGGTGGTTTTTCTTTTGCCAGTGAGTATGTCGAAAAAATAAATGACCCATCGGCTGACAACAATTTTATTTACAAAAAAGGACAGGCATTATTAATCAATACTGCCTACTCTCAAAGAGGTTTTGGAGCTTCATTCAGCGCCAAAAAAATTGACAATATGAGTTTCCGTTCAGATAGAAACGAAGGGCAGACAAATCTTTTCATGAACTACCTGCCTTCTACTTCTAAACAACACACCTACAACTTACCGGCAACACTTTACCCGTATGCTGTTCAACCAAACGGAGAAATTGCACTAGAGGGAGATGTTTCCTATAAGTTGGCTAGAAAAAGAAAGAAAAAGATTAGAATCGAAGGAACAGACGAATACAAAACTCCGTTCAACTTAAGGAAATATTCCACTGAAATCTCGGTAAACTGGTCTGCTGCGTTCGCTCCAGACACCACGAATATCCGAAACGATTCACTCAGACAAGGATATACTACTAAGTTTTTTACGCCCAGTAATCGAGTATATTTCAGTGATTTTAACCTAGAAATCAAACGGAAACTAACAAAAGACTTGAAATTTGTTTATTCTTATTTTAACATGAGGTATGACAAAGACATAATTGAAGGAAAAACAGGAACAGGAGTGGTAAATGCTCGTATTCATGTATTGGATGTAACGTACAACATCAATGACGAAAACACCATCAGAGTAGAAGCGCAACATCTGGGTGTAAACAAAAAAAGTAATTTTTATGAAGATCAGGGAAACTGGGCTACTGCCTTGGTAGAATACACCATTTCTCCTAGTTGGTTTTTTGCTGTGTTGGATCAATACAATTACGGAAACAAGGAATCAGAAAAAAGAATCCACTACCTATTTGGTTCGGTAGGATATATTCACAATGCCAATCGTTTTTCTATTAGCTACGGAAGGCAGCGAGCTGGTATCTTCTGTGTTGGGGGAGTATGTCGAGTTGTGCCTGCATCCAATGGATTGACGTTTTCGATGACTAGTACATTCTAATTCATTTTTTTATAATTTTAAGTAAGCAAACAGTTATTTTATGAGATATTTTACCCTTTTCCTATTCACACTAGCATTAGCTGGGTGCGACAAAATTGAAGATCCACGACCTGTTGTTCAGGGAAATGCCGAAGGAATTTGTCCTGAGCCCACTTTTACCCCAAATTCAGATACAAACAGAAACATATTAATTGAAGATTTTACGGGTCACTACTGTAACAATTGTCCTGGTATTGCTTATTCGATTGATACGATGAAATCAACTATTGGCAAGCAGGTTATTCCGATAGGAATTCATGTCACATCACAATTCGCTGCCCCAGTATCAGCTAAGGCACCAAAGTATCAAACTGATTTCAGAACTACTGGTGGAACTGAGATTTACAACGATTTAATTCCAGGTGCAGGATTGCCAGCAGTAGTTCTGAACAGAAAAGATGGATTCACGCTAACTCCAGGAAGGCTCAATATATACAACTCAAACCTTTCCGCCAATACGAGGTCTTTTTTGAATGATGCGCCCAAAATTAGGCTACAAACAAAATCTACGTTTGATCCAGCCTCAAACAGAGTTTGCTCCTACGCTGAGGTAGAATTACTTGATTCATTGACAGACGATCACAGCCTTGTCTTCTATCTACTAGAAGACAGCGTAGTAGACTGGCAGTTGTACAATGGAAACGGAGGTGACCCAGTGTATGGAGCAGCAGGAGACATTCCAAATTACGTGCACAAACATGTTTTGAGAAAATGCATGAATGGCTGGCAAGGAACACAAATAATAACGGGAGACTCGGTTTCTGTGGGTGACAAAATTGTGGAAGGTTCTACTTTTGTGGTGACTGATGGAACCTGGAGAACCAATCATTTAGAAATCGTTGTATTTGTATATAATAATGTAACCAAAGAGGTGATTCAGGCTTACTCGGAAAAACTATAGAATCATTTTCCTAAAATAATGGCTCTGTTATCGTCTACATGACCCGCCGGAACATCGTATTCTACAGGAAAGTCAAACTCTGCGGTGGTGTGGTTGATTATTTCGCGGATAGAATATCCAAAATCATCGTCTTTTACTCCAGTAAAATGCCCCACCAGCATTCCAGCTAGCCCGTTAAATTTACCTGCTTTTTTCAAAGAATGCATCATTCGGTCGATGTTGTAGGAATATTCTCCAACGTCCTCAATTAAGAGAACTTTTCCCTTAGTTTGGATATCGGAGTTGGTTCCTAACAAACTATAAATTATTGCCAAGTTTCCGCCTACAATTTCTTTTTCTGAGAAAGTAGTTTCTAATTGATACTCTGAATCAAAAAGTGCCTGTCTGAGGCTTTCCATAGCAACCTCGGGAGTAGACATGTAGCTGTTTGGCATTGGAGCATGAATAGAGGCTACACCTAGCCTATTCAATTGATTGTGAAGCACAGTAACATCGCTAAACCCAACGATCCATTTGGGGTACTTTAAGAATTTGGTAAAATCTATCTCATCAATTATTCGAACAAGCCCGTAACCTCCTCTTGCACAAAAAATTGCTTTTATGGTGGGATCATCGAGAGCTGATTGTAAATCTTCCTTTCGATTTTGATCTGTACTCGCCATTTTATGGTGAGAGTCAAATACATGAGAACCAAAGCTTACGTTCAATCCCCATTCAGTCAGAAATTGCACCGACTTTCGAATTTTTTCTTCTTCTACTTTTCCAGATGGTGAAAGAACAATGACTGAATCACCACTGGCTAAATTTTGAGGTTTCATGCTGCGAGTTTTGCCCTAAATTACAAAACAAATTAAGAAACTTAATCCTCGTCAGACATATCCTTGAGGTCCTCGGACATATCGTCTGCAAAATCTGCATCCAAATCATCGTCATCCTCGTCTTCTTCAAACTCAAAATCATCCATTCTATCTTCCAGTTTCTGACTCACTTTTACAAGATAGCAGGTATCCTCTGTTTTTAATTCAACAGCCTCTACTCTTTCACCTTTGGCATTGGTAAAAGTAATAATATCTCTGTTGTTGTACCCATTCGGATATTTTT
Source organism: Flavobacteriales bacterium (assembly GCA_965658995.1). GTDB lineage: Bacteria > Bacteroidota > Bacteroidia > Flavobacteriales_D > CAJJDF01 > CAJJDF01. The sequence goes on along the minus strand of CBFHVI010000005.1, from coordinate 116,110 downwards.
CTACCAATTTCTGAAGAATATCTTCGGGTATTTTAATGTAATCTACAATTACTCTTTTCATCACTTAGAGAAGTTTGTTTTGGGTGTTTTTAAATCCTGGTTAATATTAGTAAAAAAAACTATTTGAAAACTATTTTTTAGTCATTAAAGTTTCAATAAATAGGCAAAAATAAGAGGCGCGACAATTGTGGCGTCACTCTCCACAATAAATTTAGGTGTGTCCATATCGAGTTTTCCCCAAGTAATTTTTTCGTTAGGTACTGCACCTGAGTAACTTCCGTAACTCGTGGTAGAATCGGATATCTGACAAAAGTAACTCCAAAACGGTGTATCTGTACGTTCCATGTCTTGATACAGCATGGGTACGACACAAATTGGAAAGTCTCCTGCGATTCCTCCACCGATTTGAAAAAATCCGATGCCATTTTGAGAATTATCTGTGTACCAATCTGCCAAGAAAGTCATGTACTCAATTCCTGATTTCATAGTTGATGCCTTCAATTCTCCTTTCATTACATACGAGGCAAAAATATTCCCCATTGTGGAGTCTTCCCATCCAGGAACTACTATTGGAAGATTCTTTTCTGCCGCAGCGTGCATCCAAGAATTTTTTATATCTATTTCGTAGTATTCTTCAAGCACACCAGACAACAACATTTTGTACATAAATTCATGAGGAAAATATCTTTCTCCTGCCTCTTCGGCCTCTTTCCAAAGTTTAAAAACATGTTTTTGTAACCTTCTAAACGCCTCTTCTTCAGGAATACACGTATCGGTTACCCTGTTCAATCCTTTTTCCAACAAATCCCATTCGTCTTGGGGTGTTAAATCTCGGTAATTGGGCACCCTTTTGTAATGTGTATGAGCCACCAAATTCATTATATCTTCTTCGAGGTTAGCTCCTGTGCACGATACTATATGAACTTTGTCTTGCCGAATCATCTCGGCAAAAATTTTCCCAATTTCGGCAGTGCTCATTGCTCCTGCCAAGGAAACCAGCATTTTGGATCCTTGTTCAAGTTGTGCTTCATATCCTTTGGCAGCATCCACCAAGGCTGCAGAGTTGAAATGTAAAAAGTGGTTTTCTATAAAATTTGTAATTGTCATTCTACTATTATTTGTTGTTGTACACTAATTCTTTGACTTGATTTTTCTCAAATCAAAAATATCTTTTCTTCTATCTTTTAAGTTTTTGACTGTTTGGTGTAATAAATATTGTCCCACTCCAACAATACTGCAAACTCGCCTGAGTTCTCATCACCTTCTAAGTACCCTTTCATTGCTTGGGTAAGACAACTAATTAGTCTTGGTTATTAAACTTTTTGTTTTTTCCGATTGGGACAAATGTTGTGGAGGAAGTTTCTTCTATATCCTCACCAGAATTCCCTAATTCAAATTTATAAGTGAGTAATTTATAGTAAAGTTTTGCGGCCAAAAAATCCGATGACTTCTCCGTTTCGTTTGGGCAAAGTTCTACGATATCAAATCCCACAACATTTTTTTGTTCAAATACTTTTTTGAAGAATTCTAATGATTCATACCACATTAATCCTCCTGGTTCTGGAGTTCCTGTTCCGGGACAAATAGAAGGGTCGAATCCATCCAAATCAATGGTTATATACACATTATCTGTCATTAATTCTATGGCTGCATCCATCCAAAATTCATCCTGTGCCATTTCGTGAGCAAAAAACACATTGTCTAGATTCATCACACGCTTTTCGGAAGCATCCATGCTTCTTATTCCCACCTGAATCAAGTTGGTGGTTTCGTTTGCTTCGTAAAGAGCGCACGCATGGTTACAACTAGAACCTTCATATTCCTTTCTCAAATCAGCATGTGCATCAATTTGCAATACCGTTAAATTATGAAATACTTCATTATGTGCTCTTATCGCTCCGATAGAAATGGAGTGTTCACCTCCAAACGTAGTCACAAATTTATCTTTTAAAATGTATTCTTTCGTTAGTCGGTACACGGCTTCTGTCATGGCCTCTGGCGATGAATTTTCAGTAATAACATCGGGCATAAATATCCCCTGCTTGTATACTTCAGAATCAGTTTCGATGTCATACAGCTCCATATTCTCAGAAGCATCTAAAAATGCCTGAGGACCTTTATCTGCGCCTTTTTGCCAAGTGCTAGTCCCATCATAAGGTACTGTTGAAAGTACGATATTCGCTTTTTCTATGGTTGCAAATTCCTTTGGAATTCCTGCATATGTTTGTTTCATTTTTTGGTATTAAGTAGTGTTCTTTTATTTAGTAACTGGGTAGCAAAAATCCGCTAGCCTCGAATTGTAATTTATGAAGATATTCTTCTTGATTTTGTTGGATGAGCTCATTAGCTTATTTATATCCCAAAATAGCTAAAAACTGTTCTTGGGTTTGTTGCTCGTTAAACACGGATGTCTCCAATTCTCCATCTTCATTTTTTTGAATGATTAGGTGTTTTGGGTGAGGAATGAGACAATGTTGCAGTCCTCCATATCCACCCACAGTTTCTTGGTAGGCTCCTGTATTAAAAAAACCTATATAGAGCGGTTTGTCTTTGTGATATTTGGGTAAGTAGATGGCATTTACATGTTGCTCAGAATTGTAATAGTCGTCACTGTCGCAGGTAAGCCCTCCCAATAGCACTCTCTCGTATTCGTCATTCCAACGGTTTATCGGCAGCATAATAAAACGTTTGCTAATTGACCAAGAATCCGGAAGAGTCGTCATAAACGAGGAATTAATTAAGTTCCACTTCTCACGGTCATTCTGTTGTTTTTGGTACAATACTTCATAAATAACTCCTGCACTTTCCCCAACTGTAAACGAACCAAATTCTGTAAATAAATTAGGCACTTCTACCTCAGCATCGTCACAAGTTTCCTTGATAATACGAACAATTTCGCTAATCATGTAAGCATAATCGTAATCAAATCCCAACGAATTTTTTATTGGAAACCCTCCCCCAATATTCAAAGAATCCAAAGTAGGGCAAATCTTTTTTAGGTCTACATACACTTTAAGGCACTTTGTCAATTCGTTCCAGTAATACGCATTATCTCTTATTCCTGTATTAATAAAAAAGTGAAGCATTTTGAGGTTTACCTTCTCGTTGTGCTCAATTTCATTTTTGTAATACTTCAATATATTTTTGTAGCCAATCCCCAAACGCGAGGTATAAAACTCGAATTTTGGCTCTTCTTCACTCGCAATTCGTATGCCTACGTTCATGGTTCGATTCACTCCTTCGGACAATAACTTAAGCTCTTCGTAGTTATCGATAATTGGGATACAGTTTTTGAATCCATTGTTTATTATTCTGGTTATATTCTCTACATATTGAGCCCGTTTGAACCCGTTACAGATGATAAAATTATCTTTGGTTAATTTACCCTTTTCGAAGAGCGATTCTACGATATTGATATCAAAGGCCGAAGAAGTTTCTATGTGTGTTTCGTTTTTCAACACTTCATTCAGCACGTGAGAAAAATGTGAACTTTTGGTGCAATAGCAGTAGTTGTACTTTGCTTGATAATTGTGTTCTTTAAACGCATCAGAAAACCAGCTTTTGGCTCTTTGAATATTCTCTGAAATCTTTGGAAGATAACTAAATTTCAAGGGAGTTCCATGTTCTTTTATTAGCTCCGAAAGGTTGATTCCGTGCCAAGACAATTGGTTGTTAGTTACTGAAAATTCCTCTTGAGGAAAGTCAAATGTTTGATCTATTAAGTCGGTATATTTTGTATTCATTGTATATAGAATAAGTGATAAGACATGAATTGTCAATTAATTTCTCTCAAAACTGGAGTTTTGAACGAGTAAAAAAATACTTGTACTATCTATACACGGATGACCACACTCACTGGAAGGAGTGCGTATGGGGACAACCCAAAAGAGCTTGCTTTTTCAGCAATCGAAGAAATATCCTTTATTCTTTTGTCGAGTTTCCAAAACCCATTTTCTATCTTATTTCTTCGTTCAAATAGAAAATCAAAAGTCTTTAATAAGTTCAACTTTTATTAAAATTTTGCCAAATGTAGATAAAAAATTGATTCGTCAAACTTTTTTGAAAAAAAATATTGCTTGTTTACACACTCTTACTATTCAGATAAAATTTACGGCATAAAAAAAGCACTTTCAGCAAGGGATGAAAGTGCTTTGAACTTATTTTATTTATTCTTACAATCCTAGCAAAACTTCCACTGGATCTTTTGCTCCAAAAAGCATTCGCTCTGGATTTTCTAGCATTTCTTTCACTTTTACCAAAAATCCTACTGATTCTTTTCCGTCAATAATTCGGTGATCATAAGAAAGAGCAACGTACATAATTGGTCGAATTACTATTTCTCCATTTACTACTACAGGTCTTTCTACGATATTGTGCATTCCCAAAATTGCCGATTGAGGCGGATTTATAATTGGGGTTGAAAGCATTGATCCAAACACTCCTCCATTGGTAATCGTGAAAGTTCCTCCTTGCATTTCGTCAATAGAAATTTTTCCGTCTCTTGCCTTTATGGCTAGTCGCTTAATTTCTGCTTCAATTTCTGCTAAACTCATTGATTCGGCATTTCTTACGATAGGTACCATCAATCCTTTTGGAGATGAAACAGCAATCCCAATATCAGCATAGTTGTGAAGAACCATTTCCTTCCCGTCAATCATTCCGTTTACAGCGGGGTAATGATTCAACGCTTCGGTTACCGCTTTTGTAAAAAACGACATAAACCCAAGACTCGTTCCTAATTGTTCTTTAAACTTAAGCTTGTATTTATTTCTGATATCCATAATTGGCTTCATATCCACTTCGTTAAAAGTGGTTAGCATGGCAGTATCGTTCTTTACGGAAACTAATCTTTCTGCTACTTTTCTTCGTAGCATACTCATTTTTACTCTTTTTGTATCTCTTGTTCCTCCCCAGCCGCTAGCGTTTTCAGTGGCAAATCCACCAGCCATCGCAGCTATAACATCTTGCTTAAGCACTCGCCCATCTTTTCCTGTACCTTGTACGTCAGAAATTCCGTTCTCGTCCATCAGTTTCTTAGCCGATACCGAGGGAACATCTTTGGCATAGGTTTCTTTCTTCGCTGGTTCGGACTGAGCTACTGGATTTGGATTAGGTGTTGGTGCAGACTCTTCCTTTTTCTCTGGTTGAGCGGTAGTTTCTTTTGGCTTGGAAGCTCCTGCAGGTCTTTCAGCTTTTGTGTCTATCAAACACACAACAGCACCCACAGCAACTGTGTCACCTTCTTCGGCTTTGAGCGTAATTATTCCCGATTTTTCCGCTGGTAATTCTAGCGTTGCTTTGTCTGAGTCTACTTCGGCAATTGCTTGATCTTTCTCAACCCAGTCACCGGTTTCTACTAACCATTCTGCAATTTCTACTTCCGAGATGGATTCGCCAGGTGATGGCACTTTCATTTCTAACATATACATCTGTTTTTAGAACTTTATCTATACTTCTCTCTTTTTTGTTTGTCATACTGAGTTTATCAGCACAATTTGACATTTATTTTTTAGGAACTTTACTTTCTTCACTTAAACTTACTTAGGGATACCACTCTTATTTCATCGTCAACAATTCGTTGATCAAGTTTTGATGTCTCAATTTGGACGCTATTGAAGAACCACTTGCTGGCGAACCAGAATCAGCTCTTGAAATCACATCAAATCGAACTTCAAAATTTCTCGTTTTTTTCATAATAAATGACCACGCACCCATGTTTTCTGGTTCTTCTTGCAGCCATAAGAATTTCTTATCTTTTCCGTATTTGGCTATAACCTCCAAGATTTGTTTCTCTGGGAAAGGATACAGCTGCTCCAATCTTACCAAAGCCACTTGCTCTCCTTTTCCTTGCTCTTCCATTTGCTCCAACACATCGTAGTAGATTTTTCCAGAACAGAAGGCTACCGTTTTGGTTTTCTTCACATCTCCATGCGGATAATCTATTACCTCTTGAAAACTACCTGATGCCAATTCATCCAAAGTGGAAACCGCTTTTGGGTATCTCAATAGTTTCTTTGGAGTAAATACGATAAGTGGTTTTCTGAAATTACGTTTTATCTGCCTTCTTAAAAGGTGATAATGGTTTGCTGGCGTGGTACAGTTTGCTATTTGAATATTGTTGTCGGCACATTGCTGAAGGAACCTTTCGATTCTTCCACTAGAATGTTCACTTCCCATATCTTCGTATCCATGGGGTAGCAACATAACTAGTCCATTGCTCACTCCCCATTTTTCTTCTGCCGCCACAATGAATTGATCAATCATTATTTGCGCGCCATTGAAGAAATCTCCAAATTGGGCTTCCCAAATAGTAAGACCTGTAGGAACTGCAAAGGAATATCCGTATTCAAATCCAAGCACTCCATACTCAGAAAGTAGTGAGTTGTAAATTGAAAATTCGGCTTGTTTGTCGTTAAGATGATTCAGTGTAATCACTTCTTCCTCTGCATCTTCTGTAATTACAACCGCGTGGCGGTGAGAGAACGTTCCTCTTTCTACATCTTGACCCGATATTCTTACGGCATGTCCTTCGTCTAGCAAGGTTGCGTAGGCCAACATTTCGGCACTTCCCCAATCCAAACTATCCGAATGGATCATTTCTTTTCGGTCATTCATCAGTTTCACAATTTTTCTAAAGTACTTCTTTCCTTCAGGCAAAGCTGTGATTTTGTCGCCAAGTTCGAGTAGTTTTTTCTTCGCAACTTTCGTGTCTATTGGCTCAAATAATTGATCTCCTTTCGCATATTTAAATCCTTCCCAGGTTCTGTTCAAGAAATGCTTTACTGTGGCCTTTTTTATTTGTTTGGAAGCTCCAAAATCGTCTTCCAATACTTCATGGAATTTATTTTTAAGCTCATCTCCTTCCTCTTCCGTAATGACTTTGTCGAAAATCAATTTGTCTAAATATATTTCTCTTGGATTAGGATGCTTTGCTATTGCTTTGTATAGTTTTGGCTGAGTAAATTTCGGCTCATCTCCTTCGTTGTGTCCATACTTTCGGTAACACAACAAATCTATAAAAACATCTTTCTTGAATGTCTGGCGATATTCCAGAGCTATTGTCATTGCTTGAACTACAGCCTCCACGTCATCTCCATTTACATGAAATACGGGAGCCAAGGTAGTTTTTGCGATATCGGTACAATAAGTGCTCGATCGTGCATCCAAGTAATTGGTGGTAAACCCCACCTGATTGTTAATGACAATATGAACCGAACCTCCTGTTCTGTATCCATCTAATTGTGCCATCTGAAGAACTTCATACACAATTCCTTGTCCGGCAATTGCAGCATCTCCATGAATTACGATGGGGATTATTTTCCCTTCATCTTTCAAGTACTTATCAATTTTTCCTCTGGTGATTCCTTGCACAACAGGCGCTACTGCCTCCAAATGAGAAGGGTTTGGTGATAACGTAAGGTGTACATCATTTCCATTGTCTGTTTGAATATCACACGACCATCCCAAATGATACTTCACATCTCCACTAAAGTTTTCATCTTCGTAGTCTTTCCCTTCAAACTCACTAAAAATTTCCTCCATTGGTTTGTTGAAAATATTTGCCAACACGTTGAGTCTTCCTCTGTGGGCCATTCCCATTACAAACTCTTTGATTCCCATTTCCGCTCCTTTTTCAATAAGCGCATCTAATGCAGGGATCAAGGATTCTCCCCCTTCAATCGAAAATCTTTTTTGACCAACAAACTTCTTTTGAAGGAAGTTTTCAAACTCCGTTGATTGATTTAACTTGTGAAGAATGTGCTTTTTATCTTCTTTCGAGAACTTTGGCCTATTGGTAATTTCAATTTTATCTCTCAGCCAAGTCAGTCTTTTTTGTGAACGAATGTACATGTATTCAATCCCGATAGATTGACAATATGTTTGTTCTAAATGGTCTATAATTGTTGCAAGAGATGCTGCTCCAATTCCGATTTGCTCTCCTGCCTGAAAAACCTCGGTCAAATCTTCTTTTGTTAATCCGTAATTTTCTATATCGAGCGAAGGAGAATATTTTCTTCTCTCTCGAACTGGATTTGTTTTGGTGAACAAGTGCCCTCTCTGTCGGTAGTCTTCAATGAGGGTAATTACTTTAAACTCCTTACTTGTGACAACCGAGTTTCCGCTTTCGGAATCTTCGTAATTAGCTTTTTGGAATTCAAATCCTTCGAAAAAACGGGCCCAACCTGTTTCTATTGATGAAGGATTTTGTTTGTATTTCTTGTAAAGATCTTCGAATGCGTTTACATCCCCGTTACTTAGAAAAGAAAATTTGTCCATAGTTTTGTTGCAAATTCATTATAGTAAAGGCTTACATTTGCGCCCTTTTTTTTTGGAAATATAAAGATGCTACTTTTTTCTTGTACAAGAAAGTTTTGGTACTTTTTTTTACACCTTTTAGCTGATTTTTAACCAAAAACAATCACAACTTTGGTTCCCATCACTTTCCCCTCTTCCAGAATATCAAACGGACCCGTGATGGTGATTTCTCTTTCAATTACTTTTTGAAGTAATTCTATTCTATTCGCTGCTATTTTCATCCCCTTGGAGGAATGTTCATTTTGCTCCAGTGATTTGTTTTTCAAACTGGTAGAGATACCTATGCCATTATCGATGATTTCGAAAAATGTTTTTGTTCCTTTCTTGAAAATATTGATGGTGATTTCTCCTAATTCTTCCATGGGTAAAACTCCGTGCCAAATACTATTCTCAATAAATGGCTGCATAAACATAGCAGGCACTTTTGTTAGCTCCGTTTCTACCTGTTCATCGATGTGAATGTGGTACGTGAATTTCTCCTTAAAACGCATATTTTCTAGAGACAAATAGAGGGTTAATCTCTCTATTTCTTCAGACAATGGAATTAAATTATCTTCGGCAGAAGAACTGTCCAAATTTTTTCTAATCAGCTTAGAAAAATTAGATAAATACCTATTCGCTGATAGTTTATCTTCCTTGTTGATGTACAATTGAATTGAATTTAGAGAATTAAAAATAAAGTGCCTGTTCATACTCGCATTCAGGGATTGTTGCTCCAATTTTATCAGCTTATTTTTGTAATTCAACAACTCTACTTCTCTCTCCTTTCGTTGTGCTTGTCTGCGTCTTCTGATAAAGAAATACACAATCAAAACAAACATCAGTATTGTGGTGATTCGGAACCACCATGTTAGCCAAAAAGGGGCAGATATTGTAAAGCTTACCTCATCTATATTGCTCCATGTAATTCCATCCAAAGTAGACTTTACTTTGAACTTGTAACTGCCATGAGGCAGACTAGGATACCGCGAGAAATTGGCCGATTCCATAGGCGACCAAGAATCATCAAACCCTTCTAAAAAATAAGAATATTTTATTCGTTCTGGTTCTTTAAAATAATTGGAGTGGTAATAAAAAGTAAACGTATTCTTTTTGTACCCAAATGAGAGATTTTTACTGTTTCGGAAGGTAGAGAGCCATTCTTTTTCTTCAAAAAGTAGTTTTACACTGGTCAAGTGAACAGAGGGAATGGTTTTTACGTTATGCTTTGTTTTAAACTCCTTATACACGTTGATTCCTTCGCTGGTTCCCATCCAAATGTTGCCTTTGGAATCTTGAAAAACCGCATTGAGGTTTGTTTCCATCCCGATAAGCCCATTATTTATGGTGTATGTAGCCAATTTTTTTTCGCCCCTCAAGAATGAAGAGGCATTGAGCGAATAAATACCGTTATTGGTTCCTATCCACAACCGAGATTCTTTGTCAATTTTTAAAAAATTAATGGCGGCCATTTTCAGGCCTGGCACTATCTCTATTCGTTGAAAATGCCTCCCGTCAAAATAAACTAATCCCTTATCGCTTCCAATCCAAAGCTTGTTTCCAAAAGATTCAATGGCGTAAATCGTGTTTCCAAGTAGCAGCGAATCTTCCAAAAGTAAGGTTTCAAAGCCATCGTACCTCACCAATCCATCGCTTGTTCCAAACCAGTAAATTCCATCTTGGGTGGAGCTAATGGAGCGGGTATTTCGAAAAGGATACTCCTCCAAGGTATAAAACTTGTTTTCTTTGTAATAGGCCACTCCATCTTTGGTTCCTATCCACATCACTCCCGGAACCTCTTGAAAAATTGATTGAATTTTATTGGCTGGTAACCCATCTTTTTCAGTGAAGGTTTTAAAACTTTTTCCGATCAACAGGGCCAATCCTTGCGAAGTACCAAACCACATTTTATTCGTTAAGTCTCTATGAATTACCCAACAATTATTATTTGGGAAATTGGTTTTTCGGGCATTAAAGGATTCTATTCGGTTTTCTTTAATTCTGCTCACGCCTTCTCCCAAAGAACCCAGCCAAATACTTCCTAGGTTATCCTCGCAAATAGAAATAGCCAGGTCACTTGGCAAGTCTTTTTGTCTGGTAAGAAACTTAAACTCTTTATTCGCAAATTTCATGAGACCCTTTCCGTTCGTTCCTATCCAAATATTCCCCTCATTATCCTGAAAAACAACTTGAGCTATGGATTCAAACCCATTCTCCACAGAATAGTTTTCCACTGCCCTGTCCTTCGTTATTTCCGACAAAGCAGAATTTGAGGTGACCCAAGCCGTACCTTGGTTATCCACCATTAAACTAGTGCTGAAATTATTGAGCAAAGCCGAGTTTTTTTGGTTGATCTCGAATTGATTGTTTTTTTCGTAATAACAAACTCCATTTTCGGAAGAAGCCAACCATATCTCTCCTTTTTGGGTAACCCCAACTCCTGTAAAGTCGTAGTTCCACGGGAGGGAAACTTGTGTAATTTCATCATTCCATAATTGAAAAAGTCCGTGGCTGGTGGCGATTAACAATTTGTAGTCTTCCAAAAAGACATCACGAATTTTTACGTTTTCCAGTGGCTTCTTATGAATACGTGTCAACTCTATTTCATCTTGCTTCTGATGAAAAACAAAAATACCACCCGACTCTGTAGAGACAATAACCTTGCTGTTTTGATGAGATACCGCAATTATCTCTTCATTCAAGAATAGATTATTGTAACCAAAAGGAAAAATTGAGTCAGCCGTGAGAATTGAAATTCCGCTCGATGTGACTGCCCAAACGTTGTCTTCAGCATCTACCGAAATGGAAGAAATTCTATTGGACAGTAATCCATCCTTTTGATAATAGTTCTGGAATGTTTTCCCATTAAATTTACTCAATCCGTCTAATGTCGCTATCCAGAGATAATTTTCTCTGTCTTGTGCGATGTCATTTACCTGACTTTGAGCCAAACCTTCTTTGGTAGAATAATTCAAAAAGGTAAACTTCTGTGCCATCGAGAGATTGACAAAGAGGAAGACGAATACTATGAGAAAAATTCTGTTCAATTATTATTTTTTAAAGGAGAATACGAATGAAGTAGCAATCCAAAAAACACAAAAAATACCACTCCAGCTTGTCTTTCGAGCATGGATTCTACCATACCAAATAGGAGGAACAAAATAGTGAAAATTGTGAGCAAAAAGTGACGTGTTTGTCTGGCTCTGTGGAATAAGAAGTAAAATAAACTTAACAAAAGTAAAATTCCTAGCAAACCCAATGCGGCCCAAGTTTGTAAAAACTCCTGATGCGAATCGTACCCTCTCTCGGCATACAAGAAATACCCATTTTCCATATATTTCTTCCGCAATTCATCTCTTACATCTCCGGTTCCCACTCCCAGTATTGGATGTTCTGCTATTACCTCGGCAGTTACATTCCATACATCCAACCTTGTTTGGGTACTGCTGTATTTCCCTGAGCCACTGGTGAGTGCAGAAAAAGCTGATTCAAATCTATGCTTGAGAGGAGTTTGGGTTACCACAAGAGAAGCTCCCAAAGCAAATAGCACTAATACAACAGCAGCTTTGGCCACTTGTTTGGTTTTCTTGATATAAAAAAACAACAAAAAACATAGATTAAGGAGTAATGCCAAAATTCCAAACTTGGAAGAAAGCATAAAAACAAATAGTACCAAGAGAATTAATACTCCTATACCTAGTATTTTCTTCTTACTATCACCTTCGTTTTGAAGTATACCCAATGCCACATGTGCAATTAACACATTATAGAAAAACGAAGCATACGTGGGATGAACAAAACTGCTTTCTCTAAAAAAACCTACTCCTAGCTCGGTGTAGAAAAATGAGGAAATTGAACGAGTAGATTGGTAGTGAATGGCCGCGTCAATGAGCGAGAGCAAGATATAGCTTACTCCAGCATAGAGCAGAACCATAAGCAGGCGTTTTGTGATATTTCTATTGTGGAATACCACGGGCAAGAAAAAAGGAAACACAAAAAAAGAGAGTTTCGTCTCTAAAGACCTGAGTCCTTCTGGTACGTTTTGGGAATATAACACACTGATTGCTAACACCAAGAAGTAGCCTATCATGGCAAGTCCTAATTTGTTTTTTAACACAATACTAAACTGATCGTAGTAGGTTTTATCCACAAGTAAAGTAACAAAACATGCCGCTAAAATGATGGTTTGAAGTTGAGGAAAAAAGAAAAACCCAATCACAAAGAGTGTCAATAAACTGTTTCTTATTTGGGTGATTAACATATTGTGCCGGATTCTGTCTTGAAATTTGAATAAAGTTAATAGACGCTCTATTAAAAAACTAATAGTTGTTCGTATTTTCTGAAATTGTGGATTCTATTTATTGTTTTAGCTTTGTAAAGAAATTATTAACTCAACCATGAAAGAGAAAAATGTAGTAATGCTGGTTTACAATTATTTCGAAAACGATTCGAGAGTATTGAAACAGGCAGCTACACTATCTAAAGCAGGCTATAGAATAAGCATTTTTGCTTTGTGGAAAAAAGGCTTAGCGAAAGTAGAAGAAATAGATTCAAATACGACCGTTTATAGGTTAGATTTCGTACCGTTTCATAAACTTATTTTGGGTGAAAAAATATTTGAATTCTTAAAAAAACAAGTTTATCGAAAACTTGTTGCCAAGCCGAAATCAACGGAACCAGTCTCCAAAAAAATAAAAAGAGATTGGAACAAAAAAACTGATTTAAACAGTTTTAAATTTCTTTTTAGCTCTGTAAATAAGCACCTTACCTTCAAAGGTTTTTTTGCTGCCACAAAGTCCGAAGTATCTAAATTGAATTTGCAACCAGATATTGTTCATGCCCATGATTTAAACACATTACCTCTAGGACATAGAATTGCAAAACGATACAACTCGAAATTGGTGTATGATTCTCATGAATTATATATCCACAGAAACAAGCCATATAAAACGCCCAAATGGTATAAAAAATGGCAATTCAAAGTAGAGAAAAAACTAATAAAAAAATGTGACGCTGTTATTACGGTAAGTCAGTCAATTGTGGACTATTTGGAAAAAACTTATCAAATACCAACCCCTTTTTTGATTATGAACGCTCCTTTTAAGCAAAAAAAAGAAGCTCTCACTGACTCCAATAATCTTAAAAAACTGCTTCAAATTCCTAAGAACGAAAAGTTATTAATTTATTCGGGAGGAATTTCTTTCAATCGCGGCTTAGACAAGTTAATACAGGCGCTGGAGCTAATTCCAAATTGCCACATGGTATTTTTGGGAGGGGGAAACAAAAAATACAAAGAATACTTAACAGCTGTGGCAGAAGAAAAAAACGTGAAAGAAAAATTTCACTTCTATGGACCAGTTGGCTCGCATGAGGTAACCTCTTACATTCAGAGTGCTGATTTAGGAATTGCACCTATCGAAAATGTGTGTTTGAGCTACTATTACTGTGCGCCAAACAAAGTATTTGAATACATACAAGGCGAAATCCCGGTTGTTTCGAGTAACTTTCCGGATATGGAAAGAGTGGTGGTTGGAAACGATATCGGCACTGTTTTTAATCCCGATTCATACCAAGAAATTGCCCACGTTATTAATGAAGTAATGAGTGATTCTAGTAAAATGAACCAGTATAAAGAAAACGTTAAGAAATTAACCGACACGTACAAATGGGAGAATGAAGAGAAAAAATTACTAGCTTTATACAACCAAATAACTCACCCATAAATGAAGGATTTGTTTCAATTAATCCAAAGCTTATTCTCAAGAAAAGACCTCGCAAAATTCTTAATGAAAAGCGACTTAAAGGTTCGATACAAAAACAAGGCTCTTGGATTTTTGTGGGCAGTGTTAGACCCCTTTTTTATGATGTTAATTTACATCATTCTAGTAAGTTTTGTGTTCAAGAGAGGGGGCGAACAATATCCCATTTTATTGTTCTCAGCTTTGCTCTCCTACAGATGGTTTACATTCTCTACTGGAAATAACGTGACGGTTCTTGTGAAAAACTCTAAACTATTACAAACAGTAAAATTTCCATTTGCCATATTGGTTTTCAACGAGGTAAATATTGGGCTATTCAATTACCTTCTAGGTTTGATGGTCTTGGCACCCATGCTATTTATTTTCAATGCCACTTTCTCTTTGCACCTTCTCTGGTTACCTCTTATTATCTTAGCACAATACTTATTTACCACGGGCATTGGCTTGTTGGTGAGTGTTGCTGGACTTTACTTCAGAGACCTTCAGCATATTTTAATGTTCTTGTTACGAATTATTTTGTATTTGTCACCCGCTCTCTATGAACTTTCACTCATTCCAGAAAAGTTTCAGAAAATTTATTTGTACCTCAACCCTTTTGCCTCTCTATTTGATACGTACAAGAATATACTTGTAAAAGGACAAGCGCCCAACGGGTACTTTCTCGTGTTCTTAGCATTTACGCTTTTCTCATTGGTGTGGGGGAGTTATTATTTTACTAAAAAAGAAAATAATTTTGCCAAGGATGTCTAAAAAATCAATCATACAAGCAAATAATCTAGGTATCAAATACAAGATTAGCAAATTCAAAAGAAGTTCGGTCAAAGATCTATTGAAAGTGGTAGGCACAAGAAACTCCCTAAAATCGGATAGCGAGTTTTGGGCGCTTAAAAACCTAAATTTTTCTGTAGAACCAGGAGATATTCTAGGTGTCCTTGGGAAAAATGGATCTGGAAAAAGTACGCTTTTGAGAACTATCGCGGGAATCTATTTACCCGATGAAGGAAGCCTCACCGTGAACGGAACAGTTTCTTCCATGCTTACTTTGTCCTCGGGGTTTAAGGAAGATTTATCCGGGGTAGAAAACATTTATCTCATCGGAGTTATTACCGGCTTTACAGAAAAAGAAATCAAAAGTAAATTCGAAGAAATAGTAAATTTCTCGGAATTGGGGGACTTTATTTACCAACCTGTTAAGTCGTATTCTTCTGGGATGAAAGCGAGATTGGGGTTTTCTATTGCCACTTCCCTCAAAAGAGACATCATGCTCGTAGACGAAATTCTAGGTGTAGGTGACTTTAAATTCAGAGAGAAGAGTAGAAAAAAAATGATTGAACTTATCAATAGCGATATCACTGTAATACTCGTAAGTCATGATGCCGAAACTATCCGAGAATATTCGAACAAATGTATCTGGATACACGAAGGAGAATTAAAAGCCGCAGGAAATACCGAAGAGGTTATGACTCAATACATGAATTCATAATTTTCAGTTTTTTAGTCAACTAATTCTTTCCCTTCTAACAAAGCCCGAATGCCATTCGTGGTAATTTGTCGTAGTTTTTCACCATCCTTCCCTTCAAAACCCTTGGAACACCTTGTATATGAACCCATATTAATGATAACCCCAGATTGAGGCGATTTTTGGAAAATGGCAAAAACTCCATAATTATTTGTTATCCTGAAAGAGTCAATCGCTTTTTTATCAGCGGCTTCGTTCATATAAATCTCAATTGTTTCATAAGGAAACTGGGAGATTTTATGGTGTAGCCGTCAACAACTTTTGTGCAGTTGGCCCAAAGAAAGCCAAGAAAAATGGCCCATAGGTATTTTGTCATTAGATAGTTCTAAATTAATTCGGTTACTATAAGAACTGATGCATTTCCATTTCCATACAAATTGACATCAAAATTTGATGATTTGTTTAACATCGTTCGAGTCGATTCTACCAATTTCTTTTTATCCGCTCCTATCAATACGTTCACACCGTTTTCAATCAATTCTACCCATTCGGTTTGGTCACGCATAGTCACACAGTTTTTTCGGAAGAAAAAAGCCTCTTTCTGCAGTCCTCCGCTATCAGTCAGTACTAATGCGCAATTTTTGAGTAGCTCTATCATATCAAAATAGCCCACGGGATCTATTAGTTTTACTTTGAGTTCCAATCCATGAGCTGCCAATTTGGCTTTTGTTCTGGGGTGAAGTGGTAAGACAACAGGACAAATCGTTTCATGTATTTCGTTTAGTCCTTCGACCAATTGAGACAACCTCTCTTTGGAGTCAGTATTCTCCGCTCGATGCAAAGTTGCCAAGGCGAATTTTTGTAATCCGAGCTGCGAAATAATGGTCGATTTTTCTTCAGATTTCTGAGCGTAAAAGAGAGCTGCGTCTTGCATTACATCTCCAGTTCTTACAATAGTTGCATCTAGGCTATCGTACCCTTCTTTCTTGAGGTTATTCACTGCCGAATCGGTAGGACAAAACAAATAGTCCGAAATTCTATCGGTTAGGATTCTGTTTATTTCCTCAGGCATTTCCATGTTAAAACTTCTCAATCCTGCCTCTACGTGCGCTACCTTTATGTGTAGCTTTTTTGCAGCCAAGGCTCCTGCTATCGTGGAGTTTGTATCACCATACACGAGCAACAAATCGGGTTTTTCTTTCAACAAAATCTCTTCTATTCCCTCAATCATTCTGCCCGTCATGGCTCCGTGAGATAAACTATTGATTTCAAGATTATAACTGGGCTTAGGAATTTCCATTTCTTCAAAAAACACTTCGCTCATATTGGCATCAAAGTGCTGACCCGTGTGGACTATAATTTCTTCAATATGCTCATGCTTCGCAAACTCTCTGCTCAAAGCAGCTGCTTTTATAAATTGTGGCCTCGCTCCTATTACCGTAATTATTTTCATTTGTTTTGCTTTATTAAAAATTCTTTAAAATCATTTGCTATCACTTTTCTATCAAAGTGGTTTTCCACGTATTTCAGTCCGTTTTCGCCTAATTCCGTTAGTTTGTGTTTGTTTTCCATCAAGTAATTCACTTGATGAGCCAATTCTTGTTCATTTTCTGGCTCAAAATACAATCCACACTTTCCTTCTCTGATAAATAAATCTCTCGATTCGCCATCGACTCCCAAAAGAAGCGCTTTTTTCATCGCCAAATTCTCAAAAATTTTGGATGGAATTGCACCCAAAAACAATTCAAGCTTTCGCAAAGGAACAACTACAGAATCGACCGATTGAATTACTTTCACTATTTCTTTCTTAGGAATCGAATCATAAAAACTAACATTGGTAATGCCTAGTTTTTCTTTTAATTCTACTAGTTCTTTTTTTACGGGTCCATCTCCTACCAATACAAACTTCACAGAAGGGTTCTGTATGAGTTTTGCAGCCTTCAGAATCACTTCCAATCCTTGTGCGTGACCAATAATTCCGGCATACAAAAACAACACATCTGAGGGATGAAATCCATGAGTTTCTCTCCACGAAAGATCTGGCTGTTGCTCCGAATCAAAAAAATCTAAATCTACTCCATTGGGCAACCAGTAGGGAGTAGTAGTAGGAAATCGGCTCTTTATATCTTTCACAATTCCTTTTGTTTGCCCAGTAATAAGAGTCGCTTTTTTATACAAAAAAGCTTCTAATCGGTAGGCAAGTCTCAAAAAGAACTTATTAGAAACTAGCTCGAGTTTTTCGGCACTCTCTGGCCACAAGTCCGACACATTGAAAATCATTTTTGCCCCTTTCAGTTTACACAACAAAAAGGTGGTAATTCCGAGGAAAAGAGGGGGGCTTTCGCATAGAATATAATCGTACTTCTTGGTTTTGAACCATCCAATCCAAAAGGATGAAAACACAAAGGAAAAATAATTGAGTAACCTCAAAAAAATACGTTTGCTTTGGGAAACAAAAATCCATGACCTAACCACTTCAATCCCTTCTATTGATTCTTTTTTGTACCATTTGTTTCTGTACCCTTCATGAATTTTCATGGCAGGATAATTAGGCATGGCTGTAAGCACCTCCACTTCGATATCCAATTTCTGAAGACGCACCGCCAAATCGTGCAACCTATTTTGAGGCGCACCAATCTCTGGAGGGTAATATTGTGTGTGAATCAGAATTCTCATCTATTCGCTTTGTTTATTTAATTCCTCAATGGCTTGGCCGTACGTTACAAACTCTAATCCTTCTTTCTTAAGGTGGACAATCAACCACTCGTACCAGTTTTTCCAGGTAGCAAAACTAGGGTGATAGTATCTATCATGAAACAAAATGTTCAGGTATTCCAAGTTCAAAGATTTCGCTTTTTCTATTTCTTTCAGAGTAATTTCTTTGGCTTGCTCTAGATTTACAGATTGATGTCTTTTTCCTTGATAAAACACCCATCCCTCCATAATCTGAAGAGGAAACTCCCACATTTTGCCAATTTTGTAGGGATTTTTGAATCCACTCTCCGAAGCATCAAACCGATATCCCGACTTTTCCATGTACTCAAAAGTGTGTTCGTTTTGTCTCAAGTAGTGCATTCTTATACCAAAATCTGTCGTTTTACTTATCTCCGAAAAAGTATCAAACTCTGCTTGTACTTTTTCAATCGTGTCATATTCTATTCCGTGCACACCTACTTCAAACCCTTGCTTTTTGATCCTCGGAACCCATTTTTTTACGTGTTTGAGCGAGTAATTCAATCCCACCCCATTGTTCACGCCAATAAAAAAATTAGACCGTATGCCTTGGCTTTGGTTAAAATCCATGATTTCTTGTATTCTTTGCCATTTGTTCTTGCCAAAATCTGCCCAACGCATTACATACTCCTTGAACGAAATGGTTCCTTTGAAAAGTTCTAGGTGGTTTCGCATCACGTACTTCGGTAAAATAAGGTCCTTGGTATGTTCCCAAACCGTCATGTGGTCGATATCGTGAGAGATAATTACTTTCATTTTGCTCCTTTTGGCGATTAAAACCTTGTTCGTTCTTTTGTTTTTAGTAAAACTTCCACAAGATAACTAGATTTAGTTACTCGGTAAAACGGAACCAACTCTCCGCCAAAACCTCGGAAGTATTTTTCTATCTGGGGAATCATGGATCCTTCAAAATCAAAAATAGCTACCTCTCTTTTCTTGGCCAACTGGATGCTTCTCCATAGCGCTAATGCACCTGCTCCTTCGTGCTTATGTTCTGTAGAATATCCTCCAAACAAATAAGTGGCTTTTCTCGCATCTATCAAACAAAAATTACACGCCAAAGGACGATTTTCAGTGTCGTAAGTCATTGTTGCCAGCAGGTTTTCCTTCTTACTTTCAAACAAGATTTTTTCAACAATGTGCAGGTTTACGGGTATGTTTTGCCTTTTGAAGGTGCTCAATATCATTTCCAACATTACAGTATTGGGTTCAATTTCTTTGGTAGTCAATTGGTCGTTTTGAGCTTTTGTGATGTTCTTTCTTCTTTCTGAGGTCAAATTTACGAGTAGTTCTTCTTCCGAAATACTCAAATCCAATTGATACGTGTACCGAGTAGTTACTTTAAATTTATTCCAAACAAATGGCTGAAAATCAATCCAAGTTTCTGGAAATGAAACCGAAACTATGAAATTTCCTAGACTTTCTACATAATGAGAAATGGCTTCCATTACATTCTTGAGCTCGCTGTTTTTTTTGGCTGGATTCTTCGCTGAACATACATAAGTTAGTTGGCAATTAGGCATGTTCCGTGGAGTTGCTACGGATTTCAAAAACTTCATCCTGGGCAAAGATTCAGTAAAGAAAAACCCCTTTTGTTGTCCATCTTTGGCAAATATCCCATGAATCTCTATTCCTGGCTGAGTCAAAAATGAGTCTTGTACAAAGGCATTCTCCAAGCTGTTCTTTTCAACAAACTGAATCAATTCACTTCTATGGATTGGGTGTATCTTCACTGTATTTAGAACTGTTGTTTCATTGATAATTTCAGTAAACTCTCTATCACAAACGGTGCTTTGTTGATGGTACTATACGGAATTAGCTTTCCGCCAAAAGAACGAAAATAGCTCTCAACATTGGGAATCATTGAACCTTCGAAATCGAATATCGAAATACCGTTTTGTTTCGCAAAACGAATACTTTGATATACCCCAAGTGGTCCGGCACTCGCATGAGAATTTCCTTTGTTATATCCGCCAAGCAAGTAGTAACACTTTTGGTTATCCATCACACAAAATGTAATGGCTAGCACTTGGGTATCTTGCTTTACAACAAAAGAAAACGAATTGGTTTCATTAGCAAATCGAAACAAAATATTATTGAGTATACTTTCATTCACTGTCACCCCCTTTCGGTTCATTGTTTGCATCACAATAGATTTCACCAAATTCATGTCGGTATTTTTTTCTACTGTCAAGCCATCTTTCTCGGCTTTTTTTATCAAATTTCGCGTTTTAGGATCCATTTGCGCGGTCAGTTCTTGGATCGAATGAGCCAAATCAAGCTGGTATGTGTAGTTGGGTATTACTTTGAAATCATTCCAATAAAACGATTGAGTATCTCCCAACGAAGGCGGAAAAGCCAAGGTAACAATAGAACGCTTGTAATGCCTTTGAAAATACTCCGAAATGGCTTTCGTTATTTTCTTGTTTTCTCCGTGTTTCTTGGCAGGATTAGTAGCAAAGTTTTGATAAAATAATCCGCAATGAGGAGTGTAAGGGGGAGGAGATAGTTGAGTTAAAAATTTGACTCTTTTTCTTTTGTAAAGATAAAAACAACCTATTAATTCGCCATTTGCATTATGAATCCCGAGTAATTCCAATCCCTCGTCATAGACAGAAATCCATTCTTTTGAGTTGAACACGGAAGAGGTGGACAAACTAACTAACTCATTTATCGAAATTGGCTGAATCTGCATAGATCACAAAGATAGAAGATATGGAAAGTTATACCAAGCTTTTGTATAATTCAACTAACTTTTTTGATTCCGCTTCCCACGAATATTTTTCTAGTACGGCTTTTCTTCCGTTTTCTCCCATTTTTTTGGCTACTGCTGGATTTGAAAGTAAATGTTCAATTGCTTTGGTAAGTTCTTCCGGGTTAGTTGGGTCTGCGCAAACTCCACAACCGTTTTGCTCTACAATTTCGTGCCAAAGCGGAAAATTTGATGCAACCATAGGCAATCCAGCTGCCATGTATTCAAATAGTTTGGCTGGCTGAGCATCTACATGATTGGGTAAAGGCAAATAAGTTACAATGCCAAGCATTGATTGTTCAAAAATATTTTTCACTTCTTCTCGACTCACAAATCCTTTGTTTTCAACTTTCGCCCATCCTTTTTCTTTTTCCAACTCAGTTTGAAATTCTTCTGGAGAAAAACCTCCTGCTAATAAAAACCTAACATCCAAACTTTCTATACTTTTTAGTATTTCGGATAAGCCTCTTATTCTTGAAATTCCGCCCGTAAAACAAATCACTTTCCCTTTTGAATCCCAGTCATGACTCACAGTTGACATCTCAGACAAAAGAGGATAGTTGTTTATTGTATAAGACTGAGGATTGACGGTTAAAAATCTTTCAGTAATAGTTTTTGTAGCTGTGACAACTCTATCTAATTTTCTTGCAACTTTATTCTCGTACCTTTCAAACGTATTAGCAATAAACTTTCTCAAAAAAGTAGGAATCCAATATTTACCCATAATTTGTCTTGGAACATCTTCATGGGTATCATAAATTACTTTTTTTCCTTTCTTTTTCATTTTATTTGCAAAAGGAAGCATTTCTGGATCATGGAAATGATACACATCACAATTTAATGCAAAAGCTGCTTCGTAAACTTTTCTTGTTGTATTCAGCATCCTTTTTAACCTCCCCTCTTGGTCACTTTCAACATTGATAATCGTTACATTGTCGAAATTTCCAGCTTCACAATTAGGAGCTACTAAAAAAACCTCAAATCCCGCCTCGGCTAAAGATTTACATTCTCTTAAAAAAATCCTATCGTCCATTGATTTATGGACAGAAGTAACATGACATACTTTAGTTTTCATATTTCTAATCGTTTTACGAGGTATTTTACCGGAAAATAAGAAGAAATCAATCCTACCGAGACGATGGTAAGCAGTACATACAGTATATCCATTCCTTCCACTTCCATGGGTTGAGACTCAATGATGGAATCTTGGATAGGCACAAATCCATACCATATTTGCAAATAACAAATAAACACACCCAAAACTAAGCCTACAATTCCGCCCAACAAATTGATTAACACCCCTTCATAAAAAAACAATTTCCGTACATCCTTTTTGGTAAATCCTACCGAGTAGAGCGTAAATACGTCTTTTCGCTTTTCCAAAATGAGCATCGTAAGCGAGGCCACCATCGAAAATGCGGCAATCACCAGCACAAAACACAGGATGATAATCACGGCAATTTTTTCGCTTTTGGTAGCCGAAAAAATAAGGGCATGCTGCTCTTCGCGGTTTTCTACTTTGAACTTATCTCCCAGTATTTCTTTTATTTTTGTTTGCAATCGCTCCATCTCTCTCCCCGAAATCGGCTTGGTAAACACATCTATTCCGGTGGCTTCACGGTTGTACTCCAGCAGTTTTTCGGCAAACCCCAGCGACACAAACACATACTTGGCGTCATTGGCATAAATTCCGGTCATGAATACGCCACCCACAGGTGTTTTTTTTTGGTTGAATGGCTGGCTTGTCATCGATATTTTTTTGTCGCGCAGCATGCCATTGATTGTCAATTGGTTTTGGTACCGAGGATCGGAAGTAAACCCTAATCGGCTTTGCAAAACCGCTCCTGGGATACAATAATTTACTCCTTCGTATTCCAAATCCGACAACCCTTCTACGAGCAACGTATCGAGGTAAGTAGAATCAAAATAAGGCAAATCAACTCCTTTTAGTTTGCAGGTTTCAAACTTGTCTTCGTTTTGTAAAATAATGGTTTCTTCGATGACCAAACTCGCAAAACGCACTCCTTCTAGCTGTTTTATTCTGTCAAGGTCAATGTTTTGGGTCTGAAAAGTTTTTCCCTCTTCCAAAGTCACTTTGAGGTCTGGATCGAAAGAATTGTACATGTCTGACACAATTTTTTCGATGCCATTGAAACCCGACAACACAATCACCATGGCCATGGTACTCACCGCAATTCCGATGACCGAAATCATGCTCACCACATTGATGATGTTTTGCGATTTTTTGGCAAACAAATACCGCTTGGCTATGTGAAATGGGAGATTCAAACAAACAGAGGATTATCTCAACAATTCGTCAATTTTCATGGCATAATCTAACGAATCATCCACATAAAACTGCAATTCTGGGGTTTTTCTCAATTGGTTTTTCACAATTTTTGCCAATTCGGCTCTTATCTGTCCCGAATGTTTTACCACTTCCTTAAACGATTCTTGGTTGTCTTTTCCGCCAAAAATACTGAGGTACACTTTCGCCATCGACAAGTCTTTGGTTACTCGGACGATTGTCACAGTGACCATTGCTCCCTTGCAATACCCTGCCGCATTTTGCTGAAAAATCATACTCAATTCTCTTTTCAACAACTCTGCTATTTTATTTTGCCTAATACTTGCCATGGTTCCTTCCTTTTTGGGTTCGGGTAAAATTACAGAAATTATTACTTTTAATCCCCAAAACGAACTCAATTCAATTCAATTATCCCGATATTCGAGTACCTTTGAGGAGCCAAACCCATTTATGAAGAATTTTTTTACCATAATCTCCCTTGCCAAAGATTACAAATCGAGTTTGAGACTCAATGTATTTTTCAATCTGCTGGCAGTCATTTTCGGATTGTTTTCTTTTGTGCTGTTCATGCCTTTTTTGGAAGCACTTTTTAGCCCCGACAAATTAGAAAACCTCGCCAACCAACCAGCGCCTGATCCGCTGCAATTCAACAACGAAAGCCTGCAAGAACATGGCAATTACTGGATGGCGCAGTTTCTTCAATCTCATTCCAAATTTGAGCTCCTGCTGGTTCTCTGTGGAATAATTATCGCCATGATTTTGGCCAAAAACTTTGCACGATATGCCGCCTTGTATTTTATGGCAGGTGTCCGAAATGGCATCGTGCGAGATTACCGAAACAAAATCTACAACAAAGTATTGTCTTTGCCCATTTCTTATTTTTCGGGCGAAAGAAAAGGAGACATCATTAGCAAAATGACCAACGATGTAAAAGAAATAGAATGGTCGGTGCTGCGCTCGCTCGAGGCGGTATATCGCGATCCTATCGCCATCGCTATTACGATCAGTTGGCTTATTTTTCAGAGTCCCAAAATGTCGTTGTTTATCCTTCTGCTGATTCCTATTGTAGTAGTGATTGCGCTTATCACACGTAAACTCCGAAAATCCTCTGCCAACTCCCAAAGCCTTATTGGCGATATGATAGCAACCACCGAAGAAACCCTCTCGGGGCTGAAAATAATCAAGGGATTCAATGGAGAAAAGATAAAAAAAGACCAGTTTGAAGCCGAAAACGAACGCTACACACAGCAAATGACCAAAATGTTTAGACGAATAGATTTGGCCTCACCACTCAGCGAATTTTTGGGAGTTTCGGTTATTATTTCTACCATGCTTTATGGCGGAAATCTAGTGTTTGTTGGCGAAATGACTGGCAGCTCACTCATTGGGTACCTCGCTATTTTCTATACCGTAATTGCTCCTGCCAAGTCGCTCACCGATGCCGTATCCAATGCCCAGCGAGGAATCGCCTCCATGGACCGAATAAACCAAATACTCGAGGCAGACGACAAAATTACCAACCCCAAAAATCCTGTGACAATTGAGAGTCTGAAAGAGTCTGTAAGGTTTGAGAACATCAATTTTAGGTACGCTGAAGAATACGTGCTCAAGGATGTGAATTTTGACATACCAAGAGGAAAATCAGTAGCACTGGTAGGACAATCGGGCTCGGGAAAAAGCACCATCGCCAATTTGCTTCCCAGGTTTTACGACCTCGAAGAAGGCGAAATTACGCTTGACGGTGTAAACATAAAACACACAACCCTCCAAAACCTCAGAAACCTTCTAGGCGTGGTGACCCAAGAAGCTATCTTGTTCAACGATACCATTGCCAACAACATCGCATTTGGGATAGCCGATGCCACTCCCCAAAAAATAGAAGAAGCTGCCAAAATTGCCAATGCACATGAGTTTATCCTACAGCTGCCACAAGGGTACCAAACCAATATTGGCGATGGAGGGGGCAAACTTTCGGGCGGACAAAAACAGCGAATAAGCATTGCACGAGCCGTACTCAAAAACCCCGACATTCTGGTGCTCGATGAAGCCACCTCAGCCCTTGATACCGAAAGCGAAAAACTTGTGCAAGACGCCCTCAACAACCTAATGAAAAACCGTACTTCGCTCATCATTGCTCACCGACTATCCACTATCCAGCATGCAGATGAAATACTGGTGATGCAAGACGGCAAAATCATAGAACGTGGAAACCACGAATTTCTCATCGCACTCAACGGAACTTACACCAAACTGATAGAAATGCAATCGTTTGGGTAAACCAAAAAAGGTGGGGATGTGGAAAAAATCGAAAATCCAAGACTTTCCGAAAAAAAGAACGGAACCAAAACAAGCCACGGTAGGAAAAACATTGAACCAAAAAAATTAGCACGCATGAAACTACACTACAAACACTTTGGCGAAGGTGAACCACTCCTTGTTTTGCATGGCCTGTTTGGGTCGTTGGACAATTGGCAAACCCTGGGAAAACAATTGGCAGAAAACCACAAGGTGTATTTGGTAGATTTGAGAAACCATGGAAAATCTCCCCACAGCGATAGTTTTTCGTACACCGAAATGGCAGCAGATGTAGCCGAACTTATCCAAGATCAAGGCTTGGGCAAGGTAACGATCATTGGCCATTCGATGGGCGGAAAAACTGCCATGACTTTTGCGGTAGAATATCCACATTTGCTCCACAAACTGATTGTGGTAGACATTGCACCCAAAAAATACGCGCCACACCACGACCAAATCATCGATGCGTTGTATTCCTTGGATTTGTCATCTATTTTTTCGCGCAGAGAAGCAGACGAAGTGATGAAACAATCGATTGAGAATGACGGAACGCGGTTGTTTCTGCTCAAAAACCTCAACCGAGAAAAAGAAGGCGGATATTCCTGGAAAATGAACCTCGACATGCTCTCGCGAGAGATAGAAACTGTAATCGACACCACGGAAATTCCTTTTCCTATTGCCACCGAAACCCTCTTTGTGCGTGGAGGAGAATCGGGCTACATTCTCGACAGTGATTTTGATACCATCGGTCAGTTGTTTCCCAATTCGGAAATAGAAACCGTAGAAGATGCAGGCCACTGGGTGCACGCAGAAAAACCTGCCGAATTGCTGAGTCTAATTCAGGATTTTGTGTAAGAAAACAGGAGGGGAGTTGTTTTGGTTCATGTAAAGCGTACCAAAAATCATTTGAAACAGAAAAAAAAATTAAAAACCGTAACTTTTAAGTTATCCCAGTCTATATAGAAAAAGTTAGGCAGGTAATACAAACATTATATTGAGGATATTTTACTTGTTCAACCAAAAAAAGTTCAAGACAAAATATTTAAGGTGATCGAAATAATCGAAACCTATCAGCACGTTCAGAAAACATACTAGGCGCCAATAAAAACACACAAAAGACTATTTGAAGCCAGAATAATAGGTTCAAACATATGGCGAGTTTTTTTGCTTTTTCGACAATGGTAAGCTAGTCGTACTATTAAATGGATTTACAAAAAAGACGCAAAAAACACCGAAAAAGGAAATAGACAAAGCTGTTCGATTAATGAAAGAGTACTACGAAGAAAAAAACAAAGGATAATGGAAACTAAAAGTTCGAATGACATAAAGGACACAGTGTACGGAAAGAAAGGAACTGAGCCTAGAGCCGAACTCGAAAGAGACTATGAATCGTTTAAAATCGGTTTACTTTTGCGTAAATCTCGTGAAGAAAAAAATCTTACACAAGAACAACTTGGCGAACTCATTGACAAAAAACGTACTTATATTTCTCGTGTTGAGAATAATGGCAGTAATCTGACTTTAAAAACCTTATTTGATATCGTTGAAAAAGGGCTTGGCGGAAAAGTTAATATATCAATTGACTTTTAAAGAATATCCTTTTCAACATTAGCCTTGATTTGCTCTAAGCTTTCTCCTACTCTTGGGCATGCTTGGTGAAGCGCTTATAAAACCACCAATTAGTTTTCGTTTAGATTCTACCAACCCAAATTGACTCCTCTAACTCCCCAACCACCTTACACTTTCGCCTTTTTTCGAGGCTAGATTATTCGGAGTGAAAAAAATAATCGCACCAATTTTATGGAACGTGGTAGGAAGCGGCATCTTATTACCAAAAGCCGGCAAAACAATTACACATATTACATAAAAACAAAACTCATGAAAACACTAAAACTAATCGCACTGGGACTTGCAGTTCTGGGCGGAACACTAGCTCGGGGCCAATCGGATGTTGGTTCTATCAAAGGATACATCTATGACGGAGACAACGGAGAACCCTTATTTTTTGCTACTGCCAAAATAACCCATGTAGGAAATACTCAAGGTTCTACTTCGGACGAAAAAGGAAAATTCTTGATAGGATCGATACAACCTGGGACTTACCTCCTAGAAGTATCTTACATGGGAAAGGCTACCGCTCGTAAATCAATTACCGTAAAATCGGGACAAGTGGCTTATCGAGACACCGTATTTTTGTACGACACGACCGGAATGCTCACTACCTACACCAAGGTAGAGTATGTGAATCCATTGATCGACCCATACGAAGTATCCAAGCCTACTTTGCAAGCCGAACAATTGGGCAAAATGGCCGAATTGAGAAACCCAGCCAACCTACTAAAAGTAATAGGCGAAGGAGCTTTTACGATAAACGAAGGTACACAAGAAGTGTACTTCCGAGGATCGCGAAGCAACGGAATATCGACCTACCTCGATGGACTCAAAATTCAAGGAGCTATGCCCAGTGTGCCTGCCGTATCGATAAAGAGCTATGCAGTATTTACAGGTGGATTGCCAGCCAAATATGGCGATACCTCGGGCGGAGTAATCGAAATAGAAACAAAAAGCTACTTTGATTTATACAACCAAAAAATGGCTGAACTAGGGACCACT
The DNA here is from genome assembly GCA_965658995.1 of Flavobacteriales bacterium. Lineage (GTDB taxonomy): Bacteria > Bacteroidota > Bacteroidia > Flavobacteriales_D > CAJJDF01 > CAJJDF01. The sequence goes on along the minus strand of CBFHVI010000005.1, from coordinate 87,896 downwards.
TATCCCTAAAAACAAAAATAAGAGCACAAACTAAGAGAGATTAAGGGGTAAATTGTAACTTTAGATTGCCCCTTTTGGTGAAAATAAACACACCCAACAGTGAACAAACGCAAACCACATATCCATTCATTGAGTGACGAACAATTAGTTCTTCGGTACGGCCAATCCCAGGACAAGGCGTATATCGGAGAGCTATATGTTCGTTATTCTGCGTTGGTTTTAGGAGTAAGTCTCAAGTATTTGCAACACAAAAGCGAAGCCCAAGACAACCTGATGAAGGTGTTTGAAAAACTGATGAATCTGAAACAAACCAGCGAGGTAAAAAACGTGAAAGGATGGTTGTACCAAATAACCAAAAACGAGTGCCTGATGACTCTCCGAAAAAAAAAGAGAACAACCCATACCGAGATAGAAAATCTGGAAATAACCCAAGAAAACCACACCGAAGAACTAGAAGACAAAGAACGACTGCTTGCCCTGCTCGAAGAACTCATTCCCCACCTAAAAGGGAGTCAACGACTCTGCATCGAGCTGTTTTATCTGAACAAAAAAAGCTATGCCGAAATTGCCGAACAAACTCAGTTTAGCCTCAAGGAAGTGAAGAGCAACATCCAAAACGGCAAGCGAAACCTCGAAATAATGATGAACAAATCGCTGTCGCAGCGCTAACCCCAACCAATGAAAGAAACCAATTCCATATCACCAGAATCGATAGGCAGTTTACTTTCTGCCTATTACGACAATTCGTTATCTTCACAACAAAGGCAAATACTTGAAGAACGTGCCCAATCCGATCCATTTTTGGCCGATGCCATGGAAGGATTTGATCAGTTTCCCGAGGCACTTTCGGAGATTCCTTCTTTCGAAAATTCGGCTGCCAAAGGCTGGAAATGGGCGCTTGGCGGTGGCATGGTTGTGATAGCCATCGGACTGGTGTACGTGTTTTCATTGTTTACCCAAAATAAGCCCATCCCCGAACCCAACATTGCACAGCAAGTAGCGAAAACACCTGCCATACCTCTGGCAGATACGGTAGAAAAATTTGTGGGAATGGACAACGAAATGGAAGAGAAAAGTCTGCCCAAATCGGTGATGAAGCAAACTGCCAAACAAAGGAAACCCAAAACCAAAGAACTAAGAAAAAAAGCAAAACGAGAACAAATAGAATTGCCAAAGATGGATTTGTCGCCCCGCGAGTTTGAAGAAAAAATAGACTACTCGGTAAAGAAAGCCAAAACCAAAGCGATTGGATTTTTTGGGTTTTTGGCGGTAGATTATTCCACGATTTACACCTCTACCCTCGAAACCGAAAGAGAGTTTACGGGAACTGCTGCAAGCCAAGCAAATCTGAAAGAAAACAACTCGGTACTCGAAACAGAATTTACCCGAAATGTGTACACCTACAAAGAGTTTTTGAAACAGTCGTGTTACTTTATGAAAGAGCGAAATTTTGGCAAGGCTATCCAAAATTTTTCCATTATTCTGGACCGATTTCCCAAAGATGTCAATGCCGAGTTTTACTTGGGGTATTGTCATTACGAACTAGGAAACTACACCAAAGCCATTTCCTTTTTTGAACAAGCCGCCAACAATGGTTTCGATTTTTTTGAGGAAGATGCGCAGTGGTTTATTGCCAATAGCTACGAAAACCTAGGCAACCAAAAAGAAGCCAACAAGCGGTACCAAGAAATCAAGAAAAAAGGAGGTTACTACTCTTTCCGCCTCAAATAAATATTTTTTGTTTTAAGGGAGTTTATTTGCCCTCGAATACTCCATTTTTCATTAAATTTGCAGATAATTTAAAATACGCAGATACTATGATTTGGTTGACTATCTATAAAAAACTCTTACAATTTAGACTCTATATCGGTCTTGCTTTGGTGGCTATCACCATTGCCTTGGCTTTTACTCGCTACGATGGTTGGTTTTGGTTTAGCCTCATCATGGCTTTCATTGCCATTGGTTCTCACGTGTTTTTTGGGCCTATCCGTTTTATTCAAGAAGCCATACAGGAAGGCGACATGGAAACTGCCAAAAAATACATCAATCAAGTGTATTTTCCTCGATTGTTGTTCAAGCCAGTGAGACAAGGTTTTTACATGCTACAATCCAATATGGCGATGGCAAACAAAGATTTTGAGTCGGCAGAATCTTTGATGAACAAGAGTATAAAAAGCAAAAGCAAAGCCCTGGGAAGTGCTGGCGAAGGCTCTTCGTACCTGCAACTAGGAATGATTGCAGTACAAAATGGCAAAATGACTGAGGCAAAAAAGAATTTGAGAATAGCGTTGGACAAAGGTCTGGGAGATAAAGAAACCAAAGCCACAGCCTACCTACAATTGGCAGGAATAGAGATGCAATCACGAAAATTTGGACCAGCGAACAACTATTTCAAAAAAGCCAAGGCGCTCAACCCCCAAACTCGAGAACTCAAAGACCAAATTGCACAAATGGAAAAATACATCCACCGAAGAGGATAGGTTTTAGATGTTAGATTTTAGATGAGAGATTCTAAATTCTCGTTTTCTCGGGATAGAGAAAAATTTGTCAAAACTCGCTCTTTTTATTCTTACAAACTCACTCATTAATTTAGGGGTAAGATTTTGTGAAATTTCACCTGGTTGACAAAACTCTTAGTATCAACTGTATTACAGACATTTCAGCTTGATGAGGAGGTGACTTTTGGTGTCCAAAAACGTCCAATTTCCATAAATCCATTCCTCGATATAACGCTTTTCTTGAAGAAGATTTACGGTTTTACCCCACACAGTGTTTTCTACAGTTACAATACCCGAAGTTTACATCAAATAAAAATTGTCTTGAAACAATCCTTTGAGGTTACCAGGAGACAATTCATTATTCTTCAGACTATTCCATTTTGCTTTTAGTTTTGTTTTAAAACCTCCCACATTTAGAGCCAACATTCTTCATTGAATAAATTATTAGAAACGAGAGAATAGCCAGATATTTCGTCACCTCTATGATTTCTTCCAAAAGTAGCAACCATATCCCAAGGTAAGATTTGAAATGGTTGAGATAGAAGAAGTTCAATTAAGAAGAAAAAACTGTCACATAATTGCCCATAACATAAAGTATAACTTGTTTACCAAGAGAAATTTACAAACTTTTTTAGCTGGAGACTAAAACATTTGTATCAACAGGCTTAACTTTTCCTTTAGGTTTCTTCTGTCTACAATAAAATCAAGGAATCCGTGCTCCAATAAGAATTCAGAAGTTTGGAATCCTTCTGGCAAATCTTTTCCTATCGTTTCTTTAACCACTCGAGGACCAGCAAAAGCAATAAGTGCACCTGGTTCAGCAATGTTCACGTCTCCCAACATAGCAAAAGAAGCGGTAACTCCGCCTGTTGTAGGATCAGTCAACAAAGAAATATAAGGCAGTTTTGCTTTGGACAGTAGCGTTAATTTGGCGGAAGTTTTAGCCATTTGCATCAAAGAAAAACCAGCTTCCATCATTCGTGCTCCACCAGATTTTGAAATCATCATAAACGGACACTTCTTTTTTATTGCATAGTCTATGGCTCTTGCAATCTTTTCACCCACCACAGAACCCATCGAACCACCAATAAAAGCAAAGTCCATACAAGCAACCACTATTGGCTGCCCCGAGGTTTTTCCATAAGCCGTTCTTACTGCGTCCTTCAGGTTTGATTTCTTTTGTGAAGCTTCCAACCTTTTTTGATAAGACTTGGTATCGGTAAATTTCAAAGGATCCTTGGCCGTCATATTGGCGTCCAATTCGGTAAATTTATTGTCGTCAAATAGAATTGAGAAATACTCTTTGGACCCTATCTTAAAGTGATATCCATCCTCTATACTTACCCAACTATTCTCTTCTAAGTTGTCCTTATCTACAATTTTTCCACTAGGTGTTTTGTGCCACAATCCGTCAGGAGTTTCCTTTTTCTGTTCGGTTGGGGTAACAATATTCTTATTTTTTCTTGTAAACCATCCCATAGTTCAAATATTTTATTGAGTGTACGCAAGGAATTCTCCCTGCTGTTTTTGCTTTATGCGATTGTAATGGCATCATCCAAATACACATCTTGGATAGATGTCAGAAGTTTCACTCCTTCCGCCATGTCTTTTTGGAATGCTTTTCTTCCTGAAATAAGACCATGACCTCCTGCTCTTTTATTGATAACTGCAGTGGTTATCGCATCGCTCATATCGCTAGATTTACTTCCTGTGGAGGCTCCTCCCGAGTTTATCAAACCTATTTTTCCCATGTAGCAGTTGGCTGCTTGGTATCTGCACAAATCAATAGGATTGTTTGTATTCAGCTCTGTATATACTTTGGGGTGAGTTTTTCCAAAGTCGATATTGGTATAACCTCCATTGTTGGTAGGTAGTTTTTGTTTGATAATGTCTGCCTGGATAGTTACCCCAAGATGATTAGCCTGAGCTGTGATATCTGTTGCGGTGTGGTAATCTACTCCGTCTTTTTTGAAATCCGAGTTTCGTAGGTAGCACCACAAGATTGTCGCCATTCCCAGTTCGTGTGCTCTTTCAAATGCTTGAGCTATTTCAACAATCTGTCTGTTGCTATCTTCTGATCCGAAATAGATGGTAGCTCCTACAGCCGCGGCTCCAAGGTTCCATGCTTCCTCTACGGAACCAAAAGAAATTTGACTATAAGTTTCTGGGTAAGTCAACATTTCGTTGTGATTCAACTTTACGATGAAAGGAATTTTGTGAGCATACTTTCTAGAACAAGAAGCCAACACACCAAAAGTAGAAGCAACTGCATTACACCCTCCTTCTATCGCTAATTTCACGATGTTTTCTGGGTCAAAATAAATGGGGTTTGGAGCAAAAGAAGCTCCAGCAGAATGTTCTATTCCTTGATCTACAGGAAGAATGGACACGTATCCTGTTCCTGCCAATCTTCCGTGGTCATAAATTGCGTGAAGATTTCTCAAAACTTGAGGGCTTCTGTTGGTCATCGAAAATGCCTCATCAACAAAAGTTGGACTTGGTAAAGTCAACATACTCTTATCAATTGTTTTGCAGGTATGGTTCAGCAATAATTCGCTATTGTTTCCTAATAATTCTTGGATATTTAAAGCCATTTGGTTGTTTGTTTTTGTCTTTTTTTAATTCTTGAATAAACAAGAATGCAAATTTAACAAAAATTCTTAACCCCGAGTTAGGCGTGCTCAATTCTTTTGTGTTCCCGAAAGAGTTAACAAAAGATTTTCTATGAATAATCTGTTATTTATAAATCAACACCGAACTATAGGCGCTTACTCCTTCTTCTCTCCCTACAAAACCCAATTTTTCGGTGGTTGTAGCTTTTACAGACACTTGATCTATGTCTATTTTGAGAATATCAGCCATAACTTTTTTCATAGTTTCGAGGTGTGGAGCTAGTTTTAATTTTTGTAGACAAACCGTAGAGTCAATATTTGAAATAGAATACCCTTTTTCTTCAATCAATTCTGCCACTTTTGCCAGCAGTATCTTACTATCTATTCCCTTGTATTCTTGAGCCGTGTCGGGGAAGTGTTTTCCAATATCTCCAAGATTGGCAGCTCCCAAGAGCGCATCACAAATGGTGTGAATGAGCACATCGGCATCGGAATGACCTACACCACCTTTGTGGTAATCAAGAAGGATTCCGCCCAACCAAAATTCTTCTCCTTCGGCTAACTGATGCACATCGTAACCTATTCCTGTTCGAATATTTAACATAGTAAAATTTTATTCTGAGGCTGCGTCTTCTCCAAGATTAAATGCCAATGAAAATCGTATGGTATTTGCCAATGGATTTTGGTTGGTAACCGTTACCAAATAAGAAAAATCGAGCAAAAATCTACTGTATTTCAATCCTACTCCCATCGTTAGGTACCTTCTGTTTCCTTTGGTAAAATGCTCATGAAAATATCCCGCTCTCACAGAAAAACGTTCAGCATAAGTGTATTCCATTCCTAGCGAAATATTAATTTCTCGCAGCTCTTCTTTTAGCACACTTCCGTCTTCTACTCCTAATAGCACATCATTGTCGTTATACAGTACATTTCCTGGGGCGTCACTGAAAGAACCAAAAATTGCCGGAGCCACACCTATATCCCCTCTTCTTCCAGCCGCAATTTCATTTGGATCAGTTCTTAACAATGCCGGTGGAGTTGGCACCAAAAGCTTATTAAAATCTACCCCAATTGAGAAATCATTATATTTATCTATATCCATATTTAAGACAGTTCCGAGCCTCAGGTTGGCAGGAAGGAAATCTTCGGTAGCTGAGTTTGTGTAAGATATTTTTGCTCCAATGTTCGAAATATTCATCCCAACATTTAAGGTGGACTTGTAGTCTCCAATGTCAAATTTTTTGGAAGAGTAAAACATTCCTAGATCAATGGCAAAAGAACGACCTGGCTTGGTATCCACACCGTTTGCTGTTAATCCTTCTGTCAGGTTTGAATTGATGAATCTTGCTGTCATCGATCCCGACAAATTTTTTCCTAATCTTGCTGCGTATGCTACATCAAAAGCAAATTCTTTCGGGTTTGCTGTTTTGATAGGTGCACCCGTATTGTCGGTAAAGTTAATTTCTCCCAATGAGAAATACCTCATACTTCCTGAAATGGAGGAGTTTCTATTCAACTTTTTATATCCAGCAAGGTAGACTAAATTGATGTCGTTAATTCCCAGGCTTCTCAACCAAGGAGAATAGGAAAACGAAACACCACTTTCTTCCTCTGCGAAAACATACTTTGAAGCATTCCAATGTTGAGAGTTTATATCTGGGCTGGTTGCAACACCCAAATCACCCATTGCGCTTGCTCTTGAATCTGGTGATATCAACAAAAACGGGACGGCCGTAGTGATGGTGTTTAACTGCAAATCAAAGTTAGAACTTCCTTTTGCCGTGCTCTGTGAAACTGCTTTATTTCCTATAAACAAACCGGTTGTTAGGAGTAAAAACGATAGGATATTAGTTGTTCTTGTCATGTTGAGTTGAATATACATAAATTTTCTCTTCCCGGCTCTGATAGCTCGGGCGAGTGATTGGTTGAATTAAGTCAAAAAAAGTAATTTTCTAATCGAATACTCTGGGTCAATAAAATTTATGAGCAACAAATATAAGATAAACTTCAAGAAAAATTATTTTAACAAGACGAGTTTTTCGTATTTCTCTACTTTGTTTCCTTGATTGTCTTCTACTTTTACTTTGTAAACATAAGTACCCCTTCCTATCCTATCGCCAAAATCATCTCTTCCATCCCATACAATTCCTTCTGTTCTAAACCCTTTCGTTCGCACTAGCTGATTAATTGTTTTTACCAGTTTTCCTGAAATGGTAAACACCTGAACTTGCACTTCCAAAAAGTCGCAATGTTGGTTATGCTCAAAATAAAACTCTGTTCTAGTCGTGAAAGGATTTGGGTAGTTTAACACATGATCAATCGCCAATTCTGCTTTTTGTACGACCACAAAGTCGATCGTTCGCTCAGACGAATTATTTTGCGTATCCCAAGATTTAAAACTTAAAGAATGTGGTCCCTCTGCAAGGTTTTCCAGAGGGTAATTTACTTTACCACTTTGGTAAGAATCAATATCGCTTTCGTAATAATTATTCAGGATAATTGGATTGTTTGTTTTGTCATCTAAAATTGCAGTAATATCATGTCCAATTCCGTTTCCGGTGGTGTTGATACCATTTGAGTCAAAAATTTCTGCATAGATCATTGGGTTTTCGTCCGTCATTCCTCCCGAAACAAAACTCGCATCATTCATATACAAGCCTATTTCTGGTCCCGAATTATCAGAGATAGCAGTAAGATCCGTCCCTCCAATAACCGCCTCTGAAAAGTAACCTGCCCCATCTTCGTTTCCATCAAAACAGTAATAACTAATTTTACCTAGCCCAAACTGATAATTAATATCTTTTGGCACAACAAAAGTAAATTCAAACTCTCCATTTTTCACGGTAGCTTTTCCACGATACAATACATTGGTTTGTTGTGTAAACGGAATGATATCAGAAGGCGTTCTGTTTCCAAGAGTAGCGAGCTGAAGTGGTTTGTCGTATACTGTTGGAAACACCACCCCATTGTACCCGGTAAGTTTTGTTCCTGAATTGTTCGCCACGTATCCTTTTATTGTGATTTTGCTTAAAGCTTTCAAAGTGTCGAGGCCGGGAGAGCCAACCGGTTTATTGTTAATTTCGGTGGTTACAACTGAGTGTTGCGGAAAAGCTAATTTCAGTGCTGGGTCTCCAATTAATGCAAAACGCCTCACGTTGTTGTCCCCAATAACCCGATTACTATTTTTAGTTTGTTGGTAAATCTCACCCATTGTTCTCGGGGTTCCATCTGTCTTTTTCACAAAAGCTTCTTCAAAAAAAGATTCAATTAATCGTTCGTTTGAAAATTGAAAAACTGGTCGTGTTGTGGTGAATAAAGCGATTGCCGCTCCATTTTGATTCAAAAAGCAAAGCTCTCCAGCAGAAGTTCTCCCCGGATCATCAAATTTGGTAAATTCACACGTAGCAGTAAGCATTACTGTCAACCTTTCTTTGTTGGTCCACCCGTTGATGGTTGGCACATCCAAAAATCGTTCATTTCCCCAACCAATTTCGCCACCATGTCCTTCGTAAGAGGTAATCAAAGTCCCTTCTTGAACTGATTTCTTTAATCGTTCGGCACCTTCAATATACCGCGCGCCTCCACTCAACGAGGTTTGATTAAAAGCGTCCATATAAATTTTATTGTGATTAAACGTGGGATAATTCTTTTCTATCGAATCTACAATCCTTTCAACATGTCTGGTAAAAGCCAATTCCCAATTTTCGTCCACATCATCGGTCACGTAGGATAGTCTGTTCCGCCAATCTCCAAAAGCAGATCCCGACCCAGCATCATTGCAGCTCGCCAGTTCTGATGAAGAACCAGCTTTTTGGTAGTTGATGACTTTGTTTACCACATTTTGAGCCTGAGCAGCTGATACAACCGTAAATCTTCCCACAGCAATATCCATTTGTTCATAATCTCCCATACTCTCGCCATCATCAAGCAGAGCAAAAAAATCATCTGTAGCAAAGGAGCTAATGTCCGATTCGGAATTCCAAGATTCCCATACCGGAACGAAATTATGATTAGGAGTTACTCTTGCTTTGTAGTCATAACTGCAATCACCAAACAAAAGCAGGTATTTGAATTTATTAGATGTACTTCGATCGTACAACATCTTTGCAAAAGTCTTAATTGCAGAAACATCTTGCTTTCCGCCCGAAAATTCATTGTAAATCTCACCAACACTTGCTTTTAACACTTCCAATCCATTTGATTGATGAAAAGAAATTAATTGATTTACTTGGTTTGAAAAAAGAGGATGATAAACAATTAACATATCGGGCACTGATACTCCGTGAAGATTTTGATTATTCACTTTCTCTTCAAACAGCGGGCTTAAAAATCCCGAAGATTTGAAAGCACAAAAGGTTCTTAGCGAGTCTGTTGATTGGTCAAATTCAATAGAACTTCCAGTTCTAGTAAATCCAATGTTTTTTATATCCCACGCCTTGGTTACGTCCCAAACTTCTTCCACTAAAGCCGCATCTTGAAGAATAAATTTACCCACATTTCCTGAGCCTACTGAATTTATATCTCTGAATGCCATTTGATTTTTTGTCATTCTTAGATTTCTTCTACAGTTAATTTCCAAATAATCTAAATATCCCACACTTTTAATTCCTATCGGTTTGTTGTATGTCAATCCGACCGAAAAAGAATTGGACGTAGGCAAAAAAGACAAGTTACCGAACCTTTGCAGAGCAAAAGACGAATGCGAACTAGGTGTGATTCCTGGAATAGGAACGACAGTTGAACCTAGGCCAGATACAGATATAGTAAAAGTAGCCGAATTGGGATTTGGAGTAAGAGCAAACAAGGAAGACTTGATGGTTACAGCAGAAGCCTGGTCAATGTTAGGAAAATTAAACCCATAAGAATAAGTCAAATTCACATCAAACACATCCCCGAGCCAGTTTTTTCCCGAACCTCCTCTGCCATTGATGGCTAGCAGATTTATTCTCTCATCCTCTTTCACTTGAAAGTCGTTAAAACTAGTGACGTTAATTCCCCCAGCAGAACTCGCACCAGACAAAGTAGAAACACGCTTTGGTCCACTTCCATCATTCATTTTGATAAAAATGTAAGATTTCTCCTCGTACAGGTGAGTCTCATACTCAAACAGCCCAGTTGACTGGTTGAGTCTCCACTTGTGAGGACCTTCTGCATAACAAAGAAAGTAATCTCCCTCGTCAAACGAACCGTCTCCACCGTCAACCATTTTTATGGCATTTTTCTTCAAGTCATCTATCCGATCCAATCCATTTTCTTCGGGAAGCATCCCATCATGATTGGCGTAAACATTGATAAGGGCAGAATTAACGCTTCCTGTGATGCATTGATTACTCAACAAATCTTCATAGGTCAATTGATAAACACCGTTGTCACGAACCGAAAACTTATACACCGAGCCCGAGGCCAGAACAGAAGAAGACGCAAATCGACTGGAACTAGAACGACCAACCTGCCTAAATCTGGGTGAATTCGATATTCTTAACTCCCTAGTAAACTTGGTTACTTTATGAATTGAACCATTTTTTTTAATTAAAGGAGTATAACTCACAATTGCACTGAGGTTCTTTGCAGCTGTTGAGTAATTGATTTGCGTTTTTAAGCCAGCCTCTAGATCATTCGTCCATGAATCTGGAATAGCCGCCAGCTCTGTAGAGGACAAGAGTTGAGACTCAACTATATTGGCAGAAACAGTAAGAACCTGATTGGAGCTGAGCGACACTTTTTCCGTGTACTGTGATACTCGAGTAGCATCCATTCCAAACCCCTTGATTCCCATAACTTTAGCTCCGCCTAAACTCTCAGTTTTCCACTCAAGCGATATCTCTTGAAAGCCTTGTGCAGTTACAGCGAAAGAGAGTAAGATAAAAAAAACATTCAGGAAAAATTTCATAGGTACGACTATTATTTTGTTCAAAAAAAATGATTCTCGGCAATATTAACGTAGTTTATGGTTTGATTTATTGTGGGAGCATCAGTTAAAACGTATTTAGCACGGGAAAATTACAATTAATTAATCTAAGTATTAGAATAGTTCCCTTTAATTTCTTGCCATTTTATGTCGTTTTTATCAAACTTATTTATATTTTTACCGTATTGATTGAAATTAATTCGTCCTTATGAACAATTTTTTGTTGAAAACATTTGCGGCTATTTTTGGTGTTTTTCTGACCACTTCTGCACTATCACAGGACCCAGAATTTAGCCAGTTTTACGCCAATCCACTATATCTTAACCCCGCTTTTGCTGGTTCTAATAACTGTCCACGAGTTGCACTGAACTATCGAAACCAATGGCCTGGATTATCAGGGTCATTTGTTACTCAAAGTGTTTCTTACGATCAGCGATTGGGATACAACAAAGGGGCTGGTATAGGCTTTTTAGTTTCCAATGACGAAGCAGCTAAAACTCTTAATACGCTAAATGCTAGTGCCATTTTCTCCTATCACTTGCCTGTGACAAGGAAATTTGCCATTCGAGTGGGATTTCAAGCAACTTATTTTCAAAAAAGCTTAGATTGGAGTAAACTTACCTTTGGAGATATGATTGATCCCAGGAGAGGATTTGTATATAACACCAACGATGTTCCCAATGGGAATGGAAAAAAAACTGGAATAGATTTCTCTGGAGGAATTTTGGGTTTCAGCGAAAAGTTTTTCTTTGGATTTGCAGCGCATCATGTTACCGAACCAAACGAATCTTTGGTCTTGGGAGAGAGTAAACTACCAATGAAAATGACGGGTCATGCAGGTGCGGTAATACCATTGAGGAAAAGTAAATACAGAAAAAGTGACACCAAAATATCTCCAAACATTTTGTACAGAAATCAAGGTACTTTCCAACAATTAAATCTGGGAGTATACGTGAATAAAGGTCCTATATGGACGGGAGTTTGGTATAGAAATGGCGATGCCTTTATTGTATTACTCGGTATCCAAACAGATTTAGTTCGTTTGGGATATAGTTACGATGTAACAACAAACCAATTAACTTTGGCCACTGCCGGTTCGCACGAAATTTCATTTTCGATGAACTTTAAATGTAAGCCACCAAAAAAGAAATATAGGACAATAAGTTGTCCATCATTTTAGTTATAGACCCTTAGTGATTTTGAAGAAAAAAGAAAAAGAAACGATATGAAGATGAGAAAAAACATAAGTAAAGTACTTGTTGCCGGGATGGTAATGAGTGTGTTGGTTTTGTCTTGTAAAAAGAAAGAACAATCCACAGCTACTGGTTGGAATTACAATGATCCTCAAAACGGAGGATATTTAAAGACAAACTATGTAGAACAAGAGACAGGACCAGGATTAGTTTTGATTGAAGGTGGAACATTCACTATGGGTCGTTCGGAGCAAGAAGTAACTTTTGACTGGGATAATACACCAAGAAGAGTAACTGTCGCTTCTTTCTACATGGATGAAACTGAAATAACTAATCAGCACTGGGTGGATTACTTACACTGGACTAGCAGAACGTACACGGATTTCCCGTTGATTGTAAAAAAAGCTTTACCAGATACCTTGGTATGGAGAAGTAAACTTGGATACAACGAACCAAAAGTAGAATACTACTTAAGACATCCTGCTTACCAAGATTACCCGGTTGTAGGAGTTAGTTGGTTGCAAGCAAGCAATTACTGTGCATGGCGAAGTGATCGAGTAAATGAATGGATCCTAATTAGAGAAGGTATCTTGTTGTGGAACAATGACCAACAAAACGAACCATTCAATACGGATGCGTACTTGGCAGGAAAATTTAGCAACAGTGACAACCCTAACGGACAATTGCTAGACCTCGATCCAAGTAATGGAAGTGGTTCCAACGGAAAAAAGAGAATTAAGAAAAAAGACTTAGCAACCAGAATCGTTAAATTGGAGGATGGAATAACCCTACCAAATTATAGACTCCCTACGGAAGCGGAGTGGGAATTTGCAGCCTACGGGTTGATTGGAAATTTGGAAGAAGAGAGAATCACCAATAGGAGAATTTATCCATGGGATGGTCATTGGGTAAGAAATCCTGATGATAAATTTCAAGGTGAAATTCAAGCCAACTTTGTAAGAGGTAGAGGTGATTATATGGGAGTTGCTGGGAATCTAAATGATAATGCGGATGTAACCGCTCCCGTAACAGCTTATTGGCCAAATGATTACGGATTGTACAACATGGCAGGTAATGTAGCTGAATGGGTTATGGATGTATATAGACCTCTTTCTTCTGAAGATTTTGATGAGTACAGTCCTTTTAGAGGAAATGTGTTTAAAACAAAAGTATTGAACTCAGAAGGAAGTATTGATGAAAAACTTGACGAAGCAATGTATGATGTCAACGGTATTAAAGAATACTTGGTAGACTTCACTTCAGAAAGAAAAAGAAGACGTGCCGGAGCCATTACCGACTCACTAGACAATGTTCTTTTAACAGAACTAGACTCTATGGTGGATATCGCCAACGGAATGTATAATGACGGAAGAAAGTTAGAAGCATCAAGATATGTAAGAGACATTGTAGATGAAAAACTATTGGATATTGCATTTAGAGTGCAAGGTATTCCTGGATTAGAAGAATTTCAATTCGAAATCATTCCAAAGTTAATCGTTGGTATTTCTGATTATGTGATTAACGAACCAGGTAGCTTGAAAGTACGTACTGTAACGAAAGAAGAGAACCTTGATAGAAGAAACTACGAGCAGTCCAATTACATAGACTACCTTGATGGGGATTTACAATCAAGTATTTACTACAACAAAGAGGAAACTATTGCAGGAGTAAACGAGTTTGAACAACAAACAGGAGCTGCTAGAAATAGAACTGGAAAAAACCCTCAGAACCTAGTGTATCAGTCCACTACTTTCGATAAAGGGAAAACTATCCAGCCCTCTACTCTCATAACGGACAAATCGAGAGTGTACAAAGGTGGTTCATGGAAAGACCGAGCTTACTGGCTGTCACCAGGAAACAGAAGATTTTACGATGAATTCCGTTCAACGGATTATATTGGATTTAGATGTGCCATGACTAGAGTAGGTAGCCCAGTAGGAAACGGTGGTAAAAAATAATCTGAACTTTTGATAAAATTAAAAGCCTTGATAGAAAAATCTATCAAGGCTTTTTTATATTTAGGCAACAATTTATACATGACTACAAAAGAATTATACTCACTTTATTTAACTCACAGAATCATTTCTACGGATACAAGAAACATTGAGCTAGACTCGATATTCTTTGCTTTATCTGGAGAAAACTTTGATGGAAATAAATTTGCAGAGGAAGCCATTCAAAAAGGAGCATCTTATGCGGTTATCAGTAACGATTCATATCAAAAGGACTCGCGCTATATTCTCGTTGATGATACCCTGAAAGCCCTGCAAGACTTGGCTAAGTATCATAGAAACACACTTTCAATTCCCATTATTGGAATTACCGGAAGTAACGGAAAAACAACTACCAAAGAACTGATTAAAAGTGTATTGGAGCAAAAACACACCACTTTTGCCACCTACGGCAATCTAAACAATCATATTGGGGTTCCCCTCTCCCTGCTTTCTATTCAAGAAAAGCACGAAATAGCCATTATTGAAATGGGTGCCAATCACCAAAAGGAAATTAAGTTTTTAGCAAATCTTTGCTTACCTACATGCGGTCTGATTACTAATATTGGAAAGGCACATCTGGAAGGTTTTGGTGGAATAGAAGGGGTTGAAAAAGGGAAGGCGGAGCTTTTTGAAAATTTACACTCAAGAAAAAAACAAGTATTTATCAATGTGGATGATACGAGGCTCATGCCCTACGCTAAGAAATTACAAGCTATCACTTATGGAACCACGAACTGTGAGTATTGCGGGAAAATTTCTTCAACCTCTCCTTTCCTATCGGTTTCTGTAAAATTCAACGATCAATTGCTCAATCTGCAGTCCAATTTAATTGGAACGTACAATTTTAACAACATATTGGCCGCAGTAACTCTCGGAGATTACTTTGATTTAACTCCAGAACAAATAAAAAAAGGAATCGCAAACTATGTCCCTTTAAATAATCGCTCCCAACTTATAAAACAAGGGAGTAATAGCATTATTTTGGATGCCTATAACGCCAATCCCTCGAGCATGACTGAAGCAATAGAAAACCTTGTAAAAACTGAAGCGTCAAAAAAATTCTTTGTCCTTGGAGACATGCTTGAATTAGGAAAAGAATCCAAAAAAGAACATGAAAAAATAGTGGAATTGCTAATCAACCACCAATTAAAAGGAATCTTGGTTGGCAGACTATTTGAAACTGTAAAACAACATGAATACCTGACTTTTTCTAATAATGAAGCTGCAAAAAAATTCTTACGAACTAATAAAAAACACGACACGTTGATATTGATTAAAGGATCTAGGGGAATTAAACTAGAATCAATTCAAGAAGTATTATAAAAATAATTACAAAAACTTAAAGACAAAATTATGTCAAAAATTCTTACAAAAAACTCCATTCAATTCTTAGAAAAGTACCTAAACAATGCCTCTCCCACAGGGTTTGAAAGTGAAGGGCAAAAATTATGGTTGGAATACCTGAAACCATACATTGATGAGCACTATGTAGATACGTATGGAACTGCTGTTGCAGTAATAAATCCCAAAGCAAAATACAAAGTAGTAATAGAAGCACATGCCGATGAAATTTCGTGGTTTGTGCATTACATCAACAAAGATGGATTTATCTATGTGAGAAGAAATGGAGGATCGGATCATCAAATTGCTCCTTCCAAAAGAGTAAACATTCATACAGACAACGGCATTGTACCTGCAATTTTTGGATGGCCGGCAATTCACACCAGAAAAGATACTACCGAAAAGATGCCAAAACTGGAGAATATCTTTTTGGATTGTGGGGCAAACTCCAAAGAAGAAGTAGAGAAAATGGGAATTCATGTGGGGTGTGTGATCACTTACCCTGACGAATTTATGGTCTTAAACAAAAAATACTTTACTGGAAGAGCACTTGACAACAGAATGGGTGGATTTATCATTGCAGAAGTGGCGCGTAAACTGAAAGAAGACAACATTAAATTGCCTTTTGGATTGTACATTGTAAACTCAGTGCAAGAAGAAATAGGATTGAGAGGTGCGGAAATGATTGCTGCCAGAATAAAACCTGACGTAGCGATTATCAATGATGTATGCCACGACACCAACACTCCTATGATTGATAAAATTGAACAAGGAGATTTTAAATCTGGAGACGGACCCGTTCTTTCTTATGCACCAGCAGTTCAAAATAATTTGTTGAAATTAATAATTGATACGGCTCAGAAATACAAAATTCCTTTTCAACGAATGGCATTGTCTAGCCGAACTGGAACAGATACAGATGCATTTGCCTACTCTAACGAAGGGGTTGCTTCTGCTCTTATTTCTTTGCCATTGAAATACATGCACACAACTGTTGAAACAGCGCATAGAGATGACGTGGAGAATTTGATTAAGCTTTATATTGAAGTGTTGCAGAATATTAAGGATGGACACGATTTTAGATACTTTAAGTAAGTTCCCATCCCTTACCCTTCCCTCCGGGAAGGGAACTCCTTTTGCTCGTGAAATATTTCACGAGAATAATTATCGCGAGAATATTCCCTTCACTTATGCGAGGATAGGATGGGATAAAACGAGAATAATAAATGAACAAAATAATAACAAACATAAAACAAGTATCAGTCGATCAAGTAGGAATATCTGACCGTCTCACCAGAATCACTGCTCGGAGCGTAAAAAACGAAGCCAAAATCCATGGATTGAAAATGGCTTTGAACATGATTGACCTTACTACTCTGGAAGGAGCTGATACTGTGAACAAAGTAAAACAATTGTGCTACAAAGGAATGCATTTGCATGATGGGTATCCAGATTTACCCACAGTAGCTGCAATTTGTGTCTATCCCAATTTTGTAGGGTTAGCCAAAGAACAACTCAAAGGAAGTGGAATAAATGTTGCATCAGTGGCTACTGCTTTTCCCTCAGGAAATTCTTCTCTTGAAGTGAAAATTACTGATACTAAAATGGCTGTGGATGCTGGTGCAGATGAGGTAGACATGGTAATCTCAAGAGGGAAATTTCACCAAGGAGAATACAATTATGTGTTTGACGAAATTGCCAAAATAAAAGAGACTTGCGGAAAGAATGTGCGTTTGAAAACCATTCTGGAAACGGGTGAATTGGGAAGTTTGGATAATGTGCGAAGAGCCAGCGACATAGCCATGCATGCTGGGTCTGATTTTATCAAAACCTCAACAGGGAAAATAAGTCCTGCGGCAACTTTGACTGTTACCTTAGTAATGTTGGAAGCCATAAAAGATTATTACTACGAAACAGGAATACAAATAGGAATGAAACCTGCGGGTGGAATTTCTAATGCTAAATTGGCGCTACAATATTTGATGTTGGTAAAAGAAACTCTTGGCGACAAATGGCTCACCAACCAATGGTTCCGTTTTGGAGCAAGTAGCCTTGCCAATGATGTATTGATGCAATTGGAGAAACAACGAAGTGGGGTATATCAGAGTAAAGATTATTTTTCTAAAGATTGATTTTAGTCGGGAGTCGTTAGTCTGTAGCCCTTAGTTTTAAAATGAATAAATGATTTTTATATTTCACACACCAATATTAGTTTTAATAGGATTCGCTATTTTATTTTTTACAAAATGTAAAGCTAAATACATTTTTTGGATGGATTATGCTGTAGTACTTCTTGCATTTTTTTTGATTCCAATTTTTGGTTATGACATAGACTTCATAACATTTATAATTGTTTTTTTTGTGATTGCAGTTATATCACTAATTACTTTTTTTATTACTTTAATATTATTACCTCCTTTAATCGTTTCCTATTTGACTATTGGACTTCAAAAAAGCTTTGTTTACGAAAAAACTAATACGAAATATTGAGGACTGAATACTAAAGACTATCGACTTTCACCAAATAACGATAAAGTCAAAAACAACAATAAAAGCAACAAACACTGATTATGTCAGAAAACAAGATAAACTTAAAAAGCAAGTGGGAATTGGCTCCTTCTTTGGAAAGCACGAGTCATGTGACCTTGAAAAAACAATACGAGTTATATATTGGAGGAAAATGGGTAAAACCTTGCTCTGGGAACTATTTTGATACAAATAACCCAGCTAACGAAGAAAAACTGGCCTCCATTGCCAATGGAAACGCCAAAGATGTGGACTTGGCTGTAAAAGCTGCCAGAAAAGCTTATGATACCACTTGGAGAAAACTTTCTGCAAAAGAAAGAGGAAAATACATTTTTCGTATAGCACGAATCATGCAAGAAAAAGCCAAAGAACTAGCTGTAGTAGAAACTCTAGATGGTGGAAAACCAATTAGAGAATCACGAGATATTGACATTCCTTTGGCTGCCAATCATTTCTTTTATTATGCGGGTTGGGCAGATAAATTAGAGTACGCTTTTCCAAACAGAAACCCCAAATCATTGGGTGTGGCAGGACAAATCACTCCTTGGAATTTCCCACTGCTGATGGCGGCTTGGAAAATTGCTCCAGCTTTGGCTTGTGGAAATACTGTGGTGTTGAAACCTGCCGAAACTACCTCGCTGACTACTCTTCTACTTGCCGAAATCATTGAAGAAGCGGACTTACCCCCAGGTGTTGTAAATATTGTCACAGGTGCAGGAGACACAGGTGCAGAAATTGTAAAACATCCTGACATTGATAAAATTGCTTTTACTGGTTCTACGCGTGTGGGGAAACTCATCCAACAAGCCATTGCCGGGACGGACAAGAAAATAACGTTAGAACTTGGCGGAAAAGCAGCCAACATTGTGTTTGAAGATGCTCCGTTGGACCAAGCTGTAGAAGGAATTGTGAACGGAATTTTCTTTAATCAAGGGCATGTGTGTTGTGCCGGTTCACGATTATTGGTGCAAGAGTCAGTGTATGATATTGTGCTGAGAAAACTAAAAGACCGAATGGAAAGCCTAATTATAGGAAATCCATTGGATAAAAATACAGATATTGGAGCTATCAATTCTAAATCTCAATTAGATACGATTAACCATTACATTAAACTGGGTAAAGAAGAAGGTGCAGAAATTTATCAGCCAGATGGTAAGCTAGATAAAAGAGGATATTGGTGCAAACCTACCCTATTTACTGGCGTAGCACAAAGCAATAGAATTGTACAAGAAGAGATTTTTGGGCCTGTATTGGCAATCCAAACTTTCCGTACGATTGAAGAAGCTATTACAAAAGCCAATAACACCCCTTACGGACTTTCGGCAGGAGTGTGGACAGACAAAGGCTCGAAGATATTTAACATGACTTCGCAGCTTAGAGCAGGGATTGTATGGGCAAATACATTCAATAAATTCGACCCAACTTCTCCCTTTGGAGGTTACAAAGAAAGCGGATTTGGAAGAGAAGGAGGATTGCACGGATTGGAGGGGTATCTAAAATTCCTATCCTAATCCCGAGAAAATCGGGAAAAGGAACTCAGGATTCTATGAATATTAAAATGAGAATTAAATAAAACGAGAATATTCCCTCCCTCAGTGATGTGTTAGGGATGGGCTGAATCCTATGGGTTTTTGTGTGAAGTGAAACGGAAAGTAAAAATGTCTCAAAGGATGATTTTATAATAAATACAAGACCGCTTTTCCCGATATTTCGGGAAAAGCTGCTCTAAGACGTAAGAGCAATAAAAAACAAAATAAACGCAGTCACCCTGAACTTGATTCAGGGTGTGTTGGCAAACAACACTACAACTAATTAACAGATTCTGAATTAAGTTCAGGGTGACCGGAAAAACAAAAAACTAACGACTATGACAAGAATAGAAGTGCTAAAAACATACAAACTATACATTGGAGGGAAGTTTCCCAGAACAGAATCGGGGATTCATTACAACTTGCTAGATACCAACGGGAATCCTATTGCGAACATGTGTAAAGCATCTCGAAAAGATTTTAGAAACGCTGTTTTAGAAGCACGAAAAGCTCAAGAGCCTTGGGCAAATAGAACGGCTTATAACCGTAGCCAAATTTTGTACAGAATAGCAGAAATGCTTGAGGGACGAGAAGCACAATTCGTAGACGAATTGATGCAAATGGGTGCTACAAAAAAACAAGCCAAAAACGAAGTGTTTACTTCGATCGATAGATTAATTTATTACGCAGGTTGGGCAGATAAATACCAACAAATTAGTAGTTCGGTCAATCCAGTATCGGGAACGTTTTTCAATTTTTCGGTACAAGAACCCACAGGAGTTGTAGCAGTAATTGCCCCCGAAGAAAACGGATTGATTGGCTTGGTTTCGACCATTGCTCCCATTATTGTTTCAGGAAATTCTTGTATTTTATTGGCTTCAGAAAGCAAAGCTCTGTGCTCTATTTCTTTTGCGGAAGTGGTTCATTCTTCGGATGTGCCAGGTGGAGTCATCAATATTTTGACAGGTAATGCCAAAGAACTCATTCCTCATTTTTCTACCCACATGGATGTGAATAGCCTATTATATTGTGGAAATGATAAAAAAGCGATTCAGCAAATCCAAGAAAATTCTACGACCAACCTGAAAAGAATAGTCGTAAAAAACGACATTGATTGGATGAAGGAAGACAACGAATCCCCTTATTTCATTATTAAATTTACCGAAGTAAAAACGACTTGGCATCCTATTGAGCAGATTGGGACGAGTGGAAGTGGGTATTGATTTTTCGTTGAATAATTGAAAATTTGACTAGGAAAAGTATATTATCTAAATGAAGCCACAAAAAAAAATAAAACGTCATTCTGAATTTGATTCAGAATCTGTTTGCAAACAGTGATGCAATCAATTGACAGACCCTGAATCGAGTTCAGGGTGACCACCACTTTTTTTTGTGAATGATATTGTAGAATGACGATTTTTTTTTTTTGTTTCTTTGTAAATACTTTTCAATACAACAACCATGATCTACCAATTCAAAGGGTTCATCCCCGTAGTCCATCCTTCTTCGTTTGTGCATCCACAAGCCACTGTTACTGGCAATGTAATCATTGGTAAAAACGTGTACATTGGCCCCGGTTGTGCCTTGCGTGGCGATTGGGGAAAAATAATCATAAAAGACGGGTGCAACATACAGGAAAACTGCACCGTTCACATGTTTCCGGGGAAAGACACCATTTTACACGAAGGTGCTCACATAGGTCACGGAGCCATCATTCATGGAGGAATTATTGGTAAAAATTCTCTCATAGGAATGAATGCAGTCATTATGGACGAAGTAGAAATTGGCGAAGAATGCATTGTGGGAGCACTGAGTTTTGTGAAAGCAAAATCCATCGTCCCTAAAAGAAGTTTACTAGCAGGAAATCCCGCTCGATTAATCAAAGAAGTATCGGACGATATGATTGCTTGGAAAACAAAAGGAACCAAGTTGTACCAACAATTACCAAAAGATTGCCACGAAACACTCAAAAAATGTGAACCTTTAATAGAAGAAGAACCAGGACGAGGCGAGCAAGAGAATTTGTTTGACCCTTGGGGTTCCTAACAAAGTAGGTTTGTCATTCCTGCGAAGGCAGGAATCTTAACACGAGAATCATTCATAAAAACGAAGATTCCGGCTCAGAGGCCGGAATGACAAACAAAAGTAAGGTTGTCAGTTAGAGTGATTTTAGTTCTTCTTGAAGCAAAACTAAAATTGCATCGAGAATAAATGCACAATTATAATCAAACATCTACCTTATCCCCTCTTTATTCAAAAAAGTATAATACTTTCTAGCATTCACATTATGCTGAGCATTTGTTTTGGCAAAGGCATGATAACCTGAATAATCAGGTTTGGCACAAAAAAATAAATACTCGTGAGAGGAGTAATTCAAGACAGCATCCAGGTAACTAATTGGAGGAGTAATAATTGGACCCGGAGGTAAACCCGTATTTTTGTATGTGTTATAAGGTGAGTTAATTTCTTTGTGTTTATTCAGCACTCTACGGACAGAAAAATCGCCCAAAGCAAACACCAAGGTAGGATCAGCTTGTAGCAACATTCCTCTCTTCAATCTATTCACATACACACCGGCCACTTTAGGAGCTTCGTCCACTTTTTTGGTTTCTGAATAAACAATAGAGGCCAACGTAGAAACTTCGGATTGAGAAAGACCAATTTCTTTGACCTTCGCTCTCCTATCAGCATTCCAAAATCGCTTATACTCTTTGGCCATTCTTTCTAATAATTCTTCTTTAGATATATCCCACCACACATTGTAAGTGTTTGGAATAAATAGAGTTCGGATGGATTCAGAATTAAACCCATATTTTTCTTGAGTTTCTGTTTGGGTTAAAAGCATCAAGAAGTCAAATGAAGAAACCTCAATATTTTCGGTAATTTTATTGGCAATATCTTCAAGAGTTCTCGTATTATTCAAATTTATTCTTACTTCTTTTTCTCCATTCCCTTTTCGCAAATCGTTTACCAATTCATGCAACGTTGAATTGGATTGAATTCGGTATTTACCCGGCTCTACTGTTCTGTTTTTCAAGTTTCTAAACAAGGCATACTTCTTGAAGCGTTCTGGCATATCAATCACCTTGTTGGCCACCAACGAATCAGTTAAAATATCGAGGGTTGAACCCGTAGAAACATACAAATCAATTGTTTTGGTGTTTTTAACAGAATTAATCCCGTACAAATACTGCTCGAATTTAGGATAGAAATAATAGCCAGCACCAAGCATGGCAATGAACATAAAGTAAAAAAATAGTTTCGTTTTTTTCATTGTATTTTTATTCTATCAAAGTTAGTGAAAAGAATCAATCCTTAATTTCATTCTATTCTAAAAATCTCTGCCATATCGTGTATTTTCATTCTTTTAAAAAGGTAAGTTAGTCGTTTTTTCTTATTTTTATCAGCCAAATTGACTTGTATTTCGAGCAAGCACAATTATTGTAAAAATAATGACATTCAAAAGTCAAAAACAAGTAACTGATGATTCAAAATATCCTCAAAAAAATATTAGGAGACAACACTAAAAATGTCTTTAAAGATATCAACCCGTTGGTGGACAAAGCAAAAGAAGAATTTGCTAAATTAAGCTCTCTCTCAAACGATGAATTGAGAGGAAAAACTCAAGAATTTAAATCCAAAATAAAAGTTTACACAGCTGAAATAGAGGAGAAAATAAATGAGCTTAAAGCCAAAACACAAGACGAAAGCACGGATGTAGACGCCAAAGATGAAATTTTTCAAGAAATTGAAAAACTAGAATTACAATCGAATGAACAATTAGAAGAGGTATTACTGGAAATACTACCTGAAGCCTTTGCGGTGGTGAAAGAAACTGCGCGGAGATTCACCGAAAACGAAGAAATAGAAGTAACTGCGACTGAATTTGACAAAATCATTGCTACCCAAAAAGATGCAGTAGAAATAGAGGGCGACAAAGCAATCTGGTTTAACTCATGGACGGCAGGCGGAACGCAAGTGACATGGGGAATGGTTCATTACGATGTTCAGCTTATTGGAGGTGTGGCGCTACACACAGGAAAAATCGCTGAGATGCAAACGGGAGAGGGTAAAACCTTAGTTGCTACATTGCCCGTTTACCTCAATGCTCTTGCCGGAAAGGGAGTTCATATGATTACCGTGAACGACTATTTGGCAAAAAGAGATAGCGAATGGATGGGAACTTTGTATGAGTTTCACGGATTATCTGTGGACTGTATCGACAAGCACCAGCCTAATTCTGATGCACGAAGAAAAGCCTACAACGCAGACATTACATTTGGAACGAACAACGAGTTTGGGTTCGACTACCTCAGAGACAACATGAGTAGCGATGTAGATTCTTTGGTTCAAAGAAAACATCATTTTGCCATTATTGATGAAGTAGATTCTGTTTTGATTGACGATG
This sequence comes from Flavobacteriales bacterium, assembly GCA_965658995.1. GTDB lineage: Bacteria > Bacteroidota > Bacteroidia > Flavobacteriales_D > CAJJDF01 > CAJJDF01. The sequence continues at coordinate 63,887 of CBFHVI010000005.1, read as the reverse complement.
CCAGAACTCCTCTTATCATCTCAGGTCCTACTCCGAAAGGTGACCAACAAGAATTTACAACTCTGAAACCAAAGGTAGAAAAATTGGTAGGCGCCCAACGAAAATTGGCGAAAGAGAATTTAGCAATCGCCAAAGAAAACTTAGCAAAAGCCGAAGATGAAACTTTGGATAAAAAAGTGAGGGCCGAACACACAAAAGTAGGACAAATGGCATTGTTAAGATCGCATCGAGGAATGCCAAAAAATCCAGATCTTATAAAGTATTTGAGTGAACCAGGAATAAAAGTTCAGCTGCAAAAAGTAGAAAACTTCTACATGCAAGATCAAAGCAAAGAAATGCACAAAGTAGATCGCGAATTGTACTTTGTGATTGAAGAAAAAAACAACCAAGTAGATTTAACGGAAAAAGGGATTGACTTAATTTCTGGGGTGGAAGAACCTGACTTTTATATTTTACCTGACTTAGGAGGTTTGTTTGCAGAAGTAGAAAATCAACAATTAATCAGTGAAGACACGGTAGCTCGAAAAGACGAAATTATTCGAGATTATACGGTAAAAGCAGAGAGGATTCACTCTATCAATCAATTACTAAAAGCCTACACGCTGTTCGAAAAAGATACAGAATATGTGTTGATGGATGGAAAAGTAAAGATTGTAGATGAACAAACAGGACGTATCATGGAAGGGAGACGTTATTCGGATGGCCTACACCAAGCAATTGAAGCAAAAGAAGATGTGAAAATAGAAGCTTCTACTCAAACCTATGCAACAATTACTCTTCAGAACTATTTCCGAATGTACCACAAACTTGCAGGAATGACTGGTACAGCAGAAACTGAAGCAGGCGAATTTTGGGATATCTACAAGCTCGATGTAGTGGTAATTCCTACTAACAAACCTATTGCTAGAGATGATAGGGAAGACTTGGTATACAAAACAGCGAGAGAAAAATACTTGGCTGTAAGTGAAGAAATTGTTCGTCTTGTAGGAGAAAACAGACCCGTTTTAGTAGGAACCACTTCGGTAGAAATTTCTGAGTATTTAAGTGGATTATTGAATTCAAAAGGAATAAAACACAATGTCTTGAATGCTAAGAAGCATCAGCAAGAAGCAGACATAGTTGCTGAAGCGGGAAAAGCTGGAGCAGTTACCATTGCAACCAATATGGCGGGAAGAGGGACAGATATAAAACTGCAAGAAGGGGTAAAAGAATCTGGTGGTTTGGCCATTATAGGAACCGAACGACACGACTCTAGGCGAGTAGACAGACAATTGAGAGGTAGAGCCGGACGACAAGGAGATCCCGGATCTTCTCAGTTCTTTATTTCTCTGGAGGATAACTTAATGAGACTCTTTGGTTCAGAAAGAATTGGAAAAATGATGGATCGAATGGGCTTCAAAGAAGGAGAAGTGATTCAGCATAAAATGATTTCCAAGTCTATTGAAAGAGCTCAGAAAAAAGTAGAAGAAAACAATTTTGGGATACGGAAACACTTGCTCGAATATGATGATGTAATGAATGCCCAACGAAATTCTATTTACGCAAAACGAAAAAATGCTCTCTACGGTGACAAATTAGACCTTGATATTGCCAATACGCTCTACGAAATTGCAGAAAACATTGTATTTACCAGCAAAGGAATGGAAGATTACGATGAATTTGAATTAGAATTGATTCGAATTATGTCTATCCAATCGCCCGTTTCGCAAGATGATTTTTTGAAAATCAATGAAAACGAATTGGTTGAAATGGTGTATCAAAAAGCCAAAGAGGCGTATAATAGAAAAGTAGAATTAATGGCCAGCATGACGTATCCGGTGATTGCCAATGTATATCAAAACGAGTCTAACTCCTACGAAAATATCATCATTCCTGTAACCGATGGAAGCAAAAGCACTCAAATTTTAGCAAATTTGAAAGACTCCTACGAGGCAAAAGGAAAGAATATTTCCAAACTTCTGGAGCGTAACATAACACTTGGAGTGATTGATAACGAATGGAAAGAACACTTGCGAGAAATGGATGATTTGAGACAATCTGTGAGAGGAGCTCAATACGAACAAAAAGATCCTCTATTGATTTATAAACTTGAATCCTACGAGCTATTCAAACAAATGGTAAGCAAGGTAAACAAAGAAATCATTTCCTTCTTAATGAGAGCTAATTTACCTCAAAACCAAGGAGTAGAACAAACGAATAACGAAAAACTTAATCAAAGATCACAACCAAAATTACAGACTGGCAGGACGAACATTAATGAAAGTACACAGGTAAATCAACAAGTTGCCAACCAACAGCAAAATGGTGAAAGAGTGAAGCAACAGCCAGTGGTAAAAGAACAAAAAATTGGTAGAAACGACCGAGTTACCATAGTGAACTTGAGAAGTGGTGAAACAAAAGAAGTGAAGTACAAACAAGCGGAACCACTGATAAACGAGGGTACATGGCAAATGGCCCAAAAATAAAATCCTTGTTACTCATTTTAGAGAAATCCTCGCTATGAAAAACCTGGTCCGAGCAATGAGCATTAGCATGATACTCTCATTGCTTTTTACTTGTAAGAGGCAAAATGAAGTAAGGATATTTGTGTCTTGGCCAGGAGGAGAAGGTCTTCCGCATTATACCTGGAAGAGAGGCGAAACAAAACCTACGGGTATTGAGCCTGCTTTTCTTGAGAGACTTCTAACCATAGCCGAATTGCCCTATTCGTATGTTGCCAATTTCGATTTCTCGGGCGAAGGCGACCCCAGAATTGAGGCTTTAACAAGCGGGAAAGCCGACCTTTGTATAAGGGCACTTTCTATCAATGAAGAACGCAAAAAATCAATTTTATTTACAAATCCCTACTACTTTGACGGACTCTCCGCACTGGTAAGAACATCCGATTCTCTCTTTACCTTGAGTGATCTAAACGGAAAAAAAGTATACACCTTAGCTTTCACCTCAGCTCATAATTGGGCCAAGAAAAACCTCAACCTAAGTACACTTCTTACCTACGAAAAATTTGATACGGCTTTCGTAAAACCAGAAGGACTTCTACTCCACCACGAAATAGATGCCTATGTCCTAGACAAAAGTTTTTTGACTGAAATTGCCAAAAACCAACCGCAATTAAGAGTTATGGAGCGTAAATTTACGGAAGAAAGTATTGGTATTGGTGTTTCCAAGAACAGACCTGATTTGGTCAACAAATTAAACGAAGCAATGGAAATAATGAAGGAAACCGGTGAATTTGATTTGTACTTAAACCAACTCAAATAACCGAGTGCTATTGTTCAATTGTACCAGAGCGTAAAGGAGTGAGCGTAATTACATATTTTCTTCCTTTCTTTTTCTCTTTCCATTCGAAACTTGAAGATGCTTTTTCTATCGATTGAATGAATTCGTCTCGATTACTTTTCTTTACCACATAAGTAAGTGTTATGTAGGTATTGTCAGAAAACACAAAATTTGCTTGGAGTTTCCATTCCTTGATTCTTACTTTCTTAATTGTAACCTGACCCGCGGTATACATTGAGTCTGGAAAAGAAATTATATAGTTGGATGAATTAAATTTTTCACCAGGTAAAATGACCTGATTCAAAGTCGCTTTTCTTTGAAAATGATACAAGGTTGTTTCTTGAGTGAAACCAACGAAGGAAACTCCCAAGAAAAATCCTGCAATAAAAAAGCTACGACAATTCATCGTAGCTTTTCTAACTTTATTCAAGTAGAACTTATTCACCCGTTACAACTGTTGTCACGGTAGTGGTAAAAAAGTTTCCGTAAATCTTTTGATCTACCGTAGCTACTTTTGTAATGTCTCCATTTCTTGCCGCAGTTACTATCGAAGCATCTGCATTAAACGGCATAAAGCCAAAAATAATGGTATAAGAAGACTCTCCAGTTTTGGAATTTGTTCCTCCTGCATTATCTGTAATAAATAAGGGTCCTGAAATACTGCATGAAGTCAAAGCTAACAATGACAATGCTACTAATGTATTTGTGATTATTTTTTTCATATCGATTAATTTTTATTCTCCGGTTACTATTACTTCTACTTTTTGAAAAACTACATAGTTCGTAGTTTTTACGTCTACAGAACCAATCTTCTCAACTCCTCCATTTTTTGCTGCCTCAATCACACCAAAATTTTTGTTGGAAACTATCCCAGTTGATAGTTGAACTCCAGAAGATTGACCGAATAGTATTGTAGTTTTAGAAACTCCTTGTTTGTTTCCTATATAATTGTTTGTAACTGCGTAGGGTCTTGTTAAAGAACAAGAAGACACCAAAGCGACAGCGAAAATTCCTCCTAATAATTTTTTCATTGTAATTTGTTTTTTTTGATGGGTTGTTATTCTCCAGTAACTTTAGTAGTTCCTGTGTAAAAAACGAAAAATCCTGTGACTTTTGTTTCCGCTATTCCTGCTTTCGTAATCTTTCCATTTTTCATGGCAGATTGGAATGTAAAGTCTGCGTCTACTTGTCCTACTTTAGCTTTAGCTACCCCAGTTTTAGACCCCACTGGGTTATTTGTAACAACAGCCGTGTGGTATACAGTGCAAGATCCCAAAGAAAGAGTTGCAAAACCAATTAAGGCTAATTTTAATGTTTTCATGTTAAATAATTTTAGTTCAGAACAATGATACACAAATGTTTTGAAATTTTCTAATTGTACGAGGCTTGATTCCGTAAATTAACAATTAGTTAAACCTCTTGTGCACTATCAACCAAGTCGATTCGCTTCTTTGCTACTTCAATACTACTGTTCGAGGATTACCAACATTGAGATGGTTTAATTTGAAGGTTCTCCTTATATTTACATCGCATGAATAGAAAATTCGCTACAAACCTGGTTTTTGTCCTTCTCCTTAATTTCTTGGTGAAGCCATTTTACATTCTTGGGATTGATGCAGAAATTCAAAACAGGGTGGGAGCTGAAGAATATGGCCTGTATTTTTCATTGCTCGGATTTACTTTTCTATTTAATATTTTATTAGATGTGGGAATTATCAATTATAACACCCGCACCATCTCCCAGCAGCCTTTTTTGATTGAAAAATACTTTTCGAAAATTGCTTCTTTGAGAATTCTTCTTGCAGTTATTTACGCAACTTTTGTTCTCATTCTGGGAACTATTATTGGATACAACCAAGCCGAAATTTATTTACTTCTTTGGTTAGTTTTGAACCAAATTTTGGCTTCATTTACCTTGTATTTTCGTTCCAATTTAGCGGGACTATTGCTGTTTAAATACGACAGCATTGTGTCCGTGCTTGATAAGTTCTTACTGATCATTCTATGCTCCATACTTTTATGGGGCGGATTTACCGAGGAGCCATTTCAGCTTTTTTGGTTTGTTTATGCACAAACTTTCGCTTATTTAATTTCAGGAATTACAGCTTTTATTTTTTTGGTATCGCATCAAAAATTATCTCGAATAAATTGGGACAAAATTTTCTCACTCGCCATAATAAGACAAAGCGCGCCATACGCATTACTTATTTTGCTTATGACTTTTTACTACCGAGCGGATAGCGTAATGCTCGAAAGAATGTTGGAAGATGGAAAAACACAGGCTGGAATTTATGCCAATGGATTTAGATTCTTTGAAGCGGCCAATAACATCGCTTTTCTATTTGCTTCCCTCCTGCTCCCTTTGTTTTCAAATTTGTTAAAGAACCAAAAATCTGTGGCTAGCTTAGTAAAAACAGCTAGTAGTATTCTCATCCCAGGCTCCATCCTAATTGCTATCACTTGTTTCTTTTTTAGCCAAGAATTAATTGGAGCCAGGTACCTCAATAGCACGTTCCGGTCTGGTCAGGTTTTTGCCATTCTTATGCTCTGCTTCGTATGTATCTCCTCTACGTATATTTTTGGAACCTTACTCACTGCCAATGGAAATTTAAAAACACTTAATAGAATAGCCTTTGCTGGAGTTGTGCTCAATATCACTCTTAATTTTGTGCTCATTCCCTTGTATCAAGCACTAGGTGCTGCCATTGCCAGTTTGGTTACTCAAGCACTTACGTCTCTTGCTCAAATATGGTTATGCCAATCCTATTTTTCTCTTAGAGTTCATAAGCCACTTCTTATTCGAGGAGTAACTTTCACGGTTGTTCTTATTGGAGTAGGTTTCGCATTTACTCATACCTCACTCAACACTATTAATTGGTATTGGTTGATGTTGGTGCATTTCTCCATTGGGGGACTTTTATTGTTTGGATTGAAACTCATAGAATTGAAAAACGTGAGAAAGCTTTTTTACAAAGTATAGCAGAACTCTTATATTTAAACATGAAAACTACACAAGGAACCATTATTCCTCTCGCTTGGCCAAATACTCCCGTAATAAAGGAAGGGAAATGGTACGATGGCGTTATGGCCCATTTGGGTTTTCTTCAAAACGGATTTTACAAAGCGGGACATGCTGCTTTAGTTTTGGTTAATCATGAAGAAAACGAGTTTCGTTATTTTGATTTTGGTAGATATCAAACACCCAAAAAACATGGGAGGGTAAGAGACCTCCATACAGACCCAGATTTGACCCTGAAAACCAAACCCTTAATAAAAAATAATCGAATTGTCAATATAGAGGAATTAATGACGGAACTTGCCCAACTTGAAGCAACCCATGGTGAAGGCAGATTAATTACTGCCACCAAGTTTGTGCCGAATATAGAACGCGCCTTTGCCAAGGCAAAAGCCATGCAAAATAAAGAGGCTATCATCTACGGACCATTTAATTTAGACGGTACCAATTGCTCCCGATTCGTAGCTCAAACTGCCAAAGCAAGCAACTTGGGATGGCTCAAAAATCTTCTAATTAGAATTCCGTACACGATCACTCATACAACGATTACCAATGTGAAATTAATCAATGATAAACGGTTTTATTATGAATTGAAAGAAGGAGTCTTTACCAAACGACTCAACATGTTGTACCCATTAATAAAAAAAGGATGATAGACATGACAGGCAGATTAGTTGCTCCCATAAAAGTGGGGGAAGTTCCAGAAAATGCCCAATGGCTCTCTGGTGAAGGGGGTGGGGCATGGTTTTCTATCGAAAAAAAAACAAGTTGTTTCAGAATAAAACGATACTCTCCACGAGGCATATTGGATTGTGACAGAGAGTTCGTATCTCCGGCAAACGGCAACCAATTTGACGAGAATTTACCTTTTGAAGTTCAACATATTTCGCATTGTGCTCGAGTAAAGGTGGTTCAAGGAAAAGAGACTTTTATCTTTGTATTCATCGAAAAATAATTTCATGGTCGAGAGTTACTTTTTTTCACTCTTGCATTATACAGAAAAGAAAAAAGCTATTTTTTGACTGAAAAGGAACGACATATCGAACTAAGCTACATTGAAAAAGCCAAAGAAAACAAGAAGTTTTTTGGTTTTTTACACGAAAAATTTTCTGAACAGATTTATCTTTTCATATATAAAAAGATTCAGGAAGAAGACACCGCAGGTGATATTTGTTCTCGAACTTTTCTTAAGGCAATGACTAAGCTGAATACTTATGAGGATTACGGATTTACGTTTTCATCTTGGTTGTATCGCATTGCGAGCAACGAGGTTAATCAGCACTTCAGAAAAACAAAGAAACAACTCATTGTGGAAGTAAACGAAAATTCTCTCAGAAGCTTGTAAGAGAGCTTGGAACAGACGATAAGGAATCACAATTGCAGCTTGTTCTTACCGAATTGGAAAAACTTTCTTTAGAAAAAAGCCAATTGATAGAACTTAGGTACTTTGAGGGAAGGTCGTTAAAACAAATTGCGAGTATATTTGCATTAAGCGAAGCGAATGCAAAAATGAAGGTGTATAGAATCATTGAGACCTTAAAAAGGTCTTTAGGAGAAGCGAAGAAAAAATGAAAAAGTACTAATTAAATAAAGACAAAAAACTGCCTTTACATTCCAATCAAATGATGGAAAACCAGAAGGACTTTGGCAAACTTTTTCATCACTATGAAAAATACACAAAGAGGCCTAAAAAACCGCTTTACAAAGACCCCAAGTATTTTTTCTTTTCACTGATATTGGTAGTGTTGGCTTACTTCATTTCTGAGTAGCCCGGTATTAGTTTCGATACAACCAAATTGCTGGATTCTGGGGGTTCATCCCCGAGCTAGATATTTTCCAAATTTCGAAATGGGAATCAGAAATACTTCCGGAGTTGTCCGGTAAAAGAGTTCCAATTGTTTGTTTCGTTTTCAGCTTTTGATTGATTACAACCTCTACTGTTTTGAGATTAGAATAAACCGTACGGTATGCTCCATGGCTCACAATCACCGTTTGTCCACTACCCGGAATAGTAAAAATACTCGTTACAGTTCCATCAAATACAACTCTTACATTGGCTCCTTTGAGCGTACTAATATCGATTCCATTGTTTTGAACATAGGCGGTTGCAACCTGGCTATGTCTCTGCTTACCAAATCGTTTTGTAATCGTTCCTCTAGTTACTGGCCAAGGCAAGCTTCCTCTATTTTTTTCAAAGCTGGTAGAAGCAAGTTTCGCCTCTGGGCTTAATTGAAAAGTGTTGTTTTTTCTTGATTTTGCCAATTCTTTTTCAATTTCGGCTCTTATTGCGGCAGCAATTCTCTCCTGTTCGACTTTTTGTTGTTCCAGCTTCTTTTGGAGAGACTCCTTGTCTTCTTTGATCTTATTTAGTACTTCTTGTTGTTGTTGTTTTACCTCAAGAAATTGTTGTTTTTCTTTGTCAAAGTTCGCAACAAGTTCCTTTTTAGAAGCCACATTTTTCACCAGCACAAGATTCTGCTCATTCAATTCCTCCTGTATCTTCACGATTTCCTTTGCTTTTCTTGTTCTGTTGGCCGTGTACTGTTCTATGTATTTCATTCTGCGATAAGCTTGCGAATAACTGTCGGAAGAAAACAGATACATCGCATTGTACTCCTTCTTTCGGTTCTTGTAAGCATATCTTACCATCTCCACAAACTCTTTCTTCAGTCTGTCGAGGTCAGCCTCTAGTTCATCAATCTCTTTTTTGTTTTGATTAATTTGTCTTTCTGTTTCTCTTATCTGGCTATTCATATTCATCAATAGCTCCTCTTTGAAAGCTATTTGCTTATTGATTATGCGTAATTCACTTAATGTTGTTTGTTGAGAATTTCTGGTCGCATTTAATAATTCTTGCGTTTGCGCCAATTGTTTTTTTAGTACTTCCTCTTTGGCCTTTAACTGCTCTGTTTTCGATTTTTGTGAAAATGAGTTATTGCCTACTACTAATAACGCCAGCAGGAATAATAAAGGTTGTATGGAATACTTCTTTCTCATAGCTTAGTAAGATGAATAATGATCAGGAATAGAAAATTCAAAGACTACACCCGTATTAATTTTTACCCGTTGATAATTTAATTGAATAGTAATGGAATCTTTTGGAGTTACTATCTCAGCCTGTGTTCTGTTGGGAAAGAACTGCCCGTCCACCTTATTATAATCGGCTTGAATTATTTCTATCACCGTCTTTTCCGAGTCATTTTCTACCACGGTTCTTCCCGTTTTGTACAGTTCATTTACCCAATACTTTACCAACCACTCTGAGCTAGGCAGGTTACTCTTTTTAAGAGCCAGCAAGGCATTTTTGCTCTTACTACTCAAAAAAACCTCATTTTCTTCTTCAATCAAATAATGGGAGTCAGTTGGTTTTAATTTTACCGGATTTCCCACCAAAAGATCTTGAATTTCATAAAAACTAATATCGGTTTTGAGTAGTGATTTCACATAATCAATTCCGCCAACAAAATATTTTTGTTCTTTTTTATTGATAAACTTCAGAGTGTCTGGCGTAATAAGCGCCACAACCACAGGAATTGTTGCAATTGATATAGTTGCGTGAATGGACGAATCTTTCACGATTTTAACAAACGTTCCGAAGGCAATGTTTTGTTTTTCTCTACTTTTAAATTTCGTTTTTATTTTTGCTTTCAAATCAGTGAACTCAAAATTGTTTTCCAATACTTGTTTCACAATTGTGTCAGCTTTTTGTTTCGATAGTAATTCTTGACTGGTACTGTCTGTAATCAATGGTTTTTTTGCTCTACATTGCCATAGCAATAAAGAAAAAACAACCATCAATAATTTAAGTAATATCTTATTTTTCATTCTTACCCTCGTTTATTTTTTCTTCCAATTTATCTGAATACTCACCGGTATCTTTGGCTTTCTTCCAATACTCCATGGCCACCTCGCGATTATTCAATCGAAACTGAACATCTCCGTAATGTTCCAGCACCGTGCCTGATGAATCCCCTCCGTTACTCAAAGCTTTTTTTATCCATTGCTCCGCCTCTTTGTAATTACCTTGTTGACACAATATCCATCCATAGGTATCATTAAATGAGGCATTGGTCGGAAACAGGTCGTTGGCAGTTTTTGCCATCGAAGCGGCTTTCTCCAAGTGTTGTTTTCTCAAAGATAAATAGTAACTGTAGTTATTAAGAAGATAGGCATCTAAACCATTTATATTCATTGCATTGTCAAATGCTTCATCCGACAGAGAAAACAGTTTCAGTTCGTTATAAGTTTCGCCCAACTTGGACCAAAATTCAAATTCAATTTTCTCGTCATCTACCACGATTGCCTGTCCCGATTTGAATGCCGAAACAGCTTTTTCATATTGTTTCAGTTCTTTGTATCCCATTCCTTGGTATAAATACAGCACAGGTTGAGTTGGGTAAGACTCTAGCGCTTGACTCGCATAAGTTGTGACCGCTTCGAAGTCTTTACTATTGAAAGAATTGGTAAGCAGTTGCATGAACAAGGGATAAGATTGTGTGGCATAGGTAAGGCCTTTTTCGTAATATGAATTGGCTTTTTTCAATTCTCCCAGATTGGTGTATAAATCACCTGCTGCAGCGTAAGATTTCACATCCGAAGGATGAGTTTTGAGTAACAAGTTTACCAAGTTTTTTGCCTCGACTTTGGCCAATTCTTCTTCCCGTACTCTTGTGGAATAATCTTGTAGAATGGAAAGTTTCGTGTCAGTTCTTATTTGAGGATCTTCAAAAACCCAAATCAATCTTGGATAAACCTTCTCCTTTTCTCCTATTTTGGAGAAATGCTGAGCCATTGCCAAATTTCCCATGCCGTTCTCTGGCTGAAGTTTCAACAGTTCACTTATTTCCTGAAGTGCTTCCTCTTCTTTGCCACCATCCATCAACAACAAATACTTTTGATAACTCATTTGTGGGTTTCTGCCTGTAATTGTCTCTACTTTTCCTATTGTTCTTGCTGCATCCAAGGGTTTATTGGTTCGTTGGTATAGTTCTGCCAATTCATACAACGCATCCAAATTATTAGATTCAATAGTCACGAGTTCCTCAAAAGCTTCAATAGCTTTTTCTTGCTGCCCTGTGCGATTAAAAACTTGCGCTTTATGCAGCAAATACCATTTGTTTGTAGGTTCTAATTCATTTGCTTTTAATGCGTTTTCAAAAGCAAGTTGAGCGTTTCGTTTTTTCGCGTACAAGCGACTCAATTCGTAATATACCGAGGCTTCTTCTGGATTCAACGCTTTGCATTGCTCATACATTTCGATGGCCTTGTCATCATTCTCTATTTGAGCCTCGTTGGTTGCTTTGATATACAAACTCATAAACTTCCGTTGCTGTGTTTCACTCGCAGTGGGAGCTGATGGAGCAACTACTTGTTTTTTGGGAGCGCAAGCAAACCCAAAGATCAAGCCTAGCACGATGGCAGAAGTTTTTTTCATTCTTATTTTATTTCAGTGTAATCACCAATACTTACATCGTCCAATTTTCCTGCATAGGACACTTTGTTTCCTATCATAGAATTGGTCATGTTTCCATTTACAATCCTTGTTTCGTTCTGTATAATAGAGTTTTGTATAACTGTATTTTCTATCACAGTATTGTTCCCTATAGATACATGGGGACCAACAACCGAATTAACTAACTTCACATTATCTCCTATAAAACAAGGTTTTATCACAACCGAATTAACAGACTCGTAATTTCCCTCTATCACATTTTCACCTATAAACTCAAGTACGCGTTGGTTTGTTTCTACTGTCACGTTCTTGTTCCCACAATCCATCCAAGCATTAACTTTACCCGTTTTGAACTTTGCACCTTTCCGTTTCATATTCTCCAGAGCATTGGTAATCTGATACTCTCCATTTTCACGGATGTTATTATCAATTAAATATTGAAGCTCATTCTTTAGATACTCACCATCTTTGAAATAATAGATTCCGATAATGGCTAGGTCAGAGACAAATTCTTTTGGTTTCTCAACAAAATCTGTAATGATTCCCTCTTCATTTAATTTTACCACTCCAAATGCACTCGGATTATCAATTTGATTAACCCAAATGATTCCATCATCTTGTGAATTTAACTTAAAATCTGCTCGAAACAAGGTATCTGCAAAAGCTACTACCACATTTCCTATGAGCGATTCTTGAGCACATAAAATTGCATGAGCCGTTCCAAGAGCTTCTTCTTGATGAAAAACACTTCCTTTAGCCCCCAAACTTTCGGCAATACTGACTAGTTGCTTTTCTGTTTCTGTCCCAAAATCTCCAATGATAAAGGCGATTTCATCAATCGTTTCGTTGCTTACCGCTGCAATATCTTCCACCAATCTTTGGACTATAGGTTTTCCGGCTACCGGCATTAATGGTTTGGGAATAGTTAAGGTGTGTGGTCTAAGACGCGAGCCTCTACCCGCCATTGGTACAATAATTTTCATTTATTTTGTCGTATTTGTTTACCTCACGAAGATAGGAATTTCATGACTTTTTATTGTTATGTTCTTGCTAATAATCTCCCCTAATGCATTTTATCGTTGTAGCCAGATTCTTTGATGAGACAGGTACGAAGTGGAACAAATAAAAAAAAGAAACTCCCTAATAATTTTTGAATATGGCCGTTATGGATAAATAATTACTAAATTGGCTAAGATATTAGTAATTTAGTCGCTTTATTTTTAACCCCGATTAGCATGATTCAAAAAGAAAACAACCAAGCTGAAGACCTCATTCAATTTATTTGGAACAAAAAAGGAGTCCTTGCACTAATTACGACAATTGCAGCCATTGGCGCAATTATTTACTCCTTGCTGATAGAAGAAAAATTTAAATCTGTGGTTACGTTGTATCCCGCAATGTCCAATACAGTTGCCTTTACTGACGAAGTTCATCCAGAACAGAGTGCTGCTCAATTTGGAGAAGAAGAACAAGCTGAACAAATGATTCAGGTTTTGCAGTCGGCCGAAATACGAAATGTGATCATTCGCAAATATGACCTGATGAATCACTATGAAATTGACACAACAAGCAAGATAAAATTCACTGCATTGAATAAGACTTACGAGGAAAACGTTTCCTTTTCTCGTACAAAATATGGATCCGTATTGATTGAGGTAATGGACAAAAATCCTCAAATGGCGGCTGACATGGCAAATGATATTGCCAACCTCTTTGATAACGCTAAAAACAGAATGATTAACGAAAGATCTTCTGAAGCTCTGGAGGTAGCTGAGTCTGAAAGAAACAAACTAAAAGATGACATTCAGGCGATTGTTGATACACTTGCCGCCCTTAACCAACTTGGTGTGGTAGACAAAGAAACTCGACCTACCTTGATCACCGCCCTTGCAAATGCAAAAGATGGGAGCACGAAACAATTGATTGAGGCAAAAATTAAGGCCACAGACCAATACGGAAGCATCTACTCCAACTACGAAAACAAACTAGAATGGATGAACATTAGGCTCTCAACAAAGGATGCCGTGTATGAGCAATTAAAATCTGATGCAAACTCCAAGTTTTCGCACAAGTTTACTGTAGAAAAAGCTTCAGCTTCTGAAAAGAAAGCATATCCCATTCGATGGCTCATTGTAGTTGTTTCTACAATTTCTGCCTTCTTGTTTGCGATTGTATTGCTTTTGGTATTTGAAAAAATAAAAGAACTTAACAGAAAAGAATCGTAATTTGCCCAAGGCATTTTCGAAATATCAATTCCTTCTCTTATTCCTCAGCTTTCTTTTTATTGGGGTTAACGGGTATTTTCTATTTCATGGAAACTATTATTTCTCGCTTTTGCCTCTGGCAGTGAGTGTTGTGTATTTCAGTTTTTACAAAACCAAGGAGCTGCTTTTTTTCGTCATTCTTTGCACTCCTTTTTCTTTGAACCTCGAACAATTGGCTCTGGGTAATGTGGGGTTTTATCTTCCTACTGAGCCTATTTTATTTGGGCTTATGATTTTGTTATCCATTAAGGCATTTCTTCGCGGCACCTACGACAAAAAGTTATTGAATCACCCCATTACATTATCGGTATTTTTTTATCTCTTTTGGATGGGAATTACGGCTTTCACCAGTTCCAATCCCATTGTTTCGGTAAAATTTTTAATCGCCAAACTCTGGTTTGTGATTCCCCTATTTTTCTATTTGATCATAGTGTTTAGAAAAAAAGAAAATATGTTTCGAGTTGTCTGGCTTTACCTTATTTCTCTTTCGGTTGTCGTGTTAATCACGCTGGTTCGTCATTACACTTGGGGATTTGATCAAAAAGCTGCACATTGGATCATGTCTCCTTTCTACAAAGACCACACTTCTTACGGAGCAATTGTTGCCTTTTACATTCCGCTTTCGATTGGGTTGCTGTACCGCAAAAAGAATTCAGCTATCATTCAATACATACTCATTTTATTTTTGGTAATATTGAGCGTTGGATTGCTTTATTCTTACACGAGAGCTGCCTGGGTAAGCCTTGTTGCCGCGTTGGGAGTCTGGGTACTTTTTAAGTTAAAAATTCATGTAAAATATGTTGTGCTTCTAGCTCTGTTTGGCGGCTTTGTGGGGTATCAATATTACACAGATATCTCAATTGCATTGAGCAAAAACAAAACAGATTCCTCGGAGAATATTAGCAAACATATCGAGTCTATTTCCAACGTCTCTACGGATGCTTCCAACCTCGAAAGAATTAATCGGTGGAATTGTGCAATACGAATGTTTCAAGAAAGACCTGTTTTTGGTTGGGGACCAGGAACTTACGCTTTTGAATATGCTCCTTTTCAGCACTCAAGCGAAATTACAGTAATTAGTACAAACTTTGGGAATAGAGGCAATGCACACAGCGAATATTTGGGAGCGCTCTCTGAAATGGGTGTGTTAGGACTTTGTTCTTTCTTTGTTCTGCTATTCTTTGTTTTTTACAAAGGGAGTAAACTCTTTATCGAACTAGAAGATAAAGAACTCAAAACACTGTTATTGTCAGTTATGCTTGCACTGGTATCGTACTTTGCACATGGTGTTTTAAATAATTACCTTGACACAGATAAGGCTTCTGTGCCAGTATGGACTTGTTTCGCCATTATAGTTGCCATAGACATTTACCACTCCAAACAACCTACTAGTTCTTCTAGTGTTCAATAAACTCTTACCCGTTACTTTTTTGAAACTTTTTTTATCACCCAGCCAAAAAAAGATTTTATAAAATTTCCTATCAACTCAAAGTCGAGAATTTTTGATTCGGTGGCTGCCTTATACGTTAGTACTAATCCAAGAGGGAATAGCATAATAGAACTTAACCACATACCAACGTAGGGAGGAATAGCTAATCCCCTGCCTAATCTTTGTCCAGTTATTGAAATTATGTAATACACGATGAACAATACAATCGCAATGGCAATGGGAATTCCTAGCCCGCCTTTCTTTACAATCGCCCCCAATGGAGCACCCACTAGAAATAAGACGATACAAGCAAAAGAAAGCGTAAATTTACGATGCCACTCTGTTTCAACTTTCGCTTTCGCTTTCGCTCTGTTCCAGATATCATTCGCTCTGTTATCCAAATAGTTTATGGAGTTTTCGAGTCGGTTTGCTGCGTTCTGAAGAACCACTTTTCTTTCTTGAGGAAGCAAAGAATCTAAATGAAAATAAGCTGGTAAAATGGTGTCCATCGACAAGCTTTTTATTTCTTGATTGATGGTATAAGTATTTTCATAATACGGCAGAAGTGTTCTCATTACCGTATCGTAATCCGCTTGCATGGAATCCACTACTTTGGTTAATTCAAGCACTGGTAACAGACTTGGCTGACGAGCATAATCTTCTTCAGACGTACGATTTAAACTCAGCGAAGAAATATCAATTTTTTGGGTGGTTTTATCAAATTGAATTCGCTGATGAGGTAATTTGCTTTTTTCTTCCATAGGGTTTCCCACAGGGTTCATCACCTCATTTATTTCTCCGTTGTGCAAGGTAAGAATCAAAAACGAACCCTCCTCTGACTTGTTCATTTCACCCCTTTCTGCGCGAATTACTTTTCGGTACTTAAATGTTGGATTGTGCTGGTATATCAATACATCTCCTAGCTCGTTGGTTTCTTTGTTTACTTTGTTTGCACGGATGCTATAGTTATCTATTTCATTAAAAAAAACTCCTTCTTTAAGCACCAAGGAGAGCTTTTTGTTGGTCATATCCGAAATAAGTATCTTCTTTTTGAGATAAGCTTCGCCCCACACATAATTGGAAAAATAAAATGAAATACCTGCCAATAATAACATGATGTAAAAAAGAGGTCGCATCACTCTTAGGAGAGATACTCCTGCCGCTTTCATTGCCGTAAGTTCGTTTTTTTCGCCCAAATTGCCCATCGCCATTATAGAAGAAAGCAAAATGGCTAAAGGCAAAGCCATAGGAACAACCTCAAGAAATGCATAAAACACCAGCTCCGAATAGAGATTAACTCCTACTCCCTTTCCAACAAAATCATCAAGGTAAATAAATATAAACTGAAGAATTAGAACAAATTCTGCAATAAAAAAGGTTACAACGAAAGGGACGATGTAAGATTTTATGATGAACCAATCTAGCTTCTTCAACATAAATCATAAAACATTTAATAAAAAGAATTATTGTTTAGGCTCCAATAACTCTTTTCAGGTCATTGATCTGACTTTCCCATAGGAGGGTGTTTTCTTCAACTTCTTCTTGATTATCAGCAAAATCTGTAACTACGAGCGCTACATCCTTGGTGATTCCATCAATCTTTATCCTCAACTCAAAATACGTACTGTCGTCTTCATCCTCTACCCATTTGAAACGAACAAACTCATTCTTACTCATTCTCAATAATTCTGCCTTTTCGGCTTCTCCATCCCAGAAAAAACTATAAATATCTCCATCAATATTCACGTCTTCACAAAACCAATCAGACAATCCACTTGGGGTAGTCATCATATCGTACAAGATTCCTACTGAAGTTTTAATAGGAATTTCGGTTTCAAACATTATTTTTTCTGACATTTTCTTCTCTAATTTTGCCCCAATATAGTAAAAAAGTTGAATCTAACTTATGAATCAAAGTTTTTAATCTGCTAGAATTAGAAAATCAAAGTGTTTTTTGGAAAATCAATCCATTCTACCGTTCCTGTTGATTTTGAAATTTCTCTCCAGCTGACTGCTTCAAACACTACTTTTACCATGCCAAGGGTGGGGAAATAATATTCTAACTCTGTGAGGTAATCACAAAAGTCAGAAACTCCGGGGTTGTGAGCTACCAGCATCAAGTTGTGGCACTCATCTGAAGTTTGACAAACCTGATGAAGTAACACAGAAACATCTGAATGATACAACTGTGAACTCCATTCAATTTTATCAGTTGGCAGTCCAAGAAACTTGTTGAGACCTCGAGCTGTTGCCTTAGTTCTTTTGGAGGCACTTCCCAAAATTTTGTCAATTTTCACCTGTCTATCCACCAACCGTTGGCCCATCGTTTTTATGTCTTTTTTTCCTCGTTCATTCAGCGATCGGTTGTAATCAATCACTTTGTTTTCACTCCAACTTGATTTGGCATGACGAACAATATACAGTGTTTTCATTGAGACTAATTTAGTTCCAAATTTAATCAGAATATTCAGTTATATGGCAGTTTCTTAACGTAAGATTCTCTACCTTTGAGGTCGTTAAAAAACTATTCGAGTACGCTCAACATTTCAATTTTCATACCGTGAACAAATCAGAATACATTCATATCAAAGGAGCCAAAGTGCACAACCTAAAGAATATTGAACTCCAAATAGCCAAGAACAAACTTACAGTCATTACTGGGTTATCAGGATCGGGAAAGTCTTCTTTAGCCTTTGATACTTTGTATGCCGAAGGTCAAAGGAGATACATCGAAAGTTTATCTTCTTACGCCAGACAGTTTTTAGGAAAATTAGAGAAACCTCAAGTAGATTTTATAAAAGGGATAGCGCCAGCCATTGCAATTGAGCAAAAAGTAAACTCTCGAAACCCCAGATCTACCGTAGGCACTTCCACAGAAGTTTACGATTATTTGAAACTGTTGTTTGCTCGTATTGGAAAAACCATTTCACCAATTTCGGGAAATGAGGTAAAAAAAGATTCTAGCGTGGATGTACTGACTTACCTCAACAACCAGAAAGAAGGAACCAAAGCTGTGATTCTCTCCGAGCTGATGATTAGGGAAAAAGATAAACTTGCCTTGTACTTACAAAATGTTCAAACGGAAGGATATAACCGAGTGAAGATTGATGGAGAAAATCATGTGATTGAGGAGGTAATAGACAATCCACCTATCGATTTTGAAAGTGTGAAAATTGTGATTGACAGAATTTCTGTAAATCAAGAAAGTGAGGAGAATAATGCCCGAATTTATGACTCGGCCGAAACTGCATTTCAACAAAGTAATGGAACCTGCGAGGTAGAATTAGCCAGCACTAATGAAACGCGAGTTTTCTCCAACAAATTTGAATTGGATGGCATGGATTTTTCCGAACCCAATGAATATTTATTTAGCTTTAACAATCCTCTTGGAGCCTGTACCAGTTGTGAAGGATACGGAAAAATTATTGGTATTGACGAGGACCTTGTCATTCCAAACAAAAACTTGTCTGTATACGAAGAAGCAATCGTGTGCTGGAAAGGTGAAAAAATGAGTCAATGGGCATTTGATTTATTCAACAATGCTCATCATTTTGATTTTCCAATTCACAAACCTTACTATGAACTAACCCCAGCACAAAAAAAAGTATTGTGGACTGGAAACAAATATTTTAAGGGAATAAATGAGTTTTTTGCTTTTGTAGAGAGCCAATCGTACAAAATTCAGTACCGAATCATGCTGAGTCGCTATCGCGGAAAAACCACCTGCCTTTCTTGTGAAGGAAAGCGATTAAAACCTGAGGCAAATTACATCCAAATCAACGGAAAGAATATAACTGACTTGGTGGATATTTCTCTTGAAAAATGTGCTGAGTTTTTCGAAAACCTAACCCTATCGGATCACGAAAATCAGATCTCTAAAAGGATTTTGAAAGAAATCACTCTCCGAATTCAATTCCTGCTAGATGTGGGGTTGGGCTACCTGACCTTAAATAGACTTTCGTCTACTCTTTCGGGAGGAGAATCGCAACGAATAAACTTGGCAACTTCATTGGGCAGTAGCTTGGTTGGCTCAATGTACATTTTGGATGAACCAAGTATTGGTTTACATTCGCGAGACACCGAACGATTGATAAAAGTTCTGAAATCCCTGAGAGATATCGGAAATACCGTGATTGTAGTAGAACATGACGAGGATATCATGAAAATTGCTGACGAAATTATTGATATGGGGCCTTTAGCAGGAACTGATGGAGGTGAAATTGTTTTTCAAGGAAACCATTCTCAATTGATCTCCTCTAAGGAGAGCTTAACAGCCCAATACCTTACATTAAGAAAAGAGATTCTGGTGCCAAAAACGAGGAAAAATAGTGTGCGAAAAATAGAATTCTTGGGATGTAGAGAAAATAATTTGCAAGGCATAGATGTGACCATCCCTTTGAATATTTTTTGTGCAATTACAGGAGTAAGCGGTAGTGGAAAATCCTCACTAATCAAACAAATTATTTTTCCCGCACTAAAAAAAGTAAAAGGAGGAGTTGCCAATAAAACGGGGGAATTTGCCAAAATGACGGGAGACATTTCTCACATTGACGATGTTGAGTTTATCGACCAAAATCCTATTGGAAAATCATCCCGATCGAATCCAGCAACTTACGTCAAGGCGTATGACGATATCCGGGCCCTCTTCGCTGGTTTAAAACAAGCACAAGTAAATGGTTTTAAACCCAAACACTTTTCGTTTAACACGGAAGGTGGAAGATGCGAAAGCTGCAGTGGAGACGGAGAATTGAAGGTAAATATGCAATTCATGGCAGATATTTCGTTGGTATGTGATGAGTGCAGAGGAAAACGATTCAAACAAGAAGTCTTGGAAATCAAATTTAATGGATATTCCATTTTTGATATTTTGGAAATGACTATCTCCGATGCGATAACATTCTTTGCAGAATCTGGAGATAAATTCGGGAAAAAGATAGTGACTAAACTTACACCACTCGAAAATGTGGGACTTGGCTACCTAAAACTCGGTCAATCCTCTAACACTCTCTCGGGAGGTGAGGCTCAAAGAATAAAACTTGCCTCATTTCTTGTAAAAGAAAAATCCTCTAAACGAACCTTATTTATATTTGACGAACCTACTACCGGACTGCATTTTGAAGACATACAAAAGTTACTCATGGCATTCTATGCGCTTATTGACAAAGGGAATTCTCTGGTCGTGATTGAACACAACTTGGACGTAATAAAATGTGCTGATTGGGTAATTGACTTAGGTCCCGAAGGAGGCGAAAAGGGAGGAAAAATAGTGGCAGAAGGTACCCCAGAAACTATTTCCAAGAAAGGTGATTCAGTAACTGGAAACTATTTGAAAGATAAGTTGAATTAATTTTATCCTTCTTTGACGAGAACATCGATGCGAATTCACCAATCTATAGGCGAAAATCCGCCTGATGATTAAGTTTCTTAACTACTTAAGAACAACAATGTTTGTTCGTTTTAATTATTTCGTTAAGGAGCGTAATTCTGAGCGTCCAGAACTCTGGAAGCACAATGATTAATTAAATCACTTACTGCTGCATTGAAACTCCCGATTCCTCCTGTTAAAAAAGTGTAGTTTACCTCTTCATTAGCAGCCGAATTCATGAGTAAAGTCTGCTGATTAGAAATTATCGAATTCATTCTAGAAGTTGTGAAAATTGTCCTATAAAAATCCTTTACATAGTTTTTATAAGTGGCCTTGTATCCTTGGTCAGCTATCACATTGTTTATGAGCGGCCATCTTGAATCTACTTCATTCATTTCAAAACTCAAAGAAGTTCTCATTCCACTGCCTGGAGCAAAAGCTAAATTACAATCCCAAACTATCCACCTCAACTTACCCATAATTGGATCGTTATATAAATAGTAATTGTGAGGAGCATTTCCGTAACAGTCCCAATTCTGAATAGTATTCATTGCTGCCAAATATTTCAAAAATCCATCTACGTCAAACACATTTTCCAGAGCAGATTTCCAAGCTGTAGGATTGGAAAGTCGGGTTGGTGAATGAAGGACAGTAAACAATTCCTGAATATCGCTGTGATTAGCTGTTTCGTTGGTTTTATTTGGAAAACTTGAAGCTACAAAACTATTATTTCTGAAAGTCGCTCCACTTCCATCCGGTTTGTAACAATTCCCTGATTCTGTACCAAAGTAATTTTTCAAGAAAGTATCTTCTACAACTTCGTTCATTGTGTATGAGCCAAAATATTGATAAACCCCATCTCCCTTATCAATATAAATCTCATAGAAAGCAGTTCTAGTAGCAGGGACACCAAAATCCCTAAACAAGTCAGAGGCCGTTTTATCTCTCATTAAAGACTCATCTTTATAGCCGCTTCCCATTGCTAGTTTTTTAAAACCATAAAATCGTTGATTATTTATTTCGGGATAAATATCTTCGAAATAATCAAAATTAAACTTAAAGGGAAGCTTCCCATTCCCGGCTCCTTTTAAACTCGAATTTCCTTTGTATCTAATCCCAACATGATTCCATTTTACACCGTTGAAATAAAAATCAACTGGTGAATAAGCAGGCTCAACTGAATAGCCTCCGGCTTTCACTATAGCCAAATCAGATTGCATGTCAGTCCATTCTTGTGCAGTAAATACAATGTGAATCTTGTTGACTTTGGATTCGTTAAAAACTATATCATAATTAGGTTCTACATTATTAGAATGTGAATTTGACTCCCAACCTTCTGGTCGAATGGAGTGTTCGTCATTGGGAACAAATATCTCCTTTTTACAAGAAAACACGAGCCCTAAAACTAATAAGTGTAGAAACAGATTTTTCATTGATCAATTCTAATCGCCTGTTAGGGAGCGTAAGTATTTGCTGCAGAAACTCTGCTAGAATTATGTGAAATTAAGGTGCTTACCGCAGAATTAAAACTGCTAATACCTCCTGTAAGGAAAGTGTAACCGCTCTGTTCATTAGAAGCTGAAGAAGTAAGCAAAGATTGTTGTGCAGAAAAAATTCCGCTCATTCTGCTCGCAGCAAATGTGGACGAAGCGAAAGATTTTACATAACTCTTGTAAGTTGCCTCGTAGGTCGCATCATTGATTAAAAAATTAATCAATGGCCAATCAGTTGTTGTTGTATTCATTGCAAAGGGCAGCGCAGATCTTGGTCCGTTCCCAGATTGAAATGCTTCATTATTATCCCAAACTATCCACCTCAATTTGCCCATGCTTGGATCGTTGTACAAGTAATAATTGTGCGTCATCAAGCCGTAAGTATCCCAGTTTTGAATGGTATTATTTGCGGCTAAATATTTCAAAAAACCATCTACATCAAAAACGGACTCCAAATTACTTCTCCAAGTACTTGGATTGCTTGTTCTTGTTGATGCATGTAGTGCATCATACATGGCTTGAATATCACTTCTACCTGTTGTTATGTTGGTTTTCTTTTCAAAATCTGTTAAATCAAACCCCGAAGTAGAAAACTTGGCTCCATCTCCGTCAGGCTTGTAACAATTCCCTGTTTCGCTTCCAAAATAATCAGTCAAAAAAGAATCAAAAACTACTTCGCACATTGTGTACAACCCAAAGTATTGGTAACTTCCTGTTCCTTTGTCAATGTAAATTTCATAAAAAGCAGTTCTCACCGCTGGCACTCCAAAATTACGAAAAGCATCGCAAGCTGATTTTTCTCTCATAAGCGACAAATCATTATAGTTACTGCTCATAGAAAGTTCTTTGAATCCGTAAAATCTTTGATTCTTTATTTCAGGATATTCGTCCTCAAACTCATCAAACTGAAATCTTAACGGCAATTTTCCGCTGTTTGCTGTTAGACTTGAGTTTCCTTTGTATCTCACACCTACGTTGTACCATTGTATTCCATTGCAATAAAAGTCTGCGGCAAAATAAAGAGGAGTTTGATCGGAAAAAGTAGTTCCGCCACCGCCACCAGGACCGCCACCTCCAGGACCGCCACCAGTATTCCCTCCTTTCACATCTATCAAGTCGGCTTGCATCGCTGACCACTCGTCCGCGGTAAACACAATATGAATCTTGTTCACCTTATTTTGGTTGAATACAATATCATAATTGGGAGAGACATCATTGGAATGAGTCTCGGTCGTCCAATCTTCCAGTCCTGTTCCGCTTTCTATAAAAATCTCTTTCTTACAGGCAGTTAATACTATTGCAAGAGTTGTAATGGAAATCAATAATTTGTTCATCGTTAGTTCGTTTTAATTTTCAATGTGTATACATAAGACAAGCCCCAAATATGAGTTGACTTAGGATAGGATACATTCAGTTCTTTCTCTATTCTATAAAACCCCGTCAGTTCTCCAAATTTCTTCAAATCGTATTTAGTACCCAAGGTAAATCTCATTCTATCAAAACCAGCTTCAGTATTTTCTTCAGACCTTCTAAAAATTTCGGCTGAAAAAGTGGGATCAAATTTCCATTTTCTAATATTATAATTAGCTGCAATTTTCAATCTCCATTTATGAATGGGATAATTCCCTGCCAACTCATCTATTCCTAGCTCATTTTTATTCTGATACCTTACTCTGTACTTCAATTTAAACCGATCAATTTTGTGAGAATAGGCTACATCTAAATTATATCTAAAATGAGTTTCGTAGCCTTGAATTTTTCCTTGATTGTCATTCACACTTTGGTATCGCAAATTTCCACCAAACTCAAAGTGCTCCAACCCTTTGTAAAACAATCCGAATTCTGTAAAGTATGAATCTACTTCAGAAGAGTTAGACTTCAATCTTAGTTGTTCCTCTAAGGAAAAACTCCATTTTTTATTCAAATCCATTTCAAACCCAACGGATGACCAAGTTTCCATATCTCTGATTTCAATCCATTCGCCTTTTTGCGAATAACCGGCTACCGAAATCCAGGACAAAGCAACTGTACATAATAATCTTTTTATACTCATATTCTATTTGTTAATTCTTAACTTCAACTTCTATTGGACGAAGGGATTTAAAAAATCCTTTCTCAAGTGTACAATATAATGATAAAAAAAATTCTACTCCCTATTATAGCGTTCCAAACAGAAAACATCTAATTAAATCTTTTGATTTCGATTCTAGACAGTATCTTTGGTTCATGAAATATATCTTAACAATATCGCTGATTGCAGTTTTAATTTCTTGTGGCAATAAAATTCAAGAAGAAAAAACAATAAAAGAATCTATTGATTCAAGATCAGAAAAGGAAATGAACAAGAACCTGTTTTCTTCTGATTATTTTCCGGTATCATTTAGTTTCCCAAGTAACTGGGAAATCATGAATGATACAACGCTCAATATGATTCATGTTTTGTCTCCCACAAGTGATCAAGATTTTTTTCAAGAAATGGTAAATATTGTTGTTGGAGGGACAAACGGAAAAGATTTAGATGCTTTTTTCGAGGGGAACCTAAGAATGATTCAGGGAATGTTTGAAGAGCTAGAACAAACCGAAGAACCCAATTATCAGGAGATAAATGGAGTGCAATTTAAAAAAGTACGTTACAATTATTTATTTGAAGGATTGCCTTTGACAGCTCAGCTTTATGTTACCATTCAAGGAGAAAACTCTTTTATTATTAATTGTTCGGCTCTACAAAACACCTTTGACGACTACCAGGAAGAATTCGTGAGTATCGTTCATTCTATTGTCCTGAATTAATTAATAGTTAGCAGCTTGAATTTTAATTCTTTCACCAAAAAACTTTCTCTTTCTTTATTCCAGATGTACAGCTTAATTTTGTCTCCAACGTGGTGTACATTTGGCAACTCTATTTGGTATGTTTCTTGTTTCCATCCTACCAAATTTGTGGGAGGAATGGCACGGATCGGGAACGTGTAATAGTGGTAGTTGTTTCCTGCAGAATCCATGATATCCACCACGAACAAAGCTTTGTTTTTGGTAGATTTTTTTCTACTATTCAACTGTAAATCAACCAATAAAAATAACCCTCTTTTGGAGAAGTAGGAAGAATCTACATTAAACGTAACCTCTACTCCGAACTCTTTCTCAGTATAATCAAAAGCCGTGCTACCTTTTTTGCCAACTGAAGGAAGAAGAGTGGCTCGATCAACAGTATCTATTTTTGAATCGTACAAAAAAATATCAAAATTCCCTCCTAACGACTGTCTCCATTTGTCGTCAACTTTCAAAAATATCGCTCGATATTTCTCTAGATTCATATCCCAAGAAGATAAAATTCCCGATCGAAATTGATACGTCTGAACAAGATTGAGAACCAAACAAATCAGGACAAAAGAAGCAGAATAAAAACGCTGCTTAAATCCAGAAAAATGATGAATAAAATAGGCCAACAATATACCAGATAGCCCATAAAAATCAACCAAGGGTCTTTGACCAAAAGAAGGTCCGTAATACCAATTCCACCAGGAACTTAAAACATATACTAACGTTCCAAAAAAGAATAGAATAGTTGCTGATTGAAATTTATTTCTTCTCCACCACAGTATAGCTGAAATGACAGTAACTATCAACAGTGGAGTGTAAACTAAGGCTCCTTTTCTAAAACTAAACAAAAATTGAAACCAACTTGGGGCAGTAAAATTAAACCCTTCTTCAGAGTAGCTCCACAACCACCAATTACCACTCTGGAGATACCACACAATGGGCTGAACGGCTATAATACCAAAGAAAATAAGGAATGATATCAACCCTTTTCGGCTAAAGACAGAAGAATGAAAATATTTTTTTAAAACTATCGGTGAGCCCGCAAGGAAGGGAATTACCAAAATGATAAGTCCATTGATGGGTCTCACCAATACTAAAAAACCCAGAAAAAGTGCCGAGAAATATAACAATTCAGAACGACCAGTCAGCAAGTGTTTTTTTGTAAAAAACAGAAATCCAGTAATCCAAAAAAAAGAATAAATGTGGGACATAGAAGGTTCAAAAACTCCATATACAAATAAATTAGTCCCAAAAAATAAAGTGAGAATGGTAAGGCTTATCGCAACTTCCGAAAACCGAAAAAGGGTTAAGAGTCGGGCGAGATAAAGTAACCCCAGAATCAGGTAAAAAACACCTGCAATAGAGACAGAAATTTGGTAAATGAGTGAGTATCCGTTTTGTTTTTTATCTAACAAGGAAGCCAGTCCAAAAAACGGCAAAATAGAAACGGCTGTGCCTGCGTAGTATTTGTTGACGCCTTTCCCGTTTATATCCAGTATGAATCGACCATCAGGAGTTTGATCACCGATAGAATTGTGGAGAAAAACAGCTGGCAAATAAGCATAATATCCTTTCCCATCGCTAGTAATTACGGTATACTGTTCCGATTTTTGGATCATTGGTGAAACCACAAAAACCAAGGAAACAAACGTTACCAAGAGTATGGAAAACTGTACTCCCCCTATTTTTTTGAGCCAACTTTTCATCATTATTAAAGGTAACGAAACTATTGAACTGACCAATGAATTAATTCTCGTAGAGAATCCATCAGACAAGTTTGAGTTATCTCATTTGATCCAACTTCATTTTATCAGCAAAATGGGCACAATAGTCCCTCAAGTCCTCCACGATAGCATCTTCCCCTGTGGCTTTCTGAAAATTATCTGCCATCGTTACCAATGTTTGGTAAAAGAACATTTTCATTTCATCCACCATCATCTCCTTGGTCCACAAATCCATTCGCAAAGCAGCCTTATCCTCTTTGTCCCAAACAGATAAAATCATTGCTTTGCACTCTTTGTTTTTAATATTGGCATCCGTAGCTGTCCAATTCATAGCCTCTGGCACATTGTGTTCATCTGTTTTTACGGTAATATTTATTTGAGCTGTTTTTTCCTTTGACATCTTATTTGATTAATTTTTTCGTAAAGGTCTTAAAATTTTAGGTAAAAAAAGTTCAACATTGACTAGAACCTTTCAGTTTTTTAAGAATTTTATTCCCGCGATTCTTTACTCCCGAAGAGCTGCCGGGAAGTATCTCTTCGATGCAGAGAATTAACTCATTTGTCAACTCTGGATATATTTTCACCATTTGGTCCAATACACCCATAGAAAAAGCTTTTACTGCAATAGCCGTCTCTTTTTTCGTTAATAAACGAAAACAAGCATCAATTACAGCTCCATGATACTCGGTAGGAATCGATTTAAATTGAAGTATCCGAACGATATTTCTCTTAACCGAATCGGAATAAGACTCTTCCCCAATTATTTTAATAAAATCACTGTAAAAATGATCAAAAAAACCTACTCTTTCATCAAAACAATGAGTTATTACCCAGGCAGCTTTCTCGCTGTAAGGCGAATTGTTTTCCTTCATAATTTCTACCAACTCGCTGTACTTTGCTTTACTATTGGCTACCAGCCCTACCACTTCATAACTATTCGCTCTCGAAGCTTTTTTTGCTAATAATTCTTTCATAAGTGGTAGTTTCTGGTGTTAATTGTTCTTAATAATAGAAAAAAAGGAGAACAATTTTATTAAAGACTTTGGATATTTTCTACATTTGTATATGTCCAAGGCAAAAAAAAATAGATACAAAACAACCTCGTTTTATGTGACCATAAGTATGGGGTTCATCCTATTTCTATTACTTATTTTTGGAATGGCAATCCTAAGGTTGGACAAAATTTATGGCGATCAAAAAGAAAAGATTGAGGTAGATGTATTCTTTAGAGAAAACGCCAAAATGGCCAAAATGCAGCAGATTGAAAAAGAAATTAGTCTTGATCATCGCGTTAATTCAACCACTTATATCCCAAAAGAGAAAGCAGTAGAGTTTATGGTTGAAGGGATGGGCGAGGAATTTCTTGATGAGTTTTTGGGTGGGAATCCGCTCTACAACAGTATTAATTTGACCCTCAAAAAAGAGTACGCTCAGCTGGATAGTGTTCAATTATTTGAGCAAAACATCTTGGAGAAATACGAAGATTATGTAAGTGAAATTTCTTACAGCAAGGCACAGTTTCAAACCATAAACGATACCTTTTACAACGGATTGTGGTATGCTTTAGGGCTAAGTAGTATTTTGCTAACCATCGCCATAATTTTAATAAACAACACCATCAGATTAGCGATCTTTTCAAAACGATTTCTCATTCGTACGATGCAATTTGTAGGTGCAAAACATAGTTTTATCAAAAAGCCATTCCTGCTGAATTCCATCATGCAAGGAATTACCTCAGCTCTATTTGCCATTATACTGTATATCTTATTGAGCTTGGCGCTCGAAAATTACAACTCTATCATTGGCGAACTCGTATTCAATGCAGAAAACATTTATTCCAACTTTGTCATCTTTGGTATTATCATAGCTATCGGAATTTTAGTTAGCTTTGGTTCGACCTACTTCTCAATGAACAAGTATTTAAAACTAAGTCAGGACAAACTATACAAACAATAAGAACCTATGGAAAACGACAACATTTATTTCACCAAAAAAAATTACATTTTGATTCTTGCCGGAATTATAGTGTTTGTGTTGGGTTACTTTATTATGTCGGGTGGAAATCCTGAAGATCCAAGTGATTACAGCGATGATATTTTTAATTTTCAACGACTTACTTTAGCACCATTTATAGTAATTTCGGGCTATGTAATCGTGTTGTTTGGAATTATCAAGAATTTCAAACCAGAATCGGATACCGAAGAAATAGACTCGTCAACCAAGAAATAAACACCTTAACACTTTTTTCTTTCATGGGTTTATTAGAAGCCATTATTCTTGGAATTGTTCAAGGACTTACCGAATTTTTACCCGTCAGTAGTAGTGGGCACATTGAGCTGGTGAAAGCAATTTTCGATAAAGAAATTCAAGAAAGTATGACTATGACAGTGGTTCTCCACTTTGCTACTGCCCTGAGCACTTGCGTAATATTCAGAAAAGATATTGCAGAAATAATTAGGGGATTGTTTCAATTTAAAAACAATAAAGAATTTCAGTTTTCTCTCAAAATTATTATTTCTATGATTCCTGCAGCAGTTGTAGGTATCTTGTTTGATGATCTAATTGATTCATTTTTTATAGGTAAAATCCTCCTTGTGGGATGTATGCTTTTGATTACTGGTGCTCTGTTATTTGTTGCCGACAAAGCAAAAACCACCAATAAAGAGGTTAGCATTCCTCATTCTATTCTTATCGGAATTTCTCAAATGATTGCCATTCTTCCGGGAATTTCTCGCTCGGGTGCTACCATTTCCACTTCGGTATTGTTGGGAATTGACAGAGAGAAAGCTGCACGATTTTCTTTTTTGATGGTTGTTCCATTAATTTTTGGGAAAATCGCTAAAGACTCCCTTGGACTTTTAAAATCAGATTCAGGAATATCCTCCCCTGAGTTTCTCCCCTATTTTGCAGGTTTTGTTTTTGCTTTTGTCACAGGACTGTTAGCTTGCAAATGGATGATCAGGCTAGTGAAAAACTCGAACCTCACCTATTTTTCAATCTACTGTTTTGTAATTGGAATTTCGGCCATCTTCTATACTATCTGTTAGCACTATGAATCACCCAGTAGATTTTCATGAAGGAGAAGTTATTTTAGTGGACAAACCACTAAAAATCACCTCATTTGGCGCGGTAAATCGTGTAAAACGAGTCTTTGTACAACGAACCAAAAAAAAACGATACAAGATAGGGCATGCCGGCACATTAGACCCTTTGGCTAGTGGTTTACTAATTATGTGCAGTGGCAAAAAAACCAAAACAATATCTTCCTTTCAAAACTTACCCAAGGAGTACACTGCCACCATTAGACTTGGAGCAACAACACCCTCGTATGACTTAGAAACTGAGATAGACCAAACCTTTGATATTTCTTCTCTTACCGAAGAAAAAATAAGGGAGTGTGCACAAAGTTTTGTGGGTGAGCAAGAACAACTACCTCCGATATTTTCGGCAAAAAAAATTCAAGGAAAAAGAGCCTATGACTTAGCCCGAGCAGGAGAAGAAGTGAACGTAACACCCAACAAGATTATCATTCATGAAATGGAAGTATTGAGCGTAAATCTTCCAGACGTGAAAGTAAGAATTGCCTGTAGCAAAGGAACTTACATACGCTCCATAGCCTACGATTTTGGAGTAAAACTGAATAATGGCGGTCACCTTACCGAGCTAAGAAGAACAAAAATTGGGAGTTATGATGTTGAAAATGCACATACCATAGAACAAGTTCAACAATGGATTTTTGATTCGGAATTTACCCCAATCTCTTAAAATTCTTATACTCATTTCACCGTCCGCATATAGTTAGGAAAAAAGGTTCTAAAATCGTATTTTTGTATTCTGAAACAAAAACTACTATGAAATTATCAAAATTTGGATTTGAATTACCTGAAGAGTTATTGGCAGAATATCCAGCCGAAAATAGAGACGAAGCAAGATTAATGGTGCTTAACAGAGAAAAACAAACCATTGAACATAGACAATTCAAAGACCTGATCGAATACTTTGATGACGAGGACGTTCTTATCATGAACAATACCAAGGTATTTCCTGCCAGAATGATTGGTAACAAAGAAAAAACCGGAGCAGAAATTGAAGTTTTTTTGTTGAGAGAACTAAACAAAGAAAGTCTTCTTTGGGATGTACTCGTAGATCCAGCAAGAAAAATACGAATTGGAAACAAACTATACTTTGGAGAAGATGAAGAATTGGTAGCCGAGGTAATTGACAATACGACTTCGAGAGGAAGAACACTGCGATTTCTTTTTGATGGGACCTACGAAGAGTTTCAAGACAAGGTAAGACAGTTGGGTCAAACTCCTCTTCCAAAATACATCAAAAGAGAGGTTGAGCCAGAAGATGAAGAAAGGTATCAAACAATTTATGCAAGACATGAAGGATCGGTAGCTGCACCAACCGCTGGGCTTCATTTTAGCAAAAACCTACTTAAAAGACTTGAGATAAAAGGAGTAAACTTTGCAGAGGTAACCTTACATGTTGGGTTAGGAACATTCCAGCCAGTAGAAGTGGAAGATTTGACGAAGCACAAAATGGGGTCTGAAAGAGCTTATGTAAGTCAAATGAATGCAGATATTATAAACAAAGGAATCCTTAACAAGAAAAATGTTTGCGCAATTGGAACCACTTCTGTAAGAACTGTAGAGTCCTCTGTTTCTTCAGAAAACCTTCTGAAACCTTTTGATGGATGGACAAATAAATTTATTTTCCCTCCTTACGAATTCAGTATCCCAAATAGATTAATTACTAATTTTCATACTCCTTACTCCACACTCCTGATGATGGTTTGTGCATTTGGTGGGTATGACTTTGTGATGAGAGCTTACGAAGAAGCTGTGAAAGAGAAATACAAGTTTTTCTCATACGGAGACGCCATGTTAATCATTTAATACACATTTTGAGAGTTTTACGACTCTCTTTTTTTTTGCTTTACTCACAAAAAATAAACCGAACAAAACAAGCGAAATAATTCAAGTTGTTTTCCTTATATTTAGTCCTATGAATTCAAACCATTATGTAATTATTGTGGCAGGTGGCGTAGGGAAAAGAATGAATTCTCCATTGCCCAAGCAATTTATTAAGATTCACAACAAACCGATTATTCTGCATACAATCGAACGATTTCTAGAAGCGGATAGCTCCATTCAATTTGTAATATCTCTGCATCCAGATTATATCGAATATTGGGAATCGATGGTGAAGGAATATAATTTCCACTTCAATTATCAAGTTGTAAAAGGAGGGCAAGAACGATTCTTTTCGGTAAAAAATGCGTTAGAATTAATACCAAGAAATGCTATCGTAGGAATTCATGATTCTGTTCGTCCTCTCGTGTCGACCGACACAATTTTACGATGTTTTCGCGAAACAGAAACTCATTTTTCTGCCATACCGGTAGTAGATTCGGTAAACAGTTTGCGGTACATAAATGAACACCGAAACGAAATTGTAGACCGCAGTTTCATCAAACAGGTGCAAACTCCACAGTATTTTGATGCACAACTGATTAAAGAAGCTTACTGCAAGGATTACTCTCGTAAATTTACGGACGATGCTTCGGTTTATGAAGCTAACAATCACGATATTCATCCGGTAAAAGGAAACTCTGAGAATATTAAAATTACGAGTCCGATTGACTTGATAATTGCCAAGGAGTTGTTACGGTAAAATTTATGACCTTTGAATGTTAAAGTAAACTGATAGAACAAAACAAGTAGTCATGCTGAACTTGATTCAGCATCTGTCAATTAATAAATCAAAGAGTTGCTAATAGACCCTGAATCAAGTTCAGGAAGGCCTTCTTTATTTTCTTTATGATTATTGGAAGGACTACCCATTTTTTGTTTTATGACTAGTAAAGTTTTAAATTCATTGCATGAAAACAACCCTACGAAAAGCCACCAAACAAGATTTGCAAGCCGTGCTGGATTTGGTGAACGAACTAGCCCTTTACGAAAAAGCACCTCAAGAAGTAACTGTAACTTTAGCGGACTACGAAAAAGATTTTGAGAACAAGGTGTTTGACATTATTCTTGCCGAAGAAGAAAACGAAATAGTAGGACTTGCCTTTTACTACATGGCTTATTCCACCTGGAAAGGCAAAATGCTATACTTAGAAGATTTTGTGGTGAAAGAAGGATTGCGAGGAAATGGAATAGGAAAACTATTGTTCAAAGCCTTTTTGGAAGAAGCACAAAATCTTGGAGCTAGTTTAGCCAAATGGCAAGTGCTAGATTGGAACAAACCTGCCATTAATTTCTACGAAAAATACAACTCTACTATTGAGAAAGAATGGTACAATGGGAAGATATTGGGGAAGGATTTTGACGGGGTTTTGGAGTTGTTACGTTAATCTTTGAATTTGCCATTCTATTGATGTTATTCGTGAAATATTCTTTGCTAGATCCTGAATCAAGTTCAGAATGACAGATGAAAATCCAATTCTTCTCAAAGGGAAGGGAATTTGAAAAATTACGAGAATGCTCCTTCCCTTTAGGAAGGCTGGGATGGGAATTTACTCGTCCTCCGCTTCTCTTTTCAAAAAAGCATCCCAACCTTGTGCCGTAAGTGGTTGCGAAGTATTGTCTCTCGTTACCAAGTTTACCCCCGCATTTTTATCTGTCATATGGCCAATAACTGTCATGTGTGGATTTCCTTTTATCTTCTCAAAATCACTTTGCTTTATAGTGAACAACAATTCGTAATCTTCTCCACCGTTGAGGGCGACTATCGTAGGCGACATCCCAAAATCTTGGGCTGTCAATACTGTTTGTGGGTCGATAGGCAATTTGTCTTCGTACACGTTACAGCCTACGCCACTTTGGGTACAAATATGAAAAATCTCCGAAGCCAATCCATCCGAAATATCAATCATACTGGTGGGTTTCACTTCCATTTTTGCCAATAATTCGATGATGTCTGCTCGAGCTTCTGGTTTCAAAATCCGTTCCAATACGTAGTCGTTTCCTTCCAAATCTGGCTGAATTTTGTCATTGGCTTTAAAAACTTGTTTTTCTCTTTCGAGCAACTGCAACCCAACATAAGCTGAGCCCAAATCGCCCGTTACTACCAACAAATCATTTTCTTGTGCTCCATTTCGGTACACAATTTCTTCTTCATTGGCCACGCCCATTGCCGTAATATTGATGATGAGTCCAGAAAGCGAAGTAGTGGTGTCGCCACCTATCACTTCCACTCCGTAGATACTGGCGGCAAGCAAAATTCCTTCGTACAACTCGTCTATGGCTTCTACAGGGTATCGGCTCGAAAAACTAAGTGCCACCGTAATGGCTTTTGGCTGAGCGTTCATTGCAAAAATATCGGATAAATTTACCACCACAGCTTTGTAGCCGAGGTGTTTGAGTGGAGTGTACGACACATCAAAATGAACTCCTTCGGTCAGTGTATCGGTTGATATCACTGTTTTTTTGTTTCCAAAATCTACCACAGCAGCATCATCCCCTATTCCTTTTATTACAGATTTATCCGTAATTTTTATCTTCTTCATGAGTCTATCGATAAACCCAAATTCTCCTAATTCGCTCAGTGCAGTTCTTTTTTCTTCCATAAGGCAAAATTAAGTATTATTACCCGATAAAACATCCATCTTAACCTATTCGGTGAATAAAATTCGTTATTTTTAATATCAATAATAAATGTATCCATGAAAAAAGCCATTTTTTTACTCTCCTTATTCTTTCTCACCCAATGCCAAGAAGAAAAACCACTTCTAGACCAAGCAATTGAAGCACGATGCGAATGCCTCAAAAAATTTGACAAAGAAAAACAAAACATACTAGAAGTGATGCGATGTTCCGATGAGGTAAATGCCCGAAAGGAGTTTGGATCCCTCGACCAAGAAAAAATAGTGGAAGGAATGGAAAAACATTGTCCCGAAGCTGCCCTTCCACTCGATGAGTTAATTCAATAAACTGATTTTTATCAGTGTAGGTTGTCGGATATTTTTCTTAATTTTAGGACGAATAAAAAACGGAGAGTTCTTCGTTTCACCAATTCAAACGATTAAATGAAAACAAGCTGGGAAAATATCTTTTCGCTCAAGCTCTCTGTGATTATCAAAAATCCTGAGTAATAGGGTTATTTACGCCCAATTTTCATTTAAAACTTCTATAAATTTATTACATTTAAAGTATGCCTAGATACCACACTCTTGGGAATATCCCACCAAAACGACACACCGTTTTTACCAAGCCAAATGGCTCGTATTACTACGAAGAACT
Organism: Flavobacteriales bacterium; assembly: GCA_965658995.1. Lineage (GTDB taxonomy): Bacteria > Bacteroidota > Bacteroidia > Flavobacteriales_D > CAJJDF01 > CAJJDF01. The sequence continues at coordinate 28,796 of CBFHVI010000005.1, read as the reverse complement.
GTTCGGGACCATTGGTTTTGATGGAATGTCGTCCTTGCTCTACCACACTCACCGACCTACACAGGTAAAAGAAGTGGTAAAATCGTACTCGGTTGCACCCAAAATTGCGGTTGAAAAAAACATGAAATCTTTGGCTCTCAAAGGGTTTAAAGTTCCGCCAATCAATGATTTTTTGGAAAGCAGAAAATGCGTACTGATGAATAGCGACTGCCAGATTATTTTGGCTTCGCCCAAGAAATCTCTCACCGAGTATTTTTACAAAAACACTGACAGTGACGAGGTAATTTTTATCCACGAAGGCTCAGGAAAACTCCGAACCATGATGGGAAATATTGAGTTTGAGTATGGAGATTACCTAGTAATTCCTCGTGGTATGATTTACCAAATAAACTTTGACACGGAAGACAATCGCTTGTTTATTGTAGAATCCAAAAGTCCTGTTTACACCCCCAAAAGATACCGAAACTGGTTTGGGCAGCACCTGGAGCATTCACCCTTTTGCGAAAGAGATTTGCACGGCCCTTCTGAGCTAGAAACTTTTGACGAAAAAGGTGATTTCTTGGTCAAAGTAAAAAAACAAGACATGATTCACGAGTACAATTATGCGGCTCATCCTTTTAGCGTAGTGGGTTGGGATGGATACAATTTTCCGTACAAATTCTCTATCCATGATTTCGAACCTATCACCGGACGAGTGCATTTGCCGCCACCTATTCACCAGACATTCGAAACCGACAGCTTTGTGATTTGCTCCTTTGTACCCAGATTGTACGATTACCACCCAAAAGCCGTACCTGCTCCCTACAACCACAGCAACATAGATTCGGACGAAGTGCTGTACTACGTAGATGGAGATTTTATGAGCCGAAACAACATCGAAAAAGGACAAATAACCCTTCACCCCGCAGGAATTCCGCACGGGCCGCACCCAGGAGCCATGGAACGAAGCATCGGAAAAACCGAAACCGAAGAACTGGCAGTAATGGTAGATACTTTTAAACCCCTGATGGTAACAGAAGAAGCCGTGAAACTGGAGGATGGAGATTATTATAAGTCGTGGCTGGATCACTAAAATAGAGAATAGAATAAAGAAAATAGATAAAAGAGCTATGAAAGGATTAGCTCTGAGATAAAAGAATAATCTTATCTTAAATGGGTGAAAAGAAAAGACATAATTATAAAAGCCTTAAAATATGGCAGTTAGGAATTGAAATTGCTTTTGATGTTTCTGTTATAGTTATTGAATTTCCGAAACATGAAAAATTTGTTTTAAGTTCTCAAATGAGTAGGTGTTCAGTTTATATGCCAAGCAATATTGCTGGGGGTTCTGCAAGAACAAATAAATCATTCTCTCACTTTCTTGATATCTCCTTGGGCTCTTCATTCGAATTAATAACACAAATATTAGTAGCTAAACACAGAAAATATATTGATATAGAGGAAAAGTTAATAAACAAAATAACTGAATTTCAAAAAATGACAATGGGATTTCAAAATGGATTATAAAGAGTCTTTTCTCTTATTTCTATTTTCTTTTCTCTAAAATAAAACGAGCAAACATGAAACAAGACATAAAAAACGTAGAATACGGATTAGAAAAAATATTTGAGGGAGCACAAGATTTCCTTCCTCTACTAGGAACTGACTATGTAGAGTTTATAGTAGGAAATGCGAAGCAGGCGGCTCACTTTTACAAAACAGCCTTTGGGTTTCAGTCTCACGCATTCAAAGGACTAGAAACTGGCTGCAAAGAATATGCATCGTATGTACTGAAACAAGACAAAATACGACTGGTGCTTACTACCCCGCTTAACTCAAGCAGCTGGATGAACGAGCATATAGCCAAGCATGGCGATGGAGTAAAATTTGTGGCCCTGTGGGTAGACGATGCCAAAAAATCGTGGGAAGAAACCACCAAACGTGGCGCAAAATCCTACATGGAACCCACCATCGAAAAAGACGAACATGGCGAAGTGGTGCGAGCCGGAATTTATACCTACGGAGAAACAATACACTTGTTTGTAGAAAGAAAAAACTACAAAGGAGAGTTTTTGCCTGGGTACGAAAAATGGGAATCGGATTACAACCCAGAGCCCACCGGACTCAAATTTATCGACCACATGGTAGGAAATGTAGGTTGGAATGAAATGAATACCTGGGTAAAATGGTACGAAGATGTGATGGGATTCGTGAATTTCTTGTCGTTTGATGACAAACAAATCCATACCGAATATTCTGCACTAATGAGTAAAGTGATGAGTAACGGAAATGGAAGAATAAAATTCCCTATCAACGAGCCGGCAGAAGGAAAAAAGAAATCGCAGATAGAAGAATACCTCGATTATTACGAAGGGCCTGGTGTACAGCACATTGCTGTGGCAACAGACGACATCATCACCACGGTGAGTAAACTGAGAGCGCGAGGAATTGAGTTTTTGTCTACTCCACCCGAAGAGTATTACCGAGCAGTGCCAGGACGACTAGAAGAACACTCGCACGAACTAAAAGAAGACATCGAAACGCTAAAAGGACTCGGTATCATGATTGATGCTGACGAAGAAGGCTATTTGTTGCAAATCTTCACCAAACCTGTGGAAGACAGGCCAACCCTGTTTTTTGAAATCATCCAACGAATGGGAGCAAGAGGATTTGGTGCCGGAAACTTCAAAGCTTTGTTCGAATCGATTGAGAGAGAGCAAGCTAAGAGAGGAACATTATAAGCATGAAGTTGGAAGTATTTAAAAAAAATCTAAAAAAATAGAGAAAAGTTAATAGAGAAAAGACCTTGCAATAATGTCTTTTCTCTTTGTTCTTTTTTCTTTACTCTAAAAAACATGAATAGAGAAGAATTATTAAAAGCGATTGACAAAAAGTACGAGGCGATGGGTCAGAACCCAGACGTTCATTTATCGGGATTGTTGCACGCAGAGCCCATGACTTACTGGGACTTTGCGAATGTAGATGCGCTATTAAGTTTGCAAATACAACGCACCCAACTCAAAGACGAAATGGTATTTATCATGTACCACCAAGTAAACGAATTGTTGTTTAAAATGATCTTGTGGGAAATAGCCCAAATAGCTGAGGAAGAAGAAATTCAGCCCGAAAAATTTACCATGCACCTTGGGCGAATTAGTCGGTATTTTGATGTGCTTGCCAATTCGTTTACCGTGATGGGCGATGGAATGGAACTGGAGCAATACATGAAGTTTCGTGATACACTGACTCCCGCAAGTGGATTCCAAAGCGCTCAATACCGCCAAATTGAAATTGCGTCAACCGAACTTATCAACCTGATAGATTTGCGATTTAGAGCTACGATTGATCGTGACACACCCTTTGAGCATGCCTTTGAACACATGTATTGGCAGGCAGCAGGAAAAGACTACAAAACTAGAAAAAAGAACGCGTTGCTTACCAATTTTGAAAAAAAATACAAGCGAACACTTATCGATTGGATGAAAGATTACAATACAGTAAATCTTTGGACAAAGTTTAAGCAATTACCTGATTCTTATCAAAAAAATATAGACCTTGTAAACGCTATGCGCCACTATGACTATACGGTAAATATAAAATGGGTGATGCATCATTACAATGCAGCAGCCAAATACCTGGGTGAAGCAACTGCTACCGGAGGAAGCGATTGGCACAAATACATGCACCCAAAGTACCAAAAAAGAATCTTCTTTCCCGATCTTTGGGAACAAGAAGAAAAAGACAACTGGGGGATTACTAATTTGGAAGAAATTAAAATTTTGAACGACCTATAACCGATACATTATGATAAACTTTGATTATTTAGAAGCAAACAAAGCAAAGCTCAGAGAAGAATACATGACTGCAAAGCCATTTCCTTGCATTGCGATTGATAATTTTTGTGATGAAGAAAAGCTTACCGCGCTGGTAAATGCAATTCCAGATATAGAAACAAAAAGTGCAGACTATGCTTTTTCTAAAAACAAATATGAAAAATCTAAAATTCGAGAGATTGGCCCTGAATTTCAAGAGTTTCATGAAGAAATGACCTCGGATCGATTCAAAGAATTACTAAAGTACATAACCAATGAGGACGTTTTTGTAGATCCAGACCTATACGGTGGAGGAATTCATCAAGGAAAGGAAGGAAGCTTTCTTGATATGCATGTTGATTTCAATTACCACCCTCTAAAGCCTACTTGGTATCGAAATTTAAATATTCTGTTGTATTTAAACAAAGATTGGAAGGAAGAGTATGGAGGACATTTGAAACTAGAACATAGCGAAACTGGCGAAAAAACAGAAATAGGAGTGCCTTTCAATCGATTGGCGATAATGCAATGTAGAGGCTACACCTTACACGGGTACGACAAAATCAACTTTCCTCCAGGAAAGGCAAGATTGTCCATGGCTACCTACGCTTTTACTATTCACGAAAAACAACAAGAGTCAGCCAGAACTACTAAATGGAAAGTAGATAAAAGTAACCCTGTAAAGTATATCTTATCTAAACTATGGGTACCTGCTGTAAAAGTAAAAAGCATCTTTTTTAAGAGTAAAACAGGAGATCATTAAACATGTTTTGATGATTAGCCTCTATGATAATTTGCCAATGAAATTGACATTTGTTTTTCTATTGATTAACTACTTTTTTTTTAGCTAGAAATGGAGTGAACCAAGAGATTCTGAATCAAGTTCAAAATGACTCTTTTTTATTGAGAATTCCCAGCCTTTTTTCTTTGTTTAACGTTGTTACCTCTAATGCCGTACATATCAGCTGTTTAGGGTTGTCTGTTACAACTAAAAACGAGCTATCTTCCTAGAAACTCCAATTATACTGGTCAATCTCGCTCAAGCAGGCAACGAGGAGATCAATACTTCCTTTTATATCCTTTTTATTCGCCATTTCAATTGATTGATGAATATGACGAGTAGGAATAGAAACTGCCCCGGCAATTGAACCTCCTGGGGTCATTCGTTGAATACCCGCAGTATCCGTTCCTCCGGCAGGCAAGATTTCTGGCTGCCATGTAATATTATGAATCCCCGCTGTTTTCTTCATAAAACTCACCATTCTGTGATCACAGATAGTTTGTGAATCCATAATTTTAATGGCGGTTCCTTTACCCAATTCAGTAACTTTCTCGTGGGCAGAAGCTCCTGGAACATCAAATGCTATAGTTGTATCTATCCCAAAACCGAAGTCTGGGTTGATATTCAATGCTGAAACATTAGCACCTCTTAATCCAACTTCCTCTTGCACCGTGAACACGGCATACACATCATAGGGCACCTCTTTTAGTTGCTTCAACACTTCAATCAAAATAAAAACCGACACACGATTGTCTATCGACTTACAATTTACACAATCACCCATCTCAATCAATCCTCTTTTTCTAGTAATAGGATTTCCTACTTCAACGTACTCTTCAACCTCTTTTTTGCTCATTCCAAGATCAATAAAATAGTCTGTAGTTTTAGGCATCTTTGTTCTCTCTTCGGCAGACATTACGTGAATTGGTTTTGAACCCATAACGCCCATCAAATCCTTCTTTCCGTGCACGATTACTCTCTGTGCTGTTAGCGTCTTTGGGTCAAACCCTCCCAAGGTATGAAAACGAACAAACCCATTGTCATCAATATGAGTAACAATAAATCCTATTTCATCCATATGAGCACCTAGCATCACTTTTTTATCGCTATTGTTCCCTTTTTTTACAGCGGTAACGTTTCCAAGATTATCAATCGAGAATTCATCCACCAAATTCTCAATTTCTCTCAAAACAACTCTTCTAATTCTGTCCTCAAATCCAGGAGCCCCAGGCGTTTCACATATTTCCGAAAGTAATTTAATATCTATCATGATTCGTTTAGTTTTTGAGTTTACGATACAGTAAGTATTGACCAATAATAATAAGTAGAGTCGTAAATATAGTGCTCAAAACAGTTTTTACAAGAATGAGGGGAAGAGCATGTAAGGAGAACTCCTCTATCAAAAAAAGCCAAAAGAAAAAAGCCCCAAGTAATAAAACGGAGTATAGAGAATACTTTTGAATGTCTTCGGTATACACAGTCAACTCCTGCACATTTTCAAGAGGATTGGCAGTTTGGATTCTTCTAAGTAAATAGGGACGAACGAGGGCCAAAAATAAACAGGCCGAAGCATGAATCCCATCTGTATTTAAAAACATATCTATACTAAGCCCTAACAACAAAGCGACAAGCATTGTTACATACTTAGATATCTTGGTAGAAAAAGTCAACAAAAAAGAAACATAGACTGCCAGAGAAATGTAGGAGTTCAAAAATCCCAAATCTATTTGATTTACCACGAAGACCTGAAGGAGTATAAGGCCTACAAATCGAAAGATATTTGCACTAATTAAGTTCATTCTTTTCTTATAGCTTGAAGCACAGAATCCAGTTCTGCTTTGTAAATATTATTGACTACAAATACGTGATGTACAGCATAAAAATCCACGGCAGTTTTTATTTTCACTACTTGGTTATTGCTCCCAGCTTCTGGTTTTGTTTGAGTTACTACACCTACCATTTCACCTTGAGGGAAAATGCCGGAGCCTCCTTGAGTAATAATTGTATCTCCTTTACTTATTGTGAAATAGGAAGGAATTCCCTTTACTGTCATTTCGTTTACCTTATCAGCTGGCAGCCATTGTAAAGTCCCGATACAGCTGTCATTCAAGGGCTTGACAGGGATTTTAAATTCCGTGTTCATTAAACTCATTACTGTAGAGAAGTGATGAGAGACATTCCGGACAAATCCAACGATTCCCCTTGAGTTTACCACGCCCATTTCAGGTTTTGTATGCTTGGTGGTTCCTATATCCAAAGTCAAAATATTCTTGTCTCTGCTCGTTGAGTTTTGTATCACTGCAGCTGGCTGAAACAAATACTGTTTGGTGTATAAATCGTTATTTATCTCAATTAAATTCTCCGAAACAATGCTGTAATTAAAGAACGCTTCTTGTTTTAACTGAGCGTTTTGGTTAGCCAATATTTCGTTTTCTTTTTTTAAGTTGAAATATTGTAAAACCGAATTTTTCTTTTGAAACAACCAGCCAGACATACCTGCACTCGAATTTAAAATTTGGGCTTGCTGATAACTTGAATTCCTTTGAATGAGAAAAAATACAAACAATTGAAGCACTATAAAAAACAATAGGAATCTAATTTTATTAAAAAATAAAAATAAGTTTTTCATGAAGTGCTCGCCTGTTAAAAATTACTAGGTACTTTATATCCCTTTCATAAGGAATTGGAATCTATCAATATTATCAAGAGCTATTCCTGTTCCTCTCACCACTGATCTCAATGGCTCATCGGCAACATGAATAGGCAATTGAGTTCTCGAGGAAAAACGTTTGTCTAACCCTCTTAGCAAAGATCCTCCACCGGCAAGGTAAATACCCGTTTTGTATATATCTGCCGAAAGTTCAGGAGGAGTCATTTCCAGAGCGGACAGGATTGCTTCTTCAATTTTTGTAATGGATTTGTCCAACGCTTGAGCAATTTCCTTGTAAGAAATAGTAATTTCTTTGGGAATTCCTGTCATCAAATCTCTTCCTCTCACGGCATAATCTTCTGGTGGATCATCGAGATCCATCGTTGCAGACCCCACCTCAATTTTAATCATTTCGGCTGTTCTTTCCCCTATAAGAATATTGTGTTGCCTTCTCATATAATCTTCAATATCAGCAGTAAAATCATCTCCCGCAACTCTAATTGATTTATCACACACAATTCCACCAAGAGCAATAACCGCAATTTCAGAAGTACCTCCCCCAATATCAATAATCATATTTCCCATGGGTTCTTGCACATCTATACCAATACCAATTGCAGCGGCCATGGGTTCGTGTATCAAGTATACCTCCCTTGCCCCGGCATGCTGAGCCGAATCACTTACCGCTCGTTTCTCAACCTCGGTAATACCAGACGGGATACAAATCATCATACGAATTTTAGACAAAGACGAAAAGACATTCTTTTTTTCTTGCGTCATTTTAATCATCCCTTTGATCATCTCTTCTGTCGCTTTGTAATCTGCGATTACTCCATCTTTCAAAGGTCGAATGGTCTTTATATTTTCATGTGTTTTTCCATGCATCTGTTGTGCACGTTTTCCTATCGCAATTATTTTATCGGTTTTTATGTCCATTGCCACAATGGAAGGTTCATCCACCACTATTTTACCATTTTGTATGATAATTGTGTTCGCTGTACCTAAATCAATGGCGATCTCTTGTTGAAAAAAACTAAATAGTCCCATTATTTCTAGTGTTTAAAGTGTCTGGTACCGGTAAATACCATCGATATTTTATTTGAATTGCAATAGTCAATAGAAAGTTCATCCTTTATGGATCCACCAGGCTGAACTACCGCATTTATCCCCTCATTTCCCGCAATTTCTACACAATCCGGAAACGGAAAAAAGGCATCAGACGCCATCACGGCATCTTGCAAATCAAAACCAAAAGACTTGGCTTTGTGGATTGCCTGATTTAATGCATCTACTCTGGATGTTTGACCTGTTCCGCTTGCCAATAGCTGTCCATTTTTTGCTAGTACTATCGTATTAGACTTTGTGTGTTTACATATTTTTCCTGCGAATTCTAAGTCTCTCATTTGAGAATCTGTTGGTGAAATGGTTGTTACCGTTCTAAAATCATTTTTAGAATCAGTCACAAAGTCTTTGTCTTGTACCAACACACCGTTCAATATAGTCCTGAATTGATTTCTTGGCAAAGAAAACTGTTTTTGAACTAGCAAGATTCTGTTCTTCTTTCCTTTCAAAATTTGTAAAGCCTCAGCTGAGTATGAGGGAGCAATTACTACCTCACAAAACAAGGTATGAATTTTTTCTGCTGTTTCCTTATCAATTTCGGTATTGGAAATCAACACACCACCAAATGCTGAAACTGGATCTCCAGCAAGAGCATAGGTGTAGGCTTCAGAAATGGAAGACCTCGAAGCCAAACCACATGCATTATTGTGTTTAAGAATCGCAAATGTTGGCATGGAATCTTTGAATTCGAGAATCAAGTTTACTGCCGCATCAACATCCAGTAAGTTGTTGTAGGACAATTCCTTTCCGTGTAATTTATCAAAAAAACCTTCTAAATCCCCATAAAAACTCCCTTTCTGATGCGGATTTTCACCATATCTCAATACCGATTTTTCTTGAATGGTTTGTTTGAATGACGACTTGTTGTTCCCATCAAAGTAATTGAAAATATGAGAATCATAATTAGAAGAAACATCAAATGAATCTTTGGCAAATTCTTTTCTTTCATCCAGTGATAGTCCACCCTCATTCTTCGTAAGAAGCTCCAACAGCTTTTCATATTGATATACCGAAGAAACAATTGTTACATCTTTGAAATTCTTTGCTGCAGCTCTAATCAATGAAATTCCTCCTATGTCTATTTTCTCAATTATGTCTTCTTCGCTCGCTCCAGATTTCACCGTTTCTTCAAAGGGGTATAAATCGACAATTACTAAATCTAATTCTGGAATTTCGAATTCTTCTATCTCCTTTTGGTCACTTTCGTTTGATCTTCTCGTCAAAATACCTCCAAATACTTTTGGATGAAGGGTTTTCACCCTCCCTCCCAAAATAGAAGGATAAGAAGTCAACTCCTCTACCGCAACCACTTGAATCCCGAGTTTCTCAATAAATTGTTGGGTTCCTCCGGTTGAATATATCGTGACTCCTTGTTCGTTTAGCTTTTTTACAATCGGCTCCAACCCATCTTTGTAGAAAACGGAGATTAAGGCTGATTTTATCTTTTTTCGGGACATTCTTTTACGTTTTTCACAAAGATAGTCATCTCAGCCGATTTTTTTGCAATAAAACGGCATTAATCAACGCTTTTTTTTATCCCTTCAAGAGTTTGATTTATTGAGGTTTAACCCCTGTTTAGATCTCAAACCAAAACTTTATTAATCTTTTTTGTTAAGATATTTGCTTACAAAATAAAAATATCTCTATATTTGCAAACCCAATCAAAAGAGGGCAATTAGCTCAGTTGGTTCAGAGCACCTCGTTTACACCGAGGGGGTCGGGGGTTCGAATCCCTCATTGCCCACAAATAAAAGCTTCAGTATTGCACTGAAGTTTTTTTTATGCCTTACAATTTCATTCCTTTTAAGTTGTCACTCTTGGTGTTTCTCTAGCTAGATATGCGACTAATCCATTAGGAAATAGGCGTTGTATTTCCGATTGATATTATTTTTAGCAAATGAACAGTTTAATGAGCACCTGCTTTCTCAAAAATATGCTTAGACACTGTGTCCAGAGATTACCAAAAACTATACTTACAATAAATTAGAGAACTACAAAAGTAAAATTGTTTTCAAATTGCAAAATTTAGTTCATAAAAAAAGCTCCAGCCTGTGAAGACTGGAGCTTTAAGTTACCAAATAAATCGTTTGCTTATTTCGTGATAGTCATCTTTTTAGTAATTCTTTTTCCGTTTACAACGATAGAATAAAAATACAATCCTGCATTTAATTCATTTGAATTTATTTCAATTGTATGAGTACCTGCATTTCTGTTTCCTTCGAAAGTAGAAATTACTTTCTTCCCTGTAACATCCATTACTTCGAAAGTAACCTCTGCATTGTTTTCTAGCGCATACTTCACAGTGGTAAATGCATTTGCTGGGTTCGGGTAGTTTTGGAACAATTTCGCCTCGCTTACATTTTCTTTTACAGAAATAGCGTTTGTTTGAGACAACGTCAAATCAATATCAATTGACTCATATATTCCCGCTCCGTAAGCCAAATAAGGAATGTATCTTCCGTTCCATCCACCTCCTGGAGCAGCATGTCTTACCTGAGAAGTAACAGTATTAGAAGCTGTCAAGTCACCTGGTACATAGTTGCTATATGTTCCGTCTCCGTTCAACTCTGCAGTAACTTGTGTCCAAGAACCTACACCAAATCCCATAGTATCCACATAAGGAGTGTAAGTACTTCCTGGTTTGAAATCAATTGTTACAGCAAATACTCTGTCTACATTAACTCCTGCTGGTGTTTTTACATATTGAAGTCCGTTTGCTAAAGTATCTTGAACTCTCAACGGCACTTTGTATTCAGCAATTGCACCTGGCACTACCCAAGTATTAGAATCTGTATTCAACATAGCAAATCTTGTAGTATCGTTACTCGCTGGGTAGTTTGAAGCAGTTCCTGTGAAGTAAAACACTCTATCTAAATTAACCCCTGTTGTTGGAACTACTACTCTAAAAATAATTGTATCGGTAGCACCAGATCTTGATTGACCCCACACGCCATAAGTAGCTATAGAATCGATGGTTGTTGAGCTTGAGATATCAAAAATTGAAGGATACCCCAACGTGTTTTGATTCATTACCGGAGAAGATAAATCATATACTTGCCCAAATGAATGACAAAAAGGAGCTCCTAAAGTTCCTCCGTAATTAGCAAATGGAGTTGAATCTGGGAAAGTATAGTAATAATCATAATCAGGAGTTGAAGAATAGTAGCTTGAACTCAAATCGATAAAATTAAACTTCACCTTATCAATTGTATATCTGTTAGAAAAGTTGTGAGGAGCTTTTAAGTCTCTCGCTGTGTGATGAGCTGGAGCCTCTTGAAAAACCATTTGGTTTATAGGTGCTTGAGCCATCATTGTTGCAGAAAAAATCATTCCTGCAAGAGTTAAGTAAATTTTTTTCATTGTTAATAAGTTTAATATTATATGTAATCTCAAATATAACAATTTAATTTAACATTTACATAATTATTTAATAATTTTCCTTAATTTAGTGAAACTATAAATGTAAAACTGCATACTCATGAAAAAAACTTTACTCACTCTTTTCTCCATAGGATTAGCATGGTCTTTGGGAGCACAATCATCCTACCGCATTATTCAAAAAGCCTCTAAGGACTTCGCTGTAAAAAAAGAAAGAGCTGCTGATGGTTCTGAATCCATAAGCGGACCTATTGCTCCTTCTTCTGCAGCGCGATCTTTGGCAGAAACGACTATCGGTACCACGGTGTATGACCTACAAACAAACGGAACAAGTCAACGAAGAATTATCAATCATTCTGATGGAACCATTTCTGCGGTATGGACCATGGACAATGGTGTAAGTCCTTACACAAACAGAGGAGCTGGATACAATTATTTTAATGGGACTTCTTGGGGTGCTTTTCCAACTTCAAAAGTAGAGACCACCAGAAATGGTTGGCCTGCCCTTGCATCGAGTGCCAACGCAGGCAATGAGGTAATCATTTCGCATTCAGGAACTGGAGGTCTTACCATGAATCAGCGATCTACCAAAGGAACTGGGATCTGGAAAGAAACAATTATTCCAACCTCTGTTCCAACTGGATACGATGTTTTATGGCCAAGAGCTGTGATTGGAGGAACAAACGATAGCACAATTCATGTCATTGCAATAGTAAGAAGTTCGGCTACACCTGCTGTGCCATACAATGGACTCATAAACGCTTTAGTGTATTACAGATCTCAAAACTTAGGAGTTACTTGGGATATTCAAGATTCTATTCTACCAGGGTTAGATTCGAGTGTATTTACTTACGTTTCGGCTGATGCGTACTCAATTGACGCAAACGGTAACACCGTAGCAATGGCTATCTATAATTCTTGGGGGGATGTTTTGGTTTATAAATCGACCAATAATGGAGACTCATGGACGAGTACAATTGTCTCTGATTTCCCAATCAACAAGTATGCATATGATGACGGATCTGACATTAATGGAGACGGACAAAGCGACACGATTTTGAGTTGTGATGGATCGGGAGCTATGATGATTGACAAAAACAATGTGGTACATGTATTCTATGGACAAACGAGAGTGTTGGATGCTGATACTACCGATGGTAATACATCTTATTTTCCAGGTACAAATGGATTAGCTTATTGGAATGAAGGCTTTGGAGCAGATTCTATCCAAGTAATTGCAGGAGCTTTGGATTTAGATGGTTCTGGTGCTTTAGAAGTTGTTCCTTCTGGTGGTTCTTTTCCTTCTTACCAAGTAGGAATGTCAAGTATGCCAAGTTGCGGAGTCGCTTCTAACAACACGTTGTACCTTGTCTATGCAGCTATGGCAGAAACACACTCAGATGGAGTTCAAACCTACCGTCATTTGTATGTAATGAATTCAACAGATGGGGGAACTACATGGTCTGACCCAGAAGATTACACTCCGGACTTTAGTTTTGCCATCTACGAAGCAGTTTACCCTTCCATGGCGAAACATGTAGACAGCAACATACATATTATCTACCAAAGAGATTTTAGTCCAGGACATTCTATCTCTGGTGATTTAGATCCAGCCGTAATCAATGACATTGTTTACTTATCTATCGATACTAGTTTAGCAGAACCTATTGTTTCGGTAAAAGAAATAGAAACTTCGCTGGATGTTTCTGTCTTCCCAAACCCTGCTAATGACCTATTGAATGTGAGAATACTTGCGGAAAATGCAACAAATGATAGGATGACTATTTCTGTGATTGATGCGACAGGCAGAACTGTGTTCTCTGCACAAGAAGCATTCAATGGAACCGCAGCTTTGTATCAAATGAATGTAGCCAACCTTGATGCTGGAGTATACTTTATAAGGTTAGAATCTAAATCGGGTATCATCACAAAATCTTTAGTGAAAAAATAAAAAACTATTCTGTAATTAAAAAGAGCCTTATCCATACAAATTGGATAAGGCTCTTTTTTTTATCTTTGTTCTTGAGACAATCATTTCTATGCAAATAAAATTAAGCGCGGTAATCATCACTTATAACGAAGAAAAAAACATTGAGAGGTGTATTGCTTCTTTGAAAGATGTGGCAGACGAGATTGTAGTGGTCGATTCTTTCTCCACGGACTCGACTAAGAAAATTTGCGACAAGCATGCAGTAAAGTTCGTAGAACATGTTTTTGAAGGACATATTCAACAAAAAAACTGGGCAATTTCACAAGCAACATACCATTATGTTCTTTCTTTGGATGCAGATGAAGCACTTTCTGAAGAGCTGCGGCAATCCATTTTAAAAGTGAAGAAACACTGGGAAGGTGAAGGTTATTCGTTTAATAGAATGACAAATTATTGCGGAAAATGGATTAAGCACGGCCATTGGTATCCCGATATAAAATTAAGACTTTGGGACTCATCAAAAGGGGAATGGGGTGGAAAAAATCCACATGATACTTTTCTTTTGAAATCAGGAAACAAAGGACAACATATTAAGGGTGATTTGTTACATTACAGTTATTACACAATTGAAGAACACTGGAGGCAAGCAGAAAAGTTCTCTAACATTGCTGCAAAAGCGTACCACGAAGCTGGAAAAAAGTCGAGTTGGTTCAAAATTATTTTTAGTCCTATTTCTCGATTTGTTTCAAGCTATCTTCTTCATAGAGGTTTCTTAGATGGCAAGTATGGCTGGGTAATAGCACGAATTACATATTGGGAAACCAAGCAGAAATACAAACTACTTAAGAGCTATACTTCGTAGGAAAAATTAAAATTCTTGATTTCTTCAAGAGTATTGAATATCTCCTCAACTTCCATGGTGGTTACTAGTTTCATCCGGAGAGGTTTAAAATCTCTAATTCCCTTAAAATAGTTGGCATAGTGCCTTCTCATTTCCACTATTCCCTCATGTTCACCTTTCCATTCCAATGACATTTCTAGGTGTTTTTTAACCACATCTACGCGTTCATTTATTGTGGGCAATGCCAATTCTTCTCCGGTTCTAATAAAGTGTTTTACTTGATCAAAAAACCAAGGGTTTCCGATACTCGCTCTTCCTATCATTACGCCATCCACTCCATATCGATTCTTATATTCAACCGCTTTTTGAGGAGAATTAACGTCTCCATTCCCAAACACAGGAATAGTCATTCGGGGATTGTTCTTAACTTCCGCGATTAACGACCAATCTGCCTCGCCTTTGTACATTTGTTTTCGGGTTCTACCATGAATCGAAATTGCTTGAATTCCTACATCTTGCAATCTTTCGGAAACCTCCACAATGTATTTGGAGTTATCATCCCATCCCAGACGGGTTTTTACCGTGACTGGCAAATGCGTGGAACGTACAATTTCCTTGGTCATCTCAACCATTTTTGGCACATCCTGTAAAATACCTGCTCCCGCTCCTTTTCCAGCCACTTTTTTTACGGGACATCCATAGTTTATGTCAATAATGTCTGGGTTAGCACCTTGGGTTACCTCAGTCGCTTTTCTCATGGATTCAATGTTTGAACCAAAAATTTGAATACCTACGGGCCTTTCGTATTCAAAAATATCCAGCTTTCTGACACTTTTAGCCGCATCGCGAATCAATCCTTCTGAGGAAATAAATTCGGTATACATCAGATCGGCTCCATGCTGCTTACACAAAGCACGGAAAGGAGGATCGCTCACATCCTCCATGGGAGCAAGCAGCAAGGGGAAATCCCCAAGTTCTATGTCGGCTATTTTTACCAAAAAAAAAATATAATTCATTCAACTGAGGAACAAATATAATACCTTTGAGGCATTGGAAATAGAAAAACACAATAAAGTATCGGTCGAGAAAAAGAATCAAATTATGTGTCACCCGAAATTTCCTATTTATTACGCTCAACAAGTACAGGATGTATCATAAATCACAAGGAATATTACTGCGTAAAGTCAAACTAACCGGAGGAGGGTTTTTAGTGAAAATATTCACCGCCCAATTCGGTATACGTTCCTACTTTGGTAGAACGAGCAAACAAAATAAAAATAAATACTTGCCTTTATCAATCGTTAATATCACTGGATTTCAGCAACCAAAAAAAACGATTTATTCGTTGAAAGAATACGAGCTCGCCTTTCCTCTTCGAGATGTTTATCAGAACATTTACAAATCCAATGTTCTCATTTTTATCAATGAAGTACTGAACCAAGTAATTCAAGAAGAAGAGGCAAATCCCCAAAAATTTACCTTCCTCGAGTCTAAAATCATGGAACTTGAAAAAGAACAATTTGACCCAAATTTTCATTTACTATTTTTAGTTCAGCTCACTTCTTTCCTTGGATTTGAGCCCGACATACATGGCAAAGGAACTTACTACGATTATGCTGAAGGAGACTTAACTTTTTCTACTCCCACCCATTCACATTTTTTTGACCAAGAAGAAACAGTCCTTTTTCAGAGTCTTTGCGAAGCAAGTTTTGAAACAAAAAGTGAAATTAACTTATCGAATAGGGCTAGAAAGAGAGGTTTACAACTCATCCTCACTTACTACCGTTATCACACAGAAATGCGCGAATTAAAATCTTTGCCTGTTTTAGAAATGATTTTCAGTTAAACCCATTCCGTTTTTTTATCTTTGATAAACCGAATATACCTAAATGAAACAGTCACTCACCTTTTTATTGGTCTCTCTCGTTGTTTTGTTTTCTTGCAAAGAGAACACCTCGGGAGAGCCTGAAGACCCGAACAAGTCCCAAGAAAATTCAAATTCTACCCCAAAAAATATAATTCTACTGATTGGGGACGGAATGGGAATATCACAAATTACCGCAGGAATGTACCGAAACGGGAATAGATTGGAGCTAGAAAGATGCAACACTATTGGACTGATAAAAACAAATTCTAAAAAGGAACTTATTACGGATTCCTCGGCTGGTGCCACGGCTTTTGCCACGGGTAAGAAAACAAGAAATGGAATGATTTCTCAAGCGATGGAGGATTCTGCAAATTATAAAACATTTGTAGAATATGCCGAAGAAAACAAAAAAGCCACCGGGATTGTGGTAACAAGCACTGTAACGCATGCAACTCCTGCTTGTTTCTATGCCCACTATTCGCGGAGATATGACGCCAATGAGGCTATCTCGGAGCAGTTCGTAAATAGTGGAGTAGATGTGCTTATTGGGGGTGGAAAAAAATATTTTGAAACGAGAAAGGATGGAAGAAACTTACTACAAGAATTAACTGAAAAAGGCTACACCATTCCAGACACATTAACTTCTAACTTTGACACCAAAGAAATTTTTAAGTTAGCGTATCTCTATTCGCCCACTCAACCCGGAAAACGTGTTTTTTCGGAAGGAGACGAGGCACCGAGCAGAGGACCTATACTTCCTTTGGCTACTCAAAAAGCCATTGATATTTTGAAGAAAGATACAAATGGATTCTTTTTGCTGGTCGAAGGATCACAAATAGATTGGGGAGGCCACAATAATGATTCGGAATATATTATTAATGAAATGCTTGATTTCAATGAAACGATAAAGATTGCTCTTGATTATGCCGATCAAAATGGTGAAACACTAGTAATTATTACCGCAGATCACGAAACTGGCGGATATGCTATCATTGAAGGAGAATTAGATGGTTCCTCGCTCACCGGAGGCTTCTCTACAAAACATCATAGCGCATCTATGATTCCCGTATTTGCTTATGGAAAAGGGGCTAAGAATTTTTCTGGAATTTACGACAACACCCAAATTTTCTATAAAATGATGGAGGCGTTCGGGAATGATTTAACAAAATAATATGGCAGAAGATTTACTCTTAACAAAGACCACCAAAGAGGAGTTGTATCAAGAATTAATTCCTCAACTTAAATCATTAATTGCTAACGAAAACGATCTTGTTGCGAATCTAGCGAATGTAGCGGCTGGACTGAAAGAAGCCTTCGGATTTTTGTGGGTTGGATTTTACCTTGTAAAAGAGGACACTCTGGTTTTGGGACCCTTCCAAGGGCCCGTTGCTTGCACCAGAATTCCCAAAGGACAGGGAGTATGTGGAACTTCGTGGGAAAAACAAAAAACACTTATTGTACCCGATGTCGAACAATTTGAAGGACATATTGCTTGCAGCTCATTATCAAGATCAGAAATAGTAATTCCTATAGTTAAAAACAACGAAGTAATAGCGATATTAGATGTGGATAGCAAAGAATTGGATACATTTGATACAATTGATGAAAAGAACCTAACTCAGTTACTCAATGAAATAAACTTCTAACTTTTTGGTTACTCTTATATTCCCATGAAATTATTTTATTACATCTCTATTTTTTTTGCATTCTGGTTGATGCAAAGTTGCGCACAAATCGCGGCACCTAATGGAGGAACACCTGATACATCTCCTCCTTTTTTGGATAGTATTGGAACCATTCCCCTGAATTATTCCACTTACTTTGAGGGAGACAAACTGGTTTTGGCATTCAATGAATACTTTGTCTTGAAAAATCCTAAACAACATGTGTTTTTCTCACCGAGTATTGAAAACGAACCGGAATTTGTGATAAAGGGAAAAACGCTTACTATTCATCTTAATAACGATCTCAAACCCAATACAACCTACACCGTGAACTTCGGTGATGCCATATCGGATTACACCGTTGGTAACGCCTTACCTGATTTTAAGTTTGTGTTCTCAACAGGTAGTTTCATTGACTCAATGAATACATCTGGCAAGGTAATTAACGCTTTTTCTGGAAAACCACAGTACAATGTATTGGTGATGTTGTACGAAAACACCCAAGACTCTGTCGTTTCCAAAGAACGTCCTGTTTATTATGCTATTACCAATAAAGAAGGAAAGTACTCCTTGAGTAATATAAAAAAGGGAGCGTATAAATTATTCGCTTTAAAAGACGAAAACAGAAACTTTCTCTATGACTTACCGAATGAACAAATTGGTACGATCGACTCAATCATCTCACTTGATGAAGACACCGTAACCTCCTACCACATCCTTTCTTTGTTCACTCAGGATTACATCAAACAATCTGTTACGAGCAAAAAATTTGAATATCCCGGAAAACTTACTCTCACTTTTGCCCGTTCTCTAAAACATTGGAATATTGTACATACGGACAGTGTACCTGTCAGTTTTATAAAAAGTGAGATGAACACAGAACGAGATTCGCTGGTTCTTTGGGGGTTGAGTTTGGGAAAAGAAAAAGCTCAGCTAACCATAACAACGGATACAAGCACTGAAATAATTAATGTTTATCAACCAACTCCTAAATCTCAGAAAGAGGAGTTTACTTTCAAGAATTCAGACAGAAGCATAGACAAAAAGGCTCCGCTTTCCATTGAATTTAACAGACCCATTTCCAGTGTAAACCAAAATTTAATTTCTATTATAAAAGATACTACTCTTGTGGCAATTGATAGCGTTTCTTACGTCCTGAAGTCGCTCAATCTGTATTTCTCAAAAAAGGAAGATCAAACCTACAAATATCAGCTATTACCCAACTCTGTGGAAGATATTTTTGAATTTTCCCTTACCGATACTGTTGCGGGTGTTATTTCTGTTAAAAAAGATAGTTACTTTGGAAGCTTTACACTCAAAGCTTTTCCCAAAAATGACTCGGTAAGCTACTTACTTTACCTCTTAAATGAGGAAGGGAAGCAAGTTAAGTCTCAAAAATTTATGGGCGAGTCTTCTGTTTCGTTCTTGCGACTCAAACCCGGAAAATATGCGCTAAAAGCTATTGAAGACGTGAATAAAAATGGAAAATGGGACACTGGTGATTACTATTTAAAAAAGAAACCAGAACCGGTATTTTTCTTCCCAACGCAAATTGAAATTCGCTCTAATTGGGACCTCACAGAGAACTGGAAATTGTAGAACGAATTTGCTAAAAAAGATTCGTTATCTACTGGTTAATTTCTGTACCAACCGGTTATCTTTCAAGCACTGTTGCCATTCTTTCTCTTTGGCTTGTGTTATCGCAAAAAAAAGCCCTAACTTTCGTTAGAGCTTTCAACTTTATATTCGTTCAAACTTAGTTCTTGAGTGCTTCAGCTCCGCCTACAATCTCAAGGATTTCGTTGGTAATGGCCGCTTGTCTTGCTTTGTTGTATGTCAATTTAAGGTCAAACAACATATCACCTGCATTATCGGTTGCTTTGTGCATCGCTGTCATCCTAGCACCATGCTCACCAGCGTGAGAATCTAATACTCCTTTGTACAATTGTACTTTCAATGATTTAGGCACTATATCAGCGATGATTCTCTCTTTTGATGGAACAAATATGTAATCGGCATTACTTACTGATGAATCTTCCATTTCCACCTTTTCAATCGGTAAAAATTGTTCAGTCATTACAGTTTGGTTTGCTGCATTTACAAAATGATTGTAAACCATTACAACTTTGTCTACTTTTTCTTCTTTGAACCAATCCATGATTAGTTCAGCGACTTCTGCCACTGAATTAAAATTCAAATCATTGTAAATCTTCTCTAAATCTGTTGGAATCTCAGGCATATTTGTCGCTGCAAAGTTTTTCTTAGAGAACTCCTGAGCTTTTTTACCAATTGCCATGAAATGCACATTAGAATTTGGATATTCTTTTGCAAGTAAGGCCACTTTTTTATTTACGTTGTTATTGAATCCTCCGCACAGTCCTCTGTTCGAGGTAACTGCGACAAACAATACATTCTTCACCTCTCTTTCTTGTGAGTAAACTCCTTCTGAACTGTCCAAACTCGAACTTAAGTTCATTTGAATTTCTTGAAGTTTATTGGCGTAAGGCAACAATTGGGTAATTGCATCCTGAGCTCTTTTTAGCTTAGCAGCCGATACCATCTTCATTGCAGAGGTTATCTGCATTGTTGAATTTACCGAAGTAATCCTATTACGTATTTCTTTTAAATTAGCCATTTATTAGATGTTAGATGAAAGAAAAAAGAAAACAAACATACTTATTTACTCTATTCTCTTTTTTCTATATTCCTTCTTCTATGTTCTTTTTAGTACTTAGCGCTCAATTCTGCTGCCACTTGTGTCAGCACATCAGTTGCTTCATCTGTATACTTACCAGCTTGCAATAAATCCAGAGTATCTCTGTGTTTCGCTTCTAAATATGCAATGTATTCTTCCTCAAACTGTTTTACTTTGTTCACTGGTACATTTCCAATCAATCCTTTGGTTCCTACATACAATACGGCAATTTGGTGCTCTACCGATAGTGGAGATCCTTCGTTTTGTTTCAATAACTCAACGTTTCTTGCTCCTTTATCTAATACTGCCTTTGTACTTGCATCTAGGTCAGAACCAAATTTAGCAAACGCTTCCAATTCTCTGTATTGTGCTTGGTCCAATTTCAATGTTCCAGCTACTTTCTTCATGGATTTAATTTGAGCGTTACCTCCTACTCGCGATACCGAGATTCCTACATTAATTGCAGGTCTCACTCCTGAGTTAAATAAATCTTGCTCCAAGAAAATTTGACCATCAGTAATTGAAATTACGTTGGTTGGAATGTATGCTGATACATCACCTGCTTGTGTTTCAATGATTGGCAGTGCCGTAATTGAACCACCTCCTTTTACCATCCCTTTCATAGATTCTGGTAAATCATTCATTTCTTTCGCAATGTCATCAATTTCGATCACCTTTGCAGCTCTTTCCAATAATCTTGAGTGCAAGAAGAAAACATCTCCTGGGTAAGCTTCTCTTCCTGGAGGTCTTTTCAAAAGAAGAGATACCTCACGGTATGCCACAGCCTGCTTCGACAAATCGTCATAAACAATTAATGCAGGTCTTCCCGTATCTCTAAAGAATTCAGCTATTGCTGCTCCCGTAAATGGTGCATAATACTGAAGTGGTGCTGGATCCGAAGCATTTGCCGCTACAATAGTTGTGTATGCCATTGCACCTGCTTCTTCTAATTTTTTTACGATTCCTGCTACTGTAGAAGCTTTTTGACCTACTGCTACATACACACAATATACTGGTTCCCCTTTGTCGTAAAATTCTTTTTGATTAATGATTGTATCGATAGCTACAGTAGTTTTACCTGTTTGCTTATCTCCAATAATCAACTCTCTTTGTCCTCTTCCCACTGGAATCATAGCATCAATTGCTTTAATTCCTGTCTGAAGCGGCTCGGTTACTGGTTGTCTGTAAATTACACCTGGTGCCTTTCTTTCGATTGGCATTTCGTACAATTCACCTTCAATTGGACCTTTTCCATCAATAGGCTGACCCAATGTATCTACTACTCTTCCGACAATTCCTTCTCCAGTTTTAATAGAGGCAATTCGGTTTGTTCTTTTTACAGACGCACCTTCTCTTACCACATCAGAAGATCCCAAAAGTACTGCACCTACATTATCTTCCTCCAAGTTCAATACAATTGCTTGCAATCCATCTTCGAATTCGATAAGCTCTCCTGATTGTACATTAGACAATCCATGGATACGTGCAACTCCATCACCTACTTGCAATACAGTTCCTACTTCTTCTAATTGAGCTTCAGTTTTAAATCCTGATAGCTGCTCTTTGATAATTGCAGATACTTCTGCTGGTTTTATTCCTGCCATTTGATTTATTTATTTTGTCAAAAATCGTTTTTCAGATATATTATCCTCGTATTTCGTTTTAAATTTCTTTACGTTCTCTATGTTTAGTTCGTCATTCTCAATGACACCTTCTTTAATAAAGGCTCTAATCAATGATTTACCCACTAACTCTGTCTCAAACTTTTCCAAGTCTGTCGTTAAGAAATGAAGTTCTGCATAAAAGTGCATGTACTCTCTTCTTACTCCTTTGCTGTCGTTGTAATACTTTCCTGTTCCATAACTTAATCCATTTACCGACACAAATTCTGTTCCCAACAACGTACTATAAAAGCTTTTTCCACCAGTTCTTTCATATTTACCCCAAGGCTTCTTTTCTACCAAAATTGTCCCTTTTTTGAACTTAACCTTTAGTTTATCTCCAAGTTCGTTGAAAGAAAAAACTAGCAAGGCAAGAGCAAAAAGAAGTGCAATTTTTTTCATATTAAATTAGTTCAAAGAAATTTCTTTTCTCAGGTTCTTGAATTTGGTTGCGACACTCGCATCAATTTGCTTATCGCCCACTCTCACAATAAAACCTCCGATAAGCGAAGGATCTATTTTTTCGATTATTTCTACTTCACCATCGTGCTTTAATAGAGCAACTATATTTTTTTTCTGTTCTTCGTCTAGCGAAAAAGCGGAGCTTACTTCTGCCGTAACGATATTTTTACTCGCTTTGTACAATCCCACAAATTGGGTTGCAGTTTCTGAAAGTAGAGTTTCTCGTTTCTTGTTTACTAACAAATCAATGGTGTTCATTGTAATCTCGTTAAACTGAGAACTAAAAAGGGCTTTGAACACTTTTGATTTTTCTTCCCCTTTTATCACAGGATTCTTCACCAACGAACGTAAATCAGCACTTTCTGCCAACGTTGCGGATAAAGAATTCATGTCTGCAAAGACCTCTTCAAGCGCACCACCTTCTTGTGACAACTCTAAAAGTGCTTTTGCGTAACGTGATGCTGTTTTACTATCTTTCATGTTTTGAGTTAAATGGTTAAACCCTTAGTTAAGGTTTACTTCTTCTACTAATTCGTTGACCAAAGCTTTTTGTTTATCATCGGATGCTAAGTTTCCTTTTACCACTTTCTCTGCAATGTCAATTGAAAGGGCTGCAACTTGATTCTTCAATTCCACAATTGCCGCTTTTCTTTCCATCTCTATGGCCTCTTTGGCTCCTGCAATCATCTTTTCTCCTTCTACTTTCGCTTCTTCCTTGGCTTTAGCCACAATATCGGCTTTCATTTCTCTAGCCTCTTTCATCAATGCATCTCTTTCTTCTCTTGCTTCGTTTAATAGTCTCTCGTTCGAGGCTGTTAAATTTGCCATTTCTTTTTTTGCATCTTCGGCAGAGTTTAACGCGTTTTCAATGCTCTCTTCTCTCGCATTTACTGCATTTAAAATTGGTTTCCACGCAAATTTTCTTAGCAACAAGATAAGCGCTACAAATACTAATGATTGCCAAAAAAACAATCCAACTGAAAAATCTGATAGTAACTTTTCCATACTTTCTTTTTAAAAAAAACAATTAAAATAAGTAGTTGCAACCAACCGTTGCAACTACTAAATTCATTTATGATTATGCAGCAAATAATGCAGCAAAACCAATACCTTCGATAAGGGCAGCAGCGATAAGCATAGCCGTTTGGATTTTTCCAGAAGCTTCAGGTTGTCTTGCGATACCTTCCATTGCAGATGCACCAATTTTACCGATTCCTAGTCCAGCACCGATTACGATTAATCCTGCTCCTACGATATTTGGAATTGTCATGTTGTTTGTTTTTTTTTGGTTAATAAATGTGTTTCTAAATTCTAATTAATGATGCTCCTCTACTGCTGCACCAAAGTACAGAGCGGATAACATCGTAAAAATATATGCCTGAAGAGCTGCTACTAACAACTCCAAAACTGATAAAAATAAAGTGAGTCCGAAAAAGGCTCCTGTTGCAAAGTAATTTTGGAAGACAAAAATCAACCCAATCAAACTCATGATAACGATGTGGCCAGCTGTCATGTTTGCATACAAACGAATCATCAAGGCAAATGGCTTAATAAATACCCCTAGTAGTTCAATAGGTGCAAGAATAATTCTCATTGGTTTTGGAACGCCAGGCATCCAAAATATATGTCCCCAATAATTTTTGTTTGCAGTAAACTGAGTAATAAGAAAAGTAAGCAACGCCAAGGCAAAAGTTACCGCTATGTTATTGGTTACCCCAATTCCAAGTGGAGTCATTCCGGCAAGGTTCAAAAACCATATGAAGAAGAAAATAGTCAACAAGTAACTCATGTATTTCTTATAGTGTTTCTTTCCGATATTAGGAATAGCGATGTCGTCTCGGATAAAAATAATGATTGGCTCCAAAAATTTGGCTGCTCCACCGGGGTTCATGTTGTTTGCGTAGCGCTTTGCCATTCTCGAGAACAAGAAAAGTAAAAAAGCAGACATTAAGATAATCACGAATACATTTTTGGTGATTGAAAAATCAACAGGTTTTTCATTTTGAACATGGTGATCTTCGTCATACTTGATGTGACCTTCACTGTCAGTCTTGTAAATTTTTCCGTGGTGGAGTTTGTAAAAGTTTCCTTTGGATTCTACTGTGTATTCTCCATGGTGGAATGCTGAACCAGAAAACACATGCAAACCTCCATCCCATAAAATAACTGGCAATGGAAAACTTACTCCATGAGTTATTTCAAAAATATAAGAATCCTGAAGGTGATGAGCTATCGTTTCTTTGATTTCTTCTCTGATCGACTTCTTAACTTGGGTAGTATCTGAATGGCCATAAGATTCCGCTGAGGCAAACGAAACTAACGAGCTAAGACTGAATACGATTAAAACGAATATTTTAAACACTTTTTTGGTCATGATTCTGTTTTGAGCAAATTTTATTCTGCAAAAGTAAAAATTTAAAACAATTTATATCCCTTATTAGTCAAAAAACATTGTATTTCTATTCAATTAATTGAATTCTAACTTGTTTAACTCTTTGGAAAGAGGGTATGCGCTTAAAAAAACACTCACCAAATAGGGAAAAATAAGGGTGAACACTTCTGCTCTTTTTGTCTCAATATTATTGTTTACCTCGGAAAAGAAAAGAATAAAAAGCACTACAAATTTTATCATCACCCAAAAGAGGTACAGAAACCCGAGGTGATCTGACATATTTTTTTTAGCGATTGCGAGGAGGATAAAAAATAGGAGCGTGAGCAAAAAAAGAATGCCATACACCGAAAACACTATCTCTGTATGTACCCATTGATACTGCTCATTGGCATAATTGTGGAGAAAATAAAGAGCTATTAGTATAAAAAGCGCGTACAATCCCTGAAAAATGACGTTATTCTTCCTCATTATTCATTCGATTTAATCGGACAACAAGAGAATACATGGAGATAACAAAAATCAAAGCGACCAATCCTAAGGTGAAATAGGGTTTTTCTGTGTGGTATTTTGCATCGAGGATTTTTCCGAGATAAGCACCAAAATAGATGGAAACACCTATTTGAATTCCTATACCCGAATACGCCAAGATCGAATTTACTCTCTTATTCTTCTTCATCGATACTTCTTGGTTTAGTGACTACCACAAAAATAATAGCCGCAATCAAAACGAACACAATCGTAAAAAATGGAAAACCAAATTTGAGTGTAGTATCGCAGAGTATTCCGCCAAAAAGGGCAGCCACGAACAAGAAATAAAGAGGCGTTTTATCCATTTTGGGAAGTGGATGAGATAGGTTTGGCAATACTCGGTGCACCCATAGATGTTTTTCCATTGTGAAGCGCTCCTGCCTCCATCGATAGTTTTTGGGAAGTTATGTCTCCTTGAATTTTTGAGGTAGATTTAAGAGACAACAATCCAGAGACCTGAATATTTCCATTAATAGTTCCTTCAATCTCTGCATTTTCGCAGTGAATTTCTCCTTCTACAAAGCCATTGACCCCCAAAACTAATTTTCCTTTTACTTTCAAGGTTCCTTTTATTCTTCCATCAACACGCATATTGGTTTGCGAGTCAATGTCTCCCAAAATTTTAGTGTTTTCAACTATTTTATTCAATTGGTCGTTGGCTGGTTGTGCTATTGATTTTGCCATAATTCTGTTTTGTTTCTTTTACGGTATTCGCAACAAATATAGGTATTTACTACTGAATAGATTCTCTGTTAAAGAAAGTTAAATAATTCCTTACCTCTGTTTTGGGTGAGATTAATACTTAACTTTATCTCCGTAAAAATAATGAAACTGAATCTTAAAAATATCGTTGTACTCATAAGTCTGGCTATTTTGGGACTTATTGGCGTTCAAATTGTATGGATAAACAATGCCATTGAAGTGCGCAAATCGCAATTCGACCAAGAGGTAAAGACTTCTTTGGTTGTGGTTACTCAAGAGGTTCCTAAGGTAATCAGAAAAAATCAAGAAACTAAGTTTTTTCAACGTCAGAAGCAACTAAATCAGGGGGTTACTGATATTAATGCCTTGATAAATGCGATGTTGGATAATACTCCATTTCAACAATTTTCAGATAAAATTACAAAAGAACAACTGGATTCATTGATTCAATCCCAAATGAAAAAACGAGGGATCAACACGCCCTATATTTTTGGTGTATTTGATGCCGCGGGTAATTATTTGTTTGAGACAGATAGCACAACAAAACAATATACAAGTCAACTGCTAAGTGAAGGGATTAATATTCCTGTATTCGTTGATGATTTTATGCTTACTCAGCCTTTTATTAGTATTATTTTTCCTAAAAAGAACAACTTCATTTTCCGAAAAATGTGGTTGATTCTGAGCATTTCCTTTCTGCTGATACTTGCTGTTATTTATGCCTTCTACTTTACGGTTAATACCATTCGAAAACAAAAACAGCTCTCCGAAATAAAAAATGACTTTATCAACAACATGACCCATGAGCTCAAAACTCCAATAAGCACCATTCAATTGGCTTGTGAAGCCCTCAATGACGCAGATATGAATTCTAAAGAATCCAATGAAACTTTCGTAAATATGATTAAGGACGAAAATTCTAGACTAAAAGGATTAGTAGATACGGTACTAAAAACAGCTATCTTGGATAAGGGACAAATGAAACTCCAGCGGGAAGAAGTGGATTTACTGGAAATTATTCACAAAGTGAAAGGAAACTTTTCCTTACAAGTGAACCAACTAAATGGACAAATTACACTCGAAAACGAACTCGCGAGTATGCCTTTTTGGGGAGACAAACAGCACTTAACCAATGTGTTTCAAAACTTGATTGACAACGCTATAAAATACACCACGAGAAACCCTGAAATTACTATTTCTACGGCAAAAACTATTGACTCATTTTTGATAAAAGTAACGGACAATGGCATAGGAATTAGCAAAGAAAATTTGGAAAAAGTATTTGAAAAACTCTACCGTGTGCCAACAGGAGACCTACACAATGTAAAAGGTTTTGGCTTGGGGCTCAACTACGTGAAAACAATGATTAAATTACACGGTGGAAAGATTGAAGCAAAAAGCACTAAAGAAAAAGGGAGCACATTTATCCTCTCGCTTCCTATCGTACAACAATAAAAACTAGACTATGAGCAATACTAGCATACTACTAGCCGAAGATGATCCAAATTTAGGAATGTTATTAAGTAAATTTTTGCGTGCAAAAGGGTTTTCCTGCACATTGGCCGTGGACGGAGAAATTGCCTACCAAGAATTTACAAATAATGCGTACAATTTTATAATTCTAGATGTAATGATGCCAAAAAAAGATGGGTTTGCCGTAGCCAAAGACATCCGTGGAATAGACAAAGAAACTCCCATATTGTTTCTGACGGCAAAAAGCATGAAAGAAGATAAGCTTAAAGGATTTGAATTAGGCGCTGACGATTATCTAACCAAACCATTTAGTATGGACGAACTCATTGCCAGAGTAAATGCCATTCTGAAAAGAACTAACACCAAGGAAGAGAATCATTTGTATCCAATACATCACTATTTATTCGACTACAACACGCGTATTTTGTCTTTTCAAGGTAACGAACAAAAACTTACCACAAAAGAATGCGAGCTATTAAAAATACTGGCCCAAAATATTGGGAAAGAGGTTGATCGAAATGATTTATTAAAAGCAGTGTGGGGCGATGACAATTACTTTAATGGCAGAAGTATGGATGTGTACATTACTAAATTAAGAAAGTACCTCAACCAAGACGAAAAAGTAGAGATTGTAAATATTCACGGCAAGGGGTTTAAGTTGATGGTGAAGTAGCTTTTACAACAACTATTTTATTGTCTTTTCATCTGTCATTCCTTTGAAGAAAGAAATCTGAAAAACGAGAATCTATCTGATGAAAGTAGATTCCTGCCAACGCAGGAATGACAAAAAAAAAAGATCGCAAGGCAAGAAGGACTATCAATTTACAACTCTCCATAAAAGGTTTAAAATTTATACGTT
>CBFHVI010000004.1:123193-126240 GCA_965658995.1 Flavobacteriales bacterium | reverse complement strand
GTTTTCGTTATTTTTGTCCTGATGATAAAAAATGGACTTCTATATTGCGCATTGTTTCTCAGTTTGGTGAGTTGCAAAATCAACTATTCTGCTCAAGGAGGACCTATTGATCCGAACTTAAAAACGATTTCTATCGATCAGTTTACGAATCAAGCTTCATTGGGGCCTTCTACAATTGGTTTTACTTTTACTGAAAAATTGAGAGATTTATTCCAATCGCAAACCAAACTAGAACTTATTTCGAGCAATGGAGATTTAAGCTATGAAGGCACAATTTCTAGCTACACAATTCAACCTATTTCTGTACAAGGAAACCAAACAGCTGCTCAAAACAGATTGACGATCGCTGTAAAGGTTACATTTGTGAATCAAATTGATGAAAAAAAGAATTTTGACCAATCATTCACTCGATTTGCAGATTATGCAAGTTCGAGTGATATTAATTCCATTCAGGACAGATTAATCGAAGAAATTTTTAATCAAATTACTCAAGATATTTTTGATAAAACTTTAGGAGATTGGTAACAAAATCAGATTTCATAGGATGGATTCATACTCCTTTTGCTCTAAAAGAAGAAGAGGTAAAGGAGTTGGAACAGTTACTTCAGGAATATCCGTATTCAGGAAATTTGTCTTTTCTTTTGGCCAAAGGATACCACGAACAAGAAAATGTACTGTTTGAATCTCAATTAAAATACACTGCTATTTCGGTTCCAAATCGCGAAAAGCTCTATGAATTTATTCATTCTGAGAAGAAAAAAGAATTCATCGAAACCAAAAAAACAGTGGAGGAAAATGAACTTTCCGAAATTGAGGAAATAGCTGTCCCCAATCTTCGAGAATTAGAGCCCACTCACAATAAAGAGTCTAAACCTCCTTCTTCCACTGCAAAAATTGAAGAGGTTATTTCGAGTAACAAACAGAAAATTCAAACTACGGAAGATTCTCAGCTGGAACAATTGATACTCTCGAGCGCTATGAGTTCCGTATCTTTGCTGGAAGAGGAAGAAGGAACTAAGGAATTGGAAATCGAATTGCCTCCGCCCATTGAAAGTCTTCCCAAGTCAATTCCTTCAGAAAAAGAAGCAAAAACACCTTCTAGTTTTTATGATTGGTTGGCTCCTCGTGAAGTTATGGAAGAAAAGGAAACGATCGCTTACAAAAAAGAAGAAAAACCAAGTATTGAGCAACTTGTAGATAAATTTATTGCGGAGAGAAAAACTGATTCTGGCCATATTAAACTAAGCAAATCTCACCCAAAACAATCCTTTTACTCTCCTGTAAAAGTAGCTGGTGAAAGTTTAATAGAGAAAGATAATTTTGCCACCGAAACTCTGGCGCGAATATATCAAACACAAGGGCTGAGCGAAAAGGCGATAGGAATTTATGAGCGTTTAAGTTTGAAAAATCCAGAAAAAAAAGCTTACTTTGCTGACCTAATTAAGAAAATTAGAGAAAACGAACAGAATTAAACTACAATTATAATGAGCACTTTAGTATTTATTTTATCCATCATAGCAGCAATTTTGTTGATGTTGGTTATTCTTATTCAAAATCCAAAAGGAGGAGGAATTGATTCCTCTTTTGGTTCTGCAAACCAACTAGGGAGTGTAAAGAAAACGAATGATGTAGTTGAGAAAGCTACTTGGTATTTGGCGATTTTTATCGTAATTCTCGCTTTGGGTTCTTCGATGATTATCGGGACTCCTGGTGCCGAAGAAGTTTCTGACTCTTCTAGAATAGACCAAAATTACAGAAACACATTGCAAACTCAAACACCTATAGTTACTCCCAATAACGAGGACAATAAGTAAGGGACCAGAGACTTAAATAAAAAAACTCGCTGGTAAATCCTAGCGAGTTTTTTTGTGCTTTGTCATTTCTCGACAAGCAGCAGAGTTATTTAAAACTTTTACTGTTGGGAGACTCAAACACTTCCAAATCAAAATACTGAATAGACGCAAGCAAATGGTCAAATATATCTGCTTGGATATATTCATAGTTTTGCCACACTTTGTCTCTGCAAAATGCATAAATTTCGACAGGAATTCCTTTAGGAGTAGGCTGTAGCTGCCTTGCCATGAACAACAAGTCTTTGTGTATAGCAGAATGTTGTTGTAAATACAATTCGACATATTTCCTAAATATACCGAGATTAGTCAAATGTCTTCCGTTGAGAATTAACTCTTTGTTTTTTACGTTTGCCTCATTAAACTTGGCGAGCTCCTCTTTCTTTTGAGTCAAATAATTAGTAAGGAAATCAATTTGCATTAATTTTTCAATGTCGCTATCCGCTAGGTATTTCACTGTATCCTGACGCACGTAAAGAGCTCTTTTTATTCTTCTCCCTGGCGAATCAAGCATTCCTCTCCAGTTCTTAAAACTATCCGAAATCAAGGCATAGGTAGGAATCGTGGTTATGGTGTGATCAAAATTCTGAACTTTTACCGTTGCCAGATTAATTTCGACTACATCACCATCAGCACCGTAATTTTCGAAGGTAATCCAATCGCCTATTCGCACCATGTCGTTGATCGATACTTGGATACTTGCTACAAACCCAAGAATAGTGTCTCGAAATACCAAAATAATCACTGCAGAAATTGTACCCAAAGCAGTTAAAAACTGCCATACTTCCGTATTCGTAATTACCGTAAAAGAAAATAGAAACCCTGTAAACCATGCAAATATCATAAATACCTGAATGTAACTATCAATTGGTTTGTCCTTATACTTAGGTTGTATTTTGA
Source organism: Flavobacteriales bacterium (assembly GCA_965658995.1). GTDB lineage: Bacteria > Bacteroidota > Bacteroidia > Flavobacteriales_D > CAJJDF01 > CAJJDF01. Next base: position 123,490 of record CBFHVI010000004.1, on the reverse strand, counting down.
GGTAATCTTTTATTGAGTTTAATATACTACGTACAATGTATAAAGTGAGTACAATACCAAGTACTTCTACTCCCTTTTCCACTACATTTCCTGCCTTCACAAAATCTCGAAAAACTAACGGTACATAGACATGAAACAAAACGATGGCTGGAATGTGAGCCACATTTCTCGGCAGTTTATTGGTGATGAGTATGTCGTCAAATTTGGTTTTGGTACCTGCAGCAATTCTTACTGATATTCTCCTAATAATAATCTTAATGGAATAATCAATTAGCATGACCATTCCGATAAGAATGA